>CAZHGD010000123.1:0-13868 GCA_964531735.1 uncultured Fimbriimonadaceae bacterium | reverse complement strand
CAGATCGAGCAAGCTGGCACGCTGACGGCGTGGCTGAACGGCAAGCTCATCCATGACCGTATCGAGTTGCGCAACACCTACGGTGCCATGGTCAAGGCGCCCGCCACGGCGGCGCCGCTGGTTCTCCAGTGCTACAAGAACACGGCCATCGCCTATCGCAACATCTGGCTGCTGCCGGCGGCTGAGGCGGCGGCGAAGTAGCCAGTCGAGACGGTCGGCCGCCGCCGTCCGCCGTAGCCCGGCCGCGCCGGGTGCCACTGACGGCTTGGCCGCCAGTGCTGGGGCGGCTCGGCAACGCACTGGTGGGCAAGCCACCTGTGGCACCGGGCTCCGGCGCAGCGGCGTAGCCGCCAGGAGGTCCCGCGCCCCGCGCGGCCAACCGTGTCCTCAGCCCATGCCCACCTCCGCCACCACCACCGTCACCTTCCTGTTCACCGACATCGAGGGTTCGACGCGGCTGTGGGAAGACCACGGCACGCGCATGGCGCAGGTCATCGCCGACCATGATGCGCTGCTCACCGAGGCGGTGGTCACGCACCGTGGGCAGGTGTTCAAGATGGTCGGTGACGCCTGCTGCGCCGCCTTCGCCAGTCCGGCCGACGCCGTGGCCGCCGCGTTGGCCGGGCAGTTGGCGCTGCAGGACGGCACCTGGCCGCCCGAGTTGCAGCCGAAGGTGCGCATGGCGGTGCATTGCGGGCCGGTCACCGCGCGCGACGGCGACTACTGGGGCGCGCCGCTCAATCGTCTCGCCCGCATCCTCGGCACGGGACACGGTGGGCAGATCCTCGTGTCCGGCGCGGTGGTGCCGCTGGTGGAGCACAACCTGCCGAGCGACTGCCGGCTGGTCAGTCTCGGCGAGCACCGGCTGCGCGATCTGGCTCGGCCCGAGGCCATCAGCCAACTCGTCCACCCGCGCCTGGCGGCCGAGCTACCGCCGTTGCGCTCGCTACAGGCGCTGCGGCACAACCTGCCGCTACAGGTCAGCGCGTTCATCGGCCGCGAAGCCGAACTGGCCGAGGTGCGCGAACGCGTGGCCAACCACCGTCTGCTGACCATCACCGGCATCGGCGGCTGCGGCAAGACGCGGCTGGCCATCCACGCCGCGGCCGAACTGGTCTCGGCCGAGATGGACGGCGCCTGCCTGGTGGAGCTGGCGCCGCTGACCGACCCCGCCTTGCTGACCCAGACCGTGGCCGCCGCACTCGACGCGCGCCCGCCGTCCAGCGGCAGTTTCCGCGACGCGCTGCTCGATCACTTGCGCCAGCGCCGCCTGTTGCTGGTGCTGGACAACTGCGAGCATCTGCTCGACGCGGCTTGCGAGCTGGTCGAAACCGTACTGGCGCAGTGCCCACAGGTGACCATCATCGCCACCAGCCGCGAGGCCCTCGGGATCGGCGGCGAGGTGGTCTACCGCTTGCGCTCGCTGCAACTGCCCGAGGCCGTGGCGGATCTGGGCGGGCTGGCGCAGGTCGAGGCGGTCCGGCTGTTTGTCGACCGGGCCGCCGCGGTAGCCTCGGGCTTCGAGCTGACCGAGCAGAACGCCGCCGCCGTGACCGAGATCTGCCGGCGTCTGGACGGCCTGCCGCTGGCCATCGAGCTGGCCGCCGCGCGGGTGCGGTCGATGCCGCCGGAGCGGATTGCCGAGCGGCTCGACCAGCGGTTCAAGCTGCTCACCGGCGGCAGTCGCACGGCGCTGCCGCGGCAGCGCACGCTGCAGGCGGCGGTCGACTGGAGCTACGACCTGCTCCAGGAGGTCGAGCGCGAGGTGCTGCTGGCGCTCAGCGTGTGCTACGGCGGCTGGTGCCTGGCGGCGGCCGAAGAGGTCTGTGGTGACGTCTTGGCCGACTGGGAGGTGCTCGACCATCTCACCAGCCTGGTGGACAAGTCGCTGGTTGTCTACGACGAGGACACCGACCGCTTCCGCATGTTGGAGACCGTGCGCCAATATGCGGCCGAGCGGCTATCGGCCGAGGACGCGGCGCGCGTGCGCGGCCGGCACCTGGCCTGGGTGCGCGACCTGGCGGCCCAGGCGCACGCCGCGCGCCAGGGGCCCGAGGCGGCGGCCTGGAGTGCCCGCCTGGCCACCGACGAGGAGAACCTGCGGTCGGCGCTCGACTGGTGCGCCGCGATGCCCGAGCTGGCGGCCGACGGGCTCCGCCTGGCCGGCCTGCTCTACTGGCACTGGGACCGGCGTGGGGCCTGGCAGGAGGGCCTGCAGCACCTCACGCAGGCCCTGGGTCAGGCCGCGGCGGTCCCGTCGCCCGAACGAGGCCTGGCGCTGCAAGGGGCCGGCCTGCTGAGCATGCACCTGGGCGACCTCGCCGCCGCCGAGTCGTGGAACCGCGAGGCGCTGGCCGTCTGGGCCGCCGTCGGCGACCGCGGCGCGCGCTGCCGCGTGTTGCACAACCTGGGCCGGGTGGCGCAACGCCGCGACGACCTGCCGACGGCGGCCGAGCTGATCGCCGAAGCCGTCGCTGAGCAACGCCACCTCGACGACCCCGAGGGGCTGGCCGTCAGTCTGCAGAGCCTCGGCAACCTGCGCGCCCTGCAAGGCGACCAGACCGCGGCGCGCGAGTTGCTCACCGAGGCCCTGGCGCTGATGCGCGAGCGCGAGGACCGCACCGGCGTGGCCTGGTGCCTGAGCGGCCTGGGCAACGTGGCCGAGGCCGGCGGCGACCTGGCCGAGTCACGCCGGCTGCACGAGGAGAGCCTGGCGGTCCAGCGCGGGCTGGACGACCGCCGCGGGCTGGTGTTCGCCCTGGCCAACCTGGGCGTGACGGTCCGCGCGGGCGGCGACGACCAGGCGGCGCGCGCGTACTACGAAGAGGGGCTGCGGATCAGCGAGGACCTGGGTGATCGCGCCGCGGCCACGGTGTTCCTGCTCAACCTGGGGGCCATCTGCACCGATGCGGGCTGCTATGGTGACGCACGCGCACGGCTCGAAGCCTGTCTGGCGCTGTGCCGCGAGTGCGACAGTCGCCGGATGACCGCCTACTGTCTGCGCAACCTGGGCAGTCTGGCGCGGCGCGAGGGGCGGAGCGAGTGTGCGCGCGACCATTACCGGGCCGCGCTGGAGCTGCGCCTGGCGCTGTCCGACCGCCCGGGCTACGCCGAGCTGTGGGAGGCGCTGGCCGGCCTGAGCCCGCCGGGTGTGGCGGCGCAACTGCTCGGCGCGGCCGACCAGCTACGCGCCGAGCTGGGGCTGCCGCGCACCACGACGCAGGAGGCCGACCTGGCCACCGCGCTGGCGCCGCTACGGGCCGACCTGGGCGAGGTGGCCTGGTCGGCCGAGGCCGAGACCGGCGCCGCGTTGAGCGAGGCCGAACTGCTGCGCCTGCTGGGTTGAGCGCCGGCGCCGCCGTTGACGCGCATCGGCGCTTCTGCCACACTGCGCCGCGTGAGCAGACCGGCCCGCTCGGGCGGTGGCCGGCGGTGGAGGACCAAGCCATGACGCGTCTCATGCTGTCCGTTCTGACCGGCGCCGTGATGCTGGCCCCGACGACCGGGGTGTGCGGGGCGCCGCTGAAGCTCGCCGGCGGCGGCCGTGCCGAGTGCCCGGTGGTGATCGACCCGGCGGCGACGGTCGTCGAGCGGCACGCCGCCACCGAGCTGGTGAGCCTGCTGAAGCAGGTCACCGGCGCCACCTTCGAGGTGCAGACGGCCACTACAGCGCCCGGCGGGCCCGCGGTGCTGGTGGGTCCGGGTCAGGCCGCCAGCCAGGTGGCGCCCGACCTCAACCTGGCTGGTCTGAAGCCCGACGGCCTGGTCATCCTCACGCGTGGCAACAAGCTGGTCCTGGCGGGTGACCGCCCGCGCGGCACGCTCTATGCGGTCTACCAGTTCCTCGAGGACGTCGTCGGCTGCCGTTGGTGGAGTTCCAAGGTCAGCACCATCCCGCAGCGGCCCGACCTGGTGGTGCCCGACCAGCAGGTGCGCTACGTGCCGCCGCTGGAGTACCGCGAGACGTTCTGGAGCGACGCTTTCGATGCCGACTGGGCCGCGCGGAACAAGTCCAACGGCGCGCACACGCGGCTGGACGACCAGCGCGGCGGCAAGGTGGTCTACGGCGGGCCGTCGTTCGTCCACACGTTCGCGCCGATGGTGCCGCCGGAGAAGTACTTCAAGGACCATCCCGAGTGGTTCAGCGAGCGCGACGGCAAGCGGCTGGACGGCTACGCGCAGCTCTGCGTGACCAACGAAGAGGTGAAGAAGTTCATCACCGCCAAGGTGCTCGAGTACCTGCGCGCCAACCCGAAGGCGAACATCGTCTCGGTCTCGCAGAACGACTGCGACAACCACTGCCTGTGCGCCAACTGCAAGAAGCTGGAGGAGGCCGAGGGCTCGCCGATGGGTCCGCTGCTCCATCTGGTGAACCACGTGGCGGCGGCGGTGGCCAAGGACTACCCCGATGTGGCCATCGACACGCTGGCCTACCAGTACACGCGCAAGCCGCCGCTGCAGGTGCGGCCGCTGCCGAACGTGATCATCCGGCTGTGCAGCATCGAGTGCGACTTCGCGCAGCCGCTCACCGCGCCGAGCAACAAGGCCTTCGCCGACGATATCCGCGGCTGGTCGAAGATCTGCGGGCGGCTGTACATCTGGGACTACACCACGAACTTCGCGCACTACATCCAGCCGCATCCGAACGTGCGGGTGCTCGGCCCGAACGCGCGGTTCTTTGTCGAGCACGGCGTCAAGGGCATCTTCGAGCAGGGCGCCTACACCAGTCTGGGCGCCGAGTTCGCCGAGCTGAAGGCCTGGGTGCTGGCCAAGGTGCTGTGGAACCCGAGCCTGGACGACCGCAAGCTGATCGAGGAGTTCGTGCAGGGCTACTACGGCGCGGCGGCGCCTCACATCAGCGCCTACCTGAAGCTCATCTGCGACGAGGCCGAGGCGACCAAGACCTACCTGACCTGTTTCAGCTCGCCGACGGCGCCGTTCCTCAACCTGCCGCTGATGGCCAAGGCCGAGCAGCTGTTCGACCAGGCCGAGGCGGCGGCGAAGGACGATCCGGCGGTGCTGCAACGCGTCAAGGTGGCGCGGCTGCCCTTGCGCTACGTGTGGACGCTCCGCCGGTACGAGTGGGAAGATCAGGCGGCCCGCGAGAAGCTGACCTGGCCCGGCCCGGCCGACTACGTCGAGAACGCGAAGACGTTCCTCGACCTCGCCAAGGCGGCGGGCATCACCATGGTGTCCGAGGGCGGACCCTTGGCCGGCTTCGAGCGGCGCACCATTGCGCTCGGTCGCGTCAAGTCGCCGCCGCCGCCCGGTTGCGAGACCTTGCCGCGCGACCGGTGGGTCGATCTGCAGGACGCCACCTTCAACCTGTACCTGGAGGGCACGCTGTCCAGCATGGAGAAGGACGAAGCGGCCTCGGACAAGACGGCCGCCCGGATCGTCGGCCACACCAACGAGTGGGCCGTGCAGCAGTCGCTGATGGGCCGGCCGCTCAAAGCCGACGCGACCTACGAGGTCTACGCCTCGATTCGGGTGGACAAGACCGGCAACGACGGCGTGGCGTTCACCGCCGGCGCGTACGACTCCAAGAATGCCCGCTCGCTGGCCGACGTCGCGGTCAAGTGCGCGGACATCCCCGACGGTGCCTATCACACCTACAAAATCGGCACGACCAAGCTGCATGGCGATGTCTACCTCTGGGCCGCGCCGGCGAAGAACGGCGCCAACGTGAAGTACGTGTGGGTCGACCGATTCTGGCTGGTGCGCCAGCCGTGACACGCCGACGGAGCGACTGACGGGGATGACGGATGGGTGACGAGACGATCGTGCTGTCCGGCCGGCAAGTGGCGGAGTGCCTGCCGCCCAGCGATGTCCTGGGCCTGGTGGAGGACGTCTTCGCCGAGTGGGGCCGCGGGCGGGTGGTCATGCCGCCCAAGGTCAACCTCGACCTGAGTCGCTCGGGGTTCGACTCCTGGGCCAACGCCATGCCGGCGTACCTGGTCGGCGCCAATGTGGGCGGCGTGAAATGGGTGGGTGGTTATGCCGCCAACCCGGCGCAGGGACGGCCCTACATCCGTAGCCTGGTGGTCCTGACCGAACCGGCCTCCGGCGCGACGCTGGCGGTCATGGACGGCACCTACATCTCCGACTGGCGCACCGGGGCCTCGGCCGCCGTGGCGGCCAAGTACCTGGCCAACCAACCGGTGCGGCGCATCGCGATGGTGGGCGCCGGCGCCCAAGGCCGCACGGCCGCGTACTGCCTCCACCAAGTGTTCCCCGCTGCCGAGTACACGGTGGCTGACCTTTCGGTCGAGCGCCGCCAGGCGTTCCGCGCCGACCTGGCCGAGCTGGCCGGCGTCGAGGTGCAGCCGGCCGACACCGTGGCGCAGGCGGTCGCCGGTGCCGACGTCGTGGTGTTGCTGACGACGGCCAAGGAACCGTTCCTCCAGGCCGACTGGCTGGCGCCCGGCGCCGTCGTGCTGGCCATGGGTTCCTATCAGCAGGCGGCCGATGCGGCGTTGCTTGGCGCCGACCGCATCGTCGTCGATAGCTGGGCTCAGGCGGCCCACCGCGGCGAGCTGAAGAACCTGGTCGACGCCGGGCGACTGTCGGAGCCGGACATCGCCGGTGAACTGGGCGCCATCGTGGCGGGCCAGGAGCCGGGCCGGCGGCAGCGCGACGAGCGGATCGTGGTGGTGCTGGTCGGCCTGGGGGCTCATGATGTCCGCGTGGCGGGCGTGGTCTACGAGCGCGCGCGCGAACGCGGGCTCGGGCAGCGGGTGTGTCTGGACTGACGATGACCTGACGGGCAACCGAGGTGCGCCATGGCAAGCGGGTGGTGTGGATGGCTGACGCTGTTGGTGGGTGGCTCGTGTCTCGCGGCCGGTGAGGCCCCGCAGGCGCCGCGGAGCACGCCCGACGGCGTGGTGCTGGAGAACGAGGTCTGCCGCTGGGAGATCACGCCCAACGGCCGGCTCAAGGGCTTCGTCAATCGCGCCGACGGGCAAAACCACGGCCAGGCGGACCGGCCGTTCATGGTCCTCGGCCGCGGCTCCAAGACCTGGAACGCCAGCGGGGTGACTCTGGCCGGGCGCGACCTGACGATCGTCTTCGGCGACTCCGGCGTGGTGGTGACCGCGCGGGCCGAGGTGTACCCGCGCTACTTCACTCTTACCGTCACCGCCGTCACCGGTGCGCCTGACTGGCTCCAGTTCTGCAACCTGGCCGTGACCTGCGTCGCGCACTCCAGCAACATGGTCAACGCCGCCTGGGACGACCGCTTCGCGGCCTGTGTGCTGGCCTGCAACGACCGCACCGACGGCGGTTCGCACGGGCCGTTGACCGCGCGCGCCTATCGCGAGTATGGCCTCGAAGGCGCCAAGGTGGCGGTCATCGGCGTGCCGACCGGCGCGCCGGAGCCCGAGCAGCGCCTGCTCGACGCGATCGAGATCGTCGAACTGGGGCAAGGCTTGCCGCACCCGATGGTCGATGGCGTGTGGCTCAAGCGAGCACCGCGGCGGCTGGACTCCTACCTGATGGTCTACGGCATCACACCGGCCAACATCGACGCGGTCATCGAGTTCGCCAAGGGCGGGTTCGGCTGCATCGAGCTGGACTGCTGGCGGTCGACGCCGCACTACGAGCCGAACCTGAAGCTCTTCCCCGACGGCTTCGACGGTATGCGCCGGGTGGCCGACAAGATCCACGCGGCGGGCCTGCAGGTGGGCCTGCACGTCATGTCCGGCATGGTCGGCTGGGGGCCGAAGACCGATCCGTACATCGTGCCGAAGGCCGACCCGCGGCTGTTGCAGGACCGCCGGACCACGCTGAGTGCCGCGCTGGACGACAAGGCGACCGAGGTCGGCGTGGCCGACGCGACCACCGGTTGGCCGGCGCTGGGCGACCTGTACATCGAGGGCGAGATCATCCGCTACACGAAGCTGGGCGCCAAGGGCTTCAGCGCGTGCCAGCGCGGGCTGCACGGCACGACCATCAGCGCTCATCCAGCGGGCGCGCCGGTCGGCCGGCTGGTCAACTGCTGGCAGGAGCACGTCGCCGGCACGGTCTACTGCCCCGACGTCAACACCACGATGATCGACGAGATCTGCGGCTACATCGCGCGGGCCTTCGACGCCATGTCGTGCGATATGTCGTACTTCGACGCGGGCGAGGAACTGCTGAAGCAGCCGCCGGCCTGGCGCAACCAGGGGCGCATTGCGCTGGGCGTGCAGGCGCGCGTGAAGAAGCCGGTGTTCATCGGCGGCAACGCGCCGTACTCGCACCTCTCCTGGCACGTGCTGACGCGCGGCGCGCCGCACTTCGACCCGATCTACTACGG
Organism: uncultured Fimbriimonadaceae bacterium; assembly: GCA_964531735.1. Classification (GTDB taxonomy): domain Bacteria; phylum Armatimonadota; class UBA10988; order UBA10988; family UBA10988; genus CAZHGD01. The sequence continues at coordinate 5,572 of CAZHGD010000123.1, read as the reverse complement.
GCGCCGCGAGTACACCATGCGGTTCAAGGGCACCGCGCCGGCGGGCTGGAAGGACCACCTGCTCGACGGCGACGTGGGCTGGTTCCAGCCGCACACGCACGGTCTGGTGACCGACGCCGTGACGCCCGACGAGCTGATGCTGCTGTGCCTGAAGGCGGTGGGCCATGGCGCGCCGGTGTCCATTCTGGTCGGCGCCGACCACCTCTACGCGAACAAGCGGATGCCCGAGATGCTCGAGATCATCCGCACCTGCGACGAGCTGAAGCGGCGGAACTACTTCAGCCCGTCGGCGCGGGCCGCACTGGTCAAGCCGCGCGCCGAACACCAGTTGGAGCGCGCCGACGACGGCGGCTGGGACCTGCGGCCGGTGATCTATGACGGGCCGCGCTCGGTCGACGCGACGCGAGCCGAGCAACGCGACTGGTCGAGCACCAACACCTACGGCGAGCAGACGCCGTTCGTGCGGCTCCGCGCGCGCACGGCGCTGGCGCCGCTGGGCGCCAAGGAGAACCTGGTGCTGTGCGAGCCGGGCGGCAAGGCGGTGTTCAAGCCGGTGGCCACGGCCGCGCCGACGCTGGTGCAGACGGTGTCGCCCGCGGCCGAGCAGACGCCGGCCGGCGGCGCGACGTTCTGCTACCAGGTGACCAACCAGGCGCAGAAGACCTCGGACTGGGCGCAGATCACGCTGCCGTTCAAGCCGGCGCTGAAGCTCACCGGCCACCGCCGTCTGGCCGTCTGGCTACGGACCGAGGCCCCCGGCGGCATTCTCAACGTGCAGTTGCAGCATAGCGGCGTGGACGCGGGACGCCGCGACCACTACCTGCCGCTGAACCGGCCGGGCTGGACGTGCCACCTGCTGGACACGGGCGAAGACGCGCGCTTCTTCGACTACAAGTGGCCGTACAACTTCATCCCGCTGCTCTACACGCCGCACTTCGTCTACCACGCGGTGACCGAGCTGAACCTGTTCGTCAACGGGCTGCCGGCCGGCGCGCAAGCCAAGTGCTGGATCGGTCGCATCGAGGCGCTGGCCGAGCAGCCACTGCCGCTGGTCTCGCCGACGCTGTCGGCGGCCGGGCAGAAGTTGACCTTCCCGGTGACGCTGAAGCCCGACGAGTACGTCGAACTGGACTTCACCGGCCGCTGCCGGCACTACGAGCCGAACGGCGGCGTCCTGGCCGAGGTCAAGCCCGAGGGCAGCCTGAAGCTGGCGTCGGGCGAGCAGCGGCTGACCTTCGGCGCCGGGGCGGGCGACCAGGTGTCGCCGCGCGGCGAGGTGGTGCTGGGCTGGCGCGGCGCACCGCTGGCCGGCGCGCGGCGGTGAGTGGCGGGCCGTCGCTGCACGGCGTACAATGGGCGCAGGAGACGACCGTGTCTGCGGCCGAGTTGATCAAGCAGTTGGAGACTTGCACCGACGACGACCTGGCCGCTGCCCTGGGCCAACTGACCGCACTGGTCGGCAGGCTCCAGCGGGAGGCGGAGCGGCGGCGACTGGTCAGCCTCGCCGAAGCGGCCGCGGCGGAACTTGCTGACGAGCCGGCCCTCGATGCCGATGGCATCCGACGTTGGCTGGGTCGCGATGTCGAAGTGCTCTGATGGCGCGGCTGGACCTGGACAGCGGCGCAGTGGTTGGGCGCCACTGTGCTGGTCACCGTTGAGCAGCCGACCTCACGACTGCTGGCGGTGACCATACTGCCCGTGCACCCGCTCCTGAGCCACACGGGATAGCTGCACTCCACGCCGTCGCCGCAAGGGTTCGCCGTACCGGCGTCGAACCAGCCTGCTGCGGCCATCTCGACGCGGCCGCGGGAGCTGGACATGAGCGATCTGCGGGTTGGCTTCATCGGTACCGGGCGGAAGAAGGAACGCGGCGACACCAGCGGCTACTTCATGGCCTATACCCATGCCGATGGCTACAAAGGCGCCGGTGGCTGCACGCTGGCCGCCTGCTGCGACATCGTTGAGGACAACGCCAAGGGCTTCGCCGACTACTACGGCATCGACAAGGTCTATCTGGACTACCACGAGATGCTGGCCACCGAGCAGCTGGACATCATCAGCATCTGCACCTGGCCGCACCTGCACGCGCCGATGGTCATCGACTGCGCCGCCGCCGGAGTCAAGGCGGTCCACTGCGAGAAGCCGATGTCCGACACCTGGGGCGCGTCGCTCGCCATGGCCAAGGCCGCGGCCGCGGCCGGCACGCAGCTCACCTTCAACCACCAGATCCGCTACGGCTGGCACAGTGAGGTGGCGCTGAAGGCCATTCAGGACGGCGCCATCGGGCAGCCGCTGCGCTACGACGCCTGCCGCGGCACGCTGTTCGACGTCGGCACACACGTGCTCGACCAGATCAACATGCTCAACGGCGACGTGCCGGCCAAGTGGGTTCTCGCGCAGATCGATTACCGCGAGGAGAACCTCTACTTCGGCGCCCACTGCGAGAACCAGCACATCCTGTTCTACGAGCTGGCCAACGGTGCCCACGCGCTGCTGATGACCACGCCCGACAATCGCAACCCCGTCGGCGCGCTGATCCACATCACCGGCAGCGAGGGCGAGATGCAGATCCAGGCGGTCGACGGCCCGCCGGTGCGCTGGCGCCGCCGGGGCGAGGTGGAGTGGACCGTGCCGACCGCGCCCGAAGGTGGCTCGCTGGCTTCGATGACCCACTGCCTGCGCGACGTGATGGACTGCTCGCGCACGGGCCGCAAGCCGCGCGTACACGCCGACAACGCGCTCTTGGCCACCGAGATCATCTTCGCGACGTTCGAGTCGTCCCGCCGCCGCGGGCGCATCGATCTGCCGCTGGTGGCGCGCGACAACCCGCTGCGGTCGATGGTCAACGCCGGCGACATCAAGCCGCAGCCGAAGGCCAAGTAGGCCGTCGGTGGCGACCTGATGCCCAACCGCCCTCGCTGTGCGCAGCGAGGGCGGGTCGGGCGCATCTGCACTGGCCAGGCCCGGTTCGGTAGGGAGGAAGACGATGGGCAGCAAACCACTGAGCGTCGCGGTGGTCGGTCTGGGCTTTGGCGGTAGCTTCCCGGCGATCTACCTGGACCATCCCGACGTGGCGCGGGTGGCGGTCTGCGAGCGCGACGAGACCCGCCTGGCGGCGATCTGCGAGCGCTACCAGTTCGCCGACGTCTTCCGCGACTACGCCGACGTGCTGGCCAGCGACTACGACGCCATCCATCTGGTCAGCGGCATTCCCGACCATGCGGCGCAGACGCTGGCCGCGCTGAACGCCGGCAAGCACTGTGCCTGCACGGTGCCGATGGCGACCTCGCTGGCCGACCTGCACGCCATCGTCGCCGCGCAGCAGCGCACCGGCCGGCAGTACATGATGATGGAGACGGCGGTCTACACGCGGCAGTGCCTCTACGCGCGCGAGCTGCTGCGCGAGGGGCGCTTCGGCCGCGTGCAGTTCCTCCGCGGCGCGCACTACCAGTGCATGGAGTGCTGGCCGAGCTACTGGGCCGGGCTGCCGCCGATGTGGTACGCCACCCATGCGGTGTCGCCGCTGCTGGCGCTGGCCGGGACCCGCGCGGTGAAGGTCCACGCGTTCGGCTCGGGCGAGATGCGCGAGGAACTGCGGCAGCAGTACGGCAATCCGTACCCCATCGAGACGGCGGTCTTCGAGTTGGAGCGGCCGAACTTGGCCATGGAGGTGACGCGCTCGCTGTTTCACTGCGCGCGGCCGTACATGGAGAGCTTCGTGGTCTACGGCGAAAACGCCTGCTACGAGTGGCAGATGGAGCACGAAGACCCGCTGCTGTTCGAGGCCACGCCGGTGACGCCGGGCGAGCGGCGCGCGTTCAGCACCAGCCGGCCCGAGGCGCCGGATCGCGGTGATCTGCTGCCGCCGGAGATTGCGCGGCACACCACGCGGTTCCAGGCCACGGCGAAGCACACGCACCTGTCGTTCGAGCAAGGCGGCGGGCACCACGGCTCGCACCCGCACCTGGTCCACGAGTTCGTCAGCGCGATTCGCGACGACCGCGCGCCGCTGAGCGACGCGGTGACCGCGGCCAACTGGACCGCGGCGGGCCTGTGCGCCCACGAATCGGCCCTGCGCGGCGGCGCGGAGGTGGTGGTGCCGTCCTTCGGGTGATCGGCGGAAGGGGTGAAGCATGTCGCCTGGGTGCTCGCCATGGTACCGTCAGCCGCCGTGGTGGCTGGTCGGGTTCCGGGCCGCCTGCGTGGTGGTCATCCCGCTGGTCGTCGTCGCGGGCCGGCCGCAGGCAGCGGCGGTGCTGGTCATCGCGGCGCTGCTGAGTGACATCTTCGATGGGGTCACCGCGCGTCGCACCGGCACGGCCACACCGGCGCTGCGAGTGGCCGACAGCCGCGTCGACCTCGCCTACTGGCTGTCAGTCATGACCACCCTGGCTGTCAATCGTTGGTCACTCGTGCGCGAGGTGCGCGGTTGGCTGCTCCTGGTGGCTGTCGGTGTGGTGCTCAACGCGCTGCACGATTGGAGCCGGTTCGGCCGGCTGGGCTGCTACCACGCCTATACGGCGAAGCTGGCCTGTCTGCTGGCCGCCATCGCGGTGGCGGCGGCGTTCGCCGGTGACCACGCCGGTGCGCCGGCGCGGGTCGCCATCGCGGCGATGCTGGTGGCCCAGGTCGACCACGCGCTGATCACGGCGCTACTGCCGGCACTGGCGGTGGATGTGTCGCACGTGGGGGCGGCGTGGCGACGGCGGACGGAGGCGCTGGCACCGGGGCCGTGACCGACGACCGTTACGCTCTGCGGTCGCGGTCTCCGTCTCGCCAAGCTGGTATCATGTCACCTGGCCTATCGCATCGGGGAGGACCGGCGCCGCGACCGTGCAAATGGTGCGGCACTCACCGGAAGGCTGCCAGCCGCGCCACTGGCAGTAACGGTTTTGCGGACAGGGTTGCCAGGCCATGCGTGACAACGAACCAGCGGGCACAGAGCCGGAGCCGCGCCCGTTTCAGGTGTTCCTCTGCCACTGTAGCGAGGACAAGCCCCTTGTCCGCGAAGTCCACGCCTGTCTGCTGAAGGAAGGACTGCGCCCCTGGCTCGACGAGGTCGACCTCAAGCCCGGTGACAAATGGAAGCCGGCTATTCACCGGGCCGTGTGGGCTTCCGACATCGTCCTCGTGCTGCTCTCATCCCAGTCGTTGGACAAGGAGGGCTTCGTCCAGAAGGAGATCGGGTTCGCCCTGGACCGCGCCGAGGAGAAGCCCGAGGCGAAGCGCTACATCATCCCCGTGAAGCTGGAGCCGTGCGAACTGCCTGAGCGCTTGAGCGAGTGGCATAGCGTGGCTTGGTACGACGATGCCGGTCGCGATCGCCTGCTGGAGACCCTCGTGGAGGAGGCCGGGACACGTTGCGGCCGGCGCACCGACACGCCGGGTGTGGCGGCCGCGACGCCGTGGCCGAGTACCGTGGTCAACGAGAAGGACGGCAGCGAACTGGTTCTGGTGCCGGCCGGCGAGTTCGAGATGGGCGACGGGCTAGACGCCGACTGTCCGAAGCACCGGGTCTACCTGGATGCGTACTACATCGGGCGGTACTGCGTGACCAACGCGCAATACGCGC
>CAZHGD010000122.1:0-22952 GCA_964531735.1 uncultured Fimbriimonadaceae bacterium | reverse complement strand
GCCGGCGTGCGCGGCAGCGTGCCGGCGGCCAGTTGCGCCACCTCGTCATCGGTCAGCATTCGGTCGAAGACGACCAGGTCGCGGTAGTCGCCCAGCCCGGGTTGCCAGTCGGGGCCACCCAGGTACAGCCAGCGGGCACTGGTCGGCGTGTACTGGAAGTCGCGGCCGGCCTTGCGCTGGCCATCGACGTAGAGCCGCGTGCCGACGCCCGCATCCCAGGTGACCACCAACTGGTGCCAGGCACCGGGACTCACCGCGTCGGCCGGTATGGTCAGATAGCGATCCTCGGGCGACCGCAGGTCGAAGCGGATGCTGTGCTCGTACTTCCACAGGCGGAAGGCGTTCTCGGACTTCGGGTCCATCGGCCGGTCGTCGCCCACGATGGCGCGCCACGAACGGTCGTCGGCCGACCAGGCCGGCTTGAGCCGAATCGCCAGCGTGCCGCGAGCCTTGCTGAAGCTGCCGGGTGCCACCCAGCCGACCACATCGGCGTGACCGCGCACGGTCCAGGCGCCGGGCTCGGTAGGATCATGGCGGGCCACGCCGGTGCTCGGACCCACGCTGGTGGCCGCGTCGACGCTGGCAGTCAAGGGCACCGCCAACGTCACGCGCGGCGCGTCGGCCGGCGCGGCGAGCAGCAGGTGAAGCCACAGGGCAAGCATGACGCCTCTCCGGCCCGAGTGGTCGGGCCGCAGAACCTTCCGCGCTCGTCGGTGCAGTCCTGCCGCGACCGGCCCGCGGCTCAGCCGGTGTGGTCGGGTGCGTAGACCACGAACCCGGTCTTCACCCCGCGTTCGAAGCCGGCCTGCTCGTAGAACCGCAGCGTCGCTTCGCGCGTGGAACTGGTCGACAGCATGACCTTGTAGCAGTTCTGCCGCCAGGCGTGCGCGACGGCGTGGTGCAACACCGCCGTGCCATAGCCGCGGCAGCGGTGCGCCTGGTCGGTGACCACGTTCTCGATCAGGCCATACGGCCGTCCGCCACGCGTCAGGTTCAAGATGACGGCCAGGACACACGAGGCCACCAGCGCGCCGTCCAGCTCGGCCACGAAGGTCAGCGGCTGCTGCTCGCTGACGATGCGGGCCCACAGCGCCTCCAGCTCCGCGCGCGGCGGTGGCGGCGCGTCATCGGACAGCAACTGCTGGTAGAGCGCGAGCACCTGCTCCAGATCGTCCAGTCTGGCCGGTCGGATGACCGGCAGCGGTTCAGGGCTGGTCATCGACGGCGACTCCCGCGCGCATGATGGCCTCGGCCAGGCCCCGTCGCCAGCGGTAGATGGCGGCGGGGTCGCTGGTGTACTGGGTCATGCTGGTCACCACGGCTTCAGGCACGGCCAGCAGGCGCTTGGCTTCGGCCAGCCAGGCGGCCTTGGCCGCAGCCTGCGGCGACGCCTCGACCTGCCTGACCAGGCGCTCCAGCAGGCGGGCGTAGGCGTAGTCCTCCAGCCCGTCGCGGAAGTTCTCCAGGCGGATGGTGGCCACCGGATGGCCGCCTTCGCGCACGCAGGTCCAGGAGCCGTCGCCGTGGTAGGTGGTCCAACTCCGCGGCTCCCAGTTGGTGAACGGACCGGTCTTGATCGGGTCGCCGCCCCACAGCGCGGTCTGGTAGTAGAGGAACCCGTCGGGCCGGTACTTGGCCGTCTGGGCGCCCATCAGCACGCGGGCGTCGATGGCCGGGTACTCCACGAACATATTGGCGTGCGGATGGTGCGGGCCGCAGCAGATGTACCACCAGACCTGCTTGCCCGTGGCGCGCACGCGCTGGGCCAGGTCGAGCTTGTACGACGGCGTCAGCGGGCAGAAGCCGTCCATCGACTTCAGCGGCGAGCTGGTGCCGAAGCTGTGGTCGTAGGTGGTGGTCAGCACGAAGGCGCCGGGGTACTCCTGCTTCAGGAACGCCGCGGCGCGCTCCACGGCGGGGAAGAGCTCCGCCGGGTTCTCGTCGCAGCCGTAGATGTAGGCGTGGTCCAGCAGGCCCAGCTCCTTGGCCTTCTGGTAGAGCGGCGTGATGCGCTTGCGGATGTCGGCCTTCCAGGCGTCCTGCTCGGCGGGCTTGTCCGGCATGGCCGCGTAGTAGCCCAAGTTGAAGCGGCCCAGGCGGCCTTGTTGGTGCAGGTGCGTCAGCACCGTGAAGTCGGGCCCGCAGTTGGCGTAGGAGTAGAGGCTGTCCATGGTGATGTAGTAGTCCGCCAGGAAGTCAGCCCACTCCAGCTTGTGCTGTTGCCAGCTCGGGTCGTGGTAGGGCGCCTCGCGCCAGCCACCTTTGCCATCGGGCCCGAAGTCGTTGGGCCACCAGGTGATGGCCATGTCCAGCGGCGAACGCGACGGCACGGCGAACGGGTAGACCTCGACGGCCAGGTCGAAGGCGTAGAGCGGTCGCCCGTCGGCCAGCACCTCCAGCTTGCCCTGGTAGTGCCCGGCCGCCTGGTCCTTCGGCGCCCGCACGCGGACCCAGAACGACTGCGCGTCGCCCGCGGCCACGTCGGCGCTGGTCTGATGGAACAGGATCGGGTCGGGCCACCAGCCGACATGCGACGAGCCGTACGGCGGGATGGCCTTGGTCTCCACGTAGCCGACCGGAGCCGCATCGATGCGGCTGGCCGGCAGGACCGCGCCGGCCTGGCCCGCCAGGTCGCTCACGCGCACCTGCACGCGGCGGGCCGCCGCCTCACACGGCAGCACCACCACCTGCAGGCTCTCCTTCTCGTTGCGGGCGAGCGACAGGTAGGCGCGTCGGTTCATCCGCAGCTTGGGGGCCGCGCCGCGCGGCAGCACCTTCTCCATGGAACTGGCGAACCCGACCACCACGTCGTTGCGCAGGTTCCGGTCCACCTGCACTTTGGTCCGCTCGCGCTCGAAGCTCAGCCGCAGGTCGACCAGCGAGTCGAGGCGCGCGATGCTCTGCTCGATGTGCCGGCTGATCTGGTCGACGCGCAGCACCTCGCGGCTGCCGGTGCGGATCAGCTCAGCCAGCCGGTCCACCTCGGCCTCACAGCCGGCCACCTGGCGGCGCACCCAGTCGAGAATCGCCGGCTGCCCACCGGCACGCGCTGCCAGCCGGGCACTGGCCTCGGCCAGCGACTGCCGCATAGCGCTCAGGTTCTGGTTCTGCAGGGCGCCGAACTGCCGCAGGTACTCGGCCGGCGGCTCGGGTCGGGCTTCGCCCGGCTTCAGGAGCGCCACTTGGTCGAGGTAGACCTCCATGTCGCCCACCGGGCGCTCGGTGAACCAGTGCAGATGGTGCATCTTGTCGAGGGCGAGGCCGTGGGCCTTCAGCCGGGCCAGATCGATGGTGGCGCCGTGGTAGCTGTACGGCGGCAGGTCCATGGGGTACATGAGCCCGTCGCGCGTGGCGTGGGCCGCGTCGGTGAGGAACACGTAGAGCTTCTGCGGGTAGGCGGTGGGATTGGTCACGTCCCACACCAGCCGGTCGTAGGCGGACCAGTCGGTGACGCGCAGGTCGGATTCGACCGCGGGCCACTCAGCCAGGCCGGCCTGGTACTTCGGGCTCTTGAAGCAGAGCGCCGTGCGGCCCGAGGTGGCGAACCGTTCGACACGGGTCACGGGCAGGTTGCGGTTGGCGGTGCCCCGCTCGTCGTGCCAGGCTGGCCCTTCGCTGGCCACCTCGAAGTCGTACAGCACGGTCCCGGCCACAGCGGGCCCGGCCAAGGCGCAGAAGGTCAGCAAGAGCGAGGCGTGGCGCGCACCCATGAGAGAGCTCTCCCAGCGTTACCCGCGAACGGTTGGCCGGCGGCCGGCCGATCCCTCTACGGCGGCGCAGGTTCGCCGGTCACGGTGAGCCGCTGGAGCGTGGGTGACAGCGTCTTGGTCGCCGCGCCGCAGGCGTTGACCAGTTGCAGCCGGACCCAGAACTCCCGCACCGGCCCGGCTTCCAGCGCCCGGGCCAACTCACCACGGAACGCCGGTCGGCCACCGTCACGGCTGCTGGCCACGGGTTGGTAGGTACGGCCGTCCAGCGACAGCGACAGGGCCACTGACGAGGCGAAGTCGACGACCGAGGCCGCGCAGGCGACGGTCGCGCGGACCTTGTGCAGCGGCTGAGCACAGCGGAAGTGATACTCGATGACCGCGTCGTTAGCCGCCCCGGCGCGGCCGAACAGCCCGATCAGGCCGCGGCGCCAGGTGACGGCCGCGGGATTGGTCACGCGGCCCGAGTGCAGATAGCGCTGGCTGCCGAAGTCGTCAGTGTAGACCACGCGGCCGTCCGGCCCGATGGTCAGGGCCACCTCGGGCGTGGCGGGTGGCTCCACCCGCGCGGTGACGTGCAGTTGCGACACCGTCGCCGTCCGCTCCGCGGTACTGGCCAGCTCGATGCGGACCAGGAACCGCCGCAGTTCGCCCGCGGCCTCCGGCAGCGTGCAGGTCAGCGGCTTGGCCCCGCGCACCGTGTGCCAGCGGCTCCCGTCGGCAGACACGCTCAAGGCGCAGCCCAGGGCCGGCCCGTTGCCGAGCAGGCCGGCGGTGACCTCGTGCAGCGGCCAAAGCGATTCGAACCCGTAGGTGATGGTGGCGGACTGGCCAGTCTTCGCTTCCAGGTAGCGACCGGTCCAGCGCAGCCCGGTGAAGCCGGTGATGGCGGCGTCGCCGACCAACTGCGGCGACGCGGCGAAGTGCTCGAGATAGCTGAACCGCCCGTCGAGATCGCCGGCCACCGGCACCGCCTGTCCGGGCACCCGGTCGGCGCCCTCGCCCACCGGCAGACCGGCGCGCAGGCGCTCCACATAGGGCAGGACCAGCTGGTTCCACACCCGATGGTGCGCCGTGCCGGGCGGCGCCGACCAGGACCACATACTCTGGTTGCCCGGCGGCGGTGGCGTGCTGTTCGGCGGCCACCAGCAGAAGAAGGCGATCGGCACGTCATAGCGCCGGCAGATGGCCAACTGGTCGTCCCAGACCTTGTCCCAGGTGGCGAACTCGGGCCAGTCCGGCGCGGCCCAGGCGATGTGGATCAGCGGTTTGTCAAGCAGCTTGTACTGGCGCACCAGGCGCTCGAACTGGGCGGCCGGGAGGCAGTACTCGTCGATCACCCAGCCGTCGGCCGGCAGCAGCGGCCAGCCGAAGCCGGGCGCCGAGGCACCCGGCGAGTACCACTGATAGACCGCCAGCGCCGGGTACTTCGCCTTGACCAGCCGGTAGAGCTCGGTCAGCATCTCAGCGCGGCCAAGCCAGTAGATGTTCTCCTCCGACAGCGTGACCGCGTAGACCTGCTCGAGGGGGAGCCGCGACAGGAGCTGGTCGAGGTTGGCGAGGTAGTCCGCCGCGGGTTTGGCGGGCTCGTCGCCCTTGTCGTAGAGGAAGAAGTCGAGGATGACCCGTTTGCCGCCTGCGTGGAGACGCTCCACCTGGCGGCGCAGCGTCGCCGGGTCGGAGCGTTTGGAGCACTGCTCGATGCTGAAGGCGAACGGGTTGCGGCCGAGCATGTAGTCGCCGGCCAGCCCGACGTAGAGCCCGGCATCGTTGCCGGTCAGCGGCGGCAGGCCGGCGGCAGCCGGCAGCGCGACGAGCAGCAACCCCACGGCGGCCCAACGCATGGCAGGTCTCCGCCTCGCTATTCGCCGGCGCGTCGGCGATCCTGCCCCATCGGCAGGACTTGCCGGCGCGACGGCCAAGCCCCTGTCGGTTGGGTCGCGAGGAGCTGGCCGATGAGTATGTCGGTGTGGGCCATGGCGGCGCTGCTGTCGACGGGTGTCGGTGACGCGCCGCCCGCGCGGCCGCTGGTGGGCGCGATCCGCTGGGACTGCTGGTACGGCGAAGGCGGGCCGGTGGCACAGGTCGAGCGCAGCCTGGGGCAGCGCAAGTACCACTTCCGGCTGCCCTACTTCGCCAAGGTGCTGGGCGACGATCTGGTACGCATCAACGGCGATAGCCAGGACATCATCGACCAGGAGATCACCTACGCCGCCGAGGCCGGTCTCGACTACTGGGCGTTCGTCGACTATGGCGACGACGGCGACCTGACCATCGCGCGGCGGCGCTACCAGGCCGCCGCCAACAAGCGCGGCATCCGCTACTGCTTCGTGGAGGAGGGTGGCCGCCTCGACGGCCGCGGCACCGCGTTCTGGCCGCGGATGGTGGAGCACTTCAAGAACGCCGACTACGTCAGAGTCTGCGGTGGACGTCCGCTGCTGTTCGTCTTCGGCAAGCCGCCACGGCTCAAGCGCGAGGCGTTCGAGCAGCTTGCCGCACTCACGGTCGCTGCCGGGCTGGGCCGGCCGTACGTGGCGTTCATGGGCTGGTCGCCGGCCAAGGACCAGCCGACCATTAGCGAACTGGGCTTCGACGCGTTCTCGGCCTACGCCGCCGGGGCCGGCTACGCCGGCGAGATGATGACCTACGCCGCGCTGACCGAACACGTGCGGACGTGCTACTGGGCCGAATGCCAGCGCCTGAAGCTGCCGATGGTCACCTTTGCCACCGCTGGCTGGGACACGCGCCCGCGCCAGGAGCGGCCGCCGACGTGGATTCGCAACGTCAAGGCCAAGCCCGACCCGACGCCGCCGGCCGAGCAGCAGCCGCTGATCGACGCGGTCACCGCCAAGCCGGAGCAGTTGGCCACGCATGTCCAGGCCGCGGTGCAGTGGACGCGCGAGCATCCGGAGGTCTGTCCGGCCCAGGCGGTGATCCTCTACGCCTGGAACGAGAACGACGAAGGCGGCTGGCTGATCCCCACGCTGGGTGAGGGCGACGCGCGGATCAAGGCGCTGGCCGGCGTGCTGCGCCGCTGAACCCGGCAGGACCGGAGACGCGTGTCGCGAAGCTCCCCGGCGATGCTCGGGGTGTGCCATGAACCATCGCCGCGTCGTCCTCGTTCTCTCGCTGGTTGCGCTGTCGTCGCCAACTCTCGCTGCTGACGTGGTCCTGGTGGCCGCCGGGCAACCGCGCGCGCAGGTGGTCACCGCCGACAACGCGCCGGCCGTGGTGGCCGCCGCCGCGGCCGACTTCGTCCGCGTGCTGCAACGCATGACCGGCGCGGCCCTGCCGCTGGTGACCGAATCGCGCAGCGACGCGACGCGCCCGCGGGTCCTGATCGGTGCGGTCAAGCCGCCGGCCGGGCTGGACGTCGACCCCGGCCGCATCACCGGCGACGAGGCGTGGGCCGGTTACCAGCTCGTCTGCGGCCAGAACGTGCTCGTCCTGCGCGGCCACACGCCGGTCGGCACCGCCAACGCCGTCTGCGGCTTCCTGCAGGACCAACTCGGTGTGCGCTGGTTCCTGCCCGGCGAGGCGTTTGAGGTGGTGCCGCGGCGCGACACGGTCACCGTGCCCGAGTTGCGGCAACAGCAGGTGCCCAGCTTCGTCTGTCGCCTGGCCAGCGCGTCGGGCACCGGCGGCTTCACCGCCTGGGCGCACCACAACCGCTGGGACTTCGGCCGCGGCGGCTGGGCCGTGCCCTACGCCGCCGGCTTCACGCACTGGATGTACGCGGTGTACCCGCCGAGCAAATACGGCAAGTCACACCCGGACATCTACCCGCTGCTGCACGGCCAGCGCGCCATTCCGACCAAAGACGGCGACCAACTCGCGCAGCCCTGCACGAGCAACCCGGACACCATCCGCATCGCCGTCGAGACCATCAACACCTATCTCGACGCGCACCCGGAGTGCCACACCTACCCGTTCAGCATCAACGACAACAACACCTGGTGCGAGTGCGAGCGCTGCCGGGCACAGGACGTGGAACGGCCCCTCTACCGCGGGCGGCGCATCTACTCCGACCGCTGGTTCACCTTCGTCAACGCGGTCGCCCGGGGCGTGCGGGCCAAGCACCCGCGGGCGTTCATCGGCTGCTTCGCCTATGCCGGCGTGGAGCTGCCACCGCTGAAGATCGAGCGCATGGAGCCCAACGTCTTCGTCAACCTGACGCAGGACACCGCCCAGTACTACGACCCGGCCTACCGGCAGGTCGACTACGACCTGATCCGCGCCTGGCAGGCCAAGTGTGGCCAGGTGGGCAAGTACGACTACTACGGGCTCGGCGCGCTGGCGCCGCGGTACTTCCCGCACCTGCTGGCCGCCGACCTGAAGGCCGTCCATGCCATGGGCGTGCGCGCGTTCCACAGCGAGCTGTATCCTTACTGGGCCAACATGGGGCCGCTGCTCTACGTGGCCTCGCGGCTGCTCTGGGACGTGCGGCTCGAGCCCGACGCGCTGCTGGCCGAGTTCTACGCGGCCTTCGGGCCGGCGGGCGGCGAGGTCCGCGCGTTCTACGAGACGCACGAGGCCGCCTGGCTCAGTCAGCGCCAGGGCGAGTGGTTCGGCGGCATCGGCAGCGCGGCGCAGCAGTTGGACGGCTACACACCAGCACAGGTCAGCGCCGCGGCAGAGCACCTGCAACGGGCCGCGGCCTTGGCCGACAGTGACGCCGTGAAGGCGCGCGTGGCGCTGATCGCCCGCGGCTACGGCTATGCCGACTTGCTGCTGCGCGGCTGGACCGGCGCGCGAGCCGCCTCGCGGGCCGCGGTGCGCAACGCCGACGAGGCAAAGGCGCTGGCCGCCAACCTGACCGCCCTGCTCACGCCGCTGGATCGCGAGGAGCAGGCCTGGCGTGACGGCGTCCTGGCCGACCCGCTGGCCGATCGATGGTACCTCGACGGCGCGCGGCCGGGCATCCGCGCCCAGTGGCGCTCGACCGTGCAGGCCGCGCTGACCGACGGGCTGCACGCCCTGAGCACCTGGCGGCAGACCAACACCGGCGGCCCCGCGCCGGCCTACCTGCAGGACCTGGAGGCCCGGCTCACCGCCAACCCACGGGTCCGCCTGCTCTGGCTGGCGCTGCAGGGCAAGCTGAAGCTCGGGCCGAACCTACTGCCCAACCCGGGCTTCGAGAGCGCGCGGGCCGGCCAGCCCGGCCCGACTGGACCCGACTGGCAGAGCGCCGGCGTGGCCGCCGGCTGGAGCACCTGGCAGGAGGACGCCGCCAACGGTGTCTTCTACCTCGATGGCGCGGTGAAGCGCGCCGGGCAGGTCGCCGGCGCGTTCCGTGGTGGCACCTGCCTGTGCTACCTCACCACGCTGCCGATCGCCACCGGTCGCAGCTACCTGGCCGAGGTGTGGGCGCGCTCGCCGGTGGTTCGCCAGGGCACCGCGGTGACGCTCGAGGTCCGCTGGCGCGATGCCGCCGGACGCTGGTTCACCGGCGCGGCCGACCTGCGCGTGGAGACCCGCCGCGCCGACGTCTGGGAGCATCTGGTGATCCCGTTCACCACCCCGCCCGGCGCCGCGCAGACCGTGGTGCTGCTGGTCGGCTACGGCATCCAGAAGGACGACGTCGTCCGATTCGACGACGCCTACGTCGGCGAGGCCGAGCAGCCGGCGGGATAGGGCTTGCGCCGAGACGCGATCGTGGGCACAATTGAGACACGATCGGAGCAGAGCCGTGCGTTTCTTGAGTGTGCGTGACCTGCGCAGTCGGTCGGCCGAGGTGTGGCGCGAGTTGCCGGCGGAGCGCGAGATGGTCATCACCAGCAACGGCCGGCCGGTGGCCATCCTGGCGGCGGTGGATGAGGCCAATCTGGAGCAGGCGTTGGCAGCGTTCCGTCAGGCGCGCGCCGCCCAGGCCGTGGCCGGCTTGCAGCGGCGGTCGGTCGCCGAGGGCCTGGATCGGCTGACGGCCGACGATATCGACGCCGAGGTGGCGGCGGCACGGGCAGACGGCCGCCGATGACCATCGTGCTGGACACGAACGTCCTGGTGGCGGGCCTGCTCTCACCGTCCGGGCCGCCCGGCGACATCGTGCGGCTGGTGGCGGGAGGCGACCTGACGCTCTGTCTCGACGCGCGGGTGTTAGGCGAGTATGAAGCCGTGCTGCACCGGCCTCGCTTTCGGTTCGATCCAGGACAGGTGGCAGCGCTCCTTGACTACGTCGTGTACCGTGGCCTGATGGTCTCGGCGAGTCCGTTGCCGGTGATGCTGCCCGACCGCGACGACGAGCCCTTCCTGGAGTTGGCGGTGTCGGCTCGGGCCGAGTGCCTGGTAACCGGCAACCTGGCGCATTTCCCGGGCGACCGGCGCTGCGGCGTCACCGTGGTGTCGCCAGCCCAGTTCATCACGGCGTGGCGGCAGCGCGCCACCGGCGAGCGCGACACCTGAGCCGCTGGGGAAGGACCGCCAGGCCGGTTGCCGAACCGGCTGCCAGCCCAGAACGCCCGCGGCGTGCGCACGGGTCTGGGACCTTCCGCCACCAGGAGGTGCCTCGTGAGTGCCCCGCCGGCCGCCGACGTCCACTACGACCACCGCAAGCTGATGATCGCCAGTTGCATGGCCATCTTGACCACCGCGATGACCTTCTCCATCCGCGGTGACATCCTCAAGGCCTTCGGACTGGAGTTCAGCCTGTCGCACGAGCAGCAGGGCTACATCACGCTGCTCGGCATCTGGGGCTTCCCGATTGCGATTCTGCTGGTCGGGCCGCTCTGCGACACCATCGGCATGGGCCTGCTGTTGCGGCTGGCCGCCGTCGGCCACATCGTCGGCACGCTGCTGGTCATCGCCTCGCCAGCCGTGGGCTTCCCGCTGCTGCTGCTGGCGAGCCTGATTCTTGGCCTGGCCAACGGCACCGTGGAAGCGGTCACCAACCCGCTGGTGGCCACCATGTACCCGACGGACAAGACCTCCAAGCTCAACCTGCTGCACGCCTTCTGGCCAGGCGGCCTGATCATCGGTGGCTTGCTGACCACCTTGGTCAACAAGCTCATGGCGCTGCCGGCCGATCCGGTGCCGGGGCCACTGACCTCGCTGAGCTGGAAGCTCAAGATGGCGACCATCATCGTCGCCGCCGTGATCTACCTGGTGCTGACGCTCAAGCAGGAGTTCCCGGTCACCGAGCGGGTGGCCTCGGGGGTCAGCAATCGCGAGATGCTCCGCGCGTCGCTGGTGCCCGGCTTCCTGCTGGTCATGTTCTGCATGTGCCTGACGGCGGTCACCGAGCTCGGGCCGGACCAGTGGGTCGGCTCGGTGCTGACCGATACCGTCGGCATTCAGGGCATTCTGTTCCTGGTGTACACCGCCGGGCTGATGTTCGTTCTGCGGGTCTACGCCGGCACGTTCATCCATGCGCTGTCGCCCATCGGCATGCTCTGCGGCGCGGCGCTGCTGTCGGCGCTCGGTCTGGTCGCGCTGAGCTTCTCGTTCACGGCCGGCACGGCGTTCCTGGCCGCCACGATCTTCGGCTTCGGCAAGGCCTTCTTCTGGCCGACCATGCTGGGGGTGGCGGCCGAGCGCTATCCGAAGACCGGGGCGTTGGGGCTGGCGCTGCTCGGCGCGGCCGGCAACGTCGCCGCCGGTCTGGCCGGACCGGTCATGGGTCGCCTCTACGACCAGGGCGCCATCGCCGCGCTGCCCGCGCCCGTGGCCCGGCAGGTCGTGGTGGACGGCAAGTACAACCCCGAGCGGGCGGCCACGCTGACCGCCGCAGCCGACCAGGCCGCCATCAAGGAAGCCAACAAGCAAGGCGCTGCGAAGACGTTCCGCGCCGTGGCGGTGCTGCCGGTGGTGCTGGTGGTCATCTTCGCGCTGATGCTGGTGGCCACGCGCGCGGCGGGTGGTTACCGCGCGATGGGCATTCACGAGGAGGTGGGCGGTGGTGGTGGCCCCGGCCCGGCCTAGCCAGGGCCGGCCGTGACCAGCCCAACGCTCGTGAGGAGATCCGATGGTCAGTCTGGTTCCGTTGGCCCTGCTGGCGCTGGCCGCGCCAACCTACTATGTGGACAGCGTCACCGGCGACGACCAGCGCGACGGCCTGGCGCCGGCGCGGGCCTGGCGCACGTTGGCCAAGGTCAACGAGACGGTGTTCGAGCCCGGCAGCCGCATTCTGCTGCGCGCCGGCACGGTGCAGCGCGGCTGCCTGCGCCCGCGCTGCTCGGGCGAGCCCGGCCGGCCGCTGGTGGTCGACCGCTATGGCGACGGCGCGAAGCCGCGCCTGGAGGCCGCCGGCGACCGTGACGGCGCGGCGGTGGTGCTGGAGAACGTCCAGCAATGGGAGCTGCGCAACCTGGAGGTGACCGGCGGCCGGACCGGCGTGCTGTTGCGGCTGAAGCAGTACGGCGTGGCGCGCCATCTGCACCTGGTCGGCCTCGATATCCACGACACGCGCGGCGGCAGCACCGGCGACGATAGCGGCGTGCTGGCCAGCCACTCGGGCGAGACCACCTGGTTCGACGATCTGCTGATCGAGGGCTGCACCATCCGCCACGTCGACCGCAACGGCATCCTGGTCACCGACTACCCGGGCCCGCCGAGCGATAAGCACCGCAACCAGCGCGTGGTCATCCGCGGCAACACGCTGGAGGACATCGGCGGAGACGGTATCTTCATCCTGGCCTGCCGGGCCGCGGTGATCGAGCGCAACACGGTACGCTATGCCCACCAACGGGTCGGCCGCCGCCCGGGCGAGCGGGCGTGCGCCGGCATGTGGCCGCACCGCTGCGAAGACACGCTGATCCAGTTCAACGAGGTCAGCCACACCGCGGTCGGCGGGCTGACCATCTGGGACAGCGAGGCGTTTGACGACGACATCTCCTGTCGCGGCACCATCTTCCAGTACAACTGGAGCCACGACAACGCGGGTGGCTTCCTGCTGGTCTGCGGCGGACGCGACACTGTGGCGCGCTACAACCTCAGCCAGAACGACGGCACGGCGACCTTCACCTTCGAGACCGACCAGGCGCGGAACTGCCGGATTGAGCACAACACGGTCTACGTGCGGCCCGATCTGAAGGTCGAGTTGGTCCGCAGCACCATGGGCGCGCCGGACGGGGTGCGGTTCACCAACAACCTGTTCGCCATCGACGGCGAGGCGCGCTACAGCTTCGGCGGCCTGAAGAACGTGGTCTTCGACCACAACGCCTTCGCCGGGCGACACGTCCGCCGGCCGCACGATGCCGCCGCCGTGCTGGGCGACCCGCTGTTGGTGGCGCCGGGCCAAGGCGGCAACGGCTTCGCGACCACCCGTGGCTACGAGTTGCAGGCCGGCTCGCCATGCCGCCGGGCCGGCACGCCGATCGCCGACAGCGGCGGGCGCGACTTCTGGGGCAATCCGCTGCCGGCCGGCGGGGCACCGAGCATTGGTGCGCACCAGCCGTAGACGGGGGCCGGCTCAGTCAGGCAGCGCAGGCGCGAACGGCAGGTCGCGGTGGTGCCTGCCCGTTCTCCAAGTACCACTCCAGGGCCAAGGCGATGCCAGCGTACGCATTGGCCAGGGCTTCCTCTGGGGTGTCGCCGTTGGTATAGACCGTGGGGAAGTCGGGGATGACGGCGATGAAGACCTCATCGGCGTCTGGCCGGATGGTCACCGGATACCGGCGCGCCTGGTCAATCAGCTGGATCGGGTCCATCACTTGCATCCTCTGCACCATCGCCGCGAGCGTCCTGGCGCTGACTGCTCGCCTGTGCCCACAGCGCGAGTACATCGGCCACCGCGCGCGGGCTCACGTAGCGCCGCGCTCCATGCGGTTCTACCACAACAACGAAACCAGCGCCATCAGGGGCGTCGAAGCGCCGGTGGCTGCCACCAGAGCCGCTCCGTTGATGCCAGCCCAGGCTCTCCAGCACTCTCACCAGCTCATCGAAGCGCACATTCCGCGGGTTATTGGCCAGCCTTGCCACCAGCTTGTCGACCGAACCCATGCCTGCCTGCCCAGACCGATCGCGCGGCTGCGGCGATCCGGCCAGACGGCATCCTAGCCCCGCAGCCCGTGGCGGTCAATGGACCACCTGCCGGTCCGTGCGGGCAACTCACCGGCCCGCGCGTGCGGCAGGCCGCTCCTGGCCATCACGGCAGCCAGTTCGGCAGGTCCTTCACCGCGTCGCGCGCCTTCGGCGACGTCGGCACGCCCCAGCGCTGGAAGAACGGGCCGAGGTTGCGGCCCACCTCGCGCGAGTAGCGCACCAGCCACTGGTCCCGCTTGTCGTCGTCGGTCTTCGGCAAGTCGGCCGGCGCGGAGCGGTTGTAGGAGTTGATGACGCGTTTGAGCGCGTCCCAACCGAAGCCCTCGATCAGTTCGACGTACATTCGGAGCGCCAGGAACGGGTCGCTCTTCCACTCGGCGAACGGCGCGCCCTTGGCCAGGAAGGCCTGCTCGCGGGCCAGCAGCTTCGGCTCGTGCATGCGGTCCATCTTCGCGATGGGGTCGCCGCAGACGTGCTCGTAGACGTAGAGCGTGAACAGGTTGACCGTCACCTCGCCGGTGCCGTCGAAGGTCCAGTGGCCCGACTGATGGTTGTGACCCATCTCGTGGAACATGCCCCAGTTGCCCTTGCGCAGGCCGGGCAGGTCGACAAACGCCTTGGCCACGTCCAGGTGGGTCATGATCGGGTAGCCCGAGTGCATGTAGCCGGCGCTGATCTGGCGGTCGGTGCAGTAGCGCTCCGGCCGCTGGCGTTCGTGCGGCCGGCTGACCAGGTCGGCGGTGGCGTCCATGACGCTGTCCCACCAGGTCATCAACGCGGCCGGGTCGTCCAGGTCGCGAACGACAGCCGACGGGACGGTGAGGATCACCTTCTTCGTGGCCAGTTCGGCCCAGGGCCCGGGCAACGCGCGCAGTTTCTCGCGCCAGAGCGCCGGCGGCGTGACGCCGTTGACGAACAGCGGCGCTTCGACGCAGCCCGCGAGACGGGCCGTGACGCGGCCCAGCTTGCAGCCGCCCGGCACGTCCAGGTAGACCAGGCCGCCGTACGGGTTGGCCACGCGGGTGACCGCCGCGCGGCAGGGCGCGCCAAGGCTGATCGAGGGCATCCGCGCCCAGGAGTCGTGATGCCAGTTCTGATCGGTGTGCGGCCCGATCCGCACCGCCAGCCCACGCCCCGCGGCGGTGGCCGGTAGCGTTACTTCGACCACCTCGCCCGGTGGTGCATAGAGCCCCAGGCTCTGCCAGCCCGGCACTGCGGTGTCGATCTCGACGCTGCGCGACACCCGCGGCGCCTCGGCCAGGACCGCGCCCGGGAAGTCGGCCGCCGCCGGGCTGGCCGTAACCTTCTCGGGCGGCAGGTGGCGCCAGCGCTCGCTCTCGCGAATCACGGCCAGGCGCGCCAGCGGCTGGTCCACTCTGATCGGCTTCTTCGCGGTGGGCACGGGCATGGTGCCGGCTTCGGCCACCAGTCGGTCCAGCTTGGCCAGGAGCAGCGGCTCGTCGGCCGGCAGGCCGCGGAGCGCCAGCGCCAGCGTCGCACCAGCCTGCGCCGTGGCGCCCGCGTCCAGCTTGGCCTGGCCGGTCAGCGCGGCCAGGGCGCGGTCGGCCTGCGTCAGGTCGAGCCCGCTACGGTCGGTCAGGTAGACGCCGTTGGGGGCCGTCGGGTCGAGATAACCATCGGACCAGGCCAGGCCCATGCGGACCAGCAGGCGATTGCCGCCGAACTGCGTCGGCAGGTCCTTGCCCGGATTGAGCTGGCTCCAGCCCCAGCCGAGGCCGTGCCCCAGCACGCCGCCGCCGCGCTCGACGAACGCGGCCACCGCGTCGACCAGGGCCGCCTCCTGCGGTGCGTCCAGCGCCGCGACGCGCAGCAGCAGCACGTCAGCCTTGGGCAGCCCGGCGCGCAGGTCGGCCTCGGTGACCACGGTCGGCGTGTGTCCGGCGGCGCGCACCGGCGCGGCCAGCGAGTCACTGCCGAACAGCGCCACGCGCAGGTTCGGCCGGCCACTGCCCAGCCAGCCGACGGCGTTGACCAGCAGGCGCTGGTTGCTGGGATTCGCCAAGTGCGCGAAGCCCTCGTGACCGTAGGCCACCGCGCGGCCCTTGCCGTAGCGCGTCGCGCCGATGGTGGCCGCGCGCAGCTTGCCGGTCCTGGCGGAGACGACGACGAACGCCTCCGGGCCGAAGACGACCAGCGGCCCGGGGATGCAGCCTGGCGCGGTCAGCCCGTTCACACCGGCCAGCAGGCCGTCCAGATCACCGTCGGCCGCCTGACCCGGCGTGCCGAGCGACAGCGCTGCCATCAGCGCCAGCAGGCTAACCGTCGTCCGCCTCATCAACCGGTTCTCCGTGGCGGTGCCCCTGCGGTCCGCCATCACCCATGTTAGGCAGCGTGGGGCCTGATCGCAAGGAGCAGATGTCACCTTCGCTGGATGCTCGGCGGAAGACTCTGTGCTACCATGCCAGTTGTCGCGCATGGCCGGGCGGGTACCGAAAGGCCCCGATGTGTTCGCCTCGCGCGGGGGGCGGCAGGGCCTGTCGTTGCCCTCGGTCGTGCATCCAACCGGAGTAGCCAAATGCCTCAGCGAACGCGACGCGCGTTCACCCTGATCGAGCTGCTGGTCGTCATCGCGATCATCGCGATTCTGGCAGCCATTCTGTTCCCCGTCTTCGCCAAGGCTCGCGAGAAGGCCCGGCAGTCGAGCTGCCAGAGCAACGAAAAGCAGATGGGCCTGGCGGTGATGCAGTACGTCTCCGACTATGACGAGCGCTTCCCGGCGGCGTGGGTCTACGTGCCCGGCGGCCAGACCGCCTGGGTGCAGGTGGTCTATCCGTACGCCAAGAACGGCCAGATGTTCTTCTGCCCCTCGGACAGCTCGGCCGGCATCACCTGGAACGCCACCTTGGTGCCCAAATGGTCCTACACCTGGAACAACATCCAGGACCAGCAGACATACTGGGCACTGGCCATCGGCCAAGGCGCCTTCTCCACCTCGCCGTGGGGCCTGCACACCGGGTACCGCTGCCTCCAGTCGGTTGGCTACGGCACAGGTCCGGCCATGGCCGACGTTCAGGATCCGGCCGGCTCCATCCTGGTCGCCGACGGCCTGGCGCCCAATGGCCTCGAATGCTGGAGCGACATCCACCTCGACTACGGCACCAGCCCTCAGGTGGTCGGCCGCCACAACGAAGGCTTCAACGCCATCTACGGCGATGGCCACGTCAAGTGGCGCAAGTTCAAGTCCACCAAACCGGGTGAGTGGACGATCCAGTCGGGCGACTGACCCTGACCAGCCGCAGCGCGCCGGGGCACCACCCCGGCGCGCTGCCAATGGGTGGGCCGACGCGACACCGGGTCAGCGACGGCGGACGGTCACCGTGCGGGTGCTGTAGCGCACGGTGCCGCCGGAGCGGTAGTGGCCGGAGCTGCGCGTCGTGCCGTAGGAATGGTGGGTGACGCCGCCGCGGGACCCATAGGTGGGCGGCCCCGGCATCGTCGGAGCCGACGCGGCGCCGGGGCGGCTGCGGACGCGGTAGGTGGGCGCTGGTGTGGTGGTCACCGGGCCGCCATAGACCGGTTCGGGCCAAGCCGGCTGTCGGACGCCATAGGTCACCCGTGGCGTGGGGACGGGCACCGGCACTTCGACCGGCCGGTTGGCCACCGCCTCTCGATTGCGGCGCTCGATCTCGTCGCTGCTGGTCGGCGCCATCACCGTGTTGGGGCCAGGCGACGGCGTGCCCGGCTCCGCTGTCTCGGCCAGGGCGGGTCCGGGCGCCGCCTCGGTGGGTGCCTCGGCCACTGGCGGCGAGGCCGGATCGGGTGACGTCTCCGAGGTCACCGTCGTCTCGGGCGTCGCCTCGACGGCGGCCCGCGGCCGCCAGAAGGTGGCCACGCCCACGAGCGCCGCCAGCAGCACCACCAGGGCGGCGGCGCGCAGCGCTTGCCGACGGCTCTCCTCGGTCAAGTTCTCGCGGCGGTAGCGCTGCTCTTGGCGCTTGCGTCTGGGCTTGGTGGCCATATCGGACTCCCACACGCCACGCGCGGCCGCGCGGCGGCCGCCAGTACGCCCCGTTCTCCCCTGGTAGTGACTCTAGCGTGCCGAGCCGCGGCCATCAAGAACAGTCTTGTGAAGCTGCCCGCGCAGGCTGGCTCGCACCGCCGCGCGGGGCAGGAACCGCCGCCGGCGCGGCCAATGCGCGGCCCGTGGGGCGCCGTGCGTCTCGCGATACCTGTGCCGAGGAGACTCCTGTTGGACAAGCTGCGTGTTGCGTTCGTCGGGGCTGGTGGCATGGCCAAGGCCCACTTGGACGCCATCGCCCCCTTTGAGGACGCCGAGATCGTCGGCTTCTGCGATCCCGATGCGGCCAAGATCGAGGCCCGGGTCAAGGAGCTGGCCGAGAAGTGCCCGGCGGCCAAGCCGGCCGCGTTCAGCGATCCGGATGCGATGCTGTCCGAGCTGAACCCGGACGCGGTCTACCTGCTGCTGCCGCCGTTCGCCCACGGCGCCGGCGAGAAGGCCTGTCTGAAGCATCGCAAGCCGTTCTTCGTGGAGAAGCCGGTCGGCCTCTACTGGGACCTGACTAAGGAGCTGGTGGCCGAGGTGGAGGCCCTGGGCCTGCTGACCAGCGCCGGCTACATGAACCGCCACCGCGCCGGCGTGAAGAAGGCCAAGGCCATTCTGGCCGACGACCCGGCGGCGCTGGTCCATGGCGGCTGGATCGGTGGCTCACCGAACCCGCAGCCGGGCGACACCAACATCGGCTCGTGGTGGGTGCAGAAGGACAAGAGCGGCGGCCAGATCGTCGAGCAGTGTACGCACACCTTCGACGTGGTGCGCTACCTCTGCGGTGAAGCGGTGGAGGTCTACGCCCGCGCGGCCAACGGCTTCAACACCGGGCTCTACAACTACACCATCGACGACGCCAGCAGCGTGGTGCTGCAGATGGCCAACGGCGGCGTGGTCAACCTGATGTCGGGTTGCTGCGCCAACGCCGGTGGTGGCGGCGTCTGGCTGAACGTCTACGCCCATGACCACAGCTTCCTGTTCACCGGCTGGGACCACTCGGTGAAGATCCTGACCAAGGGCCAGGAGGCCGAGGAGATCAAGGGCGAGCCGGACATCTTCCGCGTGGAAGACCGCATCTTCCTGGACGCGGTCCGCAGCGGCGATGGCAGCGGCATCCAGGGCAGCTATCCGGACGCGGCGAAGACACTGCAACTGACGCTGGCGGCGAACGAGAGCATCGCGAGCGGTCGGCCGGTGGCGATTGGGTAAGGGGCTTTGTGCGTCGAACAGGGGTCGCCTCCACGAGGCGGCCCCTGCCTGGGAGCCTTCCGGGCCACCGACCCGCCGCGGCCCCTCACTCGCGCCACTTCACCGTGCAGCCCAGTGCCCGCGTCTCCGCCGGGTCCGGCGCGCCACCGGCCAGCACCGCGGCGATGGCGTCGGCCAGATAGGCGTGCTCCACCTGCTCGGGCTCTTCGAGGTTGTCGTCCAGAGCGCCGTGATAGGCCAGCCGGCGGGTGCCGTCGAAGACGAAGAGCTCCGGCGTGCGCTGCGCGCCCAGGGCCTTGGCGAAGGACTGAGTCTCATCGTGCAGGTACGGGAACGGCATCTGCACTTCGGCGGCGCGGATGCGCATGGCCTGGAAGCTGTCCGACGGGTAGTGTGACGCGTCGTTCGAGTTGACGCCCACCACGGCCACGCCCGCGGGCGCGAGGCGGCGCGCCAGGTCGTTCAGGCGCTGCTGATAGCCGACCACGTAAGGGCAGTGGTTGCAGAGCTGGGCCACCACCAGCACCTTGGCGTCGGCGAAGTCGGCCAGGCAGTAGGTCCGGCCATCCACCCCCGGCAGCTCAAAGTCCGGGACCTGCTCGCCGAGCTTCATCGTTGCGGCTCTCCTGCGCCCAGTGTCGTACAGGTCACGCAACGGCGCAAGCGGCCCGGCGACTTCGCCGACACGTTAGGCGCCGGTGAGTCTCAAACACACTGCGGAGTCCGAGCATGTCTTTGCGGACCAAGGTGTGTGTGGTGACCGGCGGCAGCAGCGGCATCGGGCTGGCCACGGCGCGAGCCTGGGCCGGCGAGCAGGCCACCGTGGTGCTGATCGCGCGCGGCGAGGAACGCTTGCGGCAGGCCACCGACGACGTGCGCGCCGCCGGTGGCGAGATCCACAGCATCGTCGGCGACGTCAGCGCCGCGGCCGACGTCGACCGCATCGCCGCGTTCGTCGGCGACCTGGCCGGCCGCGTCGACATTCTGCTCAACAACGCCGGCACCATCCACCAGGTGATGCCGCTGCACGAGCTGCCCGTCGCCGAGTTCGACCGGGTCTGGCAGCTCAACCTGCGCGGTGCGTTTCTGATGACCCGCGCCATGGTGCCGTTGCTGCGCGTCCGTCCCGGCGCACAGGTGATCAACGTCACCTCGGGCCTCAAGGACACCGCCGGCTACGGGGCCTACAGCCTCTCGAAGTCGGCGCTCGACGCCATGACCCGCGTCATGGCCACGGAGCTGGCGCCGCTCGGCATTCGCGTCAACGCGTTCAACCCCGGCTGGGTCCGCACCGCCATGGCGCCCGAAGCGCCGAACGAAGTGGCCACGGTGGTGCCGCGTATGGTGGAACTCGCCCGCCAGGGCCTGGTCGGCCCGACCGGCGAAGAGATCCAGGTCTGAGCGCGCTCAGGCCACCGGCGTCAGCATCACCGCGCAGGCCGTCAGTCCCTCGCCGCACTCGGCCGGAATCTCCAGCGCGCGCAGCGACACCTCCACCCAGCCGGGCTCGGTGAGCGTGACCTCGCCCAGCGCCGTGGCGTGCTCGGGGAAGTACTGCGCCCGCGGGCTCATGACGCGCTCGTTCAGGCCCAGCACGCCGGACACGCGCTGCCCCGCCACCTCGACGCACACCGACGGTCCCGGTCGGGCCGCCTGGTCGTGGTGCTGCGAGCCCAGCACGCCTTTGACCTGGTAGCGGCCCGGCCGCAGCAGCTTGAACCGCCAGGACAGCCAGGGGTCGGTGGTCCTCCAGCCCTGGATGGTGCCGCTGTTGGTGACCGACAGTCGCGCGGCCTCGGTGTCGTGCCGCTCGGCCAGGTAAGCCGGCAGGTCCACCGCGCCGGTGGGTTGCTGCCCCAGCGACGCATCGACGTCGGCCGGGCCGTCCAGCTCCAGACAGACCACCGAGACCAACTCGTCCGGCGCCGCGGGCAGGTCGAGGGTCAGCCGATGGTGGTCGAGGCACTCGTCCACGGCCTGCCGGCACGGCACTGCGGTTGCCGGATCGGCCAGCAGCCAGGCCCGCTTGACCTGGTTGCGCAGGCCGCTCAACTCGAACTGCGCCGGCCACTCGTAGAACAGCAGGTACAGCCGCTCGCCCTTGACGGTGATGCGGCCCCATTCGAACTCGAACGGGAAGGGGTTCGGCGAGGTGCCGTGGATGGCTTCGCCGTTGACCGCCATCCAACGACCGATGGCTTGCAGGCGCTCCACGCTCGGCGCCGGAATCTCGCCCCGCCCGGTCGGACCCACGTTCAGCAGGTAGTTGACGCCCTTGCTGGTCAGGTCGACGAGCAGGTAGAGCAGGTCTTTGACCGGCTTCCAGTTGTGGTCGTCCGACTTGTAGCCCCAGGTGTCGTTCAGCGTGGCCGGCGTTTCCCAGTCGCCGCTGACCGGCCCGCGCGGGATCTGGTTGTCGCCGAGGCTGCCGTAGTCGCCCACGCCGTGCCCGACGCGGCCGCTGACCAGGCAGTCGGGCTGCACGCTGTGCACCAGCTCGCGCAACGCCACGCTTTGCTCGCGCGTGATGACCACCGGCGTGTCGAACCAGATCAACCCGATCGGCCCGTACTGCGTGAGCAGTTCGGTCACCTGCGGCTTGACCTTGTCCTCCAGGTACTGCGCGAAGGCCTCGGCCTCGACGGTCTGGCTCCACCAGGGCGCGCCCTCGGCCAGCTCCCAGTGGCCGGCGCCGCCGGGCGCGTGCCAGTCCTGGGCTTGCGAATAGTAGAAACACAGCTTCAGGCCGTGCCGCGCGCACGCCGCCGCCAGCTCCTGCATCGGGTCGCGGCCGAAGGGGGTCGCGTCGACGATGTTGTACGGGCAGCTCGGTGAGTGGTACATGGCGAAGCCGTCATGGTGCTTCGCCGTGATCACCAGGTACTTCATGCCGGCCGCCGCGGCCAGGCTGACCCAGGCCTCGGCATCGAAGTCGACCGGGTTGAACTCCTGCGCGAGGGCCTCGTACTCGGGAATCGGGATCTGCGCGTTGCGCATGATCCACTCGCCGAGGCTGGGCACCGGCTGCCCTTGCCAGAAGCCGGCCGGATGCGCGTAGAGGCCCCAGTGGATGAACAGCCCGAAGCGGGCTTCGCGCCACCAGGCCAACGGGTCGGCGCCGGTCGTTGCAGCAGGACTCTGGTCAGCCATCGCGGTGCTCTCCGTCAGGTCGCCACGGGTTTCGCCACCGGCCGGCGAGGTCCCTGCCGGCCGGTCGGAACCGACGAGCGGCCTGCGTTAGTAGGTGCCCAGGATCTTCTGCGCGGCCAACCACTTGCCGTGGCCGTCGAAGAAGGCCAGGTTGCTGCCACCGTTGTGGCCGGTATAGTCGCCACCGTTGGCCGGAATGTAGGTGGCGTAGTTGCAGGCGTTCGGGTAGAGCAGCTTCGGGTAGGCCATGCAGCGCCCCTGCCCCGTGCCCGTCGGGTATGGGGCATCGGCCCAGGCGACCACATCGGCCGGCGCGGGCAGCGAGTCGATGGCCATGCCGTCGGCCGTGATCTGGCCCGGTCCATAGCCCAGCGCCATGCCCAGGAAGATATCGGGATAGGCAGCGCTACCGAACATGCAGTGCCCGCCGCTGGTCCAGCCGTTGGCAGTGGTGCGCGAGGGGCAGGTGTGCACCTGAACGTTCTTCACATACGGGTGGATCTGCCCTTGCGGCGCCATGGCCGCCAAGCCCACGCTCCAGCCGACGGCGTCACCACGGGCATAGGGCGAGGGACACCACTTGCCGTCGTAGTCCTGGCAGTACATCAGCGTGGCGGTGCCCATCTGCTTGATGTTGTTCAGGCAGCTCGACTGGCGCGCCTTCTCGCGCGCTTTGGCGAAGACGGGGAACAAGATCGCCGCCAGAATGGCGATGATGGCGATGACGACCAGCAGCTCGATGAGTGTGAAGGCCTGACGGCGCATAGCGGTCTCCAGCGGTAACCTGGCCGTTGCGTGTATCACGACCGGCCCGGCAAGTCAAGCGGCAGGGCTAGGTCAAAGTCGTCGTAGACCCAGGGCCAGGAGCGCCTTCGCGGGGT
>CAZHGD010000121.1:0-23024 GCA_964531735.1 uncultured Fimbriimonadaceae bacterium | reverse complement strand
CCGCCCACCGCCACGCCACCGCAGCCGCCCGCACCGACCGGCGCGCCCACGGGGCCGGCCGAGCGGTTCCGCGCCGTGCAGCGCCTGGTGGCCGACCGGCGTGTCTTCGAGCAGACCGCCGAGCCGCTCGACCTGTACGTGCTCGACCGCGACTATGCGCGGCTGGGCGACATTGAGGAGGCGGCGCGCAAGAGCGGTTGGCAGCCGCTGGTGCTGGCACTGGTCGGCACCTGGATGCGCCAGCCGGAGCTGGTGCCGGAGCCGTTCCGGGCGCTGAGCAAGTCACTGGGCAACGTGGACCTGGTGGAACTGCGGAACGTGCGCCTACAGCCCGGCGTGACGCCGGCGCGGCTGGAAGAGGTGCTCGGACCGGCCAAGAAGACCGAGACTGAACGCATGACCCGCGATGGCCGCCGCTATCCGCTCTACCGCTTCGGACCGTTCAGCTTGCCGCGCGATGGCGACCGCTTCCCGCCCGAGACCGCGCTGACCGTCGAGGCCACCGTCATCCGCGACTGGGTGGGTGGCTGACGCTCGGCGACTGATTGCCGAACACGGGGCCGACGAAGCGGTCCGACGGAGCCGGAGCCGGAGCCGGAGCCGGCGCTGGCGCTGGCTGGCCACGCCTTGGTGCTGGAAGAAGCCGGCGAGGACGCCGGCGCTCCCAGGAACGGCGGCGCTGCGGGGCAGCGCCGCGTTGGCTGGACGCCCTGCGCACCGAGACGGAGTGCGCCGAAGGCGGGGCGCGCCGATCATTGGCGGCCAGGACCAGCCGAACTCGTCCGATCAGCGACCGTCAGCCGCATCCCCTACCTGCGAGCGGCGGACGCGCCCACCTGGGAGCGCCGGCGTCTCGCCGGCTGTCGTTCGGCGCTGGCTCGTCACGCGTGACGACACCGCAGGCGCCGGTCAATGCGCCATGCTGTCAGCGCAGGTCGGCGAGGCCGGTGTCCCGGTACGACCGACCGGCGCCGGGCTGTGCCCGGCGCCGGTCGAAGCTCTTCGTAGCCTGACCGCAGCGCCCTTAGCGCCGCCGCCGCCAGACGCCCAGGCCGCCCAGACCGAGGAGCAGCATGGCCACCGTGCCGGGCTCAGGAATGGGCGAAATAGTGTAGTCGAGGCTGAAGACCATCGAGCCGCCGGCCCCCAGCGTCCGGTTCCACTCGTAGGCCCAGGTGGCATCACCGGGGCCGACCGGCCCGGGCGAGTTGGTCAGCAGCGTCGGGCTGGCGTCCGCCAGGCTGGCCGCCAGCGTCGGCGTCAGCGCCGCCTGGTAGCTGGTCGGCGTGATACTGGCCACGCCACTGAGTTGCCAGTACTTGTTCCACTGCGTCGCCTTGCCGGTGCCCGGATCGAGCCACAGGGAGTCGCCGGTCGCCACGCCACCCAGGTTCAGGTCGGTGTACTGGAACAGGTGGAAGTCCAGGGCCGCGCCGGAGAGGTTCTGGATGCTGACCGTCTCGGCGATGTCCGAGAACTTCGAGCCGTTGGTACCACCCAGCAGGTAGTAGTTGGTGGTCACGCTGAAGAGCGCGTTGGAGTAGGTGACGCGCAGGCTGTCGGGGCTGAACTGCGTGACCGTGTGCGTCACCGTGCTGGCGGCGGACTCGGGCCCGAGCGTGCCGACGCGGAACCAGAACGACTGCGTGTTCGCCTGACTGACGCCATCAACGGTCCAGCCCGTCAGGCCCAACGGCGAGTCCGGGTCGATGACCGCGGTCGAGTTGCCATTGGCCAGCGTGATCGGGCTGGCCAACGCCGCGGCGCTCATCAGCACCGTCACGGCCATTGCGAACACTGAGTTCAAGCGCATCGGCTTCATGGTGTCAGCCTCCAGCCGGCAGGACCAACCAGCCCGTGCCGCTGCTTGGCACTACTGCTCGTACCGTTCAGCCGCCCACTCCAGCCACCAAACCACAGGGCAACCGGACGGCCACAAGCCATCCTACAGGCATATACCACACTATTGTCAACGGCGTAGCCAAGATTGGCCATTAAGAATCTCTGAACGGCCCGAGCGCCCACGCTACTCGTCGACGCGCAGCAACCGCTCGCGCCAGAGCACATACAGCTCACCGGCAAACCCGTGGCGCGCTCGGGCCGCCGCGGCCGCGGTCAGCGCCTCGCGACGCTGGTACCGCCCCGACAGGTGCATCAGCACCAGGCAGCGCACTTCGGCGGCGGCCGCCGCTTCGACCACCTCGTCGAAAGTGGCGTGGGTCGGCCGCTCGCGGTCGGCCGCCGACACGAAGGTCGCGTCCAGACAGGCCACGTCGGCCTGCCGCAGCACCTCGACCGCCGGGGCCAGCGCGTCGCCGCTGTAGACGAACAACGGATGGTCGTAAGGCTCCTGCACCGCGTCACGGCCCGCCGAGCGCGCCAGTTGGCGCAGGGCGCCCTCGTCGAGGCCCGCCAGCTCCGGCCGGCGCCGGTGTCGGTGCTCCACGACGCGGTATCCCAGCGTCAGTTGCCCTGGCGCATGGGTCGTCGCAAAGGCCTCGACGCTCCGCGTCGGTTCCAGTGGCGTGCGCGACCCGTCGGCCAGCGGCAGCCACTCCACCGGCAGTTCGGTCGTGGTGACGCTGCGCCGCAAGTAGTCGCGCATCAGGCCAACAAAGTGGTCGCCGCGCGGGTAGCCGATGGTCAGTGGCTGCGTGGTGTCGCCCAGACCGTTGTTGCGGATGTTCAGCAGTGTCGGCAGGCCGCTGAGGTGGTCGAGGTGGCCGTGTGAGAGAAACAGGTGACGCACCGCGAACACCGTGTTCTGCAGGCCACCGGCGACGCCTTCGCCGGCGTCGAACAGCGTCCGCCATGGCCGGCACCACAGCCAGGTGGCGTAGAGCGCCTGTGAGTGTCCGGCCAGCAGCTCGGTCAGCGGCGCCGCCATCAGCGAACTCGCCGGCGGCAGGCCGCTACCACTGGAGATCGACCCGTTGGCCGCTGGCCGCCGATTGGTACGCCGCCTCGACCACGCGCTGCAAGCGCAGCGCCTCCTCGATGCCGACGCGTGGGCGTGCTCCCGCGAGCAGAACGTCCAGGAAATGCTCGAACTGCGCCGCGATCACGTCGGCGCCGTCGTCGAGCACCTCGGTCACCGCACCGCTCGGGCGCGGGTGCAGGCGCAATCGCTCGGGCGTCAGGTCAAGGGTGCCCTGGGTCCCGTGCAGGCGCAACTCGTACCGGCTGGGCACCGTCACGTAGCAGGCCGACATGGAGCCGATCGACCCGTCGGCGAAGTCGAACACGACCACCGCCTTGTCGTCCACCTCGTACGGCCCGTCCGCCGCCCTCATGCTGCCCGTGCGGCAGTAGACCGACGTCGGCAGGCCCTTGAGCCAGACGATGGCGTCGAGTGAGTGCCAGCCGCTGTCGACCACCGCGATGCCGCCGCTACGCTCACGCTCACCACGCCACGACCACCGCGTCGAGTCGAGCTGCCACGGATAGAAGATGGCGCCCTGCGTCAGGAAAACGTCGCCCACCGCGCCCTCGTCCAGCAGACGTCGCGCTTCGGCGAACGGCTTGGCGAACTGGCGCTGCGCCCCACAGAGGAACGGGATGCCGGCGCTGGTTACCGCACGGTGCATGGCCTCGGCATCGGCCAGGTTCCGCGCGAACGGCTTCTCTTTCAGGACCGCCACCCGGTGCTCCGCCGCCAGCGCCACGGCAGCCGGGTAGAGGTCGTGAGGCAGCACCAGGATCAGCGCGTCGGGCTGCGCCGTCGCCAGCAATTCGTCGAGACTGTCGAACGCCGGTGCCGGAGCCACGGCCTGCGCCGCCGCCACCGCCGCCTCGGAGACGTCGCACACGCCGACCATTGTGGCCCGTGTACTGGCCGCCACCGCGCGCACGTGGGCCAAGCCCATGCCACCCACACCGACCTGGGCCACGCGCACGCGGTCGCCGGACATCGCTAGCTCTCCGCATCTAGAAGGGTAGCTGCGAGACGCTCCGCTGGATCATCGCGATGGCCACGCAGGCCATGCCGATCAGGCCCATGCCGCAGGAGAACCCGGCCATGAGCACCGTCGCGTACAGCTTCCACTGCTTCACGCCGAACCGCGGGATCAGGTAGAACTGCGCGATCAGCGCGCCGATCATCTCGGGGAAGATGCTCATCGGCAGGCTGCCCAGACCACGGATGAACCCGTAGATCATGGTGATCGGCAGGCGGAACAGCGAGAACAGCGCGTAGGTGATGGACGCCCCGGCGAACGCCGCCCCGACGATCTCCCACTTCAGCGCCTTCAGGAGCTGCGAGTTACCTTCGGCGGTGGCCGTGTACCACAGTGCCTGGTTCAGCGAAGCCAACTGCCAGAACTTCTGCGCGTAGGGGTACTGAACGCTCGGGATCTCCGCCATCTTCCACAGGAACTGCCAGTAGACGAAGCTGGCGATGAGCAGGATCGGGAACATCCAGACCTCGGCCCAGATGATGGAGGTGAACCGCGTGCCGGTGAGTTCGACCACGCGGAACTGCTCCGCCAGACCGGCGTAGTTCTTGGCCGGGATCGGCGCGAACCAGATGTCGACGCCCTTGTAGCCCGACAGGATGAACGCCGCCTCGCGCTCGTACGGGATGCCGATGTACTGGCCGGCAATGCCGCGCACGCGGGCACTGACGTAGCTCTCGATCGGCGTCCAGATGAGCCCGAAGAACACGAAGTAGATCCACGGGAAGTTCGGGATGAGGATGCGGCAGAGCACGATGTAGAACACCGCCGCCACCACGAACATGCCGAGCGACAGCGGCAACGGGATGTCGCCGCGGCCTTCGGGCACCTTCCAGCGCACCTCGCGCCGGCCTTCCAGTTTGCGCCGCCGCCGCTCGGCGACCCAGCCGATGCCGACGTCCACCATCGACACCACGGCCAGCGCCAAGGCGATGCCCAGGCCCCAACTCAGCCAGAAGTCGATACTCGTGGCGAAGCTGGTCTGGATGGCGTCCATGCCGTAGCGCCAGGTCGGCATGTAGCCGTGCTCATACAGCCGCGGGTTGAAGAAGATGGTGCCGGCCGCCGCGAGGAAGGCGCCGATCACCGACCAGAACGGGATCACCGTACCCACCAGCACGTTCTGCAGGTTGAGTGTGATGCCCGTCGCCGTCGCCGGTAGGAACGACTCCGTCTTCTGGGTCAGGTCAAGGAACGGGATGGGTATCAACTGCAGCGGCTTCGACAGGATCGCGCCGGTCACCGACGGGATACCGACGTAGACGATACCGAAGCACACGCCGCCCATGGCGCCCACCGCGAACATGCGCCAGCGCCAGGTCTCGCTCTTATTGGTCACCTCGGCCAACGCCGTGATGCCCTGGGCCGCGATCGGCGCCATCGGGAACGGCAGGTTCTCCATGTCCGAGGTGATCCGGAACAGGCTGTAGCCGAACCCGTACCAGCTCAGCCGTTCGACCAGCGAGATCGCGATGGCCAGCATGATCGGGATGCGCCAGTCGGGATGGAGGAACGAGCGTTCCACCAGCGCCATCGAGTTCTCTGGCGGCACCACCCAGCGCGGTATCTGGTCCGAGATGCCGAACCCCTTCGCCGCCTGGGAGTAGGCGAAGTACTGGTTGTAGATCATCCAGCCGAAGTAGCCGCCGGCGATCTGTAGCGTGCCGCTGGTTCGCACCAGGTGGCTGGCCACATAGAACAGGACGTAGATCTCCTGTCGGGTCAGCTTGGTGAACGAGCGGCGAGCCAGTTCGGCGAACAGGATGATGGTGGTCCACTCGGCCGCCGACCCGAGGTCGGAGCCCATCACCAGGCCCAGATAGATGGAGCCTGGGAGGACGCAGAAGCCGAGGAACAGCATCCCGATGATCGTCTTGATGTCGAAGCCGTCCTCGAATTCGGTCGGCCGCTCCATCAAGTCGCGGTAGATCTGGAGTTCAGGGTCGAGTCTCAACCGTACTGCCTCCCGCCCAGTTCAGCGGGCTTCACCATATCCCACCAGGCTCCTGCCGTCGCGGCGCTCACGCTGACTCGCCGTCCGCTTCGCCATCGTCACCCGTCACCGGCGCACCCGACATCAGGCGCCGGCGGTGCTCCGCGCGGTCCTCTTCCTCCAGCAGGTAGAGCTCCTTCTCCTCGGCGCCGATGGTGCGCCAGATCAGGAACTGCTTGCGCAGGGTGTTCAGGAACCGCCGGTTGACGCGCATCCAACTGCTGACGTCGCCGCTCTCGCGCCGGAGCACGATGTCGATGACGTAGACGTCCTTCATGTCGATGGCCGTCGTGCGCAGCGTCACGTGCTGGCTCACGCCCAGGTCGAACGGGGCCAGCCAGGCCATCAACTTGATCTCGTAGCCGGTGCCGTACTCGCCTTCGACCGTGTGCAGCTCGGTGCTCTCGGTCACGAAGTCACCGATGCTGTACTCCTCGTAGGCGTTGAACCACTCGGCCATGAACTTGTTCATCGCCATGGCCTGCTTGCCGGTCACCGAGAACGGCAGTGGCACCGTCCACAGGTCGCCGTCGGGATCGGGCACCTGCCAGCGGCGCTCGACACCCGGGGTGGCCACCTCGCCGGCCTTCTTCGCCGGGTAGAGCGTCGACAGGAACACCACCACGATGACCACGAACGTCGACCAGATCGCCGCCAACGACGAGTAGTTCAGCGACAAGCCGGCCAGCCAGCCGGTACTCGCCAGGACGAACGACATCACCTGACCGACCAGGTAGCCCAGAATGGCGCCGATGATCGAGTAGACCAGCGCCTCGGCCAGGAACAGCACCGCCACGTGTGACGGCGCCAGGCCGATGCTGGAGAAGATGCCGATCTCGCCCAGCCGCTCGTACACCGCACCGAGCATCGTGTTCAAGACGATCAGGGCCGCGATGGCGATCGGGATGAGTAGATCGGCAAAGCCCGACACCGAGGTCGAGTTGACCGAACTGTAGCGGACAATCTCGCCGCCCTTGCCGGCGTAGAGGTTGAACGCCAGACGCGGCATCAGGCCGTCCAGCTTCGTTTGCACCGCCTTGACGAGGTCCTCGACGCCCTTGGCGGCCTTGGCCTCCTTGAGGCTCGACTCGCCGGCGAAGTCGATGGCGATCGACCGGAGCGTGCCGCCCATGTTGATCAGCGTCTCGAACGGGATGAACACCGTCGCGTCCGGCGTGAGGTGCAGGTACTCCTGGAAGCCCTGCTCCGCCTCGCCACTCTTGGCGCCGCCCTGCGAGCCCTGCATCTGCTGCATCATGATGAAGTCGACCGGGGTCAGCATCTCGCTGTCCAGGTCCTCCACCTTCTTCAGCTTGGCGTTGTCGAACACGCCGATGAGTTGGAACTCGATGCCGTTGATGCGCACCGTGGTGTTGCCGATGTCCTTCTCGTCGATGTTGAAGGCGTCGGCGATGCCCTCGGGCAGCACGCAGACATAGCGGTCGTCGTCGCGGAACCAGCGACTCTTGGTCTGGTACTTCAGGGCCTCGTGGATGCGGCTGACCCCCGCCTCGCCCGGCGTCAGGCCGCAGATGGCCTTGGCGTCATAGCCGGTCCGCGACTTGGTCGAAGTCACGTTGACGAAGCTCTGTTCGCCCAGCTCGCTGGTGTAGAACCAGGCCCGCCCAGCCACCGGGTTGCGCTTGCCGAACTCGTCGAAGAGCATCCGGTAAGCCTGCTCTTCGAGCGGCCGCCAGACGGCCGAGCGCACCATGATGCCGTTATAGCGCGGCTTCCCCGGCGCCTTGACGGTGTTGAACCGCAGCCGGTTGACCACCGAGGTGAACGACAGCACCGTGAAGGTCAGCAGCACCAGCGTGACGCAGGTCAGCGCCGTGCGCAGCGGCCGCCGCCGCATGTTGCTGATGCCCAGGCTGAACGCCGCCGCCGCCACGCCCATACGGCCGATATCGGCGCTGTGCGTGCCGCCCATCTGCCGCTGCAGCTCCTTGAGCTGCTCCTCGAACTTGCCCGTGATGATGCCGATCACCAGCATGCTCAGCGCCAGCATGATGAAGGCCAGCAGGATGATCACCGGGTTCATGGTGATCTTGAAGGCCGGGTGAACCTGGCTGAAGATCACGAACACGCCCAGGAAGATCAGCGCGAACTCGCGCACCTGCCGCGTGATCTGCGGGCGGGCGAAGATCAGGCGTTCGGCGAAGTAGGCGAACGGCAGCAGCAGCGCCAGGTAGAAGACCACGCCCTTGACCACGTCGTCGGCGGTCTTCTGCACGTCCGGGTAGGCCCGCGACTCGAAGCCATGGGCCGCTCGCGACAGCGCCGCGAAGTCGCGGAACCGCTTCTCCTCCAGCGCCTTGCGGGCGTTGTCGCCCTTGCCCTGCACGGTGCCGAGGTGCTCGCCGGCGCGTTGGTGCAGGTCGTTCAGCTTCTCGTTGATGATGCGGAACCGCGCCAGCCGCCGGATGCGGAACTCGTCGAGGTTCCACATGTCCGTGGCGGTCATATACGGCGTGTAGTAGATGGCCGGCGTCACCCGTGGCTCTTTGGTGGCCAGTTTGTCCGC
Source organism: uncultured Fimbriimonadaceae bacterium (assembly GCA_964531735.1). Lineage (GTDB taxonomy): Bacteria > Armatimonadota > UBA10988 > UBA10988 > UBA10988 > CAZHGD01. The sequence goes on along the minus strand of CAZHGD010000121.1, from coordinate 14,551 downwards.
CGGGATGTAGGCGCCGGTGGTCTGCACTTCGTAGCCGAAGCCCTGCGCCGCCTCACGGTCGCCGGCCACGCGCGGGAAGTGCTGCGGGTCGTTGGGCACCGCCGCCTTCGATGGATAGCTGTTCAGCAGGATGAACCGCTTGGCGGCCAAGCCGGCACCCATGACCACCTTGAACCGTGAGCCCGGCCGGGCGAACACCACCGCCGTGGTCTCCACGTGCGATTGCCACGGCTCCGGCTTGACCAGCGTGTAGCCGTACATCTGCGGCTCGCTGTCGGTGCGGCCGTCATAGATGTTGATGGTCTTGAGGACTTCCATCGTCTGCGGGTCGATCAGCTCGTACATCGCCACCGACACGCACTCGAACACGACGACGGTCATCTCGCGCCGGCTGATGTCGACACCGATGTCGATCGGATAGGCCACCGCGCCGTTGGTGCCGCGGTCGGGCGCGAACCGGATCTGCCCGTTCTGCGGGTCGAGGCGGTAGGCTTCCACCGTGACCCGGCCGCCGCCGCTGCTCCAGCCCGAGCTGGACGGCGGCACGCCGCGGAACTCGAACCGCGCGTCGCTGCCGTGCACCATCTCGATCAGGTTGCCGCGGACGCCCATGTACGACTTCGACGGCGTGCGCAAGACCGCCAGCGAGCCCGACACCGGCTTGTCCGGAATGAAGCTCTCGCGCGGGTCGAACTGCGCCACGTTGCCGGCCACGGTGGCGAAACCGCCCTGCCCGTGGATGCGCGACAGCGACGCGCGGTCGGGCAGCGGCACGGTCTCTTCGTTCAGCACCACATCGTAGAGGCAGGCCAGGAACCGCGCCTGCTTCGAGACCCGGTCGAAGTCGACCTTGTCGACCGTATCGAACGGCGTGTCGACCTTCGGGCGCGAGTCATCGATGGTGCAGAAGGCCACCCCGAGACCGCCGGCACAGGTGAAGAACTCGCTGCCGAAGGCGGCCTTGCCCGGAATGTAGTTCGACCAGGTCTTGCCCTGGACCGGGTTGATGCCGTCGGCGAAGGTGCTCTCGGGCGTCTCGCCGAGGCACTCCGCGATGATCTCGGACCGTTCGCGGCAGACGCGGCCCAGGTCGGCGAACTTCTGGCGCACTTCCTCGCGCTGGTTGATGAAGTTGCCCTTGTAGAACATGCCCACGCCCTGGGTCTTCGAGCCCAGGTCGAGCGCCGACCACAGCGAAATGGAATCGCTGCCGTCGGTCAAGGCTTGGAAGTTGCGGTCGAGGTACTCGCGCGAGCCGGCCAGACCCTGGAAGTGCCCGGCGGTGAGCAGCAGCCGCACCGTGCGCGCCGGCGGCTTGGCCATCAGCAGGCGCGTCAGCTCCAGCAGCGTGGCCACGCCGAGGGCCGACTCGGCGCCGGGGGCCTCGGACGGCACCACCGAGATGGAGTCGTAGAACGCCTCGAGCACCACCGTCTGCCCAGCCAACTGCGGGCTGGTGCCCGGGATGGTGGCGATGATGTTGCGCGCCGGCCGCAGCGTCCAGGGCATCTGGCAGCGCAGCCGGACCTCCAGGTTCGGCCGGGTCTCCAGCAGGGTCAGCAACTCGTCGGCATGGCGGCGCGCGAGGTAGAACCGCGGCATGTCCGTCGGGATCGAGCTGAACTTCGCCTCGACTTCACCGCGCACCGTGTCTTCGGGCTCGATGAAGACCACCGCCTGGGCACCGAGGCGCGGCGCGTTGAACCAGTCGGTGCCGCAGTTGAAGTCGACCAGCGCGATGCCGTGCTCGATGTCCTTGCCATCGTAGTCGCCGAGCTGGCTGCCGGCACCGTAGACCAACTGGCCGGTGATGCCCGACGGCGGCAACTGGCTGGTGCGCACCAGGTTCGGCCACAGCGGCTGCATCGCGAACTGCTTGACCGGCTTGTGGTCCTGGTCGAGCACTTCCAGCTCGGCGCCGTTGTCCACGGGCACCGGGACCTGGAAGTCCATCGTTCGCACGTCCTGCACGCCGAGCCGCTCGAGCTGCTCGCGCAGGTAGATGGCGGCCTGGTCGCAACCGGGGTAGCCGGTGACGCGCGACTTGAGCTTGACCAGCTCTTCGACATACGAGCGGAGCTGCTGTTCGTCAAGGCTGGCGGCGATGGCGCTGAACCGGGCCCGGTCGGCGGCCGACACCGTTGGCGCCTGCGCCAAGGCACTGCCGGCAGCCAATAGCACCAGCCCCCACACCACGGCCACCCGCGGCCAGACAGGCAGACGACGCGACACGATCATGCCGAGAGCCTTTCCAAGTCGGGAGGAGCCGCCCTGCGGCACGTCCCTGCGCGGTTCCAAGGGCACAGCGGGGGGGCGGGGGTGGCTGCCGACCGCCGGACTATAACACAAAGCCAAGGCACCGTCAACACGGCTCGAAGCCGCGGTCTCCGCCTCGCTGTTGCGCTCTGGACGCCGCATTCGCTAACCTCTCAAAGCCCGCTGAGGGGCCTTCTCCCCGCCACTTCGCCAGACCTGCCGGGGTTCCTTCCGGCAATTTGGCGCCTCCGGCCGACTAGAACGGCCAGTCCCGCAACGGCGGCGGCAGACGCAGGGCCTCGTCGAGCGCCGCCAACAACGACGGCGGTGCCGCCAACTCGTCACTGCACGCCAGACCCGTAGCCGGCCGCACCCCGAGCCACAGGCGTGTGAACGCGTCCACACCGCAGGTCAACCGCGGCAGACCCAGGCCCGGTCCGGGCTGGGCGGCCGACGGCTCGCCCAGCGTCACCACCCAGTCGCCACCCACACCGCGCCAGGGCGCGCCCGCGGGCAGGAACCGCGTCAGCGGGTCGGTCAGCGTCAGCGCGAACTCCAGCGCCACACCGGTCAGCCGGGTGGCCGCCAGGCAGGCGGGTAGATCGAGGATGCGCGCCTGCGCGTGCGACGCCGCCTTGATACCGCCCTCATAGGTCGAGTCGGCCGTGGCGGTCCAGTGCCGGAGCGGCCGGTCGATGAAGTCCTGCAACTGCACGCCCGGCGGCTCGTTGAGCTTCACCAGCCGGACCTGGTCGCCCAGCCCCTTGAGCAGCGCGAGCAGCTCGTGCAGCTGGTCGCGCGTGCGGAAGGCCAGGTACTGCACCCGGTACGGACCGTGCTCACCATTGGTCTCGGAGACCCAGAAGCAGTGGCTCAGGCCGCCGTCCGGGTCGTCGGCATAGCCCAGCCCGAAGCCGTCCTTCGACTCGGCCACCTCGGTCCGCGTGTGCTCCGGCGCGGTCAGGTTCACCGCGCCGTGGCCGCGCCGGCGCCGCAGCAGCGCCTCGTGGAGCAGGCCCCAGTCGTCGCTGCCGAGGCGTCGCGGCACGCGCGGCACGGTGTCGACGCGCAAGTGCGCCGGATCGCAGGCCACGCTGTGCTCATAGGGCAGCGAGCCGAAGCCGACGGTGTTGTAGAAGCCCTGCTCGAAGATGCCCAACCCGGCCACGATCTCGCCGGCTGCCACCGCCTCGATCAGCGCTTGCGCCAGCACCTGGCGCGCCAGGCCCAGTTTGCGGCTGATCCGGCTGGTGGTCACGCCGATCACGCCGCAGAAGGGCAGGTCGTCGCTTCGGTAGCGCAGAGTGCCTGGCGCGGTCAGCACCAGGCACTCCGCCTCATCCTGCACTTCGGCCACCCAAGCCCGCGAGCCGGCCAGGCTGAAGTCCAGCAACTGGCGCTGGTCATGGTCCAGCCAGCCGGTTTCCCGCCAGATGCGGAAGCACGCCTCGCCGTCGCGGTCCGGGTCATACGGCCGGATCGTCATGCCGCACCGTAGAGCGCCTTGGTGAACTTCGCGTTCTCGGCGTGCTCTTCGGGCGAGCCCGACATCTCACTGATCAGCGGCCCGTTGTAGCCGATCAGCTTCAGAGCGGCCATGACCAGGTCCCAGTCGACGTCGCCTTCGGCCAGCAGATTCGGCCACTGCCAGTGCGGGCGGCGCTTGAAGTTCTTGGTGTGGACCTTCTTGACATGCCGGCCCAGGATGCGGATCCACTGCTCCGGATAGCTGAAGGCCATCATGTTGCCGGTGTCCATGTAGAAGCCAATCTGCGGATGGTCGACCTCGTCGAGCGCCGCGCGAACCTCGAGCGGGCTGAGGAAGAAGTCGTTCCAGACGTACTCCACCGCCAGATTGACGCCGGTTTCGTCGGCAATCGGCCGCAGACTCTTCAACCCGCGCACGGCGCGCTCGTAGCAGATGTCGTAGGGCACGCTGCTGGTCACGCCGCCCGGGATGATCAGGAGGGTGTCGACGCCCAGCTTGGCGCAGGCCCGCGCCGCCGCGGCGGTGTGCTCGCGGTAGTAGTCCTCGTCGGCGCGCTTGCCGCTGACCAGGCTGCCGCGCTTGGCATGGTTCGGGCACATGCTGGTCATCTGCAGCCCGTGCTCGTCGAACAGCTTGCGGACCTTGGCCAAATCGGCATCGGTCGAGCCGAAGTTGATGTCACCATCGTCGGTGAACAGCACTTCGACGCCTTCGTAGCCCCACTCTTTCACTTTCGGCAGGACGGCGGGCAACTCGCCGTGACCGCCGCGCAGCACGAGATGGGTGATGGCGGTAAGCATCGCAACCTCCTGGCGCCGGGCCAACCGGCCGGCACGGGAGGTGTATCAGACCGCGGTGAACGAGTCAACCAGCAACTGCGGGAGGAACCCGCGCACGCCGGGTCTACTGCACCTGAACTACGGGCGCCTTGGCGCTGGTGGTGACCCTATCGCCATGGCCACTCGACCGACGTTGTCCTGGCGCTATCACGACGCCCAGCCCGAGCGGCTGGCGCTGGGCGTGCTGGCCGCGCTGTGCGTCGCCTACCTCGGCCTGGCCGCCGGCCTGACGCCGCGCCTGGCCGACGGCCGCACCGACGGCAACCTGGCCGCCTGGGCCGCCCATGGTCTGGGCACTCACGAGCAGCTCTCGCGGTGGCTGGGTGACCGGTTCGGTCCTTGCGCCTGGCGGCAGCAGCACGGCCGGCCCTGCCCCTGCTGCGGCATGACCACAGCCACCGCGCTGACGGTGCGCGGCCGGTTCGTGACCGGTCTGGCCTGCCAGCCGTTCGGCGCTCTGTTGGCTTGGCTGGTGGCCGCGCTGGCCCTTTGGGCCGCCGTGTGGGCCACCAGCGGCTGGCGCGCGGTGCCGAGCTGGCCGCCGCTCCGCGCCCGCCATCTGCCGCCGCTGATCGGGGCGCTGTTCTGGCTGTCCTGGCTCTACAAGCTCACCGCGGCCCGGTGCCTACCGTGACCCGGCGCGCATCGTCGTCGGCCCGCTGTCGTCCTTGACCCGCACGAACTTCAGCGCGTAGTCCCACAGGTAGGGCACCCGGATGCGCAGGCCGATGGCCGACAGGATGGCCAGCAGCACCGAGGTGCCGATGATCACCCAGAACAGCACGTCGCCGACCGAGCCCAGGCTCTTGATGCCGCAACAGCTCGAGAACATGACGCCGACACACGAGATCAGCATCAGCAGCCAGCCCAGCACGCTGGCCTGCGCCGCCTGCGCCGCCACATAGGACGACCGCCGTTCACCGATGAACAGCACCAGCAGCGGGCCGAACCCGGTGAACGCGGTGGCGTAGGCGAGCAGCGCGCCCAGGCGGTCACCGGTGGTTCGCGCCACGCCCAGATCGACCAGCCGGGCCTGCACGTTGACCAACTGCTCGCCGCCGTTGCTGCTCACCTGCACCAGACCGGTGGTGGTCAGGCCCGGACGCAGTTGCCCAGCATCGATGCGAATGGTCGCCGTGGCCACGTCACTGGTCTCGAACTGAGGCGTCTCGACCCTGATCCAGGGCGACCGACTGACCAGGCGGCCCTCCAGGATCCCGCCGCCGGCGTTGGGCAGCCGCAGCTCCTGGGTGGTCTGGGCGATGGACAGCGCACTGGTGACGGTGAACGACAGGGCCGGCACGTTGCCCAGGCGCGGCGGCCGGTCCGCGCCCAGCAGCGCCAGGTAGTCGCCGAAGCCGGTCTGCGCGGTGATCTCCGCGCGGACCTGGTTCTCGGGCAGGCGCAGGCTCTCGCCGACGTCCAGCAAACGCACCACCTGGTCCTCGCGGATCGGCTGCGGCGCCAGGCGCACCTCCTCGCGCAACCGTGCCAGACGCTGGTTCTGCGCGTCGCGCACCAGCGCCTGGCGCTGCGCGGGGTCACTCAGCGCCGCCGCCGCTGCGTCCACCTCCTCGACCAACTGCCGCGCCAGCCGCTGGTCGTTCATGTTCGGTGACTTGAGCAAGGGCTCCAGCTTCTGGCGTTGGCTGGCCTGCTGGGCCGCGATCAACTGCCGGTCGCTCACCTCCTCGCTCAACTCCAGCAGGTCGAAGGCCGTCGGCCAGGCCGGATCGGCCGCCACCTCGACCAGACCGAGACGCGTGTACTTGGTGTCGGTGACCCGCACGCCGGCCAACTCCTGCACCACCGCGTCGGCCACCTTGGTGTCGAGGCGCAACTCCGTGGCCACTGACCGGTAGTGCTGCCGCTCCTCGTCGGTCGGCTTGCGGCCGCGCGTCAGCAGCGGGTCGACCACCGCGCGGTAGCGGCGCAGGCGCTCCTGGCTCAGCGCCTCGCGGTAGACATCCAGTTGCTCGTCGCTGGTCAGCGAGGCAGCGACCTGCGCCACCACGGCCTCGATCGGCTTCACCCGCGCCACGAAGTCGGCGCGGCCCTCCTGCTCATAGCGGGCCCGTAGCGCCGCCAGCTTGCGAGCCAGTTGTTCGGCGGCCGGGCTGAAGGTGGCCGCGTCGGCCGACTCGGGCAGTTGCAGCAGGTCGAACGCCGTCAGGCCGTCACGGGGCAGCGTGCTGTGCAGCAGGTGCGCGACGTCCCGGGCCACGGTCTCAGACAGGTAGACAGGCTCCATGTCAGACCCCTTTCGCCTAGAGCGTCAGCTTGGCCAACTGGCCGGCGCCCGGGACGACCACGGTCTCGTCCTCGTCCAGCCAGCCCACCATCATGATCGGCCAGCCGAAAACCCCGGCCAGCACGATCAGCCACAGCAGACACACGCCGCAGACCATGCCGCACGAAGGCGAGCTCTTCGTGTCGATGAGCGCCTGCGTGACCGCGAGCACCCCGAGGCCCAACATGCTGATGAACCAGGTCAGCAGCGCCTGCATGGCATGGTAGGCCACGAAGCTCGAGCGGTTGCGGTGGTCGAAGAACATCTTCAGCAGGTACGGCCAGTGCAGAAAGCCGAGGATCCACAGGTAGACCATCAGATAGGCCTGGCGCGCCAGATCCAGCTCCTGGTCGTGCGGCAACTCGGCGAACCCGAGCACCGCCCGCACCGTCACGCGCGCCTGCCCACCATCGGAATGGACCTCCACCTCGCCTTCGCACACGCGCCCAGGCTTCAGCTTGCCGGGCAGGATCTGCAGCCGGATGTCCTGGCTGGTCGGCACCTTCGCCCGTCGGGTGGCGATCTTCAGCCACGGGGGCGTGACGAACGAGGTCACCTCCAGCGTGCCGCCGCCCTGGTTGAGCACCGACATGACCAGTTGTGCGCCGGTCCCGTCGGGCAGGACCTGCGTCTCGAGCACCGGCGGAATCACCGCCAAGACCGGTTCGGTGTCGGCCTCGACGGTGCGGCCGATCAGGTCGCCGAGCACTTTGCGCGCCGTGTCGACCGACAGCCTCATGCGGCGCGCCTGGCCGAGCAGGCGGATGGCCGCGCGCTGATCGACCGCCTGGCCCGACGACAGCGCCAAGCCCAGGCGGCGGCGGAACTCGTCGCTGCGGCGCCGCTGCAGTGAGGCCAGGTAGAGCCGGACACTGTCGGTGGTGGCCAGCATCCGCGACGCCTCGTCGAGGTAGCGCCGCAGGACGTGCTTCTCGGCGGGCGTCAGGTCGGCGGCCTCCAGCCGTCGCGACTGCTGCGCGAAGGCCTGCTCCACCCGCTCGGGCTCCGGCGCCCCTTCGGGCAGGCCCAGCAGGTCGAACGCCGTCGGCCAGCAGGGGTCCTCGGCCTCGCGCGCCACGCCGAGTGGCGTGAAGCGGTTCTGCCCCGCGGCGAGCAAGGCGTCGATCACCTCGCTGGCTTCGTCGTCGGTCAGGCCATACTCGCCAGCCAGCCGGGCCAGCGCCGCGCGCTGCGCGGCCGTCAGTTCCTGATCGGCGGTGATAGAGGCGGCGATGCGCTTGCGGAACGCCGACTTGCCGGCGTCGCGCAGGCCCTTCTGGTACTCCGCGCGGCGCTTCGGATCGGCCAGCACCTTGCCGGCCTTGGCCACTCGCGCCATCAGATCGTTGGCCAGCTTCTGGACCTGGGGATCCTTCTTGTAGCCGGCGTACTTGCGCAGCGCCGAGGTGCGCTCCTGCGCCCGCTTCTTGATCAGCGCGGCGTCGGTCTCCTGCGGCGTGAGCGACAGGAGGTCGAAGTAGCTCGGCTCATCGGCGCTCGTCGACACGCCGATGCTGGCCAGCATCGACGGCTCGTCGCGCGGTACGCCCTCGGACTGGGCCATGGCCCGCCCCCTTTCCTACTGGACCTCGAGCCCGGCCAGTTGCTTGCCGACGGCCCGCGCCTCCTCGTCCGACATGCCGTAGCGCCGCTCCAGCTTCATCTGTAGGTCGCGCCCGTAGGTGTCCTCGCGGGCGTAGACCTCGATGATGCCCTGGGCGTTGAAAGTCATGGTGATGGTCACCGGCGAGCCTTGGGGCAACGGCGGCAGGCCGGTGATCTCGCCCGTGCCGACCTCCTCGCAGTAGGCCAGGTCCACTTCCTCGCCCTCGATGACGGTGATCTCGATGGAGGTCTGGTGGTGACTCGCGGTGCCGAAGGTGCGCGTCTGCGAGACCGGCAGGGCTTCGTTCTTGCCGATCATCAGGCTGTTCTCGAAGTCGTCGCCGCGCTCGTTGACCGTCTTCACGCCATAGGCGTGGGTGGTGACCATGGTCACGCCGCCCTCGCGGATGGTGCCCGCCGCGCGCGGCGGCAGCAGCGCCAGGTTCTCCTGGCAGGTCGCCGACTGCTGGCTGGCCGGCACGGCGGCTTCGAGCATCAACGCGCGCCAGGCCGCGCCCTGGGCCACGCCCAGGTCCGGCTCGACCTCGCCCAGCCCCACCGCGCGGCCGGCCAACTCGGACATCATCGCCGACACCTGCGGCATCTTCGACGACCCGCCGACCAGCAGGACCCGGTCGATGTCCGCCCAGGTCAACCCGGCCTGGTTCTCGATGACCTCCTCGACCGTCGACGACGTGCGCGCCAACAGATCCTCGGTCATCTCCTCGAACTGCTCGCGGCTGAGGTCGACCGCCAGCTTGTTGCCCGCGTGCTGGACGATGATCTTCGTCCGGTCCTTGCGGCTGAGCAGCTCCTTGGCCGTCTCCGCGTCGTTCTTCACCGCTTGCGCGGTGTCGAGGTCGTTGGTCGGATCGTCGCCGTGCTCGGCGATGAACTGCTGCCGCACGTAGTCGACGATGGCCTGGTCCCAGTCGGCGCCACCCAGTTCCACGTCACCGTCGCTCGCCACCATGGTGAACTCGCCGCCGGAGAGCTTCATCACGGTCACGTCGAAGGTGCCGCCACCCAGGTCGTAGACCAGCACATGACCATCGACCTGGCTGTTGCCCATGCCGTAGGCGAGCGCCGCCGCCATCGGCTCGTTGAAGATGTCGATCACGTTGAGGCCCGCCAGTTTGCCGGCCATCTCGGTGGCCGCCCGCTGCGAATCGGTGAAGTACGCCGGCACCGTGATCACGGCGTTGACGATGGGCTCACCGAGGTGGCCCTCGGCGTCCTGTTTGAGCTTCTTGAGGACCAGCGAGCCGACCATCTCCGGCGTGTAGGTGACGCCGTCCATGTCCCAACTGGCGTCGCTCCGCCCGATCTCGCGCTTGCTCTCGCGCACCACCCGATCGCCGGCGGCGACGGCCTGCGCCTTGGCTTCGTTGCCGACCAGGACCGTCCCATCCTCGTCGAACAGCACCACCGACGGCGTCACCAGTTCGGCGTCGGCGTTCGGAATCACCACCGCCTTTCCGTTATCGATGTGCGCGATGCAGGATCGCGTCGTCCCCAGGTCGATCCCCACGGTCTTGCCCGGCTGCAACGGCGACGGCATGGTCGGCTCCTTTCACCCGGTCACGGCCCACTCACGGCCCACTGCGGCCGAACTCTGTCAGGGACGCCACCCAGCCCCTCTTGGGCACGCCCTTGTTGGGGACGCCTTTATTGGGGACGCCACCCCTATTTCGTGCGCGAAATAGGGGTGGCGTCCCCAATAAAGGCGCGGGGCGGCCGATGAGGGCGGTGTGGAAGTGCCATTCGGGTGGCGCCCCAATAACGAGCGTCCCTGATGGCGGTGTCCCTTGCATAGTCAGCTCGTCTCCGCCTCCGCGGCGGCCTGGCCCGGCGCGTAGCGCCGCACCACCACCTGCTGCGGTCGCAGCACCTTGTCCTGCCAGCGGAAGCCCTCACGGACCACCTTGGCGATGCCCCAGTCGGCCTCCGGCGACGCCGCCGGCTCCGTTCGCGTGGCCGCCTGGAACGAGCGGTCGAACCGCTCGACACGCTCGGCAATAGGCTCCACATCGAGCCGGTAGAGCACCTCGAGCAGGCCGTCGCGAAGCACCTCGACATGCTGCCGGCCCGCTCCGTCCAGCACCTCCACCGACTCGCAGACGTTGTCGTAGAGCTGGATCAGCGCCTTGAACACCGGCCGCATGGCCTCGCCGCGCAGCCGCTCCTTGTGCTCGTCCAGCTCGGCGTGCAGCCGGTCGAGGGCCTTCGCCTTGGCCTCGTCGTAGCGTAGCCGCTCCTCGAACAGGCCGCCCAGCCGGGCCAACTCCTGCTCGATGGCCCCGAGGCGCTCCGCCACCGCTACCGGCGCCGGCTCCGCCGGCGGCTCCAGCGTCTCAGCGGTCTCCTCAGGCAGTTCCGGCAACGGGCCGAAGTCGTCGCTCGGGTCGGTCACAGGTCACCTCCGCGGTACCGGCGCGCCGGCCGGCACCACCGTCAGGTCGGCCAGGAACGGCTTCGGGCAGGCCGGCTGCACCTGCACCACCGCCGTATACGGCCCGGTGGGCGGGTGCATGATCTCGCGCTCGCCGAGCACCGGCACCACCTGCATCTGCGTGTTCGTGCCCTGGGAGCCCCACAGGTTCAGCGGTTGCTGCTGCGTCGAGCTGCCGACCATCGACTCGTGACGCTGCCCGAGCCGCGCACCGAGGAACTTCGCGGTGGCGGGTGAGCAACCGGACAGGGCGATGAACGTCGAGCAGTTGCTCAGGATGGCCAGTTGCTCGCGGTCGTCGCCGAATTGGTTCACGTCCTGGGCCGCCAGGCAGATGCCCACCTTGGCCGACCGCGCCACCGACAGCACCTCTTCATAGGTGATGCGGTCTTTCAGCCGCGCCGCTTCGTCGATGATGAAGTAGATGGACCGGTTGCTCCCGCGCCCGGCGGCCTCCAGGCGCCGGAACACCTGGCAGAACAACAGGTTGAGCATGAGACTCGACAGCACCTCGGCCGAGCGCGCGTCGGCCAGCGCCGCGCCCACCACCAGCAGCGTCGGCTTGGCGTCCAGACTGGCCAGGTGCAGGTCGTTGCGTTCGGTGACCCGCACCACCTCCGGCGTGTTGAACAGGTGCAACGCGTTGAGCAGGCCCGACACGGCGCGCGAGTATTCCTCGGCCCGGAACTGGCCCAGGTCGGCCAGCTCGCGCGCCGATTCACTGAACTCCTTGCTCTCGCGCAAGGCTTTCTGCAGTTCGGCCTGGCTGTTGAGCAACTGGTACAGGTCGCGCGGCCGCGCCGTGCGCGCGTGGGTCTTCTTGACGCCGCTGATCAGGCTCCTCAGCCAGCGGTAGTCGCGTTCGTAGAAGAAGGCCTGCTCACCGGACGGCTTCGGCTTGCCCAACACGCTGCGCGTCGCGGCCTCGATGTCGCGGCTGTCGTTGATGCCGCTGAGCCAGTTCCACGACTGCGACCGCTTCGGGTCGCCGTTGTTCCAGTACCAGAACCGCGCGCCGACCTTGGCGGCCAGTGGCAGCACCCGGTCAACCAGGTCGCCTTTGACGTCGATGGTGACCACGCTGTGCCCGGCGCCCAGCAGCTCACCGATCCACGGAATGACCAGGCCCTCGGTCTTGCCCGAGCCGGGCGGACCGATGACCGCCGCGTTGCGGTGCAGCAGCTCCGCCGGCAGGACCAGTTCGCGGCCGCGCTGGCCGCGCGGATGCACATAACGCCCCAGCCGCGCGCCGCTGCCCGACAGGCCGGCCAACTCGCTCTCCACGGCCACGCCGCGGTAGTTCAGATAGTCGCCGGTGCCGGCGGCCCGAACCGGCGGATCGCCCGGCGCCACCACGCCGGTGCCACCGGTGCGCGACCAGCGCCAGTTGAGCCCGAGTTGGCCGAGGACCTGCAGCACGCCCACGAACAGCTTGACCGAGAGCTCCGCGGTCAGCATGAACATCTTGAGCAGGCACCCGAACGGTTCCAACGCTGATCACCTCGTGGCGCGGCAGACTCCTAGCGCAGGTCGAGCGACTGACCGGCATGTCGATCCTGGTGTTCGGCCTCCAAGTTCCGACCGGCGTGCTCATGTGACGGTTCGTCCGGGGCCTCGTGTCCGAAGCGCCGCTGGTCCACCTCGGGCAGCTTGTCGTCGAGGCGGTCGCGTTGCGCCTCGCCCTTGGCCGCCGTCTCGGCTCGTTCGAATTTGGCCCGCGAGGCGTCGTCCATCCCGAGCCCTTCGGCTTGCTTCCGGTCGGCGGTGGCGGCGCGGGTCTGGTCGGTCTGCGGGTCGACATCGTCGGCTTGGCCGCGGAGGTGGTCGGCCCGCGCGGCGAGCCGGTCGGCCTCGCCGTCGAGTTCGTCGGCCTGGGCGCGGTGGCCCTTGGCGCGCTCGTGGAAGTCGGCCGCCCAGTCGGGATGCTTGGCCTCGACGTTGGCCGCCTCCCGGTCGAACTTGTCGGCCCACTCGCGCTCCTGGGCCGCCTCGTCGCGGTCGGACCGGGCGAGCTCGTCGAGGTCGTCCGCCTGCTGACGCCATTGGTCCGGACCGTCGCGCATGACGATCTCCCCAACGTCGGCACGGCTGCGGCACGGCTCTGGCCCGACCAGGCGGCGAAGCACCACGGCACACCACCGGGGCGGTGCCGGGCCACCTGCGCGGCGAGTGCCTCGCGAACCGGCGGCACCCGTCATCCGGGGCCGGTCGCCGGCGTCAACATCCCCTGCTCACCGCTGCGTGCTGCTATAGCAGATGCCCTGGGGCGCGTCAAGCGGGGGTTCGCGGAGCGGAACCCGCGCCGGCGCGCGGAGCGTTGGCACAGCAGGCCCGCCGGCGCTCGCGCAGCGGGCGCGGTGCGCGGTGACCGTTGCCGTCGCGGACCTTCTGTGCTAGCATCGAAGGGATCAACGGGGACCACATTACGCGCTCGCGACATGCAGCGACCCGTCTGGCAGAAAGGTGTTCAATGAGCAAGGTTAAAGTCGGCATCAACGGCTTCGGCCGCATCGGTCGCGTCACGTTCCGCGCGATCATGGAGCGCTACACCAACGAACTCGACGTCGTGGCCATCAACGACCTCGGCCCGGTCGATTCCAACGCGCACCTGCTGCGCCACGACACCAACTACGGCGCCTTCCCCGGCACCGTCGAGACCTCCGGCGACTCGCTGGTGGTCGCCGGCCACCCGGTCAAGGTGCTGGCCGAGCGCGACCCAGCCAAGCTGCCCTGGAAGGACCTGGGCGTCGACATTGTCCTGGAGTGCACCGGCTTCTTCACCAACGCCGACAAGGCCAAGGCCCACATCGACGGCGGCGGCGCCAAGAAGGTCATCATCTCGGCCCCGGCCAAGGGCGAGGACCTGACCGTGGTGCTCGGCGTCAACGAAGGCGTCTACGACCCGGCCAAGCACAACATCCTGTCGAACGCTTCGTGCACCACCAACTGCCTGGCGCCGATGGCCAAGGCCGTGTTGGACCTGTGGGGCATCGAGTGGGGCTTCATGACCACCATTCACGCCTACACCAACGACCAGCGCATGAACGACCAGCTCCACGAGGACCTGCGTCGCGCCCGCGCCGGCGCCGCCAACATGATCCCGACCACCACCGGGGCCGCCAAGGCCATCTCGCTGGTGCTGCCGGAGCTCAAGGGCAAGATGCACGGCATCGCCATGCGCGTCCCGACCTCGACCGTCTCGGTGGTCGACCTGACCGTCAAGACCGTCAAGAAGGTCGGCACGGTCGACGAGATCAACGCCGCGTTGGCCAGCAAAGTCAACGAGCCGTACCTCGGCGCCACCACCGAGCCGCTGGTCAGCAGCGACTTCAAGGGCGACTTCCGCTCGTCCATCATGGACCTCGGCATGACCACCGTCCTCGGCGACGATGCGATCAAGCTGCTGAGCTGGTACGACAACGAGTGGGGCTATAGCTGCCGCCTGGCCGAGCTGTGCGACTACATCGCCAAGAAGATGTAGCTCGCGCCTCGGCGTGCGAAGTGAACGGCCGGGCCGCCCGACGGGCGGCCCGGCCGTTTGGTTTGGGTGGCCCGGCCCGGCCGCGGACCGCAGGCGTCCCCGCCGGCCGCGATGCGCCGGCTGCGACCGGACGCGGCCA
>CAZHGD010000120.1:15471-23170 GCA_964531735.1 uncultured Fimbriimonadaceae bacterium | reverse complement strand
CCGATGGTCTGCCAGGGCGCCTCGCCGGCGCGTCGCTGCACCGTCACCGCCGGCGCACCGGGCCAGGCGCCCCAGGTCAGCCGCACCGCGACCGGGGTGGCCACGGCGCGCAACGTGGGGTCGACCGGCGGCGGCGTCTCGGTGACGCGATTCTGCCGCGGCACCAACGTCGCGGCGGCGAACACGGTGACCTGGCGGTAGGGCTCGCCGCGCACCGCGGGCCACTCGAGCGACGGCCCGTCGGGCAGCTCCGCGGTCAGTCGGTAGCGCAGCCAGCCGGGCTGTACGACGTCGGCCGGGATGACCGTCTCGAAGACGCAGCGCTCGGTGCGCTCCAGCGGTTGCGCCACCCAGTCACCGTCGGCCGGTCGGCGCCGCAGGAGCGTCACCCGCCGCGCCGGGCGGTCACCGGCGTAGGCCACGCAGCGCACCGGCAACGGCTGGCCCGCGGCCACCGAGGTGAGCTGGTAGTCGCTGAGCAGGCCACGGTGGGCCGGATTGCCGGCGGTCAGGTCCGGCGTCGGCCGCCCGGCGGCGTCAGCCAGCCGCCGCACCGCGGCGCGGAGCTGGTGGAACGCCTTGCCGTTGACCGTGGCCAGCACGCCCAGCTCACCACGACTGGTGATGGTCCGCGCATAGCCGTCGAGCACCTCGCCGAACTCCGGTCCGGCCAGGCGATCCAGCAGCCGGGCCGCCGCCTCACGGCGCGTCGCCTCGGGCAGCGCCAGCGCCTGATCGACCGGCCCGCCAGGCACCAACAGCGCCGCGAAGCGGTTGTAGCCGAGGTGGCGGTCGATGGTGGCCAGCACGTCATCGACCCGGCCCACTGCGCCGGTGACCTCGGGCTGCGCGATCACGCCTGTGCGCAGCGCGCGCAGGCGCTGCGCGATAGCGAGCAAGGTGGCTTCGCGAGCCGGATCGGCCACGCTGCTCCAGGCGAACTCGCCGCATTCGGTCTGTCCGTTCCCGCCGAGCCACCGGTAGCCCAATGCGTCCAACTCCTGCAGCGCCTGGCCGAACGCGGCGCCGTGCGTCGGGCCAACGCGGCGCCGGCCGTAGTCGCGGTAGAAGTCGGCCAGGCTCTCGCGGTCGTGCCAGGCGTACTGCGCGCACAGCGCCTGCGACTCACCGACCTCCTTGGTGCGCCAGTGGATGGCCAACAGGCCCTGACAGCCCTTGGCGCGAGCGTCGCGCACGGTCTGGGCGAAGATGGCGGCGTTGGCCTGCGGGCTCCACTGGTCGCCGTCGTACTCGTACCAGGGGATCGCCCAGCGCTCGCGGTCGGCCGGCAGCCGATAGCCGGCGCTGACCGTCGGGCTGACGCGAATGTCGTCGAGCGCGGCGAAGATGATCCGTTTGTCGAGCACGCGGTCCCAGGCGGGGAAGTAGTCGCTGACGTGCAGCCAGTGGTCGCCACCCCAGCCGGAGAGCACCAGCTTCACCGCGGGCGCGGCGCCGTCGAGAATCGTGCGCGCCAACTGCCCGTAGTCGGCCACGCGCATGCCCTCCCAGGCCCGTTTCGGGTCGCTGATGTCCGCGAAGGCCGGCGCCCAGTCGCGCACCACGCGTCCGCCCTGCGAGCGCAATGGCGGCGGCGGGGTGCCTTGCATGGACTGACCTTCGGCCTGCCACAGCCAGACGTAGTCGAGCATCGGGTAGTCGCGCACGAGTTGCGTCAGCCGCGCCCGGAAGCGACGCTGCTCGGCGGCGTCGGTGGGATCACCGGTGACCTCGAAGCCGAGGCACGTCTTCACGCCGCGCGCCGACGCGTAGGCCAGGCCCTCGGCCAGCAGCGCCTTCTGCCGCCGCAGCCGCTCCTCACGCGAGCCGGGCAGGCGGGCCACGTCACCACCCCACCAAGTGCCGGTGAAGAACCGCCGGGTGCCGAAGCCGAACTCGGCCACCTTCAGCGGGAACGTGCCCCAGATGCGTTGCTCGGTGGTCAGCAGCGGCTCACCGCCGACCATTCGTCCGCCGTCGGTGTAGGCGGCAAACGGCTCGTAGTCGTAGGTGTGGAACCCGACGAAGTTCTGGCCCGAGCGGAGGAGCTGATCGGCCAGATGCCGGAAGTCCGGCGCGTCCCAGGTGGTCGGCGAATCGAGGAAGTTGTACCAGGGCAGGCTGCCTCGGATGGCGAATACCGGCGCGGCGCGCACCGTCGGCGCCAGCCAGGTGACCGGCCGCGCGGTGGGCACCGCGTCGCCGTCGAGGTAGCTGCCACCACCGTATTCGCGCAGCAGGCGATAGGCGCCGTGCAGCACGGCCAGCGGCGTGCGCCCGTGGATGACCACCCGGTCGGCGCCGTCGGGCGCGAGCTGGTACTCCTCGTCGCGCAGGTCGGCGGCCGCGTCGACCCGCAGCAGCACGGCGCGCAGGTCGGGCAACGGCGTCCAACGCAGCGCGATGTCAGCCTCGGTCCGGCGGCTGAGGCCGGCGGCCAGTTCGGTGGCGGCCTGGCGGACCAGTGGCGGTGAGCCGGCCGGCGCCACCACCTGGCACCACGGCGCGGCCTCGGCGGCGGGTATGAGCAGCGCGGACAGCAGCAGAGCGACGGCGCGGACCATGGGACGGCTCCAGCCGGCGGCGGCACGGCGTGAGTCTACGACGTGCGCCGGGCGCGGGGCAAGCGCGACCGCGCGGCCCCCTTGACACGCCGGTCGCCACCGTGTCTGCTTGAGCCGGTCCGTTCGCGAGGTGCCCCATGTCCACCACGTTTGGGTCGTGCGGTCTGCTGACGCTCCTGGCGGCCGCCGCGCTGGCCGCGCCGGCGCCGCGGTTCGAAGGCCGGCACTACGCCGGCAGCGGCGACACCGAGTACCTGGAGCTGTTGGACACCAGCGCCCAGATGCTCACGCCCAGCCCGGAGTTGCAGAACCTCGGGATGCTCTACAGCCCGGCCTGGCACGGCTTCGTCGAGGGGCCGACCTGGGGCGCCTGGTGGATCCAGAACAGCTACGGCCCAACCTACTGCGGCCTGCCGTTCTTCTTCGAGCCCTATAGCTCGTACGTGGCCAACGCGCAGGACCTGTGGTTCAGCCAGATGGGCGATGGCCAGCGGGTCGGCGGCGGCGAGCACAAGTGGGTCGCGCCGGACGGCTGCCTGTGCGACGCCGCCGCGCCGGGCTGGATCTTCTACAAGCAGGGCGACGGGCGCGTGGACATCCACGACTGGGGCCTGGAGTTCACTGCCGCCGGACTGGTCCTGCAGGCCGAGCTGCTGTTGGTCAGCCGCCACCGCGCGGCCATCGAGCGCTACCTGCCGCTGCTGGAGCGCTGCGCCAACTTCCTCGACAGCCGCCGCGATCCGCGCAACAACCTGTTCCTGGCCGGGCCGGCGGGCAACCTGCTGGCGCCCAGCTACGCCGGCTGGCGCAAGCCCGACGGCACCTACGGCCAGGCCTACCTGGCCGGCCTGTCCATCACCACCATCGCGGCCCTCGACCGGCTGGTCGAGCTGGAGAAGCTCGCTGGCCGCGCCGAGCAGGTCAAGCTCTACACGCAGCGCCGCGACCTGGCGCGCCAGGGCCTGCCACAGCTCACCACGCCCGAGGGCTACTTCATCAAGTACCTCGACCCCGACGGTACCCGGCACGGCGTCTATGGCGCGCCAAAGCACGGCTACTTCGAGGCCGTCTGCAACCACGACGCCATCGCCTTCCGCGTGGTGGACGACCAACAGGCGCGGCGCATCTACGACCAGATCGCGGCCATTCCCGGCCTGCGCCGGCACGACGTGATCATCACCAATTGCCCGTCACTCGACGATCTCTACACCGAGCCGAAGGGCCTGTGGGAGTTCGGCCGTTGGGTGAACGGCGGCCACTGGACCACTTGCGAAGCGCGCATGGTGCTGGCCTACTACCGCCTCGGCAAGTATGAAGACGCGCGGCGGTCCATCAGGCACCTGCTGGGCTTCGCGCGCCGGTTCCGCTTCGACAACAACCTGGTCGACTTCGGCAACGCGGTCTATCAGCCCAAGCAGCCGCTCAACTGCGTCTACGACAGTTGGGGCGGTCCACTGGCCATGCTGCGCGGCCTGTTCGAGTACCTCTATACGGCCGAGGGCGTGACCCTCGTGCCGCACATTCCGCCCGGCATCACCCGTCTGGAGCAGCGCTTCCCCGTGCGCTTGGGCGACCGGCGGCTGTACCTGTCCACGGTGGGTAGCGGGCCGATCACGGCGGTGCGCGTCAACGGGCAGCCGTGGCCGCTGCACGACGCGCGGACCATCACGCTACCCGACGCCAAGGTGCCGGCCGAGGCGCAGATCGTCATCGGCCTGGGCGGCGCCGAGCCGGTGGCGCCGGCCCTGACCAAACCCGCGGCGTTCGTGGCCCCGCCGCCCGGCGACGCGCTCTGGAACGTCGGCTCGTGGTACCGCAATCCGCTGGGCAACGGCTGCCCGTTGCGCCTGGGCGCCGACAGCAACGGTGGCAGCCTGTTCGTGGGCGACCTGCGCCGCGTCCGGCTCTACCCGCAGGCGCTGAGCGCCGAGCAGGTGGCCAAGCTGGCCGCCGACCCGTTGGGCGCGGCCGAGCCGGCACCGGTGGCCGACTTCCTGCTCGACCGCTTTGCCGCGGGCGCCTGTGCTGGCGCGCCCAATGGTGAGCTGCCGGCCAAGCCGGTGGGCGAAGTGGCCATCGTGCCCGAAGGCGGCGGCCAGGTGGCGCGTCTGGCCGGCAAGGGCTTCCTGGAGGTGGCCTGCGACGCGCGGCTGACGCTGCGCGACAGCTACACGCTGGAAGCCTACGTCAAGCCGACCGGTCAATCCGACCGGGGGATGCGCGTGATCGACCGCGTCCATGCGGGCGTCGATGACGGCTACCTGGTCGACCTCTGGCCGAACGGGGCCGTGCGGCTGATCACCGAGGCCGGCCACGGGCACGGCGGCGGCTGGCAGCTCGGCGCCTGGACACACTTGGTGGCCACGTTCGACCAGCAGGCGGGGCTGCGCCTGTTCGTCAACGGTCGGCTGGCGGGGCAAGCGCCGGTCGTGGCCCAGAGCGGCGACGCGCTGCTGGCTCGCGTGGGCGCGTTCCACGATCGCCTGCGCGCCGAAGGCCGGCCGGACAGCTTCGAGGCGCAGCAGGCGCAACTGGCCATCGAGCATCTGCTGGCGCTACGCGAGCGCGTGCGGCTGCAGGAGTCGGGCCGCCTGGTGCCGCTGCCCGAACCGACGCACACGGCGGCCAACCGCAGCTATCTCGAAGCGGCCGACCGCCTCGCCAAGGGCCTGGCGTCGCTGATGGCGCAGTACGCGCGCGGTGGCGATCCGGCCCGTAAGCACCTGGCCGAGTTGTGGCAGGCGGCGGGGGGCAAGGCGCCGTAGCCTGGTGCCGCTGCCTCGCGGCCCTACGGCCCGAACCGCCCAACGAACTCGATCCAGCTCAGCGTGTACCAGTCGCCGCCGACATTGTCGAGCGTCAGTTGGTGCCGGCCCGCCGGGACCACGAAGGTGAACTCCTGGTCGTACTCCGCGGCGCTGCCGTCGTTCTTGCCGTCTTTGTCCGGCAAGTCCACCGTCTGCCGCGTGACACCGTCCACACGGTAGTCGAGGCGTGCGCCGGCCGTGGCCACCGCGCGGACCTTCAGGCGCAGCTTGCCCTCGGTCAGCGCGTTGACGATGAACGTCGGCGGGTTGCGCAGTTCGGTGTGCAGCCGGCCCTGCTGGTACGCGTTGAGGTCGTCGGCGTGCTCGATGGAGCCGTCGGGCAGGACCTTGAACTCGCTGCGCCCGCCGGGCTCCCAGCGGCCGGCGGGCATCGCGCGGCCGGCGTCCACCAGCGCGCTCAGGTCCGGCTCGTCGGCGAAGTCCAGCAGCACCATCGCGTAGGCCTCCAGCGCCGGCAGGGCGAGCTGCAACCGGCCGTCACGGACCGCCGCCGCCACCGGTCGTTCACCGTCCCAATCGGGCGACACCGCCACGGCGCGCCGCGGCACCTGGCCCAGCGGCAAGCGCACCGTCACGTCGCGGCGCGGCTCCAACTGGCCCTCGCGCACGGCGCGGTTGATCACGTGTACGGCCAGCCGCCGCGGCGTCGGTGCCGCCCACAGCGCCAGGCTCAGGTGCGGCGTCTCGCTGGACAGGGCGTCGGCGCACACGTACCGGCCGCGCAGGAACAGCTCGCGGTGCGTCTGGAAGAACCGCGTCTGCTGCGCGATGGTCGGCAGCGAGCCGTCTTGCTGCGCGTCGCAGCCGAACGGGCCCAGCACCGGATAGGCGAAGAAGCCACCGGCGGCGTAGATCTCGGCGCCGCGGATGCGCATCCACAGTTCGCGGTCCGCCACACTGACCGCCATGAACGGGAACGGCGTCTCGCCGAAGCCCCAGTCGTGGAACAGCACCACCGGCACCCGCCGGCCGGCCACGGTCTGCCCGCGGCGGACCAGTTGCCGCCAGTGGCCGAGCTGGCTGTCGCCAAAGTCGCAGCGGCCCTGCTGCGCGGCCCAGGCGTCCCACACGCCGAGCACCTGCAGGTCCACATAGCGCGCGATGCCGTTGGCGCTGATCAGCACCCGCCGGCCCTGCTGTGCGCTATAGGCGCGAATGCGGTCGGTCAGCGCCTGCCAGGCGCGGTCGTCACGCCACCGGCGGAACTGCCCCCACAGCGGCGCCACGCGGTTCTGCGGGTGGTGGAGCTGCTTCAGCCAGCCACCGGCCGCCAGGTGCGCGCGGTAGCTGAAGGTGTCCACGCCGCCGCTGGGGCACACGGTGCGGTTGGCCAGGTCGATGCCGTAGCGCTCGGTCCAGCGCGCATCGGTCGGCGCCCAGCCGCGGGTCGGCTCGTGGACCTCGCTCAGGTAGCGCCGGAAGTCGGCCAGCGAGTGGTCGTCAAAGCCTTCACGCTCGCTGAGCGCCGCCTGGTGCTCGTCCATGAACAGGTAGTCCACGCCGGCGTCGATCTGCTCGCGGCACCAGCCGAACAGGTAGTCGAGATAGGCCGCGCTGGACAGCGAGCCGTGGCGCACGCCGGGCGTGTCCCAGGCGTCCACCAGTTGGCCGTCGGACCCGCGCGTGGCCATATCGAGCAGTTGCGCGCGGGTGATGCCGTTCTCGGTGTCATACAGCGCGCTGCAGGTGATGCCGCCGCCGAACAGCGCGCCGAACGCGTGCGCCTTGGCCGGCAGCTCGCGCCACTTGCCGAACCCCGGCGACTGCGCCCACTTGAACCAGCCGCGGATGAGCAGGTCGCTGCCCACCCGCCGGGCCAGGTCCAGCGCGGCTTCGTGGCGCGTGGTCTCGTTGATGGTGTAGACCGCGGCCTCGTTGATGTCGGTCACCGGCGCGCCGCGGCGTAGCGCGGGCGGGAACTCGGGCAACGGGCGGTGCCACCGCTCGGGCAGCGGCGGTGCGATGGGCTCGAAGCCGGCCACGATGCTCCGGCTGTCGGCCAGGAGCTGCTCCACCCGCGCGGCCGACGCGGCTTCGGCGGGCAGCGGCGCCAGCCAGGCCCAGAGCCGCTTCGCGGCGCGCTCGGCCGGTGCGTAGCTGGTGTAGAACAGCAGACTGCCCGGCACATGATGCTGCAGGAACGTGTGCGTGCCTGACCAGCGGGTGCCGTAGTCGACCAGCACCACGCCGAGCCCGGTGCCCCAACCACCGGCCCCGGCGATCAGCGCGGGATGCGCCGGATCGAGCGCGGACACGGTGTCGCCGGTGCGACCCCACGGCGAGACCCCGGCATAGGCCGGCGTCGGC
>CAZHGD010000120.1:11525-15371 GCA_964531735.1 uncultured Fimbriimonadaceae bacterium | reverse complement strand
CACGGTGTCGCCGGTGCGACCCCACGGCGAGACCCCGGCATAGGCCGGCGTCGGCGTCAGCTTCGCGGTGGGCTGTTCGTGCAGTCGACCGTCAGCGGCCCAGAACAGCACCTGGTCCCACCCGCCACCGGTCAGCGCCACGCGCCCGGGCAACCACAGCGTGGCGCCCGGCGCGGCGCCGGTCACCTGCGCGCCCACCAGCACGCCGGCCGCGGTACACACCAGGTGCAGCTCCACCTGCGCGGCGCCGGCGGTCAGCCGCTGCCCCACCACCAGCGTCTGGCCGGCGGGCCGCACCGCGGTGACACAGCGCTGGCCGCTCAGCGGGCGCTCTTGCCCGTCGCTGAACAGCGTGCCGCCGATGGGTCCGACGCGGTGCCATTCGCCGCCGCGGTCGGCCAGCTCCAGTTCGCCGCCTGCCGCGTTGGCCATCAGCCGCAGGCGATAGCGGTCGCCGGTCACCGTGGTGCGCGCGCCTTGCTGAATCACTTGCGGCGCGGCGCTCAGCGGCGCCAACGCCAGCAGGAGGGTCCACACCGCCCATCGGGCCATCGCTGGTGCTCCTGCGGTGTCCTGTTCGGCGCGCGGGCGCGGGCACCTGTCGGGCCGCGGCGCAGCGCGGTGGGCGTGGCATGGCACGGTCGGGAAGCAACTTGATTGACGCAACGTCCTGTACGTTGACTCCGGGTCGTTGACCGTGGCGCATATCGGCGGCTGAGTTTGACTCTCGCGCGACCGATCGGCCAGGATGAGTCGGGAGTGCGACAGTGGGTGTGCTGGGGCTACTGTGGGGGAAGGCGCACGGCGGTGTGCATCCGGCGCTGTGCCATCTGATCGATGTGGGGATGGTGGCACGGGCGATGGTGGCGCGGTGGCCGGCGGCGGCGACACGCGGCCTGCTGCCTGCGGAGGCCGATCTCGTCGGCTTCTGGGCCGCCATGCACGATCTCGGCAAGCTCAGCCCGGGGTTCCAGGCCAAGGCACCGGAGCTGTGGGCGGCCGTGTGCCAGGCCGGTCTGCCGGCGGCCCAAGGCCTCGCCGAGACCGACCACTGCCGCGTCCTGGCCCGCGCCCTGCTGACCCGAGGCACCGCATCGCGCGGCCGCCGGGCGCTGGTGCGTGGTCTGGCCGCCCACCACGGCCAGTTCCAGCAGACCGACCCGCACGGCGGCGACATCGGCGGCGAGCCCTGGGTGGCGGCCCGCACCGCGGCGCAGGCGGAGTTGGCGCGGTGCTTCGGTGTCGATGCCGACCAGGCGCTGTCGCCGCCTGAGTTGTCACCGCCTGCCCTGGCGGTCCTGGCGGGCCTGGTGGCCGTGGCCGACTGGCTCGGCTCGGACTCGACCTGCTTCCCGCCGGTAGGTGCGGCCGTGCCGCGCGACTACGACCGCCGTTCGGCCGAACTTGCCGAGGCAGCCCTCGACCGCATCGGCTGGCGACCGTTCCACCTGCCCGCGGCCCCGGTGGCGTTCGAGGACCTGTTCGCGTTCGGACCCAACTCGCTTCAGAAGGTGGTCTGCAAACTGGCGGGCGGGTTCGACAGCCCAGTGTGCGTCCTGATCGAGGCGCCCATGGGCATGGGCAAGACCGAGGCGGCGCTGTACCTGGCCGACGCCTTGCTGCGGCAGGTCGGGCATACCGGTCTGTACGTGGCGCTGCCGACGCAGGCCACCAGCAGCCAGATGTACCAGCGCGTGGTCACCGACTACCTGCGGCGCCGCTTCGCCGGTCAGGCCGTCGATGCGCATCTGCTGCACGGCCACGCCGCGTTCGACGACACCTACGAGGCCGTGGCCAGCGGCACCACGCCACCGGAGCCCCGCGACGTCAACGGTGGCGAGCCGGAGGCCACGGTGGTCGCGCGGAGCTGGTTCCGCGGCGGCCGGCGCGGGCTGCTGTCGCCGTTTGCCGTCGGCACCATCGATCAGGCGCTGTGCGCGGTGCTCCAGACCAGGCACTTCTTCGTGCGCCTGTTCGGCCTGGCGGGCAAGGTGGTCATCCTCGACGAGGTCCACGCCTACGACGCCTACACCACTACGCTGCTCAACCGGCTGGTGGAGTGGCTGGCCGCGCTGGGTTGCAGCGTCATCCTGCTGTCGGCGACACTGCCGGCGGCCAAGCGGCAGGTCCTGCTCCGCGCTTACGGTCCCGGAGTCGTCACCGAGTCGGCCGCCTATCCGCGGGTCTCGGTGGCCCGGCAAAGCGGTGCCTCAGTGCATGCCGTGCCACCGCCCGGGCGACCGACCGTGGCCATCGAGCGCCTCGACCGCGAGCCGCTCGACGAGCTGGCCGAGGCGCTGAGCGGCGGCGGCTGCGCGGTGTGGCTTCGCAACACCGTGGCAGACTGCCAGGACGCCTACGGCCGACTCCGCGCCGATCCGCGCTTCGACGACGCTGAGGTGGACTGCTTCCACGCGCGGTTCCCGGTGCGGTGCCGGCTCGACCGCCAGGAGATGGTGCTGGGCTGCTTCTCGCGCCACGGCCAGCGGCCGCAGCGGGCCGTCCTGGTGGCCACCCAGGTGGTGGAGCAGAGCCTCGACCTCGACTTCGACCTCATGCTGACCGACCTGGCGCCCATCGACCTGCTGCTCCAGCGGTCCGGTCGTCTGCACCGCCATCCGCGTGACGGCCGCCCGGCCGCGGTGGCGGCGCCACGCTTGCTGTGGACGGATTCGCTCGCGGTGGCCGACTCGCCTTCGTTCGGAGTCAGCGGCCGGATCTACGAGCCGTGGCTGCTGTGGCGGACCCGCCAGGTGCTGGGCAGTCGCCTGGTGCTCACCGAAGCGGTGCAGATCGAGCAGTGGGTCGACCAGGTCTACGGCGACACGGCGGTCGACACGCCGCCTGAGCTGTCCGAGGCGGCCGAGCGCTGGCAGGCCGAGGCGGCTGAGCACAGCCGCAAGCACGACGTGTTCGCCCGGCAGAGCGCCTGGCACGGGCCACAATTCGACGAGGCGCCGTTCCTGCCGCAGGAGCTGCTCCCGGACGACCCGGAGCACGCGGACGGCTACCAGCGCGCGGTGACACGGCTGGGTGAGCCGACCGTCACCGTGGTCCTGGCCGACGCCGGTCCCGACCCGGCGCTGGTCTACCTGTGCGACGGCGGCCCGCCGGTGCCGCGCGCGGGCTGCCTGTCGCGCGAGGACGAACGCCGCCTGGTCAAGCACTCAGTGCGGCTACAGCACCGCGGCTGGGTGGCCCACCTGCGGAACGCGACCGTCCCGCCGGCCTGGCAGCAGTCGGGCGTACTGCAGCACTACCGCCTGCTGGTGCTGACGGCCGGCGAGGCCCGGGCGGGACGGCTGTATCTGCGGCTGGACCAGGAGGTGGGTGTGGTGACCAGAGAGTGAGGTCCGCCGGCGCGGTGGCCAGCGGACCCGTGTGACGACCCCACGTGTGTGAGGACCGCTGCCCATGGGGGGATGCCAGGTACGCCCCCAGTCGGGCCACCCCTTCAGGCGAAGGGAACACTCGGATCGTACCACGTGCGGCGAGTCATGACCGATTGTCTCGTCAGCTTCTCCCGATCGTAGGCGACGTTGTGCTATGCTCTGGTTGTGGGACGGTTACGGGTTTCCAGGTACACTACCAGTGTTCACGGGAGAGATCAATGACCAATGTGAGTGTCACGCGGATGGTGCAGCGCGTCATTGCGGCACAGCCGGACGTGTGGCCAGACGACAACCAGATCGTCGTTGGCGTATGGCTTCAGGTGCAGCCTGAGGCGGCCTATGACTTGGTAAGCGTTCACCGGTGCCTGCCGAGCGCGGCGAGCATCCTGCGCGTGGCGGCCCGGCTGCGCGCAGCAGAGCGGCAGCGGGTGGCGGCGTAGCGGTGGCCGGCGCG
>CAZHGD010000120.1:0-11425 GCA_964531735.1 uncultured Fimbriimonadaceae bacterium | reverse complement strand
CCCGGCTGCGCGCAGCAGAGCGGCAGCGGGTGGCGGCGTAGCGGTGGCCGGCGCGTCCCCACCCCGCGCAGCGCGACCGTGTCATCCGGACGTGAACGGACCCTGGGTGCGAAGGAGGTGCGTATTGGACGATCGCTTCGACCTCCTCACCGAGCCTTGGCTCCCGTGTTCCGACCTGGCTGGTCGGCCGGTGAGTCTGGGCTTGGCGGAGGTGTTGTCGCGGTGCGGCGAGCTGCGCGGTCTGCGCGACCCGTCGCCACTGATCACGGGCGGCCTGCTGCGGTTGCTGCTGGCCGTGCTGCACGACGCGCTCGACGGTCCGGCGGGCAACCGCCAGCGGGCGCGGTGGTGGTCGGCCGGCCGCTTCGACCAGGCGGCGCTGAACGACTACCTAAGCCGCTGGGCCGACCGGTTCGACCTGTTCAGCCCGGCCCATCCGTTCTGGCAGGATGCCGGCTTTGCGCTGGACTCCGCCGACCCGGTCGGCCGTCTGGCCCCGCAGGTGGCCAGCGGCAACAACCCGACCCTGTTCGACCACACCATCGACGCGCGGCCGGTGGCAGTAACGCCGGACGTGGCGGCGCGGTGGTTGGTGGCCAACCAGGTCTACGGCCTCGGCGGCGGACAGGGACCGACCAGCGCCAAGTGGGGCAAGCACCCATACGCTTGCCATGCCCCGGCCGCGGTCGGCGCCAACCTGTTCCTGGTGGGCGACAGCCTGTTCCAGACGTTGGTGCTCAACCTGGTGCCGGCCAACCGCCGCCAGGCACCGCTCGACGAGCCGGGCCAGCCGCTCTGGCGGCGCGACGGGTTCGGCCGGCCGCAACGGCGCGTGCCCGACGGCTACCTGGACTATCTCACCTGGCCCAGCCGGTGCATTCGCCTGCTGCCCGCGGAGCAAGACGGCCAGACGGTGGTGCGACAGGCGTACGTGGCGCAGGGCTGTGCCTTGCCCACCGACCTGCCGGTGCGCGATCCGTTCCACCCGCTGCGCCCGGCCGAGGGCGGCAGCCGGCCCTTACGGGTCAACGCCGACCGCAGCCTGTGGCGCGACAGCGCCGTGCTGTTCGGCATGAGCAGTGCGGCGGGCACCAAACAGGTGGCTGAGGTGCCGCGGCCGTTCGTGCTCCAGGCCGCGGCCGAGCTGCTGGTCGAGTTGGACGAACCACCGGTGGCCTGGGAAGCCATCGTGGCCGGGCTGGACTTCGATCAGTCCAAGGTCGTGCTCTGGCGGCTCGAGGAGCTGCCGGTGCCGGCCGCGCTGTTGCGCGACGAGCAGGCGGTGGGGCAACTTGAGGCGGCGGTGGCCCAGGCCGAGTCCGTTGGCCAGGTGCTGCGCGGCGCGCTGTTCCTCATGGCCTGCCGCCTGCTGCAGCCCGACGAGGCCAGTGAGCAGCAGCCCGACCGCAAGGCGGCCGGCCGCCTGGCCGACGGCTGGCACGCGCGGCCGGTCTACTGGTCGCTGCTGGACGCCCCGTACCGGTCGCTGGTACGCGACCTGGGCGTCGACCGGTCGGCCGCCGTGCGCCGCTGGCAGGGGGCGCTGGTGGACGCCGCCGACCAGGCTCTGGAGCAGGCGGTGACCCACCTCGGCCACGACGCCCGGGCGCTCAAGGCGCAGGTCGTGGCGCGGTCGATGCTGGTCGGTCGGACTTGGGAGCTTCGTGAGGCGCGAAAGGAGGTGACCGTTGAAAGCTGATGACGCGGCCAACAAGCTGGTTGGCCAGTTGGTGCGCCTGACCAAGGACCGCGATGGCGCCAACGCGCAGAAGCAGTCGGAGGCTCGGGCCGCGTTCGCCCAGCTCCGGCGGGCGGCGGGCAAGCCGCTCGGGCAAGTGGTGGAGGCCATGCCCTATGTGGTGCCCTACCTGCCGGACAAGGGGGCTGAGGCCGATGAGGCCGACTGGGCCCAGCAGTGCCAGACGCTGCACCTGGTGGCGACGCTGTTCGCCGAGCACCCGTGGGACGGCGCGCTGGGGGCGCCGCGCAACCTGGGCGCGACGATGCGGCGGCTGCGCGACAACCCGAGCGCCGAGAAGCGCTTCACCGCGTTGCTCAACGCGCCGCAGGAGCGCCTGGGCGACTACCTGCTGACGGCCGTGCGCCTGGCCAAGGCCGGCGCCAAGCCTGGCGGACCCGTGCCCATCAATTGGTTCCAGTTGGCCCACGACCTGCTGGCGTGGGCTGACGCCGACCGGCGGGTGCAGATCGACTGGGCGCGCGCCTTCTGGACCGCGCCGAAGCCCGAGGGCGGAGCGCCGGCTGACGAGAGCACTGAACAGGAGTGATAGACATGAAGATCGAGATCCACATTCTGCAGAGCTTTGCGCCGTCGTGCCTCAACCGCGACGAGACCAACACGCCGAAGGGCTGCCTGTTCGGCGGCGTGCGCCGGGCGCGCGTGTCCAGTCAGTGTCTCAAGCGGTCGATGCGGACGCTGATGGACGAGGCGCTGAAGTTGCCCACCGGCAAGCGCACCCGCCGCCTGGCCGGACTGGCCGAGGAGCTGGAGCGGCGCGGCCGCGACCGGGCCGAGGCCGAGGCGCGCAGCCGCAAGGCGCTGGAGGCGGTCAAGCTCAAGACCGAGGACCGCGACGGCCTCCTCCGCACCATGATCGGGCTCTACCTGGCCCCCGAGGAGATGGCCGCGCTGGCCGACGCGGTGGAGGCCGACTGGGACGACCTGGGCGGCGACAAGCCGAAAGCCGCGGCCTTCGACCGGGCGGCGAAGTCGCTGTCCAGCCGCACCCAGGCCACCGACATCGCCCTGTTCGGCCGCATGATGACCGACTTGGAGCACATGAACGTGGACGCCGCCTGCCAGGTGGCCCACGCGCTGTCCACGCACGAGGTGGGCGTCGAGAGCGACTTCTTCACGGCGGTGGACGACCTGCAGCCGGACGCCGACCCGGGCGCCGGCATGATGGGCACCAGCGAGTTCCAGAGCGCGACGTTCTACCGCTACGCCGTGATCGACCGGGCGCAACTGGTGGCCAACCTCAACGGTGACACCGCGTTGGCCGACCGGGCCATCGTCGGGTTCGTCCAGGCGGCGGTGGAGGCCGTGCCCACCGGCCGGCAGAACTCCTCGGCCGCGCAGAACCCGCCCGACTATGTCGAGGTGGTGCTGAACGACCGGCTGCCGCGGTCGCTGGCCAACGCCTTCGAGGCGCCGGTCCGCCGCAACGGCGGTGGCTCCTACCTGGGCCGGTCCATCGAGGCCCTCGTCCTCTACCAGCAGCACCTCAACGACGCCTACGGCGAGCCGGGCCACCGCCGGCGGGTGTCGACCCAGCGCGACCACAGCGACGGCAACTTCGCGTCGCTGCTCGACTGGCTGCGCGAGGCCCTGCCAGGAGAGGCGTGATGGCTGTGCTGCTCCTGCGGCTCGACGGCCCCATGCAATCGTGGGGCACGCAGAGCCGCTTCGACGACCGCGACACCGAGCGCTTCCCGTCCAAGAGCGGGGTGATCGGCCTGCTCTGCGCCGCGCTCGGCCGGCCGCGCAGTGCGCCGCTGGACGATCTGGCGGCGCTGCGCATGGCCGCCCGAGCGGACCAGCCCGGAGTCCTGCAGACCGACTACCAGACCGCGCGTGACGTGCCGCGCGCCAAAGGCAGCGGCAGCGGCAACGTGCAGTCGTGGCGGCACTACCTGGCCGACGCCTGTTTCCTGGTCGGCCTGGAGAGCGCGGACCACGAACTGCTCACCCAGGTACACACCGCGCTTCTGGCGCCCGTCTGGCCCTTGTACCTGGGTCGCAAGGGCCACGTGCCCGGGGCGCCGGTCTGGCTTGGCGACGGTGTCGTGATGGCCTCGCTCGAAGCCGCCGTGAGCGAGTGCGGCTGGCTGGGCCGAGCGCACACCAGACCGCCCGCCGAGCTCGAGTTCGAGTGGGAATGCGGGCCGGGTGAGCCGGGCCTGACCCGCGCCGACGTGCCGCTATCGTTCGCCAACGGCGACCGGCGGTTCAGTCTGCGCCTCGTGCGCCACGACCAACGTCCGTGTCCGCCGCGGCACAGAGGGGAGGTGTGCGGTGTATCTGAGCCGTCTGTGGCTTGACCTGACCCAACCGCCGGTGTTCGCCGCGGTCAACTCGTCCTATCGGCTGCACCAGCTCATCCAGGACGCCTTCGACGCGCGCCGGACCGAGGCCGGCGTGCTCTATCGGCTGGAGCCAGAGCCGCGCGAGGGGCTGGCCCTGCTGTTGGTGCAGAGCCTGACCGCGCCGCGCTGGCCGCGCGCCGCGCCGCTGACCACGGCCCGCCCGCCCGAAGTGAAGGAGTTCACGCTGGCCGTGCCGGCCGGCGCGCGCCTCCGCTTCCGCCTGCGCGGCAACCCCACCAAGCGGGCCAAGGCGACCGGCAAGCGCGTGGACTTGCGCACGCTGCCCGAGCAGTTGGCCTGGCTCGACCACCGGGCCGCCGACGCCGGCTTCCAGCTGCCGGACCGCCAGCGCTGGCGCCTGGGCGACGAACCCGATGAACGCGACCTGCCGGCGGTGACCGTCAGCGATCGCGGTCTGCTCACCGGCCGCAAGGCAGCGGCGACGATCAGTTGCCGCGCCGTCGACTTCGACGGTCACCTGCTGGTCACCGACCCCGCGCGCCTCCTCGCCGCGGTCTGCGCGGGCATCGGGCCGGCCAAGGCCTTCGGCTGCGGCCTGCTCTCGCTCGCTCCGGCCTGAGCGCGGCGAACGCGCCCGTTCGTCCGGCGGGCCGCCTCGTGCCGCCCGCCGCAGGGCACCTTGACAACCAGGACGTCAACCGCCCGGAGGCGCCGCGCGACCCGCGCCTCCGGGCCAGCCCTGCGCACCAGAGGAGGTGGGCCATGCTGCGTGCCGCCATCGACGACCTGCACCAACTGCCCAAGTTCCGCGACTGCACCACGTTCATCTACCTGGAACACGCCCGCATCGACCGCCATCAGGCCTCGGTCAGCTTCTGGACCGAGGCCGGCGAGACGCCGCTGCCCGCGGCGGCCTCGTGCTGCCTGCTGCTGGGACCCGGCTGCGTCATCACCCACGACGCCGTGGTCGCCCTGGCCGACAACAACTGCCTCGCCGTGTGGTGTGGCGAAGAAGGCGTCCGCTTCTACGCCCACGGCCTCGGCGGCACCCAGAGCGCCGCCCGGCTGCAACAGCAGGCGCGGCTGGCCAGTCAGCCCGACCTGCGCCTGCAGGTCGTCCGCCGGATGTATGCCATCCGCTTCGAGGAGGTGCCGCCGGCGCACTACACCATCGAGCAACTGCGCGGCATGGAGGGCTACCGCGTGCGCGACGCTTACCAGCGGCTCAGCCGCGAGTACGGGGTCGAGTGGCACGGCCGCAGCTACGACCGGCGGCAGTGGTCGGCCGGCGACGGGCCCAACCAGGCCCTGTCGGCCGCCAACGCCTGCCTCTACGGCCTCTGCCACGCCGCCATTGTGGCCGCCGGCTACAGCGCCGGTCTGGGCTACATCCACACCGGCTCCCAGCGCTCGTTCGTGCTCGACATCGCCGACCTGGACAAGTGCGAGGTGACCATCCCGGTGGCCTTCATCATCGCCGCCGAACCGCCGGCCGACGGCAACGTGGCCCGCGCGACGCGCCTGGCCTGTCGCGATCTGTTTCGCGAAGTGAAACTGCTGGAGCGCATCCTGCCGGATATCGAGCGCCTGATGGGCCCGCTGGATGCCGACGACGAACGGGCCGCCGAGGAGATCGACGCCGACCCGGGCGAACCGCTGCCGCTCTGGACGCCACCGCCCGGCACCGAGACCGACCCGGCGCCGGAGGCCTGAGAGGAGGTGCGTCATGGTGACCGTGCTGGTGGTGGAGAAGGCGCCGCGCGGCCTGCGCGGCGAGCTGAGCCGCTGGCTGATCGAGCCGCATGTCGGTGTCTTCGTGGGCAACCTGTCGGCCATGGTGCGCGACAAGCTGTGGGAGCGCGTGACGCAGCAGGGCCCGCCGGTGCCGGCACTGCTGATCATCGGCGCGCGGAACGAACAGAAGTTCGAGATCCGCACTCACGGCGACACCTCGCGCGACATCATCGACCAGGAGGGCGTGCAACTGGTGCGCATTCGGACCAAGGAGAAACACAAACGCCGGTGACCCGGAGGAGCCCGGTCGCACCGGTCGAAACACCCACCAACGGTCCGAGCGCGCTGTAGATCCCGTGCCAGGAGTGCAAACAAATGGTATAGGGTTGTCCCCACGCACGTGGGGGTGGACCGAGTGCGGACGGTCCTGGGAGTTGACCTGCGGCGTTGTCCCCACGCACGTGGGGGTGGACCCCGCGGCGGATCATGCCGCTGACCTCGCGGGCGGTTGTCCCCACGCACGTGGGGGTGGACCTCGTGGCCAGCACGGCGTCCCGCCACTCCGGCTGTTGTCCCCACGCACGTGGGGGTGGACCCCGGCCTTGTGGTAGCGACTCCCGACCGCCGACGTTGTCCCCACGCACGTGGGGGTGGACCGCGGCAGGCGAAACTGCGCTTGGCACTCGACGGGTTGTCCCCACGCACGTGGGGGTGGACCGGTCGCGGTCACGGCCACCCCGCGGGTAGCTCAGTTGTCCCCACGCACGTGGGGGTGGACCGCCATCGGCTAGGTGGGGTGGTGCAAAGGATAGGTTGTCCCCACGCACGTGGGGGTGGACCGCGGCCAAGTACACGCCGCCGCTGCACATCAACGTTGTCCCCACGCACGTGGGGGTGGACCCTGCCACGAGGAGCACAGCACCTCCGGGTCGTTGTTGTCCCCACGCACGTGGGGGTGGACCGATGGCCCGCTGCGCCGGGTGCAGGTGCGGCAGGTTGTCCCCACGCACGTGGGGGTGGACCCCGTCGGATGAGCGCCGGTTGGCCCGACGGGCGGTTGTCCCCACGCACGTGGGGGTGGACCGGTCTGGAAGTCGGGCCAGTTGGTGGCATCGCCGTTGTCCCCACGCACGTGGGGGTGGACCTGGCGTCCGTGATGGCCGCTAGCTCGGATGGGTGTTGTCCCCACGCACGTGGGGGTGGACCCTGCGCGAGACCGAGGATGGGCTGATCGTCTGGGTTGTCCCCACGCACGTGGGGGTGGACCGATCACCGGGTACTACCAGTACGGGTTCGGCGTGTTGTCCCCACGCACGTGGGGGTGGACCGGGCACCGGGGGCGGCGAGTGGCTCCAGATGAGGTTGTCCCCACGCACGTGGGGGTGGACCGCCGAGCGCGAGGCAGGCCATGAGCCCGACCAGGTTGTCCCCACGCACGTGGGGGTGGACCGAGAACAGCAGTTGGCTGAAGGGCTTCTCCACCGTTGTCCCCACGCACGTGGGGGTGGACCGCTGCCAGGGAGGCCAGGGACGCCGACCGGGCTGTTGTCCCCACGCACGTGGGGGTGGACCACGACCGCGCTCGCGGCGGCCACCGCGAGCGCTGTTGTCCCCACGCACGTGGGGGTGGACCTCCGACGTGCGACGCGGCGTACGTCCACGGCGGGTTGTCCCCACGCACGTGGGGGTGGACCGGGTCGGGCAGAGTCGGGCGCGGAGAACGACTGGTTGTCCCCACGCACGTGGGGGTGGACCCCGCCGCTTCAGGAGCGGCGTAGGAGGCTCATCGTTGTCCCCACGCACGTGGGGGTGGACCGAGCGTGGTACCGTTGGCGTCCTTGTAGGTGGCGTTGTCCCCACGCACGTGGGGGTGGACCGCAGCCCTCGTGCCACTGGATGTAGGGCAGCATGTTGTCCCCACGCACGTGGGGGTGGACCGAGCTTGACCGTCACCTGGTGCTTGCTGACCATGTTGTCCCCACGCACGTGGGGGTGGACCCCCGACGTGGGTCGAGTGGCTGATGGGGTTCCCGTTGTCCCCACGCACGTGGGGGTGGACCCAGGCGCAGCTTCACGTCGCCCAGCGCCCGGGCGTTGTCCCCACGCACGTGGGGGTGGACCGCGCGCGAGGGCAACAAGACCGCCGCGGATGCCGTTGTCCCCACGCACGTGGGGGTGGACCCAGCCGGTCGAGACGGACGGCGACCACGGCATCGTTGTCCCCACGCACGTGGGGGTGGACCCCTCGAGAGCGCGAAAGCCGACGCTGAACGCTTGTTGTCCCCACGCACGTGGGGGTGGACCTCGACGGGGTTCTCTGCTTGATGAACAGCGAAGGTTGTCCCCACGCACGTGGGGGTGGACCCAGCCCGGCGCTGACCGTCTCGTGAGGTGACCGGTTGTCCCCACGCACGTGGGGGTGGACCCTGACCTGCGGCACGTTCGAGCTTGAAGAGCCGGTTGTCCCCACGCACGTGGGGGTGGACCCTCCATGCGCGCGTGCAACTGGTCTTTGGTCATGTTGTCCCCACGCACGTGGGGGTGGACCGCCGCCCCAGCCGATCATCCTGCCGAAGGCGGGGTTGTCCCCACGCACGTGGGGGTGGACCCATAGCGCCGTTTGCGAACAGGTCGCGGTTCGCGTTGTCCCCACGCACGTGGGGGTGGACCGCCTCAGCTCGCTGTACCGCTGGAACGTGCTGGGTTGTCCCCACGCACGTGGGGGTGGACCTGGGCAGACGTGGTACCGCATGACGAGGGTGCGGTTGTCCCCACGCACGTGGGGGTGGACCGCAACGATTCGATCCAGTAGTTCGCGTGAGCGCGTTGTCCCCACGCACGTAGGGGTGGACCGACCGTGAAATCGTCCTTTTTGCCCCAGTCGCAGTTGTCCCCACGCACGTGGGGGTGGACCCTGGCGGCCGTGGTGGCAATGTCGGACGCTCGGGTTGTCCCCACGCACGTGGGGGTGGACCGCCGACGTGGCTGTACATCGTCGGAGCTGAGACGTTGTCCCCACGCACGTGGGGGTGGACCCGCCGGCGGCAAGGCCGCGATGGACCAGATCACGTTGTCCCCACGCACGTGGGGGTGGACCGGTCGCCCAATGTCCGAAATTCGTAACGATTGGGTTGTCCCCACGCACGTGGGGGTGGACCCATCGTCGCCGTCCCATTCGCTCACATCCAGCAGTTGTCCCCACGCACGTGGGGGTGGACCGCGGCGCGGCAGGCGCTACCTGAGCGCGTGTTCGTTGTCCCCACGCACGTGGGGGTGGACCCTCCAGGGTCAGCGGGCTGCCGGTTCCGGCGCCGTTGTCCCCACGCACGTGGGGGTGGACCGAGCACCGCGAGGCCGTTGTCCAACGCTACGACGTTGTCCCCACGCACGTGGGGGTGGACCGGGTGGTGAGGGATGAGCGACGAGGCTATCGCCGTTGTCCCCACGCACGTGGGGGTGGACCCCCGGGCTCGAGCGGTACGCCGCGCGGCAGGTTGTTGTCCCCACGCACGTGGGGGTGGACCGTCGCGCTGGATCGACCGCGATGCCGACTGCGCGTTGTCCCCACGCACGTGGGGGTGGACCGCAACGATTCGATCCAGTAGTTCGCGTGAGCGCGTTGTCCCCACGCACGTAGGGGTGGACCGACCGTGAAATCGTCCTTTTTGCCCCAGTCGCAGTTGTCCCCACGCACGTGGGGGTGGACCGTGGCGGTTCAACGAGATCACCGTGGCGGTGACGTTGTCCCCACGCACGTGGGGGTGGACCGCCGGCCATGCGCGGCCACGGACCCGCGACCTGGTTGTCCCCACGCACGTGGGGGTGGACCGAAGGCGGCGGCGCGCAGCCACGGGTTCATCGAGTTGTCCCCACGCACGTGGGGGTGGACCGCGGCACCGCAACGCGACCGCACGGTGCCGGCTGTTGTCCCCACGCACGTGGGGGTGGACCGGCGTCGGCGCCGAACATGGTCTTCAGCGCGGCGTTGTCTTCACGCACGTGGGGGTGGACCGGTGGCGCCGGGGCGCCGGCGGTTCGTCTGTCGGTGCGGGCGAGACGCCCGCGGTCCAGCGGGCGGCCCAGCCGGCGGTTCGGTCGTCGCCGAACCTACCCGAGCGGCAGCACCAGGTTCCAGGTGCGGCCCTGGGTGTCGAAGTCCGTCGCGCGTGCCGCGAACGACTCCTTCGCGTTGCTGGTGGCCGCGTAGAGGTGCGTCGGCCGGCCGTCCTCGAGGAGCAGTTGCGGGCGCTCCAGGCAGCCTTGCGTGGTGACGCTGCCGTCGCTCCAGTGCACCGTGCGCGAGTAGGCCTTGCCGCGTTCGGTCCAGGCCAGACCGTCCGGCGACGTGCAGTGTACGCCGGCATGGCGCTCGCCGGTGATGTCGCCGGTCATGTCCTTGGCCAGCATCTGGAACTGACCGTCCTCGTGCCAGACGAACGGATCTTCGACAAAGTGGGTGGCGGTGGACGCCAGCACCGGGTCATCGCCGACGCGCTCGAACGGCGCGGACCAGTGCGCGGCCATCGCGGCGCCGATGCGCAGGCCCTCGGGTGTGTTCGAGCGGTAGTAGAGCATCACGCGCCCATCGGGCAGCAGGCACGGCGCCGGGTTGGTCACCACGGTGCCGTCCCATTTGCCCGGCCGCGGTTGCAGCACCGGCTCGTCGCGCCGGGTCCAGGGGCCGCACACCGACGGCGCGGTGGCCAGGCCGATGCGGATGTTGGCGTAGCAGCGGTGCGAGCTGCCGGCGTCGCCGCGCCAGAG
Source organism: uncultured Fimbriimonadaceae bacterium (assembly GCA_964531735.1). Lineage (GTDB taxonomy): Bacteria > Armatimonadota > UBA10988 > UBA10988 > UBA10988 > CAZHGD01. Next base: position 859 of record CAZHGD010000120.1, on the reverse strand, counting down.
CATCTCGGCCGTCGGCTTCGGCTCATCGACCGTGGCGCCGATGTAGTAGAGCAGATAGGTGTCGCCGCACCGTAGAATGGTCGGGTTGTGCGTCTGGATGCCGTCCCAGTACGCCGCTCCCCGCGCCGGCAGGACCACTTCCTCGAAGCGGAACGGGCCGACCGGCGTGTCGGCCGAGGCGCGGACTACTTCGCTGTTGGTCATGTAGCCCAGGAAGAACGGGTAGGTTCGCGGCCAGCGCGCGGCAAACAGGTGGTAGCGGCCGTCCTCGCCGCGGATGGCCGACCCGCACCAGACCCAGTAGTCGTCCATGGCGAAACCGCCGCCGACCGGGGCCGGCTGCAAGCGGTCGATGAAGGCGCGTGCGGACATGGTGGCAGCTCCCGCGCCGCCAGACGGGCGCGGCGGCAGCATAGCACCGATGGGCCGTAGCGGCCAGGTGCCACGGTGGCCTTCGGGGGTGGGGCCCAGCGTGGGCATGGACCCTTGCTCGTGGGACCGGCGTCTCGCCGGTCTGTCGGCAGCACACTCCGGCCTGGTGTGAGTGGCGGCTGCGTCCACGCAAGATGGTCGCGCTGCGTCTGCCGTCTGCCTGGCAAAGCCAGACCGGCGAGACGCCGATCCCACGGGTCGCCGGAGCGGGCGCCGTTGCAGACACGCCGCCCCTGCCCTACTTCACCGCCACCTTCGCCGTCGCCTGTTGCCCGCTGCTGACGTCCGTTACCGTCAGCGTCCAGTCGCCCAGCGGATCGTTGACGCTCAGGGGCACCACGGTGCGCACCGGCTCGGCCGCCACCCAGACCGTCTGGCGCAGTTCGCGGCGGGCGCGGCCGGCGGCGTCGGTGACGTCCAGGCGGAG
>CAZHGD010000119.1:0-23280 GCA_964531735.1 uncultured Fimbriimonadaceae bacterium | reverse complement strand
CGCAGGAAGGCTGCGGTCGCCGCCGAACGCCGTCACCACGCCCAAGGAGCGACCCATGCCTCGACGCCTCGGCATTCTGCCGCCGGCCACCGCCGTGCTGGCCGACTACGATGAGCCCGCTCTCCAGGCCGGCCAGGTCCGCGTGCGAACCGAGCTGGCCTCCACCAAGCACGGCACCAACCTGGCCATCTTCACCGGCCCGAACAACGTCGACGCCCATTTCGACCCGCAGCGCCACCTGTTCGTGCCCCACGACCCCGCGCCGGCGGGGGAGCCGACGCTGCGGCAGACGCTCAACGCCATGGGCGTGGGCACCGTCACCGAGGTGGCCGGCGACGCCACCGCCTGGCAGGTCGGTGACCGCGTCTTCGGCCCGATGGACATCCGCGAGACCAACGTCTGCGCCGCCGACGCGCTGTGGGCGCTCGGCGACCTGGACCCGGCGCTGGCGCTCTGTGTCGAACCGGCCTACGTGGCCCTGTTCAGCGTACGGGAGTCGCTGGTCCGATTCGGCGACAGTGTGGCCGTGGTCGGCCTCGGCGCCATCGGCCTGCTGGCCCTGCGCATGGCGCGGCTGAGTGGCGCCGCGCGCCTGATCGGCGTCGACCTGCTGGAGAACCGGCGTGCGTTGGCGCGAGCGTTCGGCGCCGACGAGGTGCTCGACCCGAGCACGGTCGAGGTGGGCGAGGTCGTCCACGAGCTGACCGGCGGAGCGGGCGTCGATGTGGCGCTCGAGGTGTCGGGCTCGTACCGGGCGCTGCAGGACGCCATCCGCTGCACCCGGGTGCGCGGCACCGTCTGCCTGACCGGGTTCTACCAAGGCCCGGCGCGCGACGTGTGGCTCGGGCGCGAGGCGCACCACAACTGCCTCAACCTGGTCATCCCACACGGCTGCGGTTGGGCCAACCACCCGCGCGATTACCCGATGTGGGACGCTGCGCGCGGCTTCGCGGTGCTGATTGAGATGATGCGCACCGGCAAGCTGACCGCACCGGGCCTGATCGACCCGATCGTGCCGCTGGACGAAGCCCCGCGCGTGTGGTCGTGGATCGCCGCGGATCCGGGCCGCGTGGTCAAGTTCGGCGTGCGGTTCTGAGCACCCCCAACGCCACGGGGCGGCGCCGGTGGCGGCGCCGCCCCGTGGTCACGTCGTTCGCGGCCGCTTACTGGCTGCGCAGGCGCTGCTCGAGCTGCTCGAGCTGGTCGTTCAGTTCCTGCGGCAGCTTGTCGCCGAACTTGGCGTAGTGCTCGCGGATCGAGGCGATCTCGCGTAGCCAGCCGTCTTTGTCGACCGCCAGCAAGGCTTCCATGTCGGCCGCGGAGACGTCGGCCGGCCGCTCGATGGCATCGATGGTCGGCATGAGGCCGATGGCCGTCTCGCGGGCCGCACCGACGCCGTCGCAGCGGTCGAAGATCCAGGCCAGCACGCGGCTGTTCTCACCGTAGCCGGGCCACAGCCAGCGGCCGTTCTCGTCCTTGCGGAACCAGTTGACAAAGAACACCTGCGGCAGCTTGTCGGCCTCATGCGCGGCGCCGAGTTCGAGCCAGTGCTTGAAGTAGTCGCCCATGTGGTAGCCGCAGAACGGCAGCATGGCCATCGGGTCGCGGCGGACGGTGCCTTCCTTGAGGTCGAGCGCCGCGGCGGTGACCTCGGAGCCCACGATGGAGCCGAGGAACACGCCGTGGTTCCAGTCGAACGCCTGGTGGACCAGCGGCACCGTGCTCGGGCGCCGGCCGCCGAACAGAATGGCGCTGATGCGGACGCCCTTCGGGTCTTCCCACTCCGGGGCGATCACCGGGCACTGTGACGCCGGCACCGTGAACCGCGCGTTCGGGTGCGCCGCCGGGCTCTCCGCGCCGGGGTGCCAGTCGTTCTCTTTCCAGTCGACCAACTTGTCCGGCGCCTTCTCGCCGATGCCCTCCCACCAGACGTCACCGTCCTCGGTCAGCGCCACGTTGGTGTAGATGGCATTGGCGCCGATGGACTTCATGGCGTTTGGGTTGGAGTCCATCGACGTGCCCGGAGCCACGCCGAAGAAGCCGCTCTCAGGGTTGATGGCGTACAGGTAGCCGTCGTCGCCGAACTTCATCCAGGCGATGTCGTCACCGATGGTCTCGACCTTCCAGCCCTTCACCGTCGGGATGAGCATCGCCAGGTTGGTCTTGCCGCAGGCGCTGGGGAACGCCGCCGCCACGTACTTGCTGACGCCCTGCGGGTTGGTGATCTTCAAGATCAGCATGTGCTCGGCCAGCCAGCCCTCGTCGCGCGCCGCCACCGAGGCGATGCGCAGCGCCAGGCACTTCTTGCCGAGCAGCGCGTTGCCGCCGTAGCCCGAGCCGTAGCTCCAGATCAGCCGCTCCTCGGGGAAGTGCGAGATGTACTTCTTGTCGAGCGGCGCGCACGGCCAGCGGCCCTCGTCGTTCTCGCCCTTGGCCAGCGGCTTGCCCACCGAGTGCAGACAGGGAATGTACTCACCGCTGTCACCGAGCACGTCCAGCACCTTGCCACCGACGCGCGTCATGATGTGCATGTTCGCCACGACATACGGGCTGTCGGTGATTTCGACGCCGATCTTGGCAATCTTCGAGCCGACCGGACCCATGCTGAAAGGGATCACGTACATCGTGCGGCCCTTCATGCAGTCGCGGTACAGCGCCTTCATGGTCGTCTTCAGCTCGGCGGGATCGACCCAGTTGTTGGTCGGCCCGGCGGCCTCCTTGGTGCGCGAGGCGATGTAGGTGCGGTTCTCCACCCGAGCCACGTCGGACGGGTCCGAGCGGAACAGGTAGGAGCCCGGCCGTCGCTCGGGGTTGAGCTGCACGGCCAGTCCGGCCTCCATCATCAGCTCCATCATGCGGTCGTATTCTTCGGCCGAGCCGTCGCACCACACAATGTCGTCTGGCTGCGTCATCTTGGCGACGTCGTCAACCCAGGCGAGGAGTTTGGCGTGTCGAGTGGGCGCAGTCATGGGTTTCTCCTTCTCGTGCACAGCATCCGGCCGCTCCGTCATCCGTCGTGCCCCGCATGCTTTCCAGTCACTAACTACCGGTGGCCCCTCCAGCTATCCGCAAACCCGAAAAAAGTCGCGGGCAGTGCAACAAGTCGCACCGACCGGGGTGCGCCAGGCAAGTCGATTGGCCGGCAGCGGCGACGGGCGCCACCCCGGTGCCCCACCCTCGCTTCGGCCCGCGCCAGGCTGTCGCGCCAAACCAGGGAACATGACACCAAGCCGCGTACGACAGCCGTTGTCGTGCGCACCAGTCACGGGTGCCACAGGCGGCTTGCCCGCCAGTGCTTCGACGTACCAGCTCCACAACGCACTGGCGGGAGGGCCGCGAGTGGCACCCCGACAAGGGCTCCGGATCGATGCTTAGGCAGCACAGTGCCTCGCGTAACGCCGGTAGCTTCTTGCGCGGGCGCCCGCGAGCCGGCTTGGCCAGCGCCGCGGGATCGGTCTGCCCGACCAGCAGCGCCTCGAGCATGGCTCGGCCGCGAACGCACGGCACGTTGTGGCCACCGCGGACCGCCTGCAGCCGGTGTCCTCGAGAGCCTTCAGGACGCGGTTCACGACGCGGCCTTGCTCGCTGGTCCGTTGGCTGCACAGACGGGCAAGATCGCGCAGGTCACGTTGCGCCCACGGTGGGGTAACGCTCGGTGTCAGCAGGCCGGGGAACTGCAACTCGGCCGGGCACTCCGTGTCACCCACGTCGGCCTTGCGCCCCGGCCCGCGCTTGACGAGTCGCGTGCTGACCAGGACGTCGGCGAACAGCTCCGCCAGCAGGTTCAAGACCGGCTTCCAGTAGACGCCGCTCGACTCCATCGCCACGTAGCTCGCGCCACAGCCCGCCAGCCGGCTCGCCAGGGCCAGGATGCCAGCCGCCATGGTGCTGAAGGCCGGCGTCTCACGCTGCGCCGCGCCCGTGCGGTCGCGCCGGGCCACCCCGGCCGTCACGCTGGCCTTGCGCACATCGCGACCGCCCACGTCGTCGTAGAGGACCTCCATGCTCACCTCCTGCGAAGCGAGTGCAGCGGACGCGACGACCAAGGCAACCGGTTGCTCTGCGTGCTCGTGGCGACGGGTTCGGGTTTGTAGCGGGCCTGGATGAGCGACCATTACGGGCTTGCCGGCACCAGGAGCCAGAGCGGCCTCTGCACCGCGCTCACCTCGCGCCCCCATCTGACCCGTTCTGGGTGCGGCTGCGCCGCATGACGGTGCGCACTGCTACGGAAGGTCCTGTTGCCGGTGTTCCGAACCACAACGGGTACGCCGGCAAGGAGGAATGCGGTCAGCAACCCCGAACTTACGCCAACGTTCGCAGTGCGAGCGGCCATGTCGGCGCTGGGCCGCTCCTGGCGAGTACGGCGTTGGGGAGCCGAACATGGGCAGGCATCGGGTCGCGACGCTGTGCGCTGAGTACGCTGAGGCGGCCGACGCCCGCGCTCGGTCAGGCCTGCTGCGTCAGGTGCGCTACGCCTTGGAGCGGGTCGGCGCGGACCCGCCCAGCAGGTCGGAGATGGTCGCGGCCTGGGCGGACGTCACCACGGCGGGTGCCCTCGAAGCGCACGAAGCCGCCGCGCTGACCGAACTGTGCCGAGCCTACCTTGGCTTCTCCCAGCACGACCTCGTGGCGGCGCGCAGGCACGTTGCCGCCGCCGCCGAAGCGGCCGTGCAGATCACTGACGGCGCTCGCCGCGAGCCGTTGAGCCTGGCGGTCGAGGTGGCGGCGCTGTTCGGCGCCTGCGAGGCGCGCGAGCTGCCGGTGGTGCTCGAGTCAGCCGCCGATCTGCGCGGGCGATGCCAGGCCGTCGGCTTGCCGGACCTGGTCGCCGAGACCTGGCACCTCGAGGGCCTGGCGCACCGCCGCAGTGGCGCTCCTGATGCCGCCGAGACCCCACTGCTCACCGCGATCGAGCGGTTCACCCGGCTCGGCGACAAGCTGGCCGCCGCTCGCGCCGAGGACACACTCGGCATGGTCCTGATGGACCGCGGTCAGTTCGCCGCCGCGCTGCAGCGGCTCCACCACAGCCTGCTGGTGAAGACCGAACGGCGTGACCTGTCGGGCCGGGCCATGACCTGCGGCAACCTCGGCCGGCTGCACCTGCAGTTTGAGGAGTATGCCGCTGCGCTGCCGTTTCTGGAGCAGGACCTGGCGCTCACCGAGCAACTCGACGACCAGACCGGGCGGCTGATAGCGCTGACCAACCTGGTGGAAGCGCTCATCGGCCAGGGCGAGCAGACGGCCGCGATGCGCCGGCTGAGCGAGGCGCGTGCGTTGGGTGTCGGCGACGCGGTCGCCACCGCTCATACCAACCATGCCGCGGCTTGGCTGAGCATCGCCAAGGGCGAATACGAGGTGGCCGCCGACCTGCACCACCAGGTGCGAGACAGCCTGCCGAATCCGCTGCCGCTGGTCGCCGCGCACCTCGACCTGCAACTCGGCGTCATCGAGGCCGGCCGGGCCAACTATGGCCTGGCGCGGCAGCGGCTCGAGGCCGCCATCACCAGCTTTGAGCAGTTGCGGCAGCCCGGACGCGTGGCGAAGGCCCAGTTCGAGCTCGCGCTGGTGATGCTGCGGCAGGACCTCCGCGCTGAGGCTGTCATCCATCTGGTGGCGGCGCTCGACGGGGCGCGGGCACTGCAGGCACAGGCCATGGCCGACCGCTTCGCCGCCGCCGTCGGGCCCGCGGGCGTCGAGCCCTGGGTGCGCGCGGTGGTGGAGGTCAAGGCGGCCAACCAGGCCCTGACCGAGCAGCTACGGGCCGCCGAGAGCCTGATCGCCGAGGTGGCGCATGACGTGACCAGCCCATTGGGCAGCATCGTCTCGGTGGTCGATCTGGCGGCCTCGCTGGCGACGGCCGAGCCCGACGACGACGAACTCGAGCCGGACCTGCCACAACTGCTACAGAACGTGGCAGCCGACTGCCGCCGCGTGATCGACCTCGGGCGCAGCATTGTGGACGCCCCGCGGCTGGAGCCAGGCGTCCTGGTGCCGACGAAGCCGGTGGAGGTCGGGCCGCTGGTCGACGGTTGGGTAGGCTTCTTCCAGCGCTGGGTCAAGGCCAAGGACAACGGTCTGTGGGTGATCGCCGCGCCGGACAACCAGGACCTGACGGTGATGGCCGACCCGGAGCTACTCTCGCGCGTGCTGATGAACTTGATGAACAACGCGGCGAAGTACACGCGCCGGCGAGAGGAGCCGGTGGATGACGCGGGCCACCTCGGCCTGATCACGGTGGGTGTACGGCAGTCCGGCAGCGCGGCGCGGATCTCGGTGACAGACACCGGGCAGGGCATCCCGAGCGAGTACCGGCCGCGCCTGTTCACCAGATACGGGCAGGTGAACACGGGGTTCTCGAAGATCTCGAGCGGACTGGGCCTGTATTTCTGTGAGCGGGCGGTGCGGTCCCAAGGCGGAGTGATCGACGTGGACACCGAGGTGGGCCGCGGCAGCACCTTCTGGTTCGAGCTGCCGTTGGGATAGGGTGGCGGAGTGGTCGGGCCACAGCGGAGCAGACGCTGGGGCGGGAGGTGAGCACGTGGGCATCTTCGACTTCTTCCGGCGCGGCCGTCGTCAAGCCACAGGCCAGGCTGAGCGGCTGGTGCAGGCCCTGGCGGAACAGCCTTCGTGGAGTGCATTCCGTGCGCTGGCCGACCACTTCGACGCCGCGGAGCGGGCGCTGCCGCTCGATGATGTGCGGCTGCGCACGGCACTGTTCGCGCTGTCGGGCGATGACCTCGAACCCGACCAGGCGGCCGAGTGGATCCGGTCGCTCGAGCGGCTGGTGGTTACGGGTGGCGCGGAGACGACGGCGCACGAGTGGCAACGATGGCTCGCGACCTGCCTGCGGCACGCCTATCGCATTCCGGTGGGCCGGCCCTCGCTGGCGCGGGCGCTGCGTGGCGCCCGTAGCGCCCGCCGCCTGGACGCTCTGGACCACCGCGAGTACAGCTACCTGCTGAGCTGCTACCAGCAGGAGTATGAGCAGATGCTCGCGCTGCTCACCCCGGAGGCGCGCGCGCAGGCATTGCCGCTCCTGGTGGCCCTGGGCGAGCTGTCACAGCAGTTGCCGCCGTCGGAGGCCTCGGCACGGCTCCTGCGGACCTGGGCCGAAGGCATGCGCGTGTACCCGCGCTCGCTGACGGCGTTCACCGACGACGAGGCCCGCCGTGCGCCCGCCCGCGGACCGGGCTCGCCGCACCGCATCGCGATCACCCTCTACTACGAATCCGGCAACCATCTGCCCACGTCCATCGCTTACGCGGGCTGCACTGCGGATCCGCTGATCAACTCGCGGGTGCTGGGCAGCCTCTACGGCCTGGGGCTGGCCTGCGACGCCGAGCCCACTTTCACGGGCACCGGTGCAGGCCGGCTGACGCTCGAGCTGGCTACCGCGCCGCCGCCGTCGGCCAATCGCCCGCCCCTGGTGGCGGCCTGCTTTGGTCCCGGCGGTCTCGTCGAGCCGACGCCCGGCATGCCCTCGCTGGGCATGACCGTCGACGAGGCCCTGCCGCATGTGCTCGAGGTGCTCAACCAGCTTCATCAGGCCACCGGGCTGGTCCAGTTGGTGCGCTGGGACCTGCAGGACGCCCTCGACCTGGAAGACCGCATCCGTCACGCGCTGGCTGAGCCGGCCGACCGCTCTCACGTGATCCGGAGCGAGCCGACCGCCGCCGATGCCGCCTGCGCCGTGCACGTCATGCCCTTGTTGCACCGGCAGGCCGACGGCCGTGTCGCTCCGATCTCCATCCCAGTGCCGATCGGCGTCATCCGATCGGAGCCGGCGCTCCACTTGCTGGCCAGCACCCGCCACATGCAGATGAACCAGCTCATCACCGCGGCGCGCCAGCGGCTTGATGTGGCCCGCCAGACCTATGAGGAAACCGATGAGCTCGTCCGTCGCTGGCAGGGCCTGCCCGAAGCCGAGCGCAACGCGATCTGTCAGCGCAACCCAGAGGTCGAGCTGAACCAGCAGGTGGATTTCGAGATCGGCCTGGTGCGGCCGCTCGTGCCGCCCGAGAAGCGCGACCGGCGCGAGTTCGAGGACCTGCTGCGACCAGAGCTTCGCGATCGGGCCCTCGAGTTCGCCAACCGCTACCAGGCCCTGCACGACCGCCTCGAGTCGCTCAACCGGCCGATGGGCCGCGCCGATGCGCTGGCCCTCAAGCTGGTGGTCGATACGACACTCCGGCGCTCGCCACTGCCCATCGAGAACGACGAACTCCAGATGAGCTACGCGCAGTGGGCCAGCACCTGCGGACTACCCATCTGGGCCGCCGTGACCGACTGGGCCGAACGGCGTGGCCTGCCGATCGAGACCTTGGCCTCGGACCGGGTCGTCTTCAATGCCCGGCTCGACATCTCGCAGCACGCCTTGCTCCTGGAGCCATGGGTCAGTCTGGACATGAACGACTTCCTGGTCAACCTCGACTGCCAGGCCGGCCTCATGGAGGTGTTGCCGGGCGGACGCGTGCCGTCGCTGGAGGACGCCGTGGTGCCCGACCCCGAGCACGAAGTACGCAACCTCGATGAGTTGCAGCAACGCTTCGAGGGCTGGGCCGAGCAGAGCTTGCGGCTGGCCCAGCTCCGCTCGTCAGCGCCTGAGGCGACGCGCGACCGGATTCTGGGCGACGACCGGCTGGCCTTGCTGCTCCGCCTGGAACAGGTCAGGCGGCGACTCGCCATCGGCGCCGTGGAGGACGCCCTCGAGATGCTCGGCGACCTGCGCGCTCAGGACGTGCCGGTGGCCTACTTCTGGACGGCCGTGGCGCACCAGTGGAAGTTCCTCGAGGCTCACTATGCCGCCCAACTCGAGCTGGCAGCGCTCCAGCCGCAGGATCGCAACTACCGGCTGCTGGCCACTGCCGCGGCGATGATCTGCGGCGAGCTGAGCCGGCCGCGACTGCTCGATGTGGATGCCGAGCGGCCGTTGCGCCACTCCGACGAACCGGATGGCCCGCCCATCGACGGCCGCGCGCGTGATGCTGCGGACCAGCTCTACGGCTGTTGCCCGCCGCTGGCCAACCGCCTGGCCGCAGAGCCGGACCGGTTGGGCCTGGTGCTGAGCGAGTCCCTCGCGGTGACGCCCGAAGAGACACGGCGGCTGCATGCCGCGCTGACCGCGTTGTCCTCACTCGACCTGATCGGGTTGGCCCAGGGCATGCGCGACATGGCGCATCGCCTGGGCTTCGAGGACGCCTCGGCGGCCACCTTGCGTTCGGCGGTCGAGATGGTCGCCGAGCAGGCCCGCCAGCAGGACTACCTGGACACCAGCGTGACACCGCACCTCGAGGAACTGCTCCGCCGTCTCGACACGCCGACCTCCGGCCTGCGCACCACGGGAGGCCACCGATGAGCGACCCTAAGGTGATGCTGCGCGTGCGGCTCAATGACGCTCTGGACCGCTACCTGCCGGGCGTCGACCTCGATGAGGTCAACGTCTATCGGCGTGAGATCGCCGGCAGAGTCGACAGCGACCCGCTGGCTGCCCTGCAGAGCTTCGGCCCGATTCTGGAGCAGTCCATACTGGACGTCGTCGAGTGGTGCGACCCGCCAGCCGCAACCGCTCTGCAGGTGCACAAGAAGGGCCTCTCGCAGATCATCACCGTGCTCAAGGCCAGCATCAAGGGCCGCTTTGGCTACGATCTGAACCACTCCGTGGACCTCCTGCTCGAGATCCTGCAGGTCTGGCGCAATGACCGTGCGCACGCCATCGGCTGGCAGCAATGGCAGGAGGATCTCCATTTCGCCGCGCACCAAGTGGCGACTTACCATCTGCACTGGATGGTCTGGAAACTCGTCTGCGTGGCACCGCACTTCACCGGTCCAGCGGGACCGCCGCCGCCGCGCACCCCCCAGGACCAGCCGCCCACCCTGGCCGACGCCGACCTGGCTCAGCAGCTCGCCGCCGTGGCCACTCAGGCGTGCCACGAAGTCGTCAGCCAGGCGCCTCTGCCTCGCGGCCACGGCGTGATGGTTGACCCGTTGGGTGTGGCCACGGTCAAAGGCATTCTGCACGAGCTTTCCGAGTTCGTGGCGCAGGAGGCCGCCGAGCGGGCCCGCATGGCTGTGGAGCAGTACCCCGAGGAGGCACTCAGCCTGCTCGTGCCGCTGGTGGTGCAACTGGCCTGGCGGCGGGGCTATGCGGAGGCCCTGCGCCTGATGCTGGCGGTTCCCCGCTCGCACCACCATCTCAGTGACTACGAACTGACCGCGGCGCAACCGCCGTGCCCGCTCGTCGGTGGGCGGTTGTCCGCCGCCGGCACCGGCGACGGGCAGGTCACCGTGAGCCTGGACGGCCACCCGGCGGCCATCGTCTCGGGTGTCGCCGCCGCCGAGGTCGACCGCGTCATCCGCTCGGTGACCACCCACGGCCGACTCGGCGCGCCGCGTAGCGGCGGCCAGACGCTGATTGAGCGGTTGGGGCAGATCGAGTTGCGCGGCCGAGACGATGGGCGCGACGATCTCGCCCTGGCGCTATACCGCAACCGCGAGGCGCTGATCCCCCTGCTGGCCCGCGCCGGCATGCCGGACGGTGAGTGGTGGCTGCCGGTCCCGGGGCTCCTGCCACGCGCCCGCCAGGGCGCGCACCCGCTGGCCGCCGAACCGGCCGGCGCCGGCCGGTCTGCGCGGCTGCGTCACACCGACGAAATCTTCAACGCACGCCGGCCGTGGCGCTCGCGGCCTGAGCCCGATGTCGAGTGATGCGGAGGTCCGCGACGGTCGCGTGGCCACCTATCGCGTGGTAGCGAGTGAGGCGCCCTCCGGATCCGCCCCCGTAACGCGGACCGACTGCAAGGGGCAAGGCCGCCACGGAGTCATCGCACATCGGGCGGCGGATGGGGTGATCGCAGCGCATGTCAGAACTTGTCCGCTGCAATGGGTACGCGAGTAGCAGCGAACTCGTCACGGGGCGCAGCCGCACCCAGAACCGATGACCATGGGGGCGCAAGGTGAGCGCGGTGCAGAGGCCTGATCCTACTGGTGCGCCCGAGCCCGCAACGGTATCTGGTCCGGACGCGCTGCGCACCCCAGACTGTCGGCGCCCGACTAGAACAGACGACGGCGCCTCCGCGAGGAGGCCCAGCTACCGCGAACCAGGGGACACGATGCTAGTTCTGGGCGAACCAGGCGGCATGATACCGGTCTTGGCCACCGCTGCGTCTGCGACGGCCCAGCCGGCTCTCGCGTCTGGCCACTACGGCGGGTAGCGCTGTAAACCAGTATCATGTCACCGAGTAGACACCGACTGGAGCCGCAGAGAGCCGCATCCCGCTGGGACCCGCGGCCGCAGAGAGGGTCGGGCCGCAGGTGGTGAGCAGCGAACCGCACGGCCCACTCGGCGGAACCACACCCCACCCGCCCGACCGCTTGACACCGCCGCCAAGTCTGCTACTCTCCTGTGTATACACGTGCATTCCAGCGCACACAGCGCCGGTGGCACGGACGGTGGAGCGATCGTGGCGGGACGGTCACAACAAGCCTATGAGGAGCTGCTGCGGCTGATTCGCAGTGGCGAGTTGGCGCCGGGCGCAACGATCACCGAGCAGGATCTGGTCGCGCGCATCGGCGTCAGCCGGACGCCCATCCGCGAGGCGTTGGTGCAGGCCGCGCAGCATGGGCTGGTGCGGCGACTGCCGGGGGCGTCAGTGGTGGTCGAGCGCATCGACCTGAACCGCTACCTCCAACTGGCCGAGGTGCGCGGGGTCCTGGAGAGCTATGCGGCGCGGCTGTTTGCCCGGCACGCCACGCCGGCCGACCGCGCCGTGCTCGCCCGCCTGGCCGAGGCCGTCGACGCGGTGACCGACGCCGGCGATGACGAGCAGCTCCTGGTGGCCGACCTGCAGTTCCACGAGTTCGTGGTCCAGCGCTCGGGCAACCCCGAGCTGGCCGCGCTGGTCGCGCGCACGCATCTGCTGACTACCTTCTTCGGCGTCCCGACGCCGGCGACCATCTCCCTGGGCCCGTCCGACACGCCCGACCACCGCGCGTTGGCTCGCGTGCTGAGCCAAGGCGACCCGGACGCGGCCGAAGACATGATGCGGCGGCACACCGGCATCGGCCCCACCTGCGAGTAGTCCCATGAGCGTCGCCGTCGGCGTTCCGCCCTGCCAACCAGCCCCCGCGCCGCTGGACGATGCCGCCAAGCGGCGCGGGCTGCCGTGGCAACTGGCCAGCGGCGCCGCCAACTCCGCCTTCTGCAGCCTGACGTTCTTCGGCTCGGTGTTCCTGCTGTTCCTCAGCGAGCTGGGTCTGCCGAAGGTGCAGATCGGTCTGCTGCTGGCGCTGTTGCCGTTCTGCGGGCTGCTGGCCCTCGGATTCGCGCCGCTGGCCACCCGGCTGGGCCGCAAGCGCGTGTTCCTGGGCTGCTTCGCCGCGCGCAAGGTGGTCACCGCCGGCCTGCTGCTGCTGCCGTGGGTCATCGGCGCCGCGGGCCAGCGCGCCGGACTGGCCTGGGTCGGTGGCATCGTGGCCGTCTTCGCGGTCCTGCGCGCGCTGGGCGAGACCGCGTACTACCCCTGGTCGCAGGAGTGCATACCGAACGCCGTGCGCGGCCGCTTCGGCGCACTCAACTCGGTGTTGACCACCCTCGGCTCGTGTGCGGCGTTGTGGCTGGCCGGCCAGGTCATCCGCCACGGGCACGGGCTGGAGCGGTTCCTGCAACTGATTGCCGTCGGCTGCCTGTTCGGCCTGCTGTCGGTAGCGCTGATGCTGCCGGTGCCCGGCGGACGGCCGGAACCACCGGCGCCCGACGGCGAGACCCACCTGGCCAACCTGCGCGAGGCGCTCCGCGACCGCAACCTCGTGCTCTACCTGCTGGGCCTCGGTGGCGTGACCATCGGCCCGCTGCTCTACCTGTCGTTCCTGCCGCTGTTCGTCAAGGAGCGGCTCGGCGTGACGCCGCAGGCGGTGGTGACGCTCGAAGCGGCGGCGATGATCGGCGGGGCGGTCTCGGCGCCGCTGTGGGGCTGGGCGGCCGACCGGGTGGGCAGCCGGCCACCCTTGACGTGCGCCCTGGCCGCCGCGCTGCTGATGCCGCTGGCCTGGTTGCTGCTGCCGCGCCTCCTGGCCCAGCCGCTGCCCTGGTGCGCGGCGCTCTACCTCGCCAACGGCGTGGTCGGCTGCGGGCTCAACCTGGGCACCGTGCGCCTGTTGTTCAACAGCGTGGTGCCGCCCGAGCGCAGCACCGCCTACACCGCGGTCTACTACGCCTGGCTCGGCCTGACCGGTGGCGCGGCGCCGCTGCTGGCCGGCGCACTGCTCGACGGCTGCGGCACGCGCGCCTGGCAGTACGGCGCGGTGCTGGTCGACGGCCACACCGTGCTGTTCGCTCTGGCGCTGGTGCTGGTCGGCGCGGCGATGGTGTGCTTCGCGCAGGCGCGGCCCGACGGCCACTACCGCACGCGCGACGTGGTCCGCCGGCTGGCCGCGAAGCTACGGGCGTGCTGACCGGCAGGCCCTACCAGGCCATGCGCATCTTCACGCCGGCCGCCGACACGTCCTGCTTGATGCTCTCGCAGGTGTAGTCGCCGTAGTGCACCATGCTGGCCACCAGCGCCGCATCGGCGCGGCCGGTGGTCAGCACGTCCACCAGGTGCGGCGGCGTGCCGGCGCCACCGGAGGCGATCACCGGGATGTCCACCGCGTCGGAGACCAGCGCGGTGATGGTCAGCTCATAGCCGTCGCGCGTGCCGTCGGCGTCGATGGAGTTCAGGCAGATCTCGCCCGCGCCGAGTTCCTGCGCGCGCCTGGCCCACTCCACGGCGTCCAGACCGGTACGCGTGCGCCCGCCCTGGATGACCACCTCGTAGCCGCTCGGGATGTCGGCGCTGACTTCGACTTTGAGCGCATCCATGCCCAGCACGACGCACTGGTTGCCGAAGGCGCGCGCGCCATCGCGGATGATGCCGGGCGCCATGACCGCCAGCGTGTTGACCGAGACCTTGTCGGCGCCGGCCAGCAGCGCCCGCCGCATGTCGTCCACATCGCGGATACCGCCGCCGACCGAGAACGGAATGAAGATCTCCGCGGCCACCTGCTCGACCATGCCGATATCGATCGGCCGGCCTTCGGCCGACGCGGTGATGTCGTAGTACACCAGCTCGTCGGCACCGCCGTCGGAGTACTCGCGGCCCATCGACACGGGGTCGCCGATGTCGACGTTGCCCTTGAACTTGACGCCCTTGGTGACCTTGCGGTCGCGTACGTCGAGACAGACAATCAGGCGCTTGCTCAACATGGCCGGCCGTCCCATTCCAGGAAGTTGCGGAGCAGCGTCAGGCCCGCCCGGCCGCTCTTCTCCGGGTGGAACTGCATGGCAATCAGGTTGTCGCGGCCGACCACACTGGCGAAGGTCACGCCTTCGTACTCGGTCTGCGCCAGCGTCAGCGCCGGGTCGGTGGGCACCGGGTAGAACGAGTGGACGAAGTAGCACTCCCAACCCGGCTGGAAGCCAGCGAAGACCGGGTGCGGCCCGACCAGCTCGACCTGGTTCCAGCCCATGTGCGGGACCTTGACCTTGCGCTCGCCGAACTGGAAGCGCACCACGCGCCCGGCCAGCAGGCCGAGGCAGTCGACGCCGCCGTCTTCTTCGCTGTGCTCGAAGATGAGCTGGTGCGCGATGCAGATGCCGAGCACCGGCCGGCCGTCGCTCAAGGCGCGCCGCAGTGGCGCCTCGAGGCCCAACCGCTGCAGGTTGGCCATGGCCGAGCCCGCGGCGCCCTGACCGGGGAAGATGACCCGCTCGGCGGCGTCGACCACCGCCGGATCACTGGTCACCTGGCCACTGAAGCCGAGGTGCTCCACCGCCAGCGCGACACTGGTCAGGTTGCCGGCTTCGTAGTCGATGATGGCTACCACGTCTCGCTCCGATCACAGAGGCAACAGCGGTACCGGCCTCGGACGGCCCGGGCCAGGCGCACCGTCCGAGGCCGCAGGTGCGGCTACTTCGCCTCACGCTCCAAGGCGCGGGCGATCTTGGTGGGCAGACCCCAGATGGTGATGAACCCGATGGCGGCGGTGTGGTCGAACTTGTCCGCCTCGTCGTAGGTCGCCATCTCGTAGCTGTACAGCGCGTGCGGCGAGGTGCGCCCGTCGACGGTCGCCAGGCCCTTGTAGAGCTTCACGCGCACGGTGCCGCTGACGCGCTGCTGCGTCGACTCGACGAACGCATCGAGGTGCGGCCGCAGCGAGCCGTGCCACAAGCCGTTGTAGATCAGTTGCGCGTACCGCTGCGCCACGCCGCGCTTGAACTCCAGCGTGTCCTTGTCGAGCGTCAGATGCTCCAGGTCCTGGTGCGCCAGGTAGAGCACCGTGCCCGCCGGGCACTCGTAGATCTCGCGCGACTTGATGCCGACCAGGCGGTCCTCCACCACGTCGACGCGGCCGACGCCATGGCGACCGGCGATGCCGTTGAGGTCACCCACCAGTTGGACCGGGTCCATCGCCGCGCCGTTGAGGCTGACCGGCACGCCGCGCTCGAAACCGATGGTGACGAACTCGGGCGTGTTCGGCGCTTCCTCAGGATGCGTGGTCCAGTCGTAGGCACCGGCCGGCGGCGCGTTGTTCGGGTCTTCCAGGATGCCGCACTCGCAACTACGGCCCCACAGGTTGACGTCGGTGCTGTACGGGTTGTCGAGGTCGACCGGCACCGGGATGCCGTTGGCCTGGGCGTAGGCGATCTCCTGCTCGCGCGTCATGCCCCACTCGCGGGCCGGCGCGATGCACTTGAGGCTCGGGTTCAGCGCGGCGAAGGTGACTTCGAAGCGCACCTGGTCGTTGCCCTTGCCGGTGCAGCCATGGGCCACGGCGTCGCAACCGGTCTCGTTGGCGATGCGGACCATCTCCTCGGCGATCAGCGGCCGGGCGATGGACGTAGCCAGCAGGTACTTGTCGTTGTAGACGGCGCCGGCCTTCAACGAGGGCCAGACGAACTCGCGCAGGAAGCGGTCCTTGGCGTCCACGACGTGGGCTTCCACCGCGCCGACCTTCAGCGCCTTCTGGCGGATGGCCTCGTAGTTACGCTCCTCGCCAACGTCGAGGGCGATCGCCACGATTTCGGCCTGGTACTTGTCCCGCAGCCACTGAATGGCCACACTGGTGTCCAGACCGCCCGAGTAGGCCAGCGCGATCCGTTTGACGCTCATCGGTCCTGTCTTCCTTCCAGCCGTAGCGAGAGCCCGGCTGTGGTCGCTTACACCCTTTCGATGTTACCATAAAGGCTCGGCTTCACGAACCCCGGAGCGCCGTCGATGCAGCTCGATCCGCGTCTGAAGCCAGGCCGCCGGCGCCGCAGCCTGGTCCTGGTGATCCTCGAACTGGCCGCCTTCCTGGCCCTGTTCGGCTGGCTCGCCTGGCGCGGCAATGCTCCCCGGGGTGCGACCTCGGTCACGCGACCGGCCCGCTGAGCCGGCGCGCCGCCGGAGCCCCGTGGCGGCCGGTGGCGCCACACTGGAACCAGGGAGTCCGCTATGGCGACGCCAGCCCCTGAGCCGCGGCGTATCATGGGACCGTTCGGCTACGTGCTGTGCGTCCTGCTGCTGATCGCCGGACTGGTGCTCATCTGGCTGGCCCGGCCGACGCCACCCACTGCTCCCCTACCCCGACCGGCGATGCCGCTCCCGGCCGCGCCACCCGCGGTGTCGGCCCCACCCCCGCTGGTGGCCCTGACCCCCGAGGCGCTCCGCGGCTTCGTCGGCCGGACCGTGACGGTGGAGGGCATCGCTATCGATGCGCTGCCGCTGAAGGCACCGGCCATCGTCGTCCGCTCGACCGCGGCCCCGCGCGTGGGCCGGCGCTACCGCCTGTCGGGCCGCGTGCAGCTCAACGGCCAGTTCGTGGAGCTGATCGAGGACGCGGCTGCCCGTGAAGACCTCGGCGGCGTGCCCGGTATCACTGGGCCCACGCGCAACGCCAAACCGATCCAGCGGCCCTCGACCGGCGCGCCGGTCGCCACCCGCCCGTTCGTGTTCGTACCCGCGCGCTGACCGCCCGCTACGGCCCCGTCGCCACCGGCAGCCCGGCCGTGCGGCTCCATTCGCCGAACGAGCCGTCGTACAGGCGGGCGTCGTAGCCCAGGTAGCGCTGGACCAGGTAGTTGACCGACGCCTGCATGCCGGTCCGGCAGGAGTTGATCAACGTATCGCCCGGCTGGACCCCGAGCTTCTCGTACATCGCCCGCAGTTCGGCCGCCGGTTTGAGCCGGCAGTCGGCGGCCCCGCGCAACTGCGTCTCCCAGTAGAGGTGCTGTGAGCCGGGGATGTGGCCGGCGCGCGGCACGTTGTGACCGGCTTCCTCGCCGGCGTACTGCCGCCACGGGCGCGCGTCGATGATCCGGACCGCCGCTGACGCCGCTTGCGTCAACAGCCACGACGCGTCCGCCACCTGGGGCAGCGGCACCAGCACCTCCGGCCGCAGCCGCGGCGTGAACGCCGCCGAACGAGGTGTCACGGCGGCGTCGGTCACCGGGCGCCGTTCGGCCTGCCAGGCCTCCAGACCGCCATCGAGCCACACAGCGCGCTCACCCAGCCCGAGGTAGTCGAGGGCGACCACCACCCGCGCGGCGCTGAGTCCGCGGCCGTCACCATAGACCACGATGCGCCCGGCCGGCCCGACGCCCAGCTTCGTGAGCGCGGCCACCAGATCACCCACCGGTGGCAGTTCGTTCTCCTGCTCGCCTCGCGTCACGGCCACCGCGCTGAGGGGCAGGAACCGGGCGTTCGGGAGGTGCGCGGACCGGTAGCCCGAGTCGTCTCGCGCGACGTGGAGCACCACCAGCGACGGATCGAGCAGTGACGCGGCCAGCGCCTCTGTCGAGATCACCAGCGCAGTCCGCGTCGCCGCGTGGGCCGCCTGGATCGCCAGCACCGCGCCCACTGCCAGCCAGAAGCTCCGTGCCATGCGCCGCCTCCGTCGCCAGGCCGGGTCGGCCCGGACCTGGGCGAAGTATTGCGCCAATGTTGTCGGGTGTCCAGGTCGCGGTGAAGGTAGCTCGCACAGCCCGCCGAAGCAGCGGCGGGCCGGTGGTGGTCGAGTGGTGGTGGGCACCGGTTCGCATGCCGTTCGCCTCGCTCCACTCGGCGATGGCGGTCAGGAGAACTAGATGAAGCGAGTAGGTTGGTGCGCCTGGCTGGCGGTGGCGGCCGTGGCGGTGGTCGGGTTGGTCCTGGCGCCGGCGCCCGCGGCCGCGGATGAGTCCGCCACGCCGTACGTCAGCCAGTGGATGGTCTGCGCCCCGTTTGCCAACGAGAACGCGGCCGGCCTCGAGGCGGCGTATGGTCCTGAGAAGAACCCGAACATCGATTTCGGTGCCACCTACGACGGACTCGGCGGCAAGAAGGTCGGCTGGCGCCTCGGCAAGTCGAACGATGAGGGCGTCTTCGACTTCAAAACGGTCTGCCCCGACCCGAGCGACAACGTGACCGGCTACGCCTACGTGACCATCAAGGCCCCGAAGGATATGCCGGCCAAGCTCAGCCTGGGCAGCGATGACGGCTGCAAGGTGTGGCTGAACGGCAAGGTCATCCACACCCATCCTGAGGATCGCGCGCTGGAGAAGGACGCCGACCAGGTCGACATTGCCCTGGTCAAGGGCGACAACAAGCTGCTGATCAAGGTCGTCCAGGTCGGCGGCGACTGGTCGGTCGCGGCGCGTGTGACCAAGACCACCGAGAGCGTGGCCGACGTCAGCTTCCAGGTTGACGCCGCCAAGTTCACCACGCCGTTCATCACCCAGTGGGCCGTCATCGGCCCGTTCGCCAACAACGAAGCCAAGGGCCTCGGCACGGTCTACGGTCCCGAGACCGAGCTCGACTTCGCCAAGAGCTACGACGGCGTCGGTGGCAAGGCCGCCTGGAAGCTGGGCAAGGCCGGCGACAACGGCGTGCTCGACTTCCTGCCGCTGTTCGAGACGAAGGAGAACGTCACGGCCTACGCGTTCGCCATCGTCAAGAGCGCCAAGGACCTGGCCTGCGAGATGCTGCTCGGCAGCGATGACGGGGTCAAGGTCTTCTTGAATGGCAAGGCCGTCCATGAGGCTGCCGAGGACCGCGGCCTCACGGTTGACCAGGACCGCGTCAAGGTCGACCTCAAGGCCGGCGAGAACAAGCTGCTCTGCAAGGTGGTGCAGGTCGGCGGCGACTACTCGCTGTGCGTGCGGTTCAACAAGCTGGACGAATCGGTCGAAGGCGTCTCCTTCGCCGTGCCGGCCGGCGTCAAGTAGTCCGCATCCATTCGCACCGACACCGCTCGGCTGTGACCGGGCGGTGTCGGTGCGGGTGACCGCTCACCCATCTCCTGTGAGCGGTGCGTAGCGGCTGGGTTGGTCCTCCCCGCAACGGTCGTCTGCTTGCCCTTGGGCCGACGGGAGTACGTCATGCCCGAACCCCTCTCGCTCCTGTTTCTGAGCGATGCGCCCGGCGCGGCTGCCGAACTCGACCTCCTCTACCCCGGTCAGGTCACCCGGCTCGACTTCACGACGCAGTCGCACACCGCTGACGTGCTGTCGTCCTATGGTCGGGTCGTCACGATGGTGACCGACGGCCGGAACGTGGCCCGACTCGACTTCGCCGCGCTGACGGAGCACGCTCGGCGCGGCGGCCGGGTGGTCTGCTGCCTGTACGAGTACGCCCACCATCGCGGGCTGACCATGGCCAAGACGCACGTTCACGATCGGGTCCGGCCGGCCATCCGGATCGAGGTCGAGAGCGGGGTGACGCGTGGCTTCACCATCGGCGACGAGTTGTGGTGGTTCGGCACTGTCTCCAGCGCGCCGGACCAGCTCTATGCCAACCAGATGCTCCAGCGGCAGCTCATCGGCGTCCGCGAGACCGACGACCGGCGGATTCTGGCGACGTCCACGCTCAACGGCGGCGCGGTGATCGTCGAGGAGCGCTGGGGCCAGGGCAGCCTGGTGGCGATGGACCTGTTGTCGCCGATTCGCCCCTTCTACAACTCCTGGGGCAGCACCAACAAGTACCTGTTCCTCGGCAACTACCTCGGCGACTCGGTGCGGTATGGCAAGCACTACGGCCGCCGGCTGAGCTACGACGAGTTCGTCGCTGCCCTGCACGACCTCGCGGCGCGGCACCCGGCGCTGCGTCTGGAGAACGTCGGCCCGGGCAGCGACGGGCGCGCGATGTGGACGCTGAGCCTGGGCGCCGAGGGCCAGCCGGCGGCCTACTTCGGCGCCGCCATCCACGGCTGGGAGTGGGAGAACGCCTACGGCCTCCTGCGGCTGGCCGAGCTGCTGGCCGAGAACCCCGAACTGGGCGGCGTCGACACGCGCGAGCTGCACGTCCGGCTGATGCCGGTGCAGAACCCCTACGGGTTTGACCACTTCACGCGCCAGAACGCGCGCGGCGTCGACCTGAACCGCAATTTCGACGTCGCCTGGGCCGAACTGCCCGAGGTCCAGGACCTGGTCGTGCCCTGGGACTACAACTACAAAGGCGCCTGCCCCGCGTCGGAACGCGAGACCCAGATCATCCAGGGCCTCTTGCAGCGCGACCGGCCGCAGTGCCTGGTCGACTTCCACACGGCCGACTTCATCCTGATGCTGCCGCCGACCGGCGATCGGGCGGCGATGGACGCGCTGCACGCCGACGTCAGGGAGCAGCTCAAGGACCGCTTCATCGCCCAGCAGCCCTACGGCGGCGCCTACCAGCAGTTCCACCTCGACCCGGTGGCCCAGGCTGCGACCTCCGAGCCCTGGTTGGCGCACTACGCCGCGTCCATCGGCGTGCCGCTGGCCTGTCTGGTCGAGATGAGCGGCAACCGTGACGACACGCACGGCCTGGTGATGGTCACCGACATGGTGGTGGAGATCTGCCTCGCGGCGCTGCGGCAGTGCCGCCGCGGCTGCACACGGGGTTGACAGAACCGCCGCCGGTCCCTATAGTGCGATGTGTCGTGGTCGATAGACTCGACACAGTTGAATAGCCCAAAGGCGTTGATGAGGACCTAGTAGGTCGCCTCGCGAGTGCAGCGAGCCGGGAACTGGTGAAAGCCCGGCACCGCCCAGCGACCGAACTCACCTCGGAGCCGCCGACCGAAACGCCACCGGCGGAGTAGAGTCGGACGGGACGGGCCACCCGTTATCCAGGCCGCCCATCGCGAGTGGTTCGCTGTGGGGCTGAGGGGCTGTGCTGTCTGGCACGGCAAAGCGAGTGGTACCGCGGAGCTTCCGTCTCGTCGGAGACGGGGGCTTTTTTGTTTGGGTCCACCGTCAGCAAGGAGCAAGGACATGGCCGAGCGAATCTGGATCTTCGACACCACGCTGCGCGACGGCGAGCAATCGCCGGGCGCCAGCCTGAGCCGTCCGGAAAAGGTGGAGATCGCGCACCAGCTCGCTCGGCTGGGCGTCGACACCATCGAAGCCGGCTTCCCGATCTCGTCGCCGGGCGACTTCGCCGCGGTGCAGCAGATCGCCGCCGAGGTTCACGGTCCCGAGATCTGCGGTCTCAGCCGCGTCCGGCCGCAGGACATCGAGCGCGCCTGGGAGGCCGTCAAGGACGCCGAACGCGCCCGCATCCATACCTTCATCGCGACCAGCGACATCCACACCGAGAAGAAGCTGCGCAAGTCGCCGGCCGAGGTCCTGGAGATGGCGGTCAAGGGCGTCACGCTGGCCAAGCAGTTGGCCGCGCAGCACGCCGCCTGCACGGTCGAGTTCTCGACCGAGGACGGCACGCGGACCAACCTCGACTACCTGGCCGATGTGGTCGCCGCCGCGGTCGAAGCCGGCGCCGACGTGATCAACATCCCGGACACGGTCGGCTACGGCATTCCCACGCCGTACCACGCGACGCTGCAGGAGCTGTACCGTCGCGTGCCGGGGCTGCGCAACGTCATCGTGTCGGTCCACTGTCACGACGATCTGGGCTTGGCGGTGGCCAACTCGCTGGCCGGTGTCGAAGCCGGTGCCCGGCAGATCGAGTGCACCATCAACGGCCTGGGCGAGCGGGCCGGCAACTGCTCGCTGGAAGAGGTGGTCATGGCGCTGAAAGTGCGCCACGACTACTTCGCCGGCCTGGAAACGGCCATCCGCACGCAGGAGCTGTACCGCACCAGCCAGATGGTGGCCCGCCTGACCGGCATCGAGGTGCAACGCAACAAGGCCATTGTGGGCGCCAATGCCTTCGCGCACGAAGCCGGCATCCACCAGGACGGCATGTTGAAGGACGCCAGCACCTACGAGATCATGACGCCGGCGAGTGTCGGCGTGCCCGAGAGCCGGCTGACCCTGGGCCGCCGCTCGGGCCGCCACGCCTTGTCGGCCCGGCTGCAGGAGCTGGGCTACGAGCTGGACGAGAAGGAGATCGACCGCATCTACGAGCAGTTCGTGCGGTTGGCCGACAAGAAGAAGGACGTCTTCGACGAGGACCTGGTCGCGCTGATCGAGGACTCGATCCACGACATCCCGGCGCGGTTCAAGCTGGCCTACGCGCAGGTGAGCACGTCGAGCGCCGCCGACGCCGTGCCGACGGCGACGGTCGCCATCGAAACGGACGACGGCCTGGTCCGCGACGCGGCCATCGGCGCCGGCGGTGTCGATGCGCTCTACCGGGCCATCGAGCGGGCCACCGGCATCACGCTGAAGCTGGAGGACTACCACCTCCATGGCGTGACCGGCGGCACCGACGCCATGGCTCAAGCGACGGTGAAGGCCAGCCGCCACGGCCGCGCCATTACCGGCTATGGCGCCGACACGGACATCTTCATCGCCAGCGCCAAGGCCTACCTGGACGCGATCAACAAGGTGCTCTGGGTGGAGGAGCAGAAGGAGCGCAACGGGCAGGGCGAGCCGGAGTCGAGCCCGTAGCCAAGCGATGCTGGTGGGTGAGCCGGGCGTCGTGGCGGAACGCGACGGCGCCCGGCTCGTCGACGTGCTATGATCGCCGTGCATGGAGCGGCCGATGAGACTGAAGCGCCTGGAGTTGCAGGGCGTCCGCAACTTCCAAGAGACGACGGTCATCGACTTTGGCGATCCTCGGCTGGGCACACCACTCGACTTGGCCGTGATGGTCGGCAGTAACGGCTGCGGCAAGACGACCGTCATTGAGGTCGTGGCGTCGCTGCTGAACCTGCTGGTCGACAGGACGCCGCTGCCCATTCTGGGCGAGGCAGCGCTGGCGGCGCTGACGCTGGAGGTGGACGGCAACGATCTCGGCAACGAGGGCGTCACTGAACGGGTAACCGAGATCACTCTGGCCGCCGGCGACGAGTCGATGCTAGGAATCTGTCCAACGGTTCGTCGCCGGTCCGGTCCCACCTGCCTGGCGG
>CAZHGD010000118.1:0-23329 GCA_964531735.1 uncultured Fimbriimonadaceae bacterium | reverse complement strand
GGGTCGGTGCCCCGGCCGCCCGGTGGTTCGCGCCGGCGGGCGGCGAGCTCGGGCGGCGGGTTCGCCGCCCGGCTGGACCAGGGCCACTCGGCCGGCGTGGCCGCGAGGCCGGCGCGGACGGGGTTGCCCTCGACATAGCGCAGCACGGCCAGCAACGGTTCACCAGGCGCCACAGGGAACGAACGGTAGCGGCCCTGCCAGAGGTGCCCGGCGGTGTGATGCCGGTGATGCCAGCGGCGGACATGCGCGGTGGCGAGCCACTGCATCCACCGGCTGAGGTCGCCGTCGGCCTCTGGCTGCACCACCAGGTGGAAATGGTCGGGCAGGAGGCACCAGCCATACAGCCCCAGCGGCCGTCGCCTGCAAGCCTCGGCGAGCAGGCCCAGGAAGTCCTGATAGTCCTGCTCCGTCGCAAACACCGTGGCACCGGCGTTGGCGCGGTTCAGCACGTGGTAGACCATGCCGGCCAGGCTGTGTCGTGGCGGCCTTGCCATGCCGGCAGCCTAACACCGCCTGACCGGCGGGTCAACAAACCAGCCTGACCCCATTGCCCGGTCCGGTCGAGGGAAACTGCCGCGCTCGGGCCGGGCAGCGGCCGCTGGTTACTCGGTCACCGTGGTGCCGGGCTGGAAGTAGGGCTGTGTGCTCGCCTTGCCGTAGTAGACCGTGCTCCACTTGAACCACTTGGCGTGGTAGTCGGCCATCAGCATGTTGCCGCCGTCGTTGTGGATCTGCCCGCCGTTGTCGCTACCCGTGTAGATGTAGTGGTAGCAGGCCGAGGTGCCACGCTCGCCGAGCAGGCCTTTGCTGGCCGGCTGCACCACCTGCGAGTCGATGGTCGGGAAGCTCCAGGCGCCGAAGTAGTAGTTGTAGGTGTACGAGTGCGCCGGGCTGTTGCCGCTGGTGTCCGAGGCCGACGGGCAGACATGGAGCTGCGTGTTCTTGATGTACGGCTGCGTGATGTCTTCCCAGCTCCAGAAGAAGCCCGCCACGGTGCCGTTGGACACGTAGTAGCGTCCCGTCGGGTTGTTCACGTCGTGGATCGGCGGATAGGTGCCGTCGTAGTCGGTCACGTACTGGTTCATCGCCAGCCCGTGCTGCTTCAGGTTGCTCAGGCAACTGGCCTGGCGAGCCTTCTCGCGCGCCTTGGCGAACACCGGGAACAGGATGGCGGCCAGAATCGCGATGATGGCGATGACGACCAGCAACTCGATGAGCGTGAAACCGGCTCTGGTTGAGTGCTTCATGTCAGGTTTGCTCCAGCGCTGGATCCAGCGCTGACGTCACTATCGTGCATTCCCAACCACGACGCGCTTCACACGCCACCCACTGCGGGCGATCGGCTCCTTTCCTTGCTGTGGCTGCCCGCGCCGACCAGCCCGAGGGTCACCGGCGCTGCGGGTGGCCCTCGCCGCGTTGCGGCCGCCGACGAGCTACGGCAGAAAGACGTTCCACATCCGGTTCGTGAAGTTGGCGGTGGGCTGGTTCACCGACCCATCGACGCGACTGTACCACTTGACGTGTCCGTCCGCGAACGAGATGTTGGTGCCCTCGTTGTGCGGGTGGACGAAGGTGTAGGCCGCGTTGGCGTTCCAACTGCCGAAGGCATCGTAGATGTTCGCATACAGGCCATAGACGATCTCGTAGTCCATCAGCATCACGCCTTCGGCCGGCCGGGTCACCTCCGCCAGTCGGGCGGTCTTGTCGGTCGTGCCCAGACCGGCGGCCTGACGATAGCCCCAGCCGTTGTACGCCCCGCCACTGAGGGCGCTGTTGTAGCCGTAGTGCACGGCCGTGGCGGTGCTCCAGGGCTGAGCTGAGGGGCAGTTGAACAACTGCACGTTCTTGCAGTAGGGCATGACCAGGTCCATCCAGCAGACGTAGTAGCCCTGCACGGTGCCGTTGCTGGTCTGGAACTTGGCGCCCGGCATGCTGGTGTCGGTCTGGACCACCGGCGTGTTCCACCCGCCCGGCCAGTTGGCGTAGGGCGTGTAGCTCTCGTCATAGTCCTGGCAGTACTGCAGCACGGCCAGACTGAGCTGCTTCAGGTTGGATTGGCAGCTCGACTGGCGCGCCTTCTCGCGCGCCTTGGCGAACACGGGGAACAGGATGGCTGCCAGAATGGCGATGATCGCGATCACGACCAGTAGCTCGATGAGCGTGAAGGCGGACGAAGTCCTGGGTCTCATACGACAACCTCCGGCGCAGTCTGCGCCGGCCGCTTGTAGCACGCTGGCCTGGTCGTTGTCAACCGGCCGACGACCAGTCGAACACGGTGGTGAGCCGCGCGCAAGCCGGATCGGACAGTTCGGTGAAGACGGCCTGGCAGTCGGCCGGCGAGCGCACATCGTAGAGACCGGCCAGGTCGAACCGCCCGTCGAGCAGCCACTGGAGCGCGCCCGAGAGATTCTCGACGATGCTGCCGGCGGCGAATTCACGTGGTTGGCGCGGCAGTTCCCATTCCCAGCCGCTGCGCAGTTGGACATAGCGGTGGAAGACGGTGTGGAGCAAGTCGAACGCGAGTAGCTCGGTGCGGCGCACCCAGGGCACGCCGATCATGACCACTTCACCGCCCTTACGCACCACCTGACAGGCGTCGAGCACCGCTTGCTCGTGTCCGCTGCACTCGACCACCAAGGCGATTCGGCCGGCCACGGTAGGGTCGTCCAGTGGCAGCCTCGCCGCCGTCTCGAGGCCCTTGCCCGCGGCCAGGTGGCGGCGGCTGTCGTTGGGATCGACGGCCAGCACGCGGTAGCCGGCGGCGCGGAAGAGCTGCGCCGCGCAGTGGCCGATGACGCCGAGACCGCTGATCACGACCGGTGCCGGCGGCCGTGCGGCCGTGGTCACCAGCGTGGTCCAGCTCACCTGGAACAGCCGCGCGAACGGCGCCACCAGTAGATCGAGCTCGCCCGGCACCGGTACCACCGCGGCGCGTGACTGCCGTTGCTCGCTGCGATGGTTGCCCATGCAGAAGGCCCGATCGCCCGGCTTCAGGTCGGTGACTGCCGCGCCCACCGCGAGCACTTCGAACACCGCGGCATAGCCGCTGCCGGCCGGGAAGTGCGCGCCGAGGAAGCCGGCGTGCAGCTCCGTGCCCGGACTGACCGCCGACGTCAGCGTGCGGCCGATGACCTCGTCGGCCGCCGGTGGGCGCGTCTCGCGGGGCACCTCGACCAAGGCGGTCTGGCGGTGGGCAACATGCTGGATGGCGTAGGCAGTGGTCTCGCTCACGACGGGACTCCCGTTGCCGCGAGGTTCGGCGCGGTGCGCTGACCCCCTTCCGGGAGGATCGCCGGCCGGCGAGCGAAACCAGTCGCTGGAGACAACGGCTCATGATGCCTCGTATCGATCGCATCTTCCAGCGGCATGTGCACCTGGACTTCCATACCTCCGAGCACATCGAGAACATCGGTGGCCGGTTCAGCCGCGCCAACTTCCAGGCCGCGCTCAAGGCGGGCCGCCTGGACGGCATTACCGTGTTCGCCAAGTGCCATCATTCGTGGTGCTACTATCCGACGGCCGTCGGGCGGCCGCATCCGCACTTGCAGGGCGACCTGCTCGGCGAGCAGATCGCCGCGGCGCACGAGATCGGCGTGCGCATTCCGATCTACATCACCGTCGGCTGGTCGGCCAACGATGCCGAAGCCCATCCCGAGTGGCTACAGCGTACGCGTGAGGGCCAGCCCGCCACCTGCAACTTCGATCTGGCGGCCACGCCCGACACGCCGAAGCCCATCTGCTCCTGGAAGTTCCTCTGCCCCAGCGGCGCTTATCGCGACCACATCGTCGCGTTGACCACCGAGATCTGCGACCGCTACGAGGTCGACGGCCTGTTCTACGACATCTGCGGCCAAGGCCCGTGCTTCTGCGAGCACTGCCTGGCCGGCATGGCCGCCGCCCGGCTCGATCCGGATGACGCCGCCGACGCGCGGGCCTACAACCTGCAGCGCTGGACCGGCTTCATGGACGAGTGCAACCAGGTGCTGCACGCCCGCCACGCACAGGCCACCGTGTTCTACAACGGCAACGCCGGGCTGACCACGTCGCCGCAGATCCTCGACCGCCTGACGCACTTCGAGTTGGAAGACCTGCCGACCACCTGGGGCGGCTACGACAAGCTGCCGCTGCGGGCAAAGTACTTCATGGCGCTCGACAAACCGCGCTGCGCGATGTCGGGCAAGTTCCACACCATGTGGGGCGAGTTCGGCGGCTTCAAGCACCCGGACGCCATGTGGCTGGAGGCGGCCACCATGGTGGCCTTCGGCACGGGCTGCTCGTTCGGCGATCAGGTGCATCCCGATGGTGAGATGGAGCTGGCCACCTACGAGTGGATCGGCCGGGCCTACGAGCACATCGCGCCGATCGAGGAGTACGGCCTGGGCGATTCCGAGAGCTGCGCCAGCCTCGGCCTGTGGCTCTGCGGCGACGAAGCGCACGACCAGGGCGTGGCCAACATGCTACTGGAGACGCAGACCGACTTCGATGTGGTCGGGCGCGGCCGTGACCTGAGCGGGTTGGACGCCGTCATCCTGCCCGGTGGCCGCTGCCTGGACCAGGCCGGTGCCCAGCAGTTGGCCGACTTCACCGCGGCGGGCGGCGGATTGCTGGTCCTGGGCGAAGGCGCCCTGCCCGTCGAGAGCGACCAGTTCCTGCTCGAACTCGGCGCGCGGTACCTGGGTCCGGGGCAGTACGACTGCGACTACACGGTGGCCGAGGCCGCCTTGGCGGTGGGACTGCCGCCGGCCGCGTTCCTCAACTACGAGCCGGCGCTACGCTGCGAGCTGGCCGGCGGCGAGGTGCTGGCCACGCTCCGCGAGCCGTACTTCAGCCGCACCTATGGCCACTTCTGCTCGCACCAGAACACGGCCAACCGTCGCGAGCCGGCGGCCCATCCGGGCGCGGTGCGCCAGGGCCGCACGGTGTTCCTGCCGCACGCGCTGGGCCGGCTCTACTACCGCCACGGCGCGCGCGTCCACCGGCAGTTGTTCGCCAACGCGCTGGCGCTGGTGCATGAGCGACCGCTGATCGAGGCCGAGCTGCCCAGCGGCGGCCGCCTCAACCTGCTGCACCAGCCGAGCCGCCGCCGCTACGTGGCGCACCTGGTCTACGGTCCGCCGACCAGCCGCGGCCGCTGCCAGATCATCGAGGACCTGGTGCCGCTGTTCGACGTGCCGCTACGCGTGCGTCTGCCGCAGCCGGTGAAGCGGGCCAGCCTGGCGCCGCAAGGCGAGCTGCTGGCCGTCACGCAGCACGGTGACCAGTTGGCGCTGACGGTGCCGCAGTTGCACTGCCATCAGGTGGTGGTGTTCGACTACTGAGCGACGGCCCAGCGGACCGCAGCCCAGGCGACAACTGGGCTGCGGTCCGCGTGGATGGGGCAGCCGGGGTCAGTCGGTGTGCTGGCCGCCGAACACGCGCTGCACCGCCTCCAGGTACCCGTAGCCGAACATCGTGCACGGCTGCAGGTAGCTGGTCTCGGTCCATTCGTTCCAACTGTTGATCGTGATCAGCGGGGCCTGGCTCGGGTGGGCGTCGACAAAGTCCTTGGCTTGCCGCAGGGCGGCCTCGAAGTTGGCCGGCGTGTTGTTGGTGGTGATGGCGCCGCGGAAGTCGTGGGCCCGGGGACTGCTGTCCCAGCCGACCGAGACGTGCGGGTAGTAGGCCGCGGCGTAGGCCGTGTCGATGGCCTGCCACTCGGCCACCACGTCGGGCAGGATCGCGGTGTAGTCGCGGTTGACGTCGGCGAAGTGGCAGAACTGGTAGTGCGTCAGTGAGTCGAAGCCCAGCGCTTCGACGACCTCCTGCTGCGTGCCGATGTTGTCGCCGGGCACCGCGGACAGGCTGCGCGGGGAGTCCTTGCGCAAGGTGAGCTGCAGCTCCAGGCCGGGGAAGCCCGCGCGCTCGGTCTCGGCGCGGAACCAGTCGAGGGCCGCGCGGGCCGGGTCGAGACCGCCCAGGCCGGCGATGAAGGTGGTCAGCTCGTAGAGCATGAACACCGGGCGGTCGTTGATGCGGTAGTAGCTGGGGTGGCCGAAGTACCGTTCGATGACCCGCCGGCCGGCGCGCTCGAACTCGTCGCGGTCGATCCCGCCGCGCCAGATCAGCGACCGGTTGCGGCCGCCGAACGCATCGTCGGCGTTGCGCTTGTCCCAGCAGAGGTTGACGTCGTGGTTGGCCCACATGACGTAGAACTTCATCTTGTGGTTGTTCTTGGCCCCCAAGAAGCCATCGTTGAGGCAGCCTTCCAGGTAGGGCAGGCCGTCGTACCAGTACCAGTCGTAGATGAAGGTGTTCACGCCGTGGTCGACCGCGGCCTCAATCTGCATCTCCATCACGTACGGGTCGGCCTCGTTGACATAGCCCCAGAGCGGGTACCGCGGCTGCTGGTGCCCCTCGAACTTGGGGGCGTTCTTCATCACGGTTTCCCATTCGCCGATGCCCATGGGCCAGAAGACCCGCGCGCGCGGGTCGGGATGGTAGGACGGCCAGATGAAGGCGGCGACGTCGTAGTGCTTGCTCATTGCTCTGCCTTTTGATCCCAAGGGTCATGCTGCTTGGCGCCGGTCAGTGTAACGCACGCCGGCCGATGTCGCGTTGACAGTACGTGGATCTGCTGAGAGCATCGCGTCCAGGTCCGCGCAGTACCCAAGGAGGTCGTCGTGCGCCGTCGTGCTTTCACCCTGATCGAGCTGTTGGTGGTCATCGCCATCATCGCCATTTTGGCCGCGATCCTGTTTCCCGTCTTCGCGAAGGCGCGTGAGAAGGCCCGCCAGTCGAGCTGTAGCTCCAACGCCAAGCAGTGGGGCCTGGCCATCATGCAGTATGTCCAGGACTACGACGAATGCTACTTCCCGCGCTACCAGCCCATCACGGTCTACCCGACTCCGGCGAACGCCGTCTGGTGGATCGATCTGCCCGGTCGCGCGATGCTGGTCTCGCCGTACGTCAAGAACGACCAACTGGTGTTCTGTCCCAGCGCCGCCAACCGGCTCGGCTATGGCTACAACACCACGCTGGCCGGCGGCGCCGTGCGGATGGCCGACATCCCGGCCCCGGCCGAGATGCTGGCGATCTCGGACGACACGTTCGGCAACCGGACGATGTACGCACCGCAGCAAGGCCGCACCACCTGGGGCCAGAACTTCACCAATCCGCCCGGTCTGGCCACGGCCTCGCTGGTCGAGGGCACCAACTTCCCCTACGGCCGCCACAACGACGGCCTCAACGTGGCCTACTGCGATGGTCACGTCAAGTGGCAGACACCGAACACCATGTGGAACGGTGGCGTGAACAAGCCGGTCTACGACTGGAAGTGAGCGGACCGGGCCCGGTGCCGCCGGCGCCGGGCCCGGTCGTTGCGGCTCAGCTCAGCGGGTGACCAGTTCCAGCCACTCCAGCACGCGCTGGATCTGCGCGTCCCACATATCCCACGAGTGCCCGCCGGGGCCTTCTTCGTAGGTGAAGTCGTAGCCCAGCGGCGCGACGTGGTCGCGGAACAGCAGGTTGCCCTGGTAGAGGAAGTCGTCGGTGCCGCACCACTGGAACAGCCGCGGCCGCGGGCGGCCCGAGGCCGCCAGGTCGCTGGCGGCGCCGAACAGGTCGTGCTCACTGCCGGCGAGTTGGTCCAGCGGCCCGAAGATGCGCACCCACTCGGCGTCGCGATTGGCGTCGACCGCGCGCATCGTGTGACCGATGTCGACGGCGCCGGACAGGCTGGCCGCCGCGGCGAACTGGTCCGGGCACCGCAGGCCCAACTTGAACGCGCCGTAGCCACCCATGGACAGCCCGGCCACGAAGTTGTCCTCGCGGCGGTCCGAGAGGGGGAAGAACGAGCGGCAGAGGCGCGGCAGTTCCTCGCTGATGAACGTCCAGAAGCGCGGGCCCTGGTGCATGTCGGCGTAGAAGCTGCGCTCCACGCGCGGCATGACCACGGCCAGGCCCAGCGGCGCCACATACCGTTCGATAGAGGTCCGTCGCTGCCAGATGGTGTGGTCGTCGGACATGCCGTGGAGCAGCCAGAGCGTCCGGTGGCGCCCGTCGCCCGCTGCGCCCGACATGCCGATCTGCCCGTTGGTGGCCTGGGGCAGGATCACCGTGGCCGAGGTACACACCTGGAGCACCTCGGAGAAGAAGTCGCAGTGGATCAGCGCCATATCAGTTGGTGGCCTCGCTTCCTCACCCCCTCTTCGCCGCGGCGCCCCGGACACCTGCGCCGGAGAGACGATGGCGACTCGCCCTGTCTGAGTTGTTGGTCGTCATCGCGGTCATGGCGATTCTGGCGGCTGTCGTCTGCTCCCTGTGCGTGAAGGCGCGGCAGTCGAGCTGCCAGTCCAACTGCAGGCAGATGGCGCTGGGCGTGTTGCCGCACGCTCAGGACTGCGACGAGACGATGGCGCCGAGCATCTGGTCCGACAGGACCACTTCCGCGCCGGTGCAGCAACGGACGTTCCGGCAGATGATTCGGCCGTACACCAAGCCCGTCCAGGTCGGCGTCTGCCCGAGCGCCACGAGTCCCAACTGCACGCCGGCCACGGCCAGCGCCACCCAATTCCGGGCCAGCCACGCCAAGGTGCAGTGGGCGGCCGTGCCGGTCACCACCAGCGTGCCGTAACCGCGACGACCGGTGGTGGTGAGGGCCGGCTGCGACCGGTCGGCCCGCACCGGTCGCTCAGCCGGCGCCCGCCGCCGACAGCAGCAGCGCCGGCAGCGCGCTCAGCACCTCGTCGACGGCCGCCTTGGCCGCGGTCAGACTGCCGGCCGGTGGCAGCCTCCGCCAGCCTTGCACGTAGACCTTCATCTTCGGCTCGGTGCCACTCGGGCGGATGGCCAGCTTGACCCCGTCGAGCCGCTCGTCGCCACCCAGGCGGTAGACCAGGCAGTTCTCGATGACCGGTTGCCCGGTGATCGGGTTGACGTAGTCGCCGTTGAGCCGATCCTCGGTCTCGAGCACCGCCAGACCGCCCAGCAGCGCCGGCGGGTCCTCGCGTAGCGCGGCCAGTATGGCATCGATGGCCTCGCGCCGCGGCTGGACCACGCTGTGCATGATCTCCGCGTGGTAGCCATGCTTGCGGTAGAGCTGGTCGAGGTAGGCCGTGGCGGTCTGCTCGGTGGCCTTCAGCTCCGCGGCCAGCTCGGCCAGGACCAAGGCCGCCGAGGCGGCGTCCTTGTCGCGCACGCGGCTGCCGCGGTTGACGCCGTGGCTCTCCTCAATGGCGGCGATGAGTTGGTCATCGCGCAGCTTGCGGTCCAGCACCTCGCCCATCCAGCGGAAGCCCACCGGCAGGTTGCCGTAGACCTTGACGCCGTGGGCCTCGGCGATGCGGGTGATCATCTCGGTGGTGACCATACTCTTGAGCACCACGGGCTTCTCGGGCAGGACGCCCTCGCGGCTCAGCGCTTCGCAGGCGAAGGCCGTGACCAGCACGCCGATCTGGTTACCGTTGAAGAAGCGGTAGCCGCCGTCGGCCTGCGGGTCGCGCGCCACGAAGCCGATGCGGTCGGCGTCCGGGTCGCTGGCGATGCCGGCATCGGCGTCCAACTCACGGCAGAGCTCGACCACCTCGCGCATGGCGGCCGGCAGCTCGGGATTGGCGACGCCGTTGGCCACGTGCTCGAACTCGCTGGAGGGCGCGGCCTGGCTGGGCACGACGTGGACATCGGTGAAGCCGGCGCGCTCCAGCACGGGCATCACACAGACGCCGCCGGTGCCTTGCAGCGGGCTGTAGACCACGCGCGCGTCACGTTGGCGACTGACCGACTGGCCCACCACGTAGAGCCAGTAAGCCGCGTCGGCCTCGTGCCCGAGCAACTCGACCCGGCCTTCGTCGATGGCCTCGGCCAGCGGCTCGCGGGCGATGGCCTCCTGGGCCAGGCGCCCGACGAAGTCGATGATGCCGGTGTCATGCGGCGGCACCACCTGGCCGCCGGAGCGCCAGTAGGCCTTGAAACCGTTGTCGTCGGGCGGATTATGGCTGGCGGTGATCATGATGCCGCACAGCGCCC
This sequence comes from uncultured Fimbriimonadaceae bacterium, assembly GCA_964531735.1. GTDB lineage: Bacteria > Armatimonadota > UBA10988 > UBA10988 > UBA10988 > CAZHGD01. The sequence continues at coordinate 13,327 of CAZHGD010000118.1, read as the reverse complement.
GGCGCTGGAGCACCGCATAGGCGAGCATCGGCGTCGCGCGCGGGCCGTCGCACAGCGCCACCTGGAACCCGCGCGCCGACAGCACCTCGGCGCAGAGTCGCCCGTAGGTTGCGGAGTTGCGGCGCGTGTCATAGGCGATGACGCAGGTCGGCGCCTCGTTGGGAAACGCCTCGCGGACATAGTCGGCCAGGCCGGCGGCGCTCTCGGCGACGGTGCGCTCGTTGAAGCGGTTCGGCCCGACGCCTTCGGCGCCGCGGCGGCCGGCGGTACCGAACGGAATCACCTGCCCGAAAGCGTCCTGCACCGCCTCCCAGTCGCCGCGCGCCACCTCGGCCACCACGGCCTCGTGCCACGGCGCGAAGGCCTCGCCGGTCAGCCACAGGCGCAGGTTGGCGGCGGCGGCCTCAGTCAGGGCACCGTCACGGCAGGCTTGCTCGACAGCGGTCAGCGTCGTCTGGGTGTCGGCCATCGCGGGTCTCTCAGCATCGCCTCTGCCCGCTATCATAACAGATGCGCCCTCAAGCTCGGGTGACCGGCGTGGCGCGTTGGCCAGGAGGCGTCCGCCCCGTGGTGTCGAACTGCCTTGCGCCGTGGACGGGTGACCCTCGGATCACGGCGGGAGGTGCGGCATGGGCATTGCCGGCGGACGGTGGTGGCTGGTCGTTGGCGTCGTGTCCAGCCTGGCGGCAGCGCAGCCGCCGGTGCTGGTCAACACCGACTTCGAGTCGGTCCAGAACGCCAAGCTCGGGCCCGATGGCAAGGTGGCCGGCTGGACGCTCGGCGATCCGCCGCAGGTGCCGACCGGGTGGCAGCTCAACAGCGCCTACCCCGGCCGGTTGGAGGTCCGCGGCGACCAGCCACACGGCGGGCAACGCTACGTCCGGCTGATCTCGCCGGCGCGCGGCGCCACGCACCTCTACCAGCCCTGCCAGGGCCTGCGCGCCGGACAGACCTACCGGGTCACCGTCTGGCTGCGCGGCGGCCCGCTCTCGCTCAGCTTCTACGAGTATTTCCCCGACCACATCGGCGGCCAGACGCCCATTGAGCAGGCCAGCTCAGTTGGCGCCTGGCGGCGGGTGGTGGCCTGGTACACGCCGGGCGGCGACGGCTGGCGCACCTCGTCGCTGGCGCTCTCGGTCGGTGGCGGCGCCAGTGTCGACATCGACGACGTCGCCATCGAGCCGCTGCCGCCGTCGGACCAGCCCGCGGCCGGGCCGGCGGGTACGTTCGAGACCGACCACGCGGCGGTGACCATCTGGGCCGACGGCCGGCTGCTCCGGCTGCGTGATCGGGCCACCGGGACCGACTACGCGGCGGAGGCACCGCAGCCGATGGTCAGCGTGGTGCGCGACGGGATGCCGTTGCGGGCCGTGCGGGCCGTGCGTCAGGGCGCCGTGGTGCGGTTCGGCTTCCTCGACCCCGAGGTGAGTGTCGGCCTCCGCCTGGTGCCGCGCGGCGGACACCTGCGCCTGGAAGTGGACAGTGTCCAGCCCGCCGATGTCACCGAAGTGCAGCTCTCGCTGTCGGTGCGAGCGCTGACCACGCGCGCGGCGGCCATGAATGCCACTTACGACGACACGTTCGGCATCATGTTGTTCGGCGCCTCGGTCAACACGCACAACCTGTCGCCGGCCGGCGGCGCGGGGGTGACACTCCGCGCCGCCTGCACGCGTGCCCACGGCCTGGTCGGCGCGGCCTTCGTGCTGGTGGCGGCGCCGCGTGCCAAGCTGAAGGCGGCCGTGATGGAAGCCGAGCGCGCCAACGGCGTGCCGTGCCCGATGCTGGGCGGTCAGTGGCAGCGGGACTCGGAGTCCAACCGCAAGTCGTACCTGTTCAGCACCGGCACCACCGCCCGGGATGTCGACACCATCATCGAGTACGCCAAGCTCGGCGGCTTCGGCACCATCATCTTTCTGAAGGACGACTGGCTGCGCACGCACGGCCATTTCACGGTCAACGACGCCAACTTCCCCGGTGGCCTGGCTACGCTGCAGGCCGCGGTCCGCAAGGTGAAGGCGGCGGGGCTCGAGGCGGGCGTACACGTCTTCGGTCCGTCGGTCTCGCCGAACGACGCGTTCGTCACGCCGGTGCCCAACGACGGTCTGGCCAGCGTGGCGTGTCCGCCGCTGGCCGCCGCCGTCGACGCCAAGGCCACCGACCTGGTGCTCACCGCGCCGGCCGATGACTGGACCCGCATACAGCCCAGCGAGTCGTTCCCGGGCAAGTTCCTGCGCGTGGGCGATGAACTGGTCTCGTACACCGGCATTGAGGCCGGGCCGCCGTTCCGCTTCACCGGTGTCCGGCGCGGTGCCTGCGGCACGCCGGTGACGGCGCATCCGGCGGGCACGCCCGTGCGGGGGCTGCTCAATCTGTGGGGCTACTTCCTGGTCGATCCCGACAGCAAGCTGGCCGACGCCGTCTGCCGGAACTTCGCGGCCATCTTCAACGCCTGCGGCTTCGACTTCGTCTACTTCGACGCCAGTGACGGGGTGCGAGCGCCGCTCGACACCTGGTACTACCTCAACCGGATGCACCTGGGCTTCGTGCGCGCCATTGGTCGCGACGTGATGTACCAGACCAGTATGGGCACCGGCAGCGACCTGCTCTGGCACTTCGTGCCGCGCAGCGCCTCGGCCGACGGGCATGGCGACATCAAGGGCTACCTCGACGAGCGCTGGCCGGGCATCCTGACCATGGGTGCCAACTGGACCAAGGCCGACATCGGCTGGTACTACTGGTTCAGCGACGTTCGCCCCGACCAGATCGAGTACGTCTGTGCCAAGGCACTGGGCGTCGACGGGTCGATCTCGCTGGAGACCTCGCGCGAGGCGACCGAGCGGCTGACACTGTCGCGGCCGATGTACGAGATGATCGGCCGCTGGGAACGCTGCCGGCGGGCGCAGGTGTACGGCGAACCCGTGCGCAGCAAGCTGCGCGAAATGCGCCGCGACTTCCGGCTGTTCGAGCCGGCGCCCGGGCGTTGGGCGCTGTACCGCGCGGCCTATGAGGAGCCGCGGGCGGTGGAACTGCTGGACGGCAAGCAGAACACCTGGACTATCCGCCACGACGGCGCGCAGCCGGCCTGGCTCGGGCTGGAGATCGTCCGTGGCCGGCGGCCGGTGGCCGCCGCCGACTACACCTCGACGGCCAGTCGCGTGATCGAGGCGTTCGACCAGCCCGAGGCTTACCGGCCGGGCGGTCGGAACGACTTCGAGAAGTTCGTGATTGGCGGTGAGAAGGTGCAGACCGCCACCGGTCCGGTGCGTCACGGCGTGACGCAGAGCATCGAGCCGACCACACGTGAGCTGCCGGCCGGCCGCCAGGGCCTCATCTACCGGGCCGAGAACCGCGGCGCCTATGGCGGCTGGGGCGGCATCGGCCGGCGCTTCGCGACGCCGCTGGACCTGCGCGGCGCCGCGGCGCTGGGCCTGTGGGTGCGCGGCGACGGCAAGAGCGAGTCGCTGCGCATCCAACTGCGCGACAGCGCGGGCCGGTCGGCGGACCATGTGCCGCAGATCGGCTTCACCGGCTGGCGCCTGATCACGTTCCCGCTGCCCACCAGCGGCTTCGACCTGTCTCGCGTCGAGTACCTGCTGTTCTACTTCAACAACCTGCCGGCGGACGCCAAGGCCGAGTTGGTCCTGGACAGCGTCCGCGCGTTGCCGCCGGCCAAGGCGCTCGACGCCATGGCCGACCTGGCACTGACCATCAACGGCCGCCGTGTGCCGTTCGGGGCGCCCTTGGCGCAGGGCCAGGCGCTGACCGCTGAGGGTCCGCAGGGCGTGACGTTGTGGCCCGGCGGCATGCAACCGGGCCGCAAGCTGGCGCCGGCGGCGGCGGCGTTCGCGCTGGCGCCCGGCGACAACCAGGTGACGCTGACCGGCGGCGCCGACTTCGCTGGCGACCTGGCCGTGCTGCTCTACCGGTTGTGGCCGATGGAGGACGCCGGGCGCTGAGTGAGCCGGCCCCAAAACGGCGGGAGGACACGCGCGCCCACAGGCGAAACCGCGGGGTGTGCAGCGGAGGCAGCCATGCCGATGTCCTGCGCGTCTCCCAGTTGGCGCACGCCCGTGGCGCCGAACGCTGTGGTCGGATTGGCCGTGGCGGCCTGTCTGGCCGGCGTCCTGTGCGGCGGTGCGTATTACCTCGTCAGTCGCGTGTTCGACCTGGTCATCGTCGCCGCCTTGGTGGCCGGCGTGATGGTCGCGGTGCCGGTCGAGGGTGCCGCTCGGCGTCTGCGGGTCAGCAACTACGTGGTGGTGGGCCTCTGTGGCGCCTTGGCCGGAGCCACCTGTGACGGCACCAAGTTGACGCTCAACGGCGACCGTCGCGTTCGTCAGGCGGTGGCGCAGCCCGGCGTGCCGCCGCTGGTGCGGAGCAAGGTCACCGCCGCCCTCAGACAACCCCGGCAGCGTCTCAGCATGGCCTGGCGAGCCGTGCTGTCCGCCCGCCTCGAAGTGGTGCATCTGGGGGCCACCACCCATCGCATCGAGGGTCCGGTGGTCTGGCTGGTGCTGGCCCTCGAACTGCTGGCCTGCGCCTACGCGGCGGGGAGCCAGGCGCGCGACAGCTTCCGGCATCATTGGTGCCCCGATTGCGACGCGGGCTGCCAGCCGGAGGTGATCCTCGAGGTCGCGCCGTCGTGCGTGACCGAGCTGTGCGCGGCGATCGACGGCGGCGACTGGGCTCGGCTGGTTGAGTTCGAGCGCGTCGACGGGGAGGGCACGGCGGTGCCGCGGGTCAACCTGGAGCAGTGTGCCGAGCCCGCCCACGATGCCCATGTCAGTGTGCGCGACGCGCCCGGGCGCTACCGGCGGTCGTGGCAGCTGTCGCCGGGCGAGGTGGTGGAGCTGCGCCGTGCCGTGGCCGCCTGGACACCGGACGCCGACGCGGACGAGGTCGAAGACGTCGGCCGCGATCCACTTGCGCCGGAGTCTTGACACCGTTCCTCCGCAGAGTCGATACTCTCGCCACCCGCCCCAGCGGGTGCGCAAGGAGGTCACCGATGTTCACGCACCGACGGGCATTCACGCTCATCGAACTCCTGGTGGTCATTGCGATCATCGCCATTCTGGCCGCGATTCTCTTCCCCGTGTTCGCCAAGGCGCGCGAGAAGGCGCGGCAGTCGAGTTGCCAGAGCAACATCAAGCAGTTGACGCTCGTCTCGCTGATGTACGCGGCCGACTACGACACGCGCTACCCACTGACCTGCTACGCGGGCGTCTCAGACAGTTGCTGGGACCGGCGCACCTACCGCGGCGGCGGCTTGGCGCCGTACGTCAAGAACTGGCAGATCTTCTTCTGCCCGAGCGCGCCGGCGATCAACGACGCCTCGGCCAGCACGTACTGCGTCAGCCTGCCGCCGGCCAACAACCCGGGTGACCGGGGCATCTCCGGCACGGCCGAGGCCGACGTGCCGGAGCCGACGCGCACGATTGTCTGGGGCGAGGCCAACGGGCGGCGCTGGCTGTTCGTGGACGCGTCCGTCTGTAGCTGCGGCACCCACCCGACGCAGTACAAGGGTATGGTCCTGAACCACAACGAGGGCTGCAACCTGGGCTTCGTCGACGGGCACGCGAAGTGGGCCAAGGGCCAGCAACTGCCGAACGACGACTACCGCGACAACCCGTACTGGGTGCGCCCGAACCCGCCAACGCGGCCCTGAGGCGCTGGTCGGCGAGCGGCCGCCGGAGCGGGGCGGAGTCAGAGCCGTCGCCGCACCGGTCCGGTTCGGCGCCGCCCTTCGAGACGCTGGCTGCGCGCGCTCCGCAGGACTGGCGGGTAGGGCGTAGCGGCTTTGACTCCGCCCTGGGCGCCGGCTCGCTTCCGGTTGCGCTGCCGCGGCCACGATGCTACACTGCGTCGCGTCGTTTGCGGCCAGGAGGAGCGGCTCGATGGCGCCGTCGCGGAAGGCTGGAAGGCTGGTATGGCTGGCGGCGCTGGTGGCGTTGGCGGGACGCCCGTCGGCGGCGGTCGAGGCGGTCCTGGTGCGGCTTGACGCCGGCGCCACGGCCGTTTGGCTCTTGCGGGGCAAGGCCGACTGGCAGCCGCAGCAGATCCTGACTACGCCCGACGGTACCGTGCGACTGCTGGTGGCCGGCACGGTCGGCGCCGAGGTCACCACGCGCGTCGTGCCGCCCGAGGCCGCGGCCCGTCTGGCGCTCGGCCAGCGCGTCGACCTGGCGACAGGCGAGCGGGCCACGACGCCGGTGCCAACGGTCTCTGCTCCGGCGCCGGTGGCCACCGGCACGATCAGCCGGCTGGCAGGCGAGCAGGTCGGCGTCTCGGTTGGTGCTCCGCCCGTGTCGGGGACGCTGGCGGTGGTGCGGCGTGGCGACCGCGAGATCGGGCGGTTGGAGTGGCGAGGGCCAGAGGGTTCCTACTGGGCGGCGCGCCGAGTCGACGGCCAGGTGCCCTGGCGCCTGGGCGACCGGGTGACCTACCAGCCGACGCCGGTGGCGGCCGGCTCGGCCGGGTCGGACGGCTCGCCCGCCACGGCGCGGCGACCGCGCACCTGGGGCCAGGAAGACGTCATGCCGGGTGACGACCCGAGCTACAAGATCCTCGCCGCACTGGCTGCGCGCGGCGCGATCCCCAACTGCTCAGCCCGCCAGTTCGCCGGCGATCTCGAAGCCGTCTACACGCGCGGGCAGTTGGTCGTGTTCGTCGAACGGTTCCTCTACGCCCTGATCGACCGGGATCAGGTCAGCCGCTCGCAGGACCTGAGCCCACAGATGGCCGGGCAGGCGCGGCTCCTCGTCGACCGGTTCCGGCCCGACCTGGTGGCGCGCGGCCTGCCGCTCGAGCAAGTCGAGAAGGCTCTCGTCGCCCGCGGCGCGCCGCAACTGGCCTGGGCGGCGACTGCGCTGGGCGTGGCGCGCGCCGGCTCCGGCGACCGACACGCCAGTACCGTCCGGCTGGATGCCAGCGTGCTGGGCGGGTTCGAGCGGCGCCTCCGGTTTGGTGGCACGCTGAGCACCGAAGGCGGCGAGGCGCTGCCGAACACGCGCGACCGCTCGGGCGTGGCGGCCTTGTGGGTCGAGGGTGACGTGGCCCGCAACCTGTCCCTCGGCGCCGGCCGGCGCGTGTTCCGGTTCGGGCCGGGCGCTAACGACCTGCTGTGGTCCGACCGGGCCAAGCCGTTCGACCAGATCTACGGTCTCTGGCGGACGAAGCTGTTCGGCCAGCCGCTGTCCATCTCGCAGCATGTGGGCTGGTACCGCAACCAGGGCGACAAGTTCATTACGCTCCGCCGCGTGCAGTACTTGCCCATGCGCCGACTGGAAGTCTCGTTCAGCGAGGGACTCATCACGCGGAACGGCACGCAGACACTGGTCACCGGTGTCCTGCCGCTCTACTGGAGCCGCTTTGTCGGTGGCAACTTCAGCACCGGCGGGTCGGGGAACTACGCCTTCGAACTCGACGCCACCTACCGCGTCAATCGCACTCTGTCGGTCTACGGGCAGTTCTTCGCCGATGATCTGGACCTTTCCGGCGTGCACCGCACGCCGCACTATCCGGGCTACCTGGGCGGCATTCGCTATGTGCCGATGGGCCTGCCCGGCAGCAGCTACCGGCTCGAAGTCGCCGTGCTCCCCTCGGCCAACACCTACGTCCAGCCGGCCGACCCGGCGCTACGCTGGTACCGTGACGGCGTCGTCCTCGGCCACGAGTACGGCCCGGAGGGCGCCGGCATTCGCTTCGACGGCCGCCAACGCCTCAGCCAGCGATTGGACGTGGGTTTCGGCCTGGAGTCGTTCGCGCGCAACCGCAAACTGGCGGTCCCGCAGGAGTTCGTCCGCATCCAGTTCCGCCTCGGCTACGACCTGACCAGCTTCTGGGCCATCAGCGGCGGCCTCAACTACCTGCACGAGCTGAACCGCAACGGCGTGCGCGGCGACAACCACACCAACAAGCTGCTCTACCTGCAGACGCAGGTCGGCTACTGACGAGGGCGCCGGTGCGGCCGATGGCGCCCCGGTCTGGGGACGCTCATGGTTGGTGCGGCCATCGTAGTCTGCGCGGTGCTCTCCGGGGGGCCGGCGATCCGGCCTTGGTGGGACACCTACGCGGCGTTCGTGCAGGATGGCGACGCCGCGCGAGCACGCGCGGTCGGCGCGACGGCGTCGCTGTGTGGTGCTGCCGATGACGCCGGCTGGGGCATTTGGGGTCAGCGCATCCGCGTGCAGGAATCGGGCCGGCGCACCACCGACGCGTTCCATGCCGCGGGCCTCAAGGCGCTGACCTGGGTCGAGGGCTTCGGCAATGCCGGGCTCTACGTGGTGCAGCTCAAGCGACAGCCCGACGGCGCCTGGACGCGCTGCGACGGCACCGACCTGACGCGTGTCTGGCGCAACCACTGGGGTTGGTCGAAGTTCGACGGCACCGGCGAGGTGCGCTGGGTCGGCATCCACACCTACTGGGACGACGCTGACTATGCGCGGCCCTACACGCTGACCCACCCGCGCTATGGCGCGCCGCCGGTGACCTATCCCGACGGCACCGTCGCCCGCGGCTACACCGGGTCGCCGCTCGATCCGCGGCGCTGCCGCGTGTTCGACGCGGCCGGCGGCAAGAACGTGCTGGGCCAGGCCTTTGCCGGTGACCGCTCGCGGCCGCTAATCACGGACGTGCTGCGCGGCGTGGCCAAGGCGGACTCCGGCGCCGCGGACGCCAATGCGCCGACCATCGTGCCGGATCCGGGCTTCACACCGGCCGAGTGGGCCGCACGCAGCCGGGGCAGCGGCGCGCTGACCATCTTCGAAGCCGACAAGGACTCCGCCTGTCCCGCCTGGATCGACTACGCTCGGGCCGAAGCGCGCCTGGCGCTGGACACCGGTGTCGACGGCTTCTGGGTCGACAACTTCTCGCCCTGGGACAGCTTCAACGCCAGTCCGCTCCACCATGCCTTCGGCGAGTGGTCGGTGGCCCGCTTCCGCGACCACCTGCGGCGGTCGTTCGCGCCGGCCCGCCTCGCCGCGATGGGTGTCGGCGACCTCGCCTGGTTCGACGTGCGCCGCTACCTGCTGGACAAGGTGCGCGAGTGGGGTGGGCGGCCGGACGACCTAAAGGACCCGCGCTGGCGCGATCGGCGCTGGCAGGACGACCCGGTCTGGCGCGCCTACCTGATCCACAAGCGCCGCTGTGGCACCGAGGCCCTTTCGCAGCTCTATCGTGCGCTGAAGGACGAAGGTGCCCGCGCCGGCAGGCCCGACGTGCTGGTCATGGGCAATGACACGCCCGCGTTCTCACTCGGCTGGCCGCGCGGCGACCTCGACCAGGTCAGTACCGAGCTGACCTGGGGCTGGTGGCTGGCCGCCGGGCCGCGTGGGCTGATGCCGCCGCCGCTGGGCAGCTACCAGCCGGTCTACAAGCTGGCTCGCGAGCACGCGCGCAGCCGGTTCGTCAACGCCTGGATGTACGGCCCCAAGGAGGTCCTGGGCCGGCCGCACATCGCCGAGGTCGTCCAGTACCAGGCGCTGGCCACGCACGCCACGCCGATGCCGCACCATGGCGCGCGGACGCTGGGCACCGACGAGACCACGGCAGCGCTCAACGCCTTCATGCGCCGCGCCGCCGGCGAGTTCGGCGAGCGTCGGCCGGTCGAAGAGATCGGCCTCTACTATAGCTCCTCCTCGGAACTGGTCGGCATCGTGCCGGGCTTCTACCTGGACCACGCGCGGCAGGGCCACAGCTTCTCGTTCTATGGCTGGGGCACCGTCCTGAGTTGGCTCCACACGCCTTGGCGGGCAGTGCCGGAGTGGAAGCTGACGGCCGACACGCTACGCACGCTCAGGCTGCTGATCATCCCGAATGCCGAGGTGTTCGCCGCCGGCGACGTGCCGCTGCTGGACGACTGGGTGCGGGCCGGCGGGCGGCTGCTCATCGCGGGCGAGGCCGGCCGTCGGTCGGGCGAGGGCGACAACTTCGAGCGCGCGGCCGACGGCACCACCTTGGCCGCCTTCACGCGGCCGCAGCCGCGCGTGCTCTGGCTGCGCGACGATCCCGGCTTCGCGTTCTACCTGGCCGACCGCGCCCGTCCCGACCTGCTGCCGGCCTTCGCCGCGCACCTGGCGACGGTCGGCTGTCCGCTCGATAGCCTGGCGCTCACCGCGCCAACCGACCGCTGGTCGGTCGGGTTGACCCCGTACGCGAGCGACCACCGGCTCTTCGTCGATGTCAACAACACGGCCATCGACCTGGCCACCGACACCATCACGCCGGCGGCGCCGGTGAGCTTCACGCTGCGTCTGCCGGCGCGGTGGCGCCAGCGCGAGGTCAGGGCCCACGTGGTGGCGCCGGGGGCCGCTCCGCAGGTGACGCTCCGCCGTGACGATCCGGAGCGGGTCACCGTGCAGGTCGGGCCGGTCACCGTCTATGCCTCGGTGGTCGTGGAACCCGCCGGTTAGGGCGCCACCGCTCAGTTGCTGGCCAGCACGCCCAGCGCGTAGGCGACATCGGCCATCGGCGACTGCACCGTGTACTCGCACATCGCCGGCCACCAGAACACGTCGAAGTAGGCCTCCAGCGACGGCCAGGTGGCCAGCGCCGGGTAGGCGTGGGGGGCCACCAGCTTGAAGGCGAAGTCACCCGCGCGGTCGCTCATCTGCATCGGGCCGAAAACGGTCAGACCGGCCGGCGGCGTCTGGCCGGTGTGGCGCGAATCGAGGTGCAGCGGATTCCGCGGGCTCCGTTGGCCCAGTCCGGTGGTGTAGCAGAGGTTGAGCGGATTGGCGCCGAACTGCGCCTGGACCGTGCGCACGAGAGCCGCGCGGTACTTGGCGTCGCCGGTCAGCAGCCAGGCGCGTGCCAGCGACTGCGGCGGGCGCGTCAGCGCGCCCCAGGCGAACGGCGCCCAGGCGTTCTTCGACCAGCCGAAGCCGGTGCGCAGCGTCCAGGCGGCGCGGTCGTCGGCCTCGCGGAGCAGCGCGGCGCGGCAGTTGGCCTGCAACGCCGCCTCGACGCCGGCCTGTCGGCAGCGCGCATAGGTCCAGGCGGCGTGGCGCTGGTCGTGCTTGCCCCACCGCTCCACGTCGGCCTGCGGGTCGCGAAAGACGCTGGTCTGCCGGAACAGCTCATGGAACGGCGCCTCGCCGGTGGTGCGGAAGAGCTCGCCGGCGGCCAGGTTCCGCGCGTCGGCCACGGCATGGTGCGTCGGCTGGCCCGCGCGCTTCGGCAGCTCGGCCTCGGCCCAGTGCACCGCGCGTCGGGCGCTCTGCAGATAGGTGTCGGCGAGCCTGGCGTCGCGGCCCCGGAGCACGCGAGACGCCAGCGCGGCGTCGGCGGCGTAGACGTAGCTGCACCACGGGTCGGGCGCGTAGGCCATCACGGTCAGCGTTTCCTGCCAGGAGGCCTCGCCCTGGTTCGGGTGCTCCTCGCTCTCGATGCCGCCGCGGACACCGCCCTCGGCGGTCTGCAAGCGCCGGTAGCAGTCCAGGTTGAACAGCGCCTCGGCCACGATGTCGGGCAGTCCGTGACCGCTCTCGGGCAGGTTCAGACCCGCGGCGTCGAACACCTGCGGGCGCTCTTCGGCCAGCTCCAGCAGATTCCGTGTGACCACCAGGTGCTGGATACGCCGGTCCCAGTCGCCGGCGTCCTGATAGCCGCCCCAGGCGTCCGCGACCGGCTGCTCGGTGCGGCCCTTGACCAGGTTGCCGAAGTTGGTCGGCTCCTTGCCCAGGCCATTGCCGCTGTCGATCAGCCCGCAGGTGCTGTGGTAGACCACTTGGCCATCGGCGGGATGGAAGCACCGCGGCCGGCGGAAGGTGGTGTAGGGCGGCCCGAGGGCGAGGCCGCTGCGCTGGTGGTAGAACCCGCGGGCGGCGACGATGAACGCCTGGCGCCAGACATCGTCGGCCACCTGGAACGGGAACGAGCAGCCGATGCCGTCGACCACCACGCGGTACTCGCCGGCCCGCTGGAGCTGTGGGAACGGTAGCCGCCACACGTCGACGCCGTTGTGGTTGCGCTGGTAGGCATCCTCATCGGCTTGGCCGGCCGCCTTGGCCAGTTCGGCGGTGCCTTGCGCAACAGCCTGCCCGCTGCCGGCCTCGACCACCTTGAAGCCCAAGCCGGCCGGGTACTTCAGCGGGCCGCCGTCGCCCAGCCAGCACGACAGAAAGGCGACTTTGACCGCGTCGTTCGGTGCACAGCCGAGCTGCCCGACATGGACCGCTTCGCTACGCAGCCGGGTCGGGTCGAAGGTGAACGTGCGTGGCGCCGGTCCGAGCTCGCCGAAGCTGGCCGTGTAGGTCCGGCCGACTTGCAGTGGCGCCGGCAGGTGCCAGTAGAGGTGATGCTCGATGGGGCAGTCGAACCGCCAGCCGCCGGTCCGGCACAGGTCGGTGGGCTTCGACTTCCGCGACAGCTTCACCGGCGCCTGCGCCGTGGCATAGGCCGGATCGTCAGCCGACTGCAGGCGATAGCCGGCGACCTTGTCCACCGCTCGGTCGCGGCCCTGGCCAACGACGGCATCGTAAGGCGTGAACACGTCACCTTTCGGCCCGACGATATTGCCGACCGGCTGGCCACCGCGTACCAGGACTCGCCCGCGCCCGTCCTTGCGGATCTGGTCGCCCGGCTGCGGCACATACGGCTGCTGCACGCCGTGCTGGGCTTGGCCGACCAGCACCACCACCTCAAGGATGTCGGGTGCGACGGCGCCGATATGGCTGACGGCCGGGCCGTCGCCGGGCGCAGCGCGGCAGACGGTCAGCAGGCACAAGAGGATGCTCACCAGCCACAGGCGGTCCATGCTGGTCCTCGTCTCGGGGCGGTCAGGCGTTGAGCAGCAACTCGACCACGGGTAGCCCGGCAGGGCAGTGCTCGGTGCACAGGTTGCACTCGCCGCAGTAGGCCGAGCGCCGTCGGCGGGCGGGCACGGCTGGGTCACCGGCCAGCGTGGCGGCGATGCGCACGCCAGCGGGGCAGGCCGCTTCGCAAGGCTGGCCGCAGTTGGCGCAGGGGAGCGGCGCGCACTCACCGCGAGCCGACACGGTCCGCAAGGACAGGCCCAGGCCGAGCAGGGCGGCGCCCTCCTGGACGAACGCACGGCGCGTGGTGGACCGGGGCATGGTGCGGGCTCCTCCCGGCAGGTTCGACGCGCGGCGGACGGCTCCTGTTCGGCCGGGGCTGGCTAAGTAGCCGCTCGGAGATCCTGTCCGGTAGGGACGGGGCCTGGTGCCCGCCCTGTCACTGCCCGGTTGGCGCTTGGTGGCCCGCAGCCGGGCGACCCTTGGGTCGCCCCTACGGGACAACATCACCGGCAGGCTGCTTAGTACCTATCCGAAAAGAGCTGAGTCCTTCTTGGTCCCAGGTTGTCGGAGTC
>CAZHGD010000117.1:0-24393 GCA_964531735.1 uncultured Fimbriimonadaceae bacterium | reverse complement strand
GTCGCTGAGGCCCCACACCGGCGCCGGCACCCACCTGGGGCGAATTCGCGGTTGACGCCAAGGGCCCCCTTTGCTATCATCGGGGTCTGCCTGCCCAGGTGGCGGAATTGGTAGACGCGCTGGATTCAGGATCCAGTGTCTTTAACCGGACGTGGGGGTTCGACTCCCCCCCTGGGCATGGCCTTCCCCCTCACCCCTTGTACAAGCGCACCGCGTAGATTCGTGCCGCCGCGTCGCCGTTCGTCGCCGTCACCGTCACCCGCACGCGCGTCGCCGTCAGCAGGCCCACCGGGTGCTCGCGCCGCCGCCGGTAGTTGCCGGTGACCGCTACCAGTTCGCGCCACTGCCCGCCGACTTCCGCGCTGATGGTGTAGTCGCGCACGCACTCGGGCGCACGGAACAGGCCGGGCGTGACGTAGTTGATGCGGTTGAGCTGCGTGTCGAACAGCACCTGCACCGTGTCGAACGTGCAGCCGCCGCGGGCGGTGAAACCCAGCTCCAGCCACTGCGGCAGCGCCGCGGCCGGATCGGACACCCAGGCGCTGACATCGGTCCCGGGCCGCGAGTGGCCGTCGCACACCTGGTCCGCGGTGTAGGGTCGCGCTGCGGGCAGCCAGTGCGCGGTCAGAGCGTGCCAGCGCGACCAGGTGCCGGGCGCGAACCACAGCGTGCCGTCCGGCCGCTCGTAGGCGCAGACCGTGCCGATGGGGTCGTCGGCGGCATAGCGCCACGAGACGGTGGTCGGACCGGTCAGGCGGACCCAGAGCAGCCGGTGATCGCCGGCCACGTCCGGCAGGTCGATGGTGGCCCAGCCCTCGCCCGCCGGCGCCGTCACCGACGCCGTCACCAGCGGCGGCGCCGCGAGCGCCTCCAGGTCCCAGACGTGGTGCGCGGCGTGAACGCTGAGCCGCACCTCGCTCGGGCCGGCGGTGTTGCTCAGGTACACGGTGACCTGCGCCGGTCGCTCGCCGCCGGTGGGCAAGAGCGCCGCCGGGCGCCGGTCGAGGGGGATCCCGCCCTGGCCCGGCGCGGTGAGCAGGGGCGCGACGCTGGAGGCGGTGGCCGCGGCGCCGACGGCCAGGTCGTCCGAGCGCACGCCGGGCAGCCAGGCGTCGTCGCGCAGCAGTTGTTGCTGCATCGCGGCCGGGCGCGCCGCCAGTTCCGCCGGGCGCAGCCCATCCCGCACTCCGAGCGCCGCGGCGGTGCCGGCGGCCTGACCGATCACGGCCAGCGTCTGCTGCACTCGCAGCGACGAGAAGACCACGCGGCTGGCGCTCATCACCCGCCCGGCGAACCACAGATTGGTCACCTCGTCGGCGAACAGCGACCGCAACGGCACGCCGTACGGGCGCTGGAAGTAGTCGATGATCCGCACGCCGTCGAACGACGGCTCCTGATCGAGGGCCAGGATGCCGCCGCGCGTGTGGTCGTCGATGCACCAGCCGCCGTAGGCGACCACGTCGTCGAAGGCGACGCGGCCGGTGACCTCGGCCTCGGTCAGCACGTGCGCGCCGACGAAGCGCCGGCTCTCGCGGCGGGCGGGCAACACGCCGACCCAGTCGAGCACCCAGGTGCGTGCCCGCTCGCGCTCGCGCCCGCGGTTCTTGATGTGGTCCCAGATACCGTAGACGTGCCGCAGCAGCTCGTCGCGAATGGCGTCGTTGTCGAAGAGGGTGTCCAGCGGCCAGCCGATCTCGATCCACCAGTAGCCACCGGCGAAGCTGCTGGTCGAGCGGTGCGGGATGCCGTCGGGGTAGTCGTAGACGTGGGCCCAGTCGGGTGGCGTGTACGGCGCGTCAACGCCGAGGTCGCGGGCGCGGAAGGTCAGCGTCGAGCCCATCTGGAAATCGTCGGGCGACTCCGGCGCGAACGACTCGCCATACTCGCTCCGCGCTTCGGCGCCGCGCCGCCACGGCACGCCGGCGCCCACGCCGACCACCCCGTCGCCCGAGGCATCGATGAAGCTGCGCGCCGGCACTCGCCAACGGGTGCCGCTGCCCGACTGCGGTCCCGACACGGCGGTGATGGTCTGACCGTCGGCCAGGTGCACCTGGTCGACCAGCGTGTTGAGCAACAGCGTCAGGTGCGGCTCGCGCCGGCAGGCGTCGTAGAGGACGAAGTCCCAGACGCCGTTGGCATGGCCATACTGCACTGGGTCGTGGTTGCGCGCGCGGTCCTCGGTGATCAGTTCGTGGATGATGCCGGTCTCGGTGGCCCAGGGGTTGTAGTAGCCGGTGCCGGCCGGCGGAATGCGCAACTCGCTCGACGAGTTGCCGCCGAGCACCGGCCGGTCGGTCACCAACGCCGTGGCCACCCCGAGGCGGGCGGCGGCCAGCGCCGCGCAGACGCCGGCCAGTCCGCCACCGACCACGCAGATGTCGACGCCGTCCAAGACGCGCTCACGGGTGACCGTCTGGTCCATATCGCCCTCGTTTCAGCGGCGGCCGGGCCGCAGTTCGGTCCGAATGGTCAGCGGCAGTTCGCCCGTGGTGCTCACGCGCAGCAGCGGCGCCGGGGTGAGCTTGCCGTAGGTCTCGGAGAACCAACCGGCCAGCGGCAACTTGCTGCCCTTGACCTGATCGAGCTGCAACGGCGCCGCGCTGCTGCACGCCAGGTCGAGCCGCGCCTTGGTGCCGAGCACCATCGCGCCGGTGGCGGTGGTGGTCACCTCGGCCGTGGCCGGCAACTGCCAGCGCAGTTCCACCTGGTGGCGGCCCGCGCCGTCGAAGCGATCCTCGATGGTGAAACGGTCGGCGGCCAGGTCATAGGTGATGGTGCGCGTGTGCTTCACGCGGATGCGCTCGCCCGGGCCGTAGCCCCAGTCGTAGCTGCCGCTGACCTGCACCTGCTGGCCGTCGTCGCGCCACAGGTAGCTGCCGGCCGCCGCGTTGGGACCGCCGCGGCCCCCTGGCGCGGCGCGGTGCTGGCCCTGGCCGTCCACCAGGGCGGCGTTGTGGGCCGCGGTGCTGGACAGGTACCGGTACATGGCGCCCGGCTCGCCGGTGCTCGAGTAGGTGTAGTAGCCCGGGTCGCAGAGCAGCCATTCGCCGTGGCTGATCAGCTCGATGTTGAGGCAGGCCAGGTCGTGATGCCCGCTGCCGCGCGGTCCGGGCTCGAAGAACAGCCAGGTGGCCGGCTCGGACCAGCCCGAACGCAGCGCGGCGTGGCCGGCCCAGGCGAACAGATGCTGCTGCTGGCGCGGCGCCTGCCCCTGCTTGCCACCCGAGGCCACCCAGGCCACTTCCGGGTCGCCATAGGTGGCGTTGAGCTGCGTGATGGCGCCGCGGATCGAGCCGCCGCCTTTGGCGATGCGCGGCGAGCGACCGAGCGGATCGGCGATGAATGCGTAGTAGCGCATCGCCAGCCGCACGCGTTCGGTCAGCAGCGGTGGGATGGTGCGGCCGCGCCGGGCGCCGTCGAGCACCGTCTGGTGCAGGCGCGTCACGCAGCCCAGGCCGTAGTTGGGCGAGCATTCGGCCACCGAGCCGTCCGGGTAGATCTCGGTCTCGGCATACTTCGCCATGCGCTGCCAGCCCACGTCCTCGGCGGCCGCCGCGCCGTCGAGCAGCGGGTACCAGGCGCCCAGGTGAATCAGCGATGTCGCCACGCCCTGGAACTGGTTCATCGCGCGCGGGAAAGCCAACATGCAGCGGCGGTGGTCATCCATCAGGCTGTTGAGCAGGATGGCCACGGCGCGGTTGTCCAGCGCCGGTGCGTCCCAGATCAGTTGCAGCAGCCGGCTCCAGCAGTCGACTCGCGCGTGCGCCGAGAGTGAGGTCCAGGGCCCGTCGACGTAGCCGGCGAACACGCTCTCGCAGACCTCGCGGCCATCGTCGGCCTGGCGCCTGCCGTGTACCGTCAGCCGACCGCCGTTGTCGCTCAAGAGCGGGAACCGCGCCACCCAGTCGAGCAGCACCTCGACCACCAGTTTGGCGGCGGCCGCGTCGCCCGTGCCGTGGTAGACGAACGCCGCTGGTTCGAGCCAGTAGTGCCGCGACAGGTGCGTGGGCCACTGCCAGTCGCCCTCCGGCGCACGGTACCAGTCGAGCGGGTCGCCCAGCTCTTGCACCGGATAGCCGCCCAGCAACGAGACGCGGCGGGCGGCCACCAGCGCCGCGCGGCTGCGGTTGGCCGCCAGGCCGCCGCCCGTCGTCTGGGCCTTGACCTCGTCGGCGGTCAACGGGCCCTGCCCGTCGGCCGAGGGCTTGAGCAGTGCCTCAGCCAGCTCCTTGCCGCCGGGCGTCAGTTGCGCGAGCGGCTTGCCCACGCGGGCGCGCCCGGCCTCGGTCAGCCGCTGGTAGCACAGCTCAAGCGGGTCGGCGGGAGCCAACGGCGCGGCGGCCAGCAGCGACAGCATCAGCAGTGACATCAGTGGTTCTCCAACGTAGCCAGGCTGGCCAGCAGGGCCTGGGTGACCGCCTGCCCGAGCACGTCATAGCCGCTGGCTTGGTAGCGTTCGCGCTGAGGCATGGGACCTCCTGTCCTGGGCCCGATGGCCACGGCCGACAGTGTAGCGCCGGCCCGCACCGCTCGCGTCAGCCGTGGCCCTCGGTGAGCGCCACGCGCGCGGTGGTCCACTCGCTGCCGCGGT
Organism: uncultured Fimbriimonadaceae bacterium; assembly: GCA_964531735.1. Lineage (GTDB taxonomy): Bacteria > Armatimonadota > UBA10988 > UBA10988 > UBA10988 > CAZHGD01. Next base: position 19,802 of record CAZHGD010000117.1, on the reverse strand, counting down.
AACTGTCCACGCCGCGCAGGATCGTCACGATCAGTTGCCCGGTGTCCGGATCGTCGACCATCCAGCAGTGCGACAGGTCGATCCGGCCGCGGCCGGCGTCCTCCGGGCGCAGATCGTCGAGCACCAGGAGCGTGTCGCGCCGCAGGCGGAGGCTGACCGGGTCGACTTCGGCCAGGACGAACGGGTGCCGGGGATCGTTGCCGGTGCAGTGGCCCGAACTGATATTGCCGGCCCAGAACACGCGGCCACCGGCGTGGCGGTGCAGCATCGACATGCTGCTGGGCGAGGCGAAGGCTTGCCCGTCGTCGCCGCGCCACGGCTCCGGCGTGGTCCAGTGGACGCCACCGTCGGTGGACACCGAGCACCACTTGTGGCTCGGCAGCCGACCGTCGGGGTCCTTGGTGCCGCCGTTGCTGCCGCGCAGCACCATCAGCAGGCGACCGTCGCCGAACTGCGCCACGGTCGGCTCGATCATCCCTCGTGTCGACCGCGCCGGATCGGCCTGCACCCGCTGCGAGGCGCGCCAGGTCAGGCGGTCGCCCTGCCAGGTGCCGAGCAGCACCAGCGCGTCGGTGTAGGTCCAGCCACCGCCCGGATTGCCGAGCTGGCCGTCGGCACCGAGCAAGGTGACTTGCACCGGCAGCAGGATCTGCCCGGCGGCCGTGACGATGGGCCGGCACCCGTTGTCGCCCAGGAAGACCGAGTTGCGCTGGATCTGCACGCCTTCGAGCGGCCGTTCGCGGGTGCCGCCGTCACAGATCAGCGGCTCATCGCAGACCCAGGTCTCGCCGCCGTCGGCCGAGACGCGGTACCGCAGGTAGTAGTTCGCCAGCGCCTCGGGCGGCTCGACGATGGCCGGGTCCAGCCCGCGCGTGTCCAGTGCGTTCAGGATGCCCACCACCCGCTGCCGCTGGGCGTCGTAGACGCGCAGCGGCGTCTCGCGGCGGTAGCCGTGCGGCAGTCCGGCGTCAAAGTCGGGCCGCGGCGCCAACGGTTGCCAGGTGCGCCCGCCATCGCGCGAGATGCGGCCCGGCGCCAGCCAGCGCGCGCCATCGGCCGAGGCCGGCATCGCCAGGTGCCACGCCGGCGCCGCGGCGGTGATCTCGCGGCTGACCAGACGCGGCTTGCCGGGCGTCCCGGCGGCGCAGGCGCAGAGCATCAGACTGGTCCACATCGCATAGTCGGACACGGCGGCCTCCTCAGCGCACCATCAGCGTCAGCCCGGCCAGGCCGAGGACGCCCTCACTGCAGGTGGCGCGCAACTCCACCTCGCGCAGGGCGCGATGGAAGTCCACGGTGACCGGTAGCGCGTCGGCGTGCGCCTGCGACAGCTCGGGCGGCACGAACGAGAAGCCGCCCGGCGGCGCCGGCAGGCGGCCGAACGGCACCGCCAGACCCTCGCGGCTGAAGTGCTGGAAGTAGCAGTCCAGGTTGAACGGCGGGACCAGTGAGACCACGGTCTCCGCGCCGCTGTCGTAACGCAGCACGACTTCGCCGTTGGGCACGTAGTTCTTCATCGGGTGGACATAGCTACACAGCAGCAGCCACAGCCGATCGCAGCGGCGACCCACGCGGATGACCGCGCCGCCCGGCCGCGCGTACGGCGCCCAGCTCGACAAGGCGAGCACGTTCTTGGCCGGCGGACCACCACCGGGCCGCGCGCGGCCCGGCGTCAGGAACTGTACGCCGTTGGTGGCCGTGACGACGCGCGGTGACGGTAGCAGGCTCAGGCCCGGATTGCCCCACCAGCCGGTGATGGGCGCGGGCTGGTCGGCGTAGTCGTAGACGTAGCGGCTGTCGGCGAACTCCTCCAGCGTCTGGTTGGCCGTCGCGCCCAGGTCGCAGAGCACCTGCCGGCGCGCTTCGGCCGCGGTCAGCGGTGGATAGCCCAGTGGCGGTTCGCGGTCGGCCATGATGGTCGGTCGGGCCACCGGCTCCAGCGGTGGCGCCGCGGGTCCCAGAGCCGCTGTCACCGTGGATTCCGTCTCGGCCGGCGTGACCACTTCGGGGCCGCCCAGGCTGGCTCGCACGCGCTTGACCAGCGGCTTCGCGGTGCGAATCCGGAACGTGGCGGTCTGGCCTTCGCGGCGCCAGGTGTAGGCCACGTCGGGCGTCGTGAGCGAGGCTTCGCGCCAGGTGCTGGGAAAGGCCGGGCAGATGTCCAGGCGGCCTTCGGGCAGCGCCGGCTCGACGCCGAACAGGCCGCGCACCGTCACGTGCAGGTGGGGGTCGACCGAGTCGACATCCTCCCGGTCGCCGCCGCCGGCGCCGTGGTTGGAGATGCCCATGTTGATGCCGGGGTGCTCACTGCGGAACGCCGAGCCGACCACCGTGCGCAGGTAGGGCCACCACAGGTCGGCATCGCCGCACTTGAGCCCGGCCAGCACGGCCAGACAGGTGTCGCCGGTGGGCACCCATTGCGTGCTCCAGCGGATGGGGAACCAGTCGGAGCAGGCCAGGAGCTGCACGCCGGGGCTGGGCTGGAAGCCGTAATGCGCGGCCAGCCACCGCATCGCGCGGCGGCCCTGCTCCGGCGACAACAGGCCGGCATTGATGGCCAGGTACTCCTCCCAGGTCTGCGGATGCCCGCGCCAGAGCCCATCGGCGCCGATGCAGCCCAGGCGGCCTTCGTCCTCGCGCCAGAGCTGACCGAGCGCCTGCCGGCGGATCTGGTCGGCGCGGTCGCGGTACTCCTTGGCCGCCGCGGCGTCGCCGACCACTTCGGCCAGCCGCGCCGAGCGGTCCACCGCGGCCCAGGCCATCGCCGTGGCCGCCGCCGACTTCGGACCCTTGCCGTTGGAGTCGCAGTTCCAGTACTCGTAGAAGTCGCGGTAGAGCCCGTCGCCGTCCGGGTCGTGGTGCGTTCGCGACCAGGCCACGGCCTGCCGCACGCCGGGCCACAGATCGCGTACGAACTGCCGGTCACCGGTCCAGGTGTAGTGCCGCCAGACCTGATCGACCCAGTACGGCGTGTTGTTCTCGGCGTTGAACGCCACCAGTGACGGCGAGATCCAGCGGACGAACCCGCCGGCATCCTGCATCGCGCCGTACAGCCGCAGGCAGTCATCCAACGCGGCGTGGTCGCCCGCCCACTGCTTGCCGTACCAGCCGGTGGAGATGTGGCTGTACATCTGCCAGATCTGCCCGCCCAGCACCAGGCCCGGGCCTTGCCGGTGGTACTCGGTGGTGGCCGCGGTCCAGTTCATCAGGGCGTCCAGCCGTTCGTCCGGCGTGCGGATCTGGAAGGCCTCGCGACGTTGGTCCCACCAGCCGCAGGTCCGCGTCAGCTCGTCGGCCGGATGCGCCAGCAGGCGCGCCAGGTTCGCCTCCGGGTTCAGCGCGCGCTTGATGTAGCAGTCGAACCACTGCTGCTGCAAGCGCTCGCGCGCCGCAGGCCAGGCCGCGGCGCCCGGCGTCTCCAGCCGCTTCAGGCAGCGTTGGGCCCAGGCTTCGTCGTACGTGGTGACGCCCCAGGTGGCCACGATGTGGTAGTTGCGCTGCGGCCGGTCGGCCCGGTACGCCACGCCCTGCCGGAAGCGGGCCGGCACCGCGCGCAACTCGCCGGCGGCGTCGCAGGCGATCCAGCTCTCGCCGTTGGGCAGGCTGGCGTCGGTCAGGCGGGCCCGCGGCCCGTCGATGGTCACCTGGTTGCCGGCGGCGGCGGCCTCGGTCCAGTGCATGTCCTGCCACTGCCAGACCAGCGTCAGGTCACGGTCGGCCTCGACGCGGCAGATCAGGCCGTGGCAGTCGAGCGCCGGCGCCGCGGTCAGGTCGATGGTCCAGCCGGCGTCGGCGTCACGGACGCGGTAGCGGGTGTAGCCGGGCCGGAAGGTGGTCTCGATGCGCGCGTAGTCGTCCAGCCACAGCACCTTGCCGCTGACCACCACGCCGAGCCGTAGCGTGCCGAAGGCCGGGTTGACCTCGCCGACGTGGGCGTCGGGCCGTGGCCAGAGCGGAAAGACCCGCTCCTCGCGCGCGTAGCTACCGTTGCCGGTGACGGTGTCGAGCCGGAAGACCGGCCGGTCGCCGGTCCACAGGCGGTTCTGTCCGTGGACGATGGGCCGGTTGAGCAACCGGCGCCCGCCGACGCAGCGGAAGCCGCCGTCGCGCACCGGCTCGTACACCGGCTGCGCGTCGCCGTAGCCGTTGCCCGGCGCCATGAAGTGCGAGCGGCCGAACAGCACGCTCTGGTCGACCCGCGGTTGCCGCAGTGGCTGGAGCGGGCCGGGCAGCGTCCGCACCGCCGGCCGGATCACCTCCAGCCCGGCCAGCTTCGCGGCGTCGCGCTGGTCATCGGCGGCCTGCTCCGCCTGGCGGCGGGCCCGCCACGCGGCCACCGGTTGCGCGCGCCCGGTCGCCGTCAGCGCCAGGCAGGGCAGCGATGCCGCCGCGTCCGGGGCCTCCTGCACGAAGGCGCCGTCGACCGCCAGCGCGCCACCCGGGTCGCGCGGCAACAGCCGCACCAGACCGGCGGCCCCGTCGGCCGAGAGCGTCAGCTCAGCCGGCTGCTCGCCACGCAAGAACGGCACGCCGCAGACGCGCTGGTAGCGCAGCTTGCCGGTCGGCCGGGCCAGCCGGGCGCGGTTGGCGTTGGCCCCGGCCAGATAGGCGAACAGGTTGCTGAAGAACCGCTCCAGGTGCGGCCGGTGCGCGTCGCCCGCGGTGGTGAAGTCGGCCAACCGCCAGCCCACGAAAATGACGCGCCCGGCGCCGAGGCGGTACTCGACCAGCGGCCGCTCGCCGACGCCGGCGTTGCCTTCGGCCAGCAGCTCACCGTGCGGGCCGTCGGTGCCGTAGAAGTCGGCCAGCGCATTGCCGCCGAGCGAGGTGAACACGATGGGCTGCTTCGTGTCGAGCCCGGCGAAGATGGGATGCCCGGCGTGCTTCGGCGGCACGCGCACGCCGCTGGCGAAGGGCACGCTGGTGGCTGGCAGCACACGGGGCACGGTCGACTCGATGCCCAGTTCCAACACCAGCGCCCCGGCCGCGCCCGAGAGCAGCAACACGCCGCCGCCTTCGAGGTAGTCGGCCAGATCGGCCACGGCCGCCGGCGTCAGCCGCACCAGGTCGGGGCGGTCGCCCTGGTGGTACCAGACCAGGGCGAACTCCTCGGGCGCGTGGAGCGCCCGTTCGGGATCTTCCCAGCCGCCGCGGTCAACCCAGCGCAGCCGGGTGACCGGCCCCTGCGCGGTGGCGAAGGCCAACGCGGCGGCGTTGCGGTCGGGGGGCAGGCTGGGCAGCGTCGGGTCGATGAACGCGACGCGCGGCGCGGCGCCCAGAGGGTTGCACAGCACGGCCAAGAGCACGAGCCGTAACGTGTTCATGCGGTGACCGTAGCGCGCGCGCGGGCGCGGGTCAAGGGTGACGCGGCGCCGGGCGGGCACCTCACCCCCGCGGCCCCCTCTCCGCTGGCGGAGAGGGGGTGCGAGCGCGGATCTGCTCAGCTTGGCCTCCCCTCTCCACGGGCGGAGAGGGGCCGGGGGTGAGGCGCTGCGGCGCCCGGCCCCGTTGCTGTGACCCGAAGGAGCCTTGACGGCGCGGCAGGACTGTGGCAAAAACCGTTGAAACAGGCTATCGTTTGGCCGGCAACGAAGAGCCAGGTGCAACGCGAGTCGGCCGGTCTGGGGTGATGGCATGAATGTGGGGCGCTGGGGTGGCATCATCGCTTTCGTGGTGGTGGTGCTGGCACTGGGCGGTTGTGGCGGCCGGGCGGGCGGGCCGATCGCGGCGGGCCGTGGCGCGGCGGCGCGTCTGGCCGCGACCTCGCACCAAGCCGACACGAACGATGACAACAAGGTTGCCATCGACGAGCTGACCGCCTATATCCAGGCCTGGAAGACCGGCCAGTACGACAGCATCGATCTGGTCACCAACGCCATCAGCCTGTGGAAGAGCGGCGAGACCTACCACTTCGACAGCGCGGCGAATCCGCCGTTCGTGACCGGCGCCGGCGGGCCGAACAGCAGCGACATCAAGGTCAGCATCTCTCCGACCACCTTGCAGGCCACCGGTGGGCAGCAGTACCAGTTCCAGGCGACGGTGACCGGTACCGCCAACGCCCAGGTCACCTGGCGAGTCCGCGAAGGCGGCACCATCGACGCCACCGGTTTGCTGACCGCGCCGACGCGGGCCGGCACCTATCACGTGGATGTGATCAGCGTGGCCGACCCGCACCAGAGCGCCACCGCCACGGTGACGGTCATCGCCGCGAACAGCAATCTGCCGTTCTCAGGCACACGCAGTTACGACGTGGCCGGCATGGGCGGCGGCGTGCTGAACGGCACCGGGTTGCAACTGACCATCACCAACGCGCCCACCGCGGGCCGCGCGCTGAACGGTCTGCAGGTGGAGGTCAACGCGGCCAACGGTCTGTTCCACCACACGCTGATGACCATTCAGCAGATTCTGCAGAACTACCTGGCGGGCGTGCTGACCACCACCGACGGGCGGACCGCCACGGTGGAGATCCGGTTTGCCAACAACGGCGACAGTCTGACCATCGTGATTCGCTTCGAGACGGTGGAGTCGACCGGTAATGCGCTGAAGATGCTGGTGGTGACGGCGACGGCCGCGGCGCCGGACGGCTTTTGTGTGCGCCGCAGCGTCAAGTTCGGCGGCGCGGCGCTGGCGTTGGTGCAAGGCGCGCGTGTGGTCCAGTACGAGTGGGACTTCGACGGCGACGGCACCTACGACGCCACGTCGACCACCACGCCGGAGGCGACGCACGTCTACGAGCAGGCGGGCACCTACGCGGCCACGTTGCGGGTGACCGACAGCCGCGGCGGGGTGGCCACCGATACGTTGAATCTGTCGATCATCGCTGGTTCGGCCGTGGTCACCGTGCAATAGGGAGGCAGGCATGAGCAAGTCCACCTGGTGGGCGATGCTGGGGGTGGGTGTAGCGCTGCTGGCGGGCTGTGGCGGTCAGCGCACCGTGGCCACGTCGGTTGGCCAACCACGCGAGGTGGGCTCGGTCCGCTGTGTCATCCAGTGGCCGCCGGCTGCGCGGCTGGTGCCGTCGGCGGCGCAGAGCATCGAGTTGGTCCTACGCGAAGGCGGCACGCAGCTCGACCGGCAGGTGGTGGCGCGCCCGAGCGACGGTGCGCCGTCGGCGGTGACCATTGGCCGGTTGCCGTTCGGCAACTTCCAGTTGACCGCTACGGCGTTCCCAACGGCCGACGCCACGGGCACGCCGCAGGCCGCCGGGACCGCCGTGGTGACCATCACCGACGCGACGCCGGTGGCGGTGACGCTGACCATGGCCAGCACGGTGGCGACCTGGGTGGTCACCGGCACCCCTGAGCCGCTGCCGGTGGGCCGCTCGTTTGAGCTGGTGGCCACCGCGCGCGACACCAGCGGGGCCGTCGTGCTGGTGCCGACCGCGAGTTGGGTGGTCGCCTCGGGCACCGGTGTGGTCAGCGTCACCGGACCGGGCGCGGGCGGCGCGCACTCGGCCGCGCTGCACTGCGATGCGGGCGGCACGGCGAGCGTCGTAGCACGGACTCAGCAGCAGGTGGGCGTGGCGGGCAGCGTGCTGGAATCGGCGCCCGTCACCATCCAGGTGGCAGCGTTGCCGACGATCACCGCCTCGGCGGACGCCACCACGGTGACCATCTCGCAGCCGGTGGCGCTGAACGCCACCGCCGTGGTCGACAGCGCGCTGGGGCGCGTGGTGAGCTACGACTGGGACCTGGATGGCGACGGTACCTACGACCGCACCAACTTGAGCAGTCCGGCCGTCACCACCAGCTACCTGACCGCCGGCACGAGGCAGGCGACGGTCCGGGTGACCGACAACTTTGGTTCGGTGGCCACGGCCAGCGTCGCCATCGCCGTCACTGCCGCCACCGTCGGTGTGGTGGTGCAATAGCGGAGGGGCAGCATGAGCAGGCAGACTATCGCGCTGGCCGTCGTGCTTGCGCTGGCCCTGGCGGGCTGCGGCGGCCATCGTACGACGGCTGGTAGCACCAACACCAGCACCGGCGCCAGCCGGGCCACGTTCACCATGCGCTGGCCCGAGCGCAACGCCCGTCTGGTGCCCACCGCGGCCAACAGCGTCAAGGTGACGCTGACCTATGGCAGCACCTGGACGCGCGAGCAGACCGCCGACCGGCCGGCCGGCGGCGGCTTCTCGACGCTGAGCTTCGATGAAGTGCCGGTGGGCAGCGTGGTGGCCGCGGCTACGGCGTACCCCGAGGCCGGCGCCAAGGGCGTGGCACAGGCGAGCGGCAGTGTGACCATCACCACCACGGCGGGCCAGGCGGCCAGCGTGCCGCTGACCATGGCCAGCACCGTGACGCGACTGGAAGTCACCGGCCCGGCGCGGCTGATGGGCGGCGCCACGGGCCAGTACCAGGCCGCGGCCCGCAATGCGACCGGTGAGGTGGTTCTGGTGCCAAAGCCGACTTGGCGGAACACCAGCGGTGGCGACAGAGCCACGTTGGACACGGTCTCGGCCGACGGCACGCAGGCGAGCATCAGGTGGCTGGCGCCGGGCCGGGCGGCGTTCGAGGTGGCGGTGGAGCAGGTGACGGGCGATGCGGCGTCGGCAGTGACCGGGCAACTGGCGGTGGGCTTGCTGGGTGGGCTCGCGAACTCGGCGTGGCCGAAGGCGCACCATGACCTCCGGAACACCGGCCTGGGCGTCGGCCGTGGAGCAACGGGTACCAAGCGTTGGGAGGCCGCTGTGGGGTGCAATGCGACGGGCTCGCCTGTGCTCGGCGAGGACGGCACCGTCTACGTGCCAGCCGGCGGGTCGGTTTGTGCGCTGGACGCTGCCACGGGCCACGTCCGATGGCAATCGGTCGCCATCGGCGCCACCAAGTTGGCTGTGGCAGCCGACCATACGGTATTCGTCGCGGCAGGCCTAGTCTACGCACTCGACGGCGCAACCGGCGCTCTGAGCGGAGCGAGCACCGTGGGCTTGGCCGGCGCGCTGGCCATTGGTGTAGATGGCGCTGTGTATGCCACCACCGCCAGGAGCGGCTATCCCGGGGAGCTGTACGCTCTCGATGGGTCGACCCTCGACGAGCTGTGGCACGTGTCTGGCGGCGGCAACGAGCTAGCCATCGGTGATGACGGACGCTTCTATCGGTCCGGCGACCTTGCCGGACCCTCGACTGTTCTTGCGGCCGTAGATGGCGGCGCCCGCGCTCAGTTGTGGCAGAGGGACTGGTACCGTATGCCGTCCGTCACGTCGGGCGGCGCGCTGTACGCCACCAGTGATGCGGCGCTCGTGGCGTCCGAGGTCGTCGCCCTCGACGGCGCGACCGGTGCGCCTCGATGGGTAAGTGGCGGCACCGCGCCCTCTATGCTTGCCGGCCCGGCCGCCATTGGTCCGGATGGCACCGTCTACTGTGGCACGTCCGGCGGGGACGTCATCGCGCTCAACGGGGCGACGGGTGCCGCCCGCTGGCAGGTCGTGGCCGGGCGTGTCTACTACGCGCCGGCTCTCGGCGCCGACGGGACGGTCTACATCGGGTCGTCGGATTCCAGGCTGTACGCCTTTGACGGCGCCACCGGCGCCAAGAGGTGGGAGGCCAGCACCGGAGGAGCGGTGGGCGCGCCAGCCATCGGCGCCGACGGCACCGTCTACGTCTGTTCGGACGACGGCAAGGTCTACGCCATCCAGTGACGCGCTCCGCCGCCACCGCGCCCGCCTCGTTCCGCGCGCCGGGAGACACGATGGACAGACGACGTGCATTGACGGCTGGGTTGCTCCTGGCGCTGCTCACCGGTTGCGGCGGCCACCGCACGACTGTAGGTAGCACCGGTTCCGATGCCAACACCAGCACTGGCCAGGCCCGGGCCACCTTCACCATGCGCTGGCCGGAGCGCAACAGCCGTCTGGTGCCGACGGCGGCCAACAGCGTCAAGGTGACGCTGACCTACGGCAGCACCTGGACGCGCGAGCAGACCGCCGACCGGCCGGCCGGCGGGGGCTTCTCGACCATCGCCTTCGACAACGTGCCGGTGGGCAGCGTGGTGGCCACAGCCACGGCCCACCCCGAGGCCGGCGCCAAGGGCGTGGCGCAGGCCAGCGGCAGCGTGACCATCACCACCACGGCGGGCCAGGCGGCCAGCGTGCCGCTGACCATGGCCAGCACCGTGACGCGGCTGGAGGTCACCGGTCCGGCGCGGCTGATGGGCGGCACGACGGGCCAGTACCAGGCCGCGGCCCGCAATGCCACCGGTGAGGTGGTCCTGGTGCCGACGGCGACCTGGCGAAGCACCAGTGGTGGCGACAAAGCCGCGCTGGACACGGTGTCGGCCGACGGCACGCAGGCCAGCATCAAGTGGCTGGCGCCGGGCAAGGCCGCGTTCGAGGTGGCGGTGGAGCAGGTGACCGGCGACGCGGCGACGGTGGTGACCGGGCAGGTCACGGTTGGCCTGCTCGGCGGCCTGGCCCAGTCGCCCTGGCCCAAGTTCCGGGGTGACGCCCAGAACACCGGTCGCGGCATGGGCCGCGGCGCGACGGGCAGTCTGCGCTGGCAGTTCACCACCGGCAGTTACGTCGAGTCGTCGCCGGTGATCGGCGTCGACGGCACGGTCTACGTCGCGTCCTATGACCACAAGGTCTACGCGCTGGACGGATCCACCGGGGCCAAGCGTTGGGAGTTCGCCACCGGCGGCATCGTCCACTCGACGCCGGCGATCGGCGCCGACGGCACCGTCTACGTCCGGTCCGGTGACGGTTATGTCTACGCGCTGGACGGGTCCACCGGGGCCAAGTGCTGGGCGTTCGACACCGGAGGCGGTCATGGTGCGGGTCCGGTGGTCGACGGCAATGGCTCGTCACCGGCAATCGGCGCCGACGGTACAGTCTACGCCCTGGCCGCTGGCACGGTCTGCGCGGTGGACGGGTCCACCGGGGCCAAGCGCTGGGCGTTCGCCACCGGCGGCGCAGTCTACTCGTCGCCGGCGATGGGGGCCGACGGTACAGTCTACGTCGGGGCCTCTGACGGCGCGTTCTACGCGCTGGACGGGTCCACCGGGACCACGCATTGGGGGTTCGCCACGGGCGGTTTTGTGGAATCGTCGCCAGCGATCGGTGCCGACGGCACCGTCTACGTCGGCGCCGATGACGGCCGGATCTACGCGCTGGGATCCACCGGGGCGAAGCGCTGGGACTCCGCTGTCGGCGCGCTCTTCCGCCTCCGGTCGTGCCCGGCCGTCGGCAGCGACGGCACCATCTACGTTGGCGCCGATGACGGCAAGGTCCACGCGCTGGACGGGCAGACCGGGGCCAAGCGTTGGGAGTTCGCAGTTGGCGCCACGGTGCTGTCGTCTCCGGCGGTCGGCGCCGATGGCACCATCTACATTGGCGCCGATGACGGCAAGGTCTACGCGCTAGACGGGTCCGCCGGGACCGGGCTATGGGCGTTTGCCACCGGGTCGGGGCAGGTCAGGTCGTCTCCGGCGATCGGCGCCGACGGCACCGTCTACTTCGGTTCTACTGACGGCAAGGTCTACGCCATCAAGTAGGTCGCCCGGCCGCTACCTCGCCACCGCCCAGCTCCCCACCCGCGCACCCGACGCGTAGTACGCCCGGCCGGCCAGCAGCGCGCCGCCGGCGGTGATCGGTCGGGGTGGCGTGGCCAGCTTGCGGTGGGCGAACGTCTGCGGGTTGAGGCGCACCAACGCCTGGCTGAACAGGCCCAGGATCCAGCCGTCAGGCGTGCGTTGCAGGCCGTGGCGGACCATGGCGCCGTAGCCGCTGAGCGCCTCTTTGTGGACGATCTGCCGTCGTTGCGGATCCAGCACGAACAGGCCGCCGCCGTTGGTCACGCCGTAGACCAGCCCGTCGCTGCCCAGCCGCAGCGCCACCACCGCGCCGGCGCCGGGCCAGGGCGCCGTCTGGTAGACCACCTTGCGCGTGGCCCAGTCGAGCACGTAGCAGACCGCTTCCTTGGCCACGGGATGGCCGCCGCCCGGCGTGTCGATGGCCGTGCCGCCGACGATGTCGCCGTTCGGCAGCGCTTCCAGGGCGATGGTGCTCTGCTCGGGAATCACCTCGGTGTGCTTGAGCAACGTGCTGGTGCCGGTGGCCAGATTGTAGATGCCCAGGCCGCCGCCGCGCAGACCGTAGCCGGCGTAGCCCGCCATGATGACGTGCTGCCCGTCGGGATGGGCGAGGGTGGCGCGCGGGCGGTCGATGTCCTCGCGGTACTGCGCCAACAGCCGCGGGTTCGGCTGTGGCTCGGCGCCGCCGTTGAACGGCTGGCGCGGGTCGTAAGCAAAGAACCAGCCGCCGGAGTAGGCGCCGGCCACCACCAGCGGACCTTGCGCCGCCATGGAGCAGAAGTTGCCGCCGCCGACGCGCGGCACCGGGCCCAGGTCGGCCAGCTTGTCGGCCCGTGGGTCGTAGGCCACGAAGTGCATCGGGTGCGCCGACGAGGCGTAGATGCGGCCGTCAGGTCCGGCCACCAGCGAGGTCAGCTCGGCGCCGCCCGACTGGTAGTCGAACGGAATGGTCTGCGCACTGCCGTCGGCGCGGACCAGTTGCACTCGGCGCTGTTCAGTGTCGTAGCGGGTGACGCGGCGGCCGTCGGCCAGGCGGCTCATGGTCATCGCGCCGTAGCCGGTCACGCCGGTGACCTTGGTGGCCGCCACTTGCTCGCGCTTGACCTCGGTGGCCAGGCCACCCGACAGACGGTACCAGCGCCCCATGGCCTGGCCGTAGACCTGCCCGTCGGTGCCCACGATGGCGCTGGCGGTGCCCACCTGGCGGCTGTCCTCGGCCACCAGTTGCCGGCGTTCGCGCGTGGGCGGGTGGTAGGCCACCAGGTTCTGCCGCGCGGTGCCGATGCCGGCGTAGGCCCAACCCGCGGCGTCGAAAGCCAGGTAGGTGAAATAGTGCTCGGCCTCGTCCAGCAGACCGAGGTCGCTGATGGTGCGCGCGGTCGGGTCATAGGCGACCAGGCGAGAGCCGCGGCCGCCCAGGCCGATATAGACGCGGCCGTCGGGCCCGTCGGCCATGGCGTAGCCGGTGCAGTAGGGCATCGCCGGCGAGGGTGTGCCGTGGAAGGTGAACTCGCGCCGGTTGAGGTCGAACTCCAGCAGCACCGCGCCGGCCACGCCGTACCAGCGGCCGTTGCGACTGAGCAGCGAGACGAACACCGGGCCGTTGCCGACGCCCTCCGGGTACGGGTACTGCTGCGTGTCGCCGGTGTCCAGGTCGGTCACCAGCAGGTAGCCACGCGGGCTGAGATCGAGCGCCGAGACCACCGCCAGCCCGTGTCCGCGGGCGTCGGTGGCGGTGACCAAGGTGCGCATTTCGGCCACCGGCGCGCCGACGCCGAGGTCACCGAACTCAGCCGGTGCCGCGAGCAGCGCCACGGCGGTGCAGAAGCCTAGCATACCGGTCTCCCGTGCTTACGAGATGAACTGGTAGCACTCCCAGCCCATCAGCGAGGCGAGCAGCGACCAGAAGGTCTGGGTCGCGATGTCGCCGAGAATCAGGCCGATGACGAACGGCAGCGACTGCCGGTAGAGCTTCATGCCGCCGGCGCGCAGGATGAACGTCTTGGCCGCCCAGGCGATGAAGTAGTGGCAGAAGAAGCTGTAGCCCGCGCCGGTGTGCGCCATGACGTAGCCGACCGGATGGAACGGCCACCACAGCACGCGCTGCCGCATGGTCTGCAGCACGGTGACCACCACCGCGCCGAGCCCGACCATCGGCAGCCTACTCCAGTCCGGGTTCTGCACCTGCGTCAGCCACTGCGTGGCCAGTTGGCCCACCGACATGGAGCCCCAGCGGCCGGCGCCGTAGGTCTTGGCCGAGGCGGCGCCGAGGTCGTAGTACTGGGTCAGCACGGCGACCTGGCCGAACGAGACGGCCACCAGCGTGGCCAGCAGCATGATGACGACCAGGTGCCGCAGGCGGATGCCGCCGTCGTGGCCGGTCTTCAGGCTCTCCATGAAGCTGGGCAGCACGGCGAAGCGCACGTCGGCGAAGAACCAGCCCAGCAGGCTCATGCCGGTCAGGCTGGACGGCGTGAACGAGGTGTTGCCGAACAGCCAGATCAGCAGGTAGTGCGGGCTGCGGTCGGGTCCGAACGCCCAGGCCGGCCCGGCCTCGGCGCGCAAGCGCGCCAGCGTCAGCGTGATCAGCGTGTAGAGCCCGAACAGGGCGAACACCGCGTAGGGCTTGATACCGAGTTGGTAGCAGAACGCCAGCACGCCCAGGCCCCCGGCGAGCAGCAGGCCATAGGCCACGCGATAGCGGCTGCGGTGCGCCTCGGTCAGCTCGTCGAGCTCGGGGCGCAAGCAGAGGCCCACCGCGGCGCGCAACGTGCCGACGAGGTGACGGCGGCCCAGCCAGAGCGTGCCGACGGCAAAAGCCAGGAACGCGCCGGTGGTGGTCTCGGTCAGGTAAGGGAAGTCGCCGGCGGCGCGCCCGCCGCTGCTGTCACTCCAGCCGGCCGAGGCGCCGAGGACGCGCAGCGCCATGTTGAAGATGACGAAGAACCAGCACGAGAACGAGATCTCGGTGGGTGCCACGTAGGCCAGCCCGACGATGAACGGGGTCCAGCCGAACCGTAGCGGCGCCAGGACGGTCCACGGTCGAGTGGTGAACCACTCGGGGTGCAGCATGTGCTTCATGGTCACCGCGGGCACCACCGGGAACCACTGCCGCAGGGCCAGCAGCGTTTCGAGCGCCATGGGTAGCGCGAACCCGAGCCACATGAGCTTCGAGCGCATCACCGGCCAGCGGTCGGTGGTCATCTCCAGCGGCAACGCGCAGATGGGGAAGGTCAGCCGCTCATGGTCGATCCACTGCCGCGCCAGCAGCAGCGCCAGGCCGAGGGTGGCGGCGTAGACCGACATGAGGAAGGCGCCGTAGGCCAGCAGGCGCGGCAGCCACATCAGCCAGGCCGGCCGGGCGTAGCCTTCGAACAGCCCCTTGAGTGCCACCGGGTCGGAGATGGTGGCCCAGCGCGGCAGCATCGGCCACAACAGCGACTCGTAGTTGTTCTGCGGGCTGTTCCAGTAGTGGACGCCGCCCCAGGCGGGGATGGCCATTTGGAGCAGGCCGTAGCCGTAGATGACCGAAGTGCTGGAGAGCATCAGGAAGACGACCAGCATCTCGGTGCGCGTCAGGGCCCAGCTCGGGCGGCGCGTGCCGACGGCGGCGTTCCAGGCCATCTGCAGCAGCAGGGCCAGGACCGCTGTCATGGTCAGCGACCACGAGCTGATGAACACCCGACCGGTGACCTCGGACGACGCGACCCAGAAGATGGTCGGGATCTCGATCGCCAGGCCGAGCAGAAAGCCTCGCCACGGAAAACCACTGCGCTTCATGGCCGCCGATTGTATCAGAAAGCGGTCACCGGTGACGCGTCAACCGTGGGCGGGTCCTACGCCAACAGCCCCGCACTGACAGCGCGCTGCCAGTGCGGGGCTGGACCGGCGACCGCCGGGCTAGACGCCGGCCATGCCGCGGGCCACGCCGAGCACGTCGACGCGCCGGCGACAGCTCTGCGTACAGGCACCGCAGTTGTTGCAGGCCGCCAGCGACTGCCGCGGCGGGATTGCCGCCACCAACTGCTGCGCCAGGTGCGCGTCGCCGCGCTCACGGTAGAGATCGGCGCGCAGGTACTCGCCGAGGGCGATGCGCTGCGGGCACGAGTGGTCGCAGTGGCCACACAAGTTGCACTGGGCGTCGGCCAGGTCGGCCACCCACTGGGCGTGCTCGCGGTCCTCGCGGCGGGTTTGGGCGTTCTCCTGTGTCAGCGCGGCGAGGTTCTGGTCGACCTGCTGCGTGCTGGCCATGCCCGGCGTCACGGTGGCCAGATTCGGGTTGCGGAGCAGTGAGCGCAGGCCGGCGCCGAAGTCGCGGTGGCGCACCTTCATGGCCATGAAGCCCATCTTCTGCTCTTTGACCGCGCGGGCCATGACCTCGTCCAGTTCGCCGCGCACGCCTTCGTTGTAGGCGCTGAGCATGACGTCCAGCCAGCCGGCGGTGATGGCTCGCTCGAGGCGCTCGGCCATGCCCTTGTGGCAGGCGAAGCCGATGGCGCGGATCTTGCCCGACTCCTTGACCTTCGTGAATGCCTCGCGAGGGCCGTCGGAGAAGTCGCCGTGATCGGGGATCAGCACGTCGATGTGGTCGGTGTTGAGGATCTTCAGGCAGCGATCCACGTCACGCGGCGAGGTCTTGATCGCGAGGAAGACCTTGTCACGGCGGGTCTTCATGGCCTCGCCGACCACCTGGATCGAGCGGCCACCGGTGTAGCCGGCGGCGGTATGGATGAAGTTGATGCCTTTGTCGATGGCGTCCTCGAGGACGCGCTGGTGACTCGCATCGGCCAGTTGGATGCCGCCGAACGACAGCACCGTGACCTCGCAGCCGGTGCGGCCGAGCTTGCGCTTCGGCAGCGTGCCGGCGGCCTGTGCCGGACGCCAGTCACCGAACAGCAGCTTGCCGGCAGCCAGTATCGCGCCGGTCGTGGTCAGGAAGCCGCGGCGATCCGTCGCCATCGGGCTCGCGGTCTCGTCGTGTTCCACCATGCCATGCCTCCAGTCGTCCAACCCCGTTCAGGGTAACAGGACGACCGGAGGCAGATCAACTCTCCGGCGCACTTTCCTACGGATAGGGCATCGGCGTGACGGCCGGCGGCGTCGACGTGGCCGTGGCCGTGGCGTTCACGTTGCCGAAGGTCAGGCGGTTGAGCCGCTGCCACTTCACATGGCCGTCCATGTAGGCGGCATTGAGGCCCTCGTTGTGGCGCGACTTGAAGCGGTTGCCCTCGGCCAGCGTGTTGTCCTGCATCCACGAGTTGGTGCCGTCCAGACCCATCACGATGGAGGCCGAGTCCCGCTGCGAGCAGAGGTCGGCGTTGGCCATCCAGCGGTGCCAGACGCCGAAGGCGTAGGCATCGTGATAGTCGATGGTGGCGTCGCTGGGGCACGCCCAGACCTGCAGGTTCTTGCTGTAGGTGAACGCCAGGTCGACCCAGTCCAGGTAGTAGCCGGCGGCGTGCGTGCCGCTGCTGTTGCCCATGTCCGGGTGGAACACCGTGCTGGCGCCCTGCCATTGGTAGAACCCGAGCATCTTCTCGTCGTAGTCCTGCATGTACTGCAGCGTCGCCAGGCTGACCTGTTTGAGGTTGCTCTGGCAACTGGACTGGCGCGCCTTCTCGCGGGCCTTGGCAAAGACCGGGAAGAGAATCGCCGCCAGGATGGCGATGATCGCGATGACGACCAACAGCTCGATCAGCGTAAAGCCACCTCTACGGATCCGCTTGTCCACGTCGCATCTCCCAAGCCACGGCGGCCACCTTGCGCGGTACCGCCGAGGGTAAGCCTAACCCATCGCCGACCAGCAGCGCAAGGCCACCGGGTGGCACGCCAAGCGCACCATTCTGCTCAGCGCGTCGCCTTGAGCGCCAGGTCGCTGGCCACCGGCGGCAACGGCACGGCCAAGGTGCCCGCTGACGCGGCGACCGGCAGCCGCGCGGTCACCTCGCCCTTGGTGGTGTCCCACAACTCGACCTGCCAGGTGCCGTCGGCCACGCCCGGCAGGCGCAGGACGGCGCCGGTCACCGGCTCCGGTTTGGCCCCGTCGGCCAGGCGTGACCAGGTGTGGTCGAGGTGCTGCACCCAGGCCAGGGCCAGCCTGTTGCCGACGAGGCTCAGGGAGCGCAGACGCGGCGACCAGACCTCGGCGTAGCCGGGCAGCAGGTAGTCCACGTAGAACCAGTCGGCGCCGGTGTTCTCCACCTGGATGGTGTGCGGGCCGGCTGCGACGTCGATGGCGTACTTGCCGTCGTACTGGCGCAGGTCAGCGGTCTTGGACATGCCGTCCGGGTCGGTGAACTCCTTGGTCAGCACCACCTGCCCGTCCAGAGTGACCTTCAGCGCGGCGCCGCCGTGGCCGGAGACCCCGCGGACGACGACCTGGAACTGACCGGCGGCGGCGTAGTCCACCTCGAACGTGGCCGGGTTGTGCAGGGCCGGGTGGTTGCGCAGGCCGTGCTGGATGCCGCTCAGCCGCTCGAGGCCGGCCGGCCGGCCCGTGCGCGGCAGCTTGATGGTGCAGGGCTGGTTGGCCGGCGACGCTGACCAGGACACCGGGCCGCCGGTCAGCACCAGGTCCTGCTTGGCCGGCGCGCTCGGACGCGTGGCGAAGACCGTGTCGCAGGCCGCCGGTTGCAGCTGGCGGCGCGGCCAGTCGATGCCGCGGGTGTAGGCCGCCACGGCCTGGAAGTGGTAGTAGAGATTGCGCGGGTGGATGTAGCTGTCCCACCACCAGAGCATCGCCGCGCCGGCATCGCCGCTCAACACGCTGGTCCACAGGCCGTCGTGCAGGCTGACCCCGTGCGGGTCGCGGTCGGAGCCGGCGCCGCCGGCATCGAGGCCGAACTCGCCGACATAGTGCGGCTTGCCGAACCGGCGCTTGGTCTGCGACCAGTTGGCCAGCGTGGCGGCGGTGTCACGGGCGCCGTAGTTGTGCGTCTGCACGTAGTCCATCTCCGGCAGACCGTCCACGGCGGCATCGCCGGCCGAGCCGGCGTAGCTGGTGGTCTGCAGGTGCTGCCACGGGTCCAGGTCGCGCAAGTACCGGCTCATCGACTGGTGCCAGGCCTTGGCCTCGGCGCTGACGTACTTGTCGATGATGTCGACCTCGTTCCAGTACTCCCAGGACAGCACGTGGGTGGAGTAGCCGTAGCGCGCCAGCAGGTAGCGCAGCCGGTTGCGGAACAGCCGCTGCGCGGCGGCGTTGGTGAAGAACTCACCAGGCTGGGCCAGCAGGCCGCCGACGGCTTGGTTGTACGGGTTGCTGGCCCACAGGTGGTAGGGCGGCCGACTGCGCAGCGAGTTGAACGACTCGGCGCAAAGCATGAGGTAGATGCCCTGGCGCTCGGCCAGCTCGACCACGTAGTCGAGCCGCCAGGCGTTGGCCAGGTCATAGCGTCCCAGACCGGTGTCCTCGCGACCGGCCTCGGCCTGGCGCTCGAAGGTGAAGCAGTCGAACGGTCCGAGCCAGAGCCGGGCGTAGTTGCCGCCGGCCTGGCGGTAGCGGTCGAACCAGGTGTCGTAGTCGTAGGTGCCGGCCTGGCCCGGCCAGCAGACGTTGGCGCCCAGCGCGAAGTAGGGCGACCCGTCGTCGAAGGCGAAGTAGTGCGGGTCGTCGCGGCTGACACGCACGTAGCCGGGCCGCTGGCCCGGTCGGCAGCGGAAGGTGCCGGCTGGGCTGGTGACCGTGCCGGACCGGTCGCGCGCGGTGACCTGGTAGCGCCACTCGCCCTCCGCAGTCGGCGCGAATCGCACGCGCCACTCGGGCGCGCCCTGGAGCGAGACCATCTCGCGTGCGCCGCTACGCGCGCGGGTGCCGGCCCGGTAGAGGAAGCCCGGCACGGCCATGGTACGGCCGCTGGGACTGGTGAAACGAGCCGTCAGGTCGATCTGGTCCGGATCGAAGGGGTTGTCCCAGGTGCCGGCCAGGTCGACCTGCAACTCGAGCCGCTCGTAGCGCGGCACCGTGGCGCGGTCGGCGACGACCTGCCGGATGGCCAGCGGAGCCGCGCTCGCCAGTCGCGGCGACGGCTCCGGCGCGGCCAGGCAGGTGGCCGGAGTCAGCAAGAGTGCCAGTAGGCCCGCCATTGGTTGCCTCCGAAGACGCGGATCCGCCGGTCGGCCACCGGCGGATCCGCGTCTGGGAGGCAGTTGACCGCGAAGCGGCTGCCCTCCTCCGAGTGGGTCAGACGAAGTCGCTCTCGTCGAGCATGCGGATGCTGCGCGGCGCCGCAGTGTGCGCCGCGCCGTTGCTGCGCTGCGCGGGTGGCAACGGCCGGCTC
>CAZHGD010000116.1:0-24397 GCA_964531735.1 uncultured Fimbriimonadaceae bacterium | reverse complement strand
TGGCGGCACCCGTACTACTGGGCACCGTTCGTGCTGATTGGGAACGGGCGGTGAGCTGGCGGAGCGCCGTCAAGCCACCGACTGTGGCCGCCAGAGGAGCAGGATCAGGCCGCAGAACGCCGTGGCGCCGGCCAGCATGGCCCATAGCACGGTCAGGACGACCGAGGGCCGGCGGGTGGTGTCGACCACCCACTGCGGTGCCGGTGCCCCGAGCTTGGTGAACTCCTGCGCCACCGTGGCCGGTGCCGTGGCCACCACGCCAGTGACGGTGACCGGGCGCGGCAGTGCCGCCAGCGTCAGCTTGACCTCGGCGGTTCGCGTGGCGAGTTCCTTGCGGTCGGCCTCACGCGCGGCCGCTTCGCGGCGCAGGCGCTGCTGTTCGGCGCGCACCTGCTTGCGGTTGTACTGGATCGCCTGCGTGCGGTTGCCGAACACGGGCGGGATGGCCGGACCGGTGACCGTCGGCCGGTCGCGCTTGGTGCCGGCCGGTGTGGCCGGTCGCGCCGGCGTGGCTGCCGGCAGACTCCCGGCGGCCGCCCGCGACACCGCCCAGGCCCGCCGCGGCTGGAACGACTTCAGCAGCCGGTTGAACATCGCCACGCGCCGCTGATCGAGCTGCGCCGCCGCGTTGTAGCGCTTCACCTGCTGGTTGTACGTTGCGACCGCCGCGCGGTACTGCGGGCCCAGGCCCTCGTTCGGCAGCGTGATCTTCTGAGCGTCCACCGCCAGCACGCGCCGACAAGCCTGCTCGAGCGCGGCGCGCTGCGGCATGGTCTCGGCTTTGATCAGCAACTCGCCGACCTTCTGCACCTGTGCCGCCGTGGCCACGCACGGGTCATCGGCCGGGCAGACCAGGTGGTGCTCCTTGGCGTTGGTCATCGCCGCACCGGCGGCGCGGCCTTTGGTGCCCAGCGCGGTGTAGACGCGGTAGACCTCGGTCTCCAGACCGTCGACGCGCACCCAGGAGCCACTGGCCACCCGCCCGTCGGCCACCTCACCGGCGGCCACGGTGCGGGGACCGGCGGCGCGAGCCCGGACGGCCCTCACCGCCGGCGCCGCCAGCGCCAGCAGCACGACCAGCCCCAAACCGAACCAGGTCCAGAGGATCGCGCGCGGACAACCTGACGGCCCCATCTCGTGTGCTCCTGTCTCGACCCTATTGTACGCACACGATTGGCCGCCTGACACGGCCGTCCTCCAGCCACGCCGCCGCTGGGACCCGACTACCCTTGCGCCTCGCGCAGCAGGGCCAGCTTCTCGGCGGCGGCGCCGGTCGCCAGGGCCTGCTTGGCGCGGCCAAAGCCGCCGGCGTAGCTGTCGGCCAGGCCGGCCAGGTACAGCGCTGCCGCGGCGTTGAGGCAGAAGAAGTCGGCCTCGGGCCCGTCATGTCGCTCGGTCAGCACCTCGCGGACCACCGCGGCGTTGCCCGCCGCCGTCGACCGGCTGGCAATGCGCTCGAACGGCACCATGGTCGCGCCGAAGTCCGCCGGCGTCACCTCGTAGGAATGCACCGCGCCATCGCGCAGTTCGACCACACTGGTTGGCCCCGCCAGCGAGAACTCGTCCATGCCCTCGGTGGCGTCACGGTCTTCGGCCATGCCGTAGGGCGCCAGCGCCGCCGGCATGCCGATGCCTTGCAGCACTGCGATCAACTGCTCGCAGACATGCGGCGCGTAGGCGCCGATGACGATGCAGTTGGTCTGCGGACAGGGCCGCGTGAGCGGGCCGATGATGTTGAAGGCGGAGGTGAACCGCATCGAGGTGATCAGCCGCGCCCAGCCGGCGCGGAGGAAGGCCTCGCCAGGCAGGTAGCAGATGCCGTGCTGCTGCAGGCTGGCCTGAGCGCGCGCCAGCGGGCAGTTCAGGTCGACACCGAGGAGCTCCATCACGTCCGACGCGCCAGCCACGCCGGTCACCAGCCGCGCGCCCTTCTTGGCCACCGGCAGGCCGCAAGCCGCCGCGATCAGCGCCGAGGGCGTCGAGCAGTTCAGCGTCTTCAGCCGGTCGGACCCGGTGCCCACGATGTCGCAGACCGGGCCAGCCAGATCGACGCTGATCTTCGCCGTATCGTACTCGTCCAGCGCGTCCCAGGCGCCACTCAACTCCTCGGTCACCGGGCCGCGCGCCAGATGAGCCATCAGGAAGGCGCCCTGCTGCAGCTCGGGCTGCTCGTTGAGCACCACCTGCCGGTACGCCTCGCGCGCCTCCTCGCGGCTCAGTCGCCGCCCGGCGGCCACCGCGCAGATCAGCCGCCCGAAATCACGCAGCTCCGCCTCCGTCGCCATCAACCGCTCTCCCCGATCGCGATCACGCAGCGCATCCACTGCCCGGCCAGAACCTGCGGCAGCAACTCGGGCACCTGTTCGAGTGCCGCCAGCCTGTCTACCAACTGCGCGACGGCCTCGCGGTGTTCCAGCAGCACCGGCAGTGCCTCACGCATCTGGGACCGCGTGCAACCGTAGGCACCGGCCAGTCGCAGCTCGCGGTAGTGAACCTCGTTCAGCCACCGGGTCGGCAGTGCTTCGCCGCCGCGCAGGGCGCTGAACAGGCCCAGCCGCCCGCCCGGCCGCACCCCGCGCAGCGCGCGCTCGAAGCCGGCCAGCGCCGAGGTGGCGTTGATCGCCACGTCGAACCCCTCGGCATCCTGCGGCGCCTCGGTCACATCGGCGGCGTCACGGAACGAGCGCCCGCGCTCGCGACGTTCGCCGTGGCTCTCGGCCACGGCCGGTACCGCCCCACGGTGGCGGGCTGCCAGCGCCAGTAGCAGGCCGACCGGCCCGCCGCCCACGACCAGCACCCGATCGCCGGGGGTCACCCCGGCCGCCGTGAGCGCGTTCAGCCCGCAGGCCAAGGGCTCGGCCAGACAGGCGATGTCGCCCGGCAGCCCGGCGGGCACAGCCAGCACCGCCTCGGCCGGCACGGCCACGCGTGCGGCCAGTCCGCCATCGCGGTGGAAGCCCAGGACCGCCATGCCCTCGCAGAGGTTCTCGCGGCCGTCGCGACAGTGCCGACAGCAGCCACAGGTGGTACCTGGCCAGACCACGACCGCCTGCCCGTCGAGGCGCCCGGCCACCTCGTGGCCGAGCACCCGTGGCAACCGCAGGTCGCGGTGGCCCTGCGACCACATCACCGCGTCGCTGCGGCACAGCGCGCAGTGCGTCACCGCCACGCTGACCTCGCCCGGGCCAACGCGCGGTTCAGGCACCGGCACCAGTTCTGCCTGCCGAATCGCTTGCAGCCGCACGGCTCGCATCGCTACTCGCTCCCATCTACCGCTGGCCCCGGTTCACGCAGCAGGAGACCCACTGGTCCGCGCCGAAACCGGCACCATGGCCGAGCCACGCGACATCCACTCCATCCGCTGCGACCTGCGCCCGCCCGTGGTTGCCGCGGGCCCGCCGGCCGCCGGCCGCCGCGTGTGGGCTGCGCTGCCGCGCTACGCGGGCGATGCCTTGCGGCACACGCTCTACCTGCCGCCCGAATGGACGACCGACCGGCTCTGGCCGTTGCTGGTCGAGTTCCCGGGCAACGGTCCCTACCGCAACGCCTTCGGTGACGACAGCAGCGGACGGCCCGAGGACGTCGTGATGGGCTACGGCCTCAGCGATGGCGCGGGCTGCCTGTGGCTCTGCCTGCCCTTCGTCAATCCGCAGCGGCGGAGCCACCAGTGCCACTGGTGGGGCGACGCTGGGGCCACCGTCGACTACGCGGTCGAGGCGGTCGAGGACGTCTGCGCCCGGTACCACGCCGACCCGACCCGGATCATCCTCTGCGGCTTCTCGCGGGGCGCCATCGCGTGCAGCTACATCGGCCTGCGCACCGACCGCATCGCGCGGCTCTGGCGCGCGCTCTTCTCCTACAGCCACTTCGACGGCGAACGCGCCTGGCCCCATGCCGACAGCGACCGCGCCAGCGCCTACGCCCGTCTCGCCCGCTTGCATGGCCGGCCTTGGCTGGTCAGCCACGAACTGAGCGTCGAGCCCATTCAGCAGTACCTGGCGGCCGGGCCCGTCGACGGGCGGTTCACCTGGCTGCCGATCGGATTCCGCAACCACAACGCCGGCTGGCTGCTGCGCAACGTGCCGGAGCGCGCCACGGCGCGGCGCTGGCTGGCCGAGGCCCTGGCCGACCACACCTGAGCGCTACCCGAAGACCAGCCAGCCGAACCGCTCGGGCACGCAGTAGAGCGGCGCTGCGCCCGCATCCTGCGTGGCGCACCAGGCCTGGTACTCGTCGCCCTCGCCGCGCCGCGAGCGCTCGATGCGGAACAGGTTGGCGCGCCACCGCTCGCCCGGCACCGGTGTCTGGCGGCCCAGCCCGGCAAAGGGGATCGCCAGTGTGACGGTCCAGCCGGTGTCGCGCGTGCTCACGTCGTCGAGTTGGCCATCCACCGCCACCGCGGTCACCAGACCGTCGCACGACCAGGTGTCGTCCCAGTCGAACTTGCGGCCTTGCCGCAGGTTGACGCCGTCCAGCACCACGTTGTGCGGACTGACCTCGAACTCGAAGACGCACTCGCCCTCGCCGGTCAGGTCGAGGAAGATCTCGACCACCTCCTCGTCGTAGATCGGCGAGTTCCGCTCGCGGTAGGTGCCCCAGATGTCGTCGTCGGCGACCTCGAAGGCCACGTAGAGTGCCGCCTCGTCGTAGCACAACCGCGCCGTGGTGGCTTGCCGCGTGGGCTGACCGTCGTGCAGCACGAAGCGGGGCAAGGCCGCCGCCGCCGCCCAGCTACCGGTCCGGCCCACGCCGTCGAGGGGCGGCGCCACGGCCACACGAGGAACGTAGATCTGCTGCATGGGCCTACTCCGCCGCCGCCAACTCGGCCAGATAGCGCGTGAACGTCCACTCGGGCTGCCAGCCGAGCAGGCGCTTCGCCTTGTCGATCGGCGCCACCGGCCACAAGCAGTCGAGCAGCTTGATGCCGTGCCGCTCCAGCAGCGCCACTGAGCCGGGCCAGTGCCGCTCGAGCACCGCCGCTGGGTCGTGGCGACTGCGCTCGATGTCCTGGTTGCTCAACGGCGTGTCCGGCCCGATGTGGATGATGTCGCAGCCGATGGCCTTGGCCTCGGCCGCCCGGATGTTGGCCTCGGCCACGTCGTAGCGCCAGACCCAGCGAGCGGTCATCTGGTAGCCGGCCTGCATCGGCTCCAGCGTGTCCACGTTCATGTAGCGCAGTATGGCGGTGGTGATGCCGAACCGGCGCAGGTAGTACGGCCCGAGTTGCTCGGCCAGGTACTTGCTCAGCGGATACATGGTGTCCGGCTTCGGCTGGGTGCCCTCGTCGAGCACCGCGGCGCCGTTGGCCAGCCAGTCCGGCCCGCAGACCACCTCCATGGTGCTGCTCTGCACCATGCGCCGGATGCCGTGGTGGAGCATCGCTTCGTAGAGGTGGTTGACGCCAATCAGGTTGACTTCCAGGAACTCGGCCGACGAGTGCCCGGCGGCGAGTTGGTGACCGTGGAAGCCGGCCGGGTGGATGATGGCGTCGCAGCCTGTGGCGGCGGCGAAGATCGCCTCGCGGTCGCGCACATCGGCGCAGATGATGGTGTCGCCGCGCGGCGGCGGCGCCATATCGAACGCGACGGTCTCGTGCCGACCTTCGCAACGCTCCACAATCGCGCCGCCGATGCGGCCCGCCGCACCGGTGACCAGGATCTTCATGCTGTCGCTCCGCGACCCGGTGCTACGCCTTGGCCGCGGCGACTCCTGCTCCGTCGACACCGGCCGTCTAGTGGCGCACCGAGCGGTTCAGCAGCAACACCTTCGCTTCGCCCACCAGATGCCCGTCGGGCAGTTGGAGCAGCCCCTTGGCCATGGTCTCGGGTGGCGCGTCCGGCCGCCGCAGCAGCACCACCTCGCACTGGCCCGCGCCGCGCTTGTTGAGCCGCACCGCCAGGGCCGGGCGCTCGCTACCGGCGAGTTCGGCCGGCGCCACCACGCTGTAGAACTCGAGCACGGCCGGGTCGAGGCTCACCCACACCCAGCCGGTAGGCGGACCGCCCAGCACCTCGAAACCGATCACCGCGCGGTCGTCTTCGGTGTAGACGACGCGATCCGCGGCCTCCAGACGCAGACCACTGAGGTCGCGGTCCACCACCGCCACCAGCGTCCAGACCAGCAGCACCACCAGCCCGGCGACAAAGCCGACGATCCGGGCCCGCGCGCCGAACGCCTCATTGGCCGCCGCGGCCTGCCGCGAAAAGGTCAGCCGTGAGGCGAACGCCTCGCAGTAGGGCTTGCCCTCTTCGGCCTCCAGACGAGGCGGCTGCGCCACGGCGAGCCGGCACAGACCGCCGCTCTGGTGCACGCAGTACCGGCACTGCCGCAACTGCTCGTGGCAGCGGTGGCAGCGAGGGTAGCCCATCAGGCCGGGATAGTTGGCCACCCGGCACTTGGGACACTGCACGCCTTCCGAGGCCATGTCACCGCCCTTCGCCGCGAGTATAGCCGGCGGCTGACTCGCCGGTCAATCGCGGGCGGGCGGCCGGCCTGGCGGGTGACCAAACGGGCAGGCACAACAAAACCGCGCCTCCACCATCGGGAGGCGCGGTTGCTGAAACGCTCTGGGGGGCGAGGCTACTTGGTGCCTTCGCCCTGTTCCTGCGGCACGCCGGCCTTCTCGCAGCAGAGGCGGACCATGCGGGTCTTGCCACGCCCGGCGACCATCAGCGCCACCTGCAGGTCCTGCCCGCAGTAGCGGCAGGTCTTGTTGGCGGCAGCGCGCTGCTCGGCGCGAGCGGCCACGTTCGTCTTCGACATCTTACCAGCCATGCTGAACTCCTCGGCGGCGCCTGGTCAACCGATTGCTGACCATAATCTACCACGGGCCAGGCCGGGCGTCAACGCCACCTGGCGTTACGCATCCGAGACGCTTGGTGACGCGCTTCCAGAGGCCGTGACACCGGTGTGGCGCAAGGTCCGGCGGGGCGGCCGGGGCTCGGCGGGCGAGACGCCCGCGGTCCAGATGGTGGCGGCGCCTGACGCCCCGCAGCCGGCTCTAGGCAGCCTGCCGGTGACGTTGTCGCGTAGGGGCGACCCTTGGGTCGCCCGGCGGCGGGCCACCAAGCGCCTACCGGGCAGTGACAGGGCGGGCACCAGGGCCCGCCCCTACCGGACAGGATCTCCGAGCGGCTGCCTAGACCGTCTCGGCCTCGGCCGGCCGCGCGTCGGCCAGGCTGCCGAAGCGGCGGACCTCAGGCCAGGCCAGCGCGACCGCCAGGACCACCAGCATGGTGCCGAGGCCACCGCCGACCACTGACAGGACCGGGCCGAACCAGGCGGCGGTCAAGCCGCTCTCCAGGGCGCCCAGCTCGTTGGAGATGCTGATGAACACCTGGTTGACCGCCGAGACTCGGCCGCGCATGGCGTCGGGCGTCAGCACCTGGACCAGCGTGTGGCGGACCACCACCGAGATGTTGTCCACCGCGCCGGTGGCGAAGAGCATCGCCAAGGACAGCCAGAAGCTGCGCGACAGGCCGAACACGATGGTCGCCAAGCCGAAGGCGGCCACCGCCAGCAGCATCGCCGGGCCGGCCTTGCGCATGGGCGGCCGGTGGGCCAGGAACAGCGCCATGGCCAGCGCGCCGACCGACGGCGCCGCGCGGAGGAGGCCCAGACCGCGCGGGCCGACGTGCAGGATGCGGTCGGCGAAGATGGGCAGCAGCGCCACCGCGCCACCGAGGAGCACCGCGAACAGGTCGAGCGTGATGGTGGCCAGGATGATGCGATGGCGCGAGACGAACCGCAGCCCGGCCAGCAGACTGGTCAGCGTCACCGGCTCACGGCCGCTGGCCACCTGGGGCGGTTCGGCCAGCGCGAAAATGCAGCCGAACATCAGCACGGCACTGGCCGCCGCCGCGAAGTAGACCGCCGAGAACTGCCAGGCGGTGTGGGCCAGGACCCCGACCACCACGCCGCCCAGCGCCGGCCCGACCACCGCGGAAAGCTGGAAGAAGCTGCTGTTCCAGGTGACCGCGTTACTGAACGCCTCGGTCGGCACCAGCGCCGGCAGCAGCGCGGCGCGGGCCGGGCCGCCAAACGCGCGCACCACGCCCAGCACCAGCAGCACCAGGTACATCACCGGCACCAGCGGCGAGGCCACGCGCACGCCGGTCTCGCCCATATGGCGGCTGAGCGCCTCGATGCCGGCACAGGCCCAGGCCAGCAGCCCGCTGGCCGGCAGCGCCAGAGCTTCGAGCGAGAGCACCGCCAGCGCCGCGGCACAGGCGGCGATGACCAGGTGGGCGACCAGGACCACCCGCCGCCGGCTCAGCCGGTCGGCCAGTTGGCCGGCCGGCAGCGCCAGCCCCACGATCGGCACCACCTCCACCAGGCCGACCAGGCCCAGCGCCATGGCCGAGCCGGTCAGCCGGTAGATCTGCCACGACACCGCCACGCCCATCATCTGCATGCCGATGTTGCTGACCAGCGACCCGAGCGCGTAGAAACGGAACGGGCGGTAGGCCAACGCGGCGTAGGGCCGGTGGACCGGTGGCGGACTCTGGCCGTCAGGGCTGGTGCTCATGCTGCCAACAACGCTTCGGCGTCCGAACGATGTTCCTCCGCGGCGATGGCCACCTGGTCACCCAACAGCACGCCCCTCGACCGGCGCCGGCCGAGGGGCGCGCTCGACGTCATCGCGTCCTAGCGGGCCCGGGCCTTCTGGGCCGCGGCCAGGTCACGCCGGACCCGTTCCTCCACGCCGGCCGGCAGCGAGCCGACGTCGAAGTTCTTGTCGAACTCCAACTGGAACTGGTAGGTGAAGGTCCTGGCCTGCGCCCCGGCGGCGCCGCCCGGCACCGAGATGTCCCAGCGCAGCAGGCCGCGGGGCCGGTCCTGGGCCAGGTAGAGCGCATCCGTGCTGAGCTTCTCCTGACCCTCGTTGAAGGTCACGGTGACCTGGTCGGTGCCGATCTGCGGCAACCGATCCCAGACCCGCACCACCGCCGCCTTGTCCATGAAGTTCTGCAGGCGGAAGCGGTAGGTGTAGCGGAGCTGCTTGTTGCCGCCCCGGATCTCGGTCTTCTTCTCCTCCAGGTCGCGGACGATCTTCAGGCGCGACTCGGTGCCGAAGCCGATGGTCAGGCCCTGCCCGCTGGCGATCAGCGGCAGCGTGCCACGCCCGGCGTAGGCGCCCTCGACATAGGCGCTGTACGGCCCGGGCAGCAAGGCGAAGGCGCTGGTGTTCTTCGCTTCCACCGCCTGGTAAACGTACTCGCTGAGCAGCGGCACGGCGGTGTAGTAGAAGCTCGGCTGCAGCTCGATGCTGGTGATCCGGAACATCTGCTGCTCGTTGCGGCTGCGCAAGCTGACCTTGCCGGGCAGCGGATAGTCGACCGCGATGCCTTCACTGGCATCGGCCAGGCGCTGCGCGCCCTTCACCGCATCGTCGCTGGCGGTCAGCTCCAGTTGCTGCAGGCGGGCCGCCAAGACGTTGGCCGCCACGTCGTCCTGCGCCTCGCCGCCCTCAGGCAGCGCGGCGGCATCCGGCTCGAGCGGTTCGTCGGCGCGAGCGCCCGGGCCTTGCGGGCCCGCCTGGCCTCGCTCGCCCTTCGGGCCGGGCGCATTCGCGGCCGGCGCGTTGCGGCGCTGTTCCTCGAGCTGCCGGCGTTGCGCGGCGTACTCCTTGGCATCGGCCGCACCGGCGTGCCGAGCCGAAGGCACCAGGCCGATGTGTAGCGGGGCCAGCGCCGGGGCCGCCGCCGCCATGCTGGCGCTGCTGGTCGACAGCACCACCGGCACGTCGGGCCAGTCCTCACCACTCATCTGGGCCACCACCGCGTGGTACTCCAGTGTCATCTTGGTCAGGCCCTCGTTGAGGCGCGCCACATAGGCCGGCGCCCACGAGACCCCGCCGACCAGGTAGCTCAGGTCGATGCGGGCCGGGCCCTCTTTGGCGGCGTCAGCGAAGATGACCGCTTCACGCTGCGCCTTGGCGCCGCTACCAGTCAGGTCACGCCGCTGCTTGATCAGCACTTGCAGCTCGGCCTGCGCCTTGCGCTGCTGCTTGCTCAGCTCCAGCTTCTTCTGCGCAATCTGGGTCCGCTGCTCCAGGGCGTCGCGGCTCAGCTTGGCGAGGGTCTCGGGATTCAGCACGCCCTTGGTCATCTCGGCGCTGGCCGTCGGCGCCACGAAGTTCTCGAGCTTGTCGAGGTAGCGCGCATGTTGGTCCAGCACGGTCAACTCGGCCTGGATCTTGGCCAACTCGTCCTGCTTGTCGGCCAGTTGCTCGTCCAGTTTGCGGACGTCCTCGCGCGGCGCCTCGGCCACGTCCTCGCTGCGGAAGCGCACCGCGCGGATGCCGATACCGGCCGATGCGGTCGCGTAGAGCGAGCCGGGCAGGATGCGCTCAGGCAAGTTGGTGACCACCAGGTCCTGCGCGCCGGGCTGCGCCTGGAACTCGATGACGCGCGTCACCAAGGCCTGGCCGCGATAGATGCGCACCGCGGCGATCCGGCCGGGGCCGGGTTCTGCACCGACGGCCGCTACGCACAGCAGTAGCGCGGCCGCCGCTCGGATCGGTCTGGTCATGTTGGGCTCCTCCGGGGTACCACTGTGGTTACCACGCCGCCCTCGCGGATGTTTACGAGGCGCGACGGCGAACTTCCGGCGAGGTAACGACCTGATCGGCTGGAGCCGTGCCGATGGCTGACCGCCACAGCGACAGCGAGCTGATGGAGCGCGTGCGGGACACCGATGATCCCAGCGCGTTCGCGGAACTCGTCTGCCGCTGGCGTCCGCGGCTGGCTGGTTACTTCCGATCGCTCCTGGGCGACGGCGCCGCGGTGGACGATGCCGTGCAGGACGTCCTGGTCCAGCTCTGGGCTCGTCGCGCCGCCTACCGCGCCCAGGGCCGATTCGGCGCGCTGGTCCTGCGCTACGCCGAGCACCATTGGCTCAACCTGCGGCGACGCGAGGCGCGCCGCCTAACAGAGCCGTTGGCCCAGGCCGCCGAACCGACGGCGCCCGATGTGGCCGGTCAGGTGCTGCACCGCGAGACCCAGCGGGTGCTCGCCGACGCCACCGCGGCGTTGCCGGCCGGGCAGCGCGAGGTGTTCCGTCTGGTCAGCGAAGAGCAGTTGCCCGAACAGGCCGTGGCGGAGCGCCTGCAGGTGCCGGTCGGCACGGTGAAGTCGCGCTTGCACGCCGCGCGGCGCCAGTTGCGCGCCGCGCTCAAGGAGCTGGACGATGTCTGAGTTCAACCCGACCCAGGATGATCTGGTCGCTTACCTGCGCGGCGAACTGCCGGCGGCCGAGAGCGCGGCGATCGACGCGCGGCTGGCCCGCGACGAACGACTGCGCGCGCTGCTGGAGCGGACCCGCGAGGTGATGCAGATTGTCGCCGAGGCCGGCGACGAGACCACCATCCGCCGTGTCAACGACTACCTGGAACGCACCATCCGCGCCGGCGCCTCCGACCTGCACCTCGACCTCGAGCGCGACGGCGGCGTGACGCGCCTGCGCATCGACGGCGTGCTGCACGAGCAGGAACGGTTGCCGATTGCGGCGGCCCGCGCCACGCTGGCCCGCCTGAAGTCCATCTTCGCCATGCCCGCGGACAACACCGACCGGCCGGCCGATGGGCGCTGCCCGTTCGACCTCGACGGCCGGCAGTATGACCTGCGCGGCAGCTTCCTGCCCGGCATCCACGGCGGCCGCGTGTGCGTGCGGGTGCTCGACTCCAGCTCGGCGCTGGCCGCGTGGGACAAGCTCGGGCTATTCCCTGAGGAGCAGGCTGCGCTCGAACGCCTGGTGCGGCTGCCCCACGGCCTGATCACGGTGACCGGGCCGACCGGCTCGGGCAAGACGACGCTGCTCTACGCACTGGTGCGGCTGATCGCCGGCGAGGCCATCAATGTCATGTCGGTGGAAGACCCGGTCGAACTCGACCTGCCCTGGGTGGCGCAGTCGGCGGTCAGCGTGGCCAAAGGCGTGACCTTCCCGTACCTCATGCGCGCCATCATGCGTCATGACCCCGACGTGGTGCTGGTCGGCGAGATCCGCGACCTGGAGACGGCCGAGATGGCCGTGCAGATGGCGCTCACCGGACACCTGGTGCTGACCACGCTGCACACCTACAGCAGCATCGGCACCATCCACCGCCTGCTGGACATCGGCCTCGAGCCGTTCCTGGTCAGCAGTTCGCTACGCGGGACCGTCTCGATGCGACTGGTCCGCAAAACCTGTGCGGAGTGCGCCACCGAGAGCAGTTCGCCCATCTCGGCCACCGCGGCGGCCCAACTCGGCCTGACCGGACGGGATCTGACCTGGCGGGCGGGGCGCGGCTGCGAGGCCTGCCGCGGCACCGGCTTCCGCGGCCGCACCGGGCTCTACGAGGTGGTCGAGGTGAGTAACGCCCTGGCCGACGCCATCGCCATGCGCGCGCCGGACGAGGTGCTGCGCGAACAGGCCTTCACCGGCGGCCTGCCGACCATGCAGCAGCACGCCGCGCGCCTGGTCACCGAAGGCCTCACCACGCCCGAGGAGGCGGCGCGTGTGTTGAGTATCAACTGGTAACGTACCGTGCGCGCCGCACACCGGACCGGCAGGCTCTGGCACGGCGGCGCGCGACTCTGCTTTGAACTCCGCCATCAGGCTTGACGGCGCACTTGGCCGATGTCACACTGGTAGACATTGGTAACTGCGACCAACCAGGCGCTTCCAGCGGTCACGCACAGTGCACTGCGGCTGCCCGGAGCGCCCGAATCTCACTGCGGGAGGGCGGTATGAGAGCTGTGTTTGGCGGGGCCATCGCGATGGTCTTGCTGGGGCTCTATGTGCATCTCATCTGGGTGGCGCATCGAATTGTCGGCGCCAATCCACCACCGGTCGACCAGTTCAACACCGTCATGGCGCAAACGCTGAACGTGATCGGAGGCCTGGTCTCGGCCCTGGTCATCGCCGAGCTCGCCGTCACCAAGCCAGGTCAGGCGCCGGTCGCCCGGGTCTTGGCTGGCGACGCCTCACCGATGACGAAGAAGGTAGTCACTGCGGTGACCATCGCCTACGTTCTGGTCTGGCTCTTCGCCGGCTTGGCGGCCTTCGTGCAGGGCATGTACCACCCGACAGTTCTCCCTGCGCTGACGGGCGTGGGGCAGTCGTGGCTGGGCCTGGCCGTGGCTGCGGCATACGCCTACTTCGGCCTCAAGCCGGGCGAGGGGTAGTGCGCCACCACGGAGGTCGCACCGCGGCTGTCCGTGCCTGGCGCGTCACCGCGCTGCGGTGACGCCGGTTCAGCGCCGCCCAGCCTGAGCTGGCGCGGCACGGCGTGACACGTCGTGCACCGCACGGTCGTCTGCCAGGCCCGCCGGTGTTGCCCTCAGGTGGACAGATCCTCTTCGTCCAGTTCGGGATAGAGCTCGCGCACGCACTCGGGGCAGAGGCCGTGGGTGAACTCGGCCTCGCTATGGTCGCGCACGTAGACGTCCACCTGGTGCCAGTAGCCGGCATCGTCGCGGATCCGCTTGCAGGCCGCGCAGATCGGTAGGATGCCGCGCAGTTGCCGGACCTCGTCGAGAGCGGTCTGGAGCTCGCGGTTGCGTTGAGCCAGGACCTCACTGGCCCGCAGCGCGTCGCGCCAGCGCAGCATGGCGGCGCCCAGACCGACGACCGCCAGATAGGCGGTCACGATGAGGAACTCGTCGAGATTGAGTGCTTCGTGTTGATGGGCAAAGGCAACATAGCGCTCCATCAGGTCGAACTGCGCCGCGATGCCGAAGACGACCGCCGACGACCCGACCACGGCCAGCAGGCCGGCGCCGTGAGGTCGGCAAGGTCGGTCGGGCACAGTCTCCGGCTGCGTTGGCGGCATCGGCGCTCCAGCGGACGCCTGCCAGCGGCCGCGCTACTGTCGAGTCTAGCAGTCCCTGGCCAAAGGTGCGGGACGACAGCGTGAACTGAATGTCGCCGTCCCGACCGCGCGGTGTCACCGCGTGAACCGGACGGCCCACGCCTCCTCGACCTTCGCGAACTTCACCGGCACCGCCAGCACCCCGTCGCTGGCAGACAGTCCCTCGGCGCGGTAGCCGCGCGGCACCGCCACGAAGATGCGGCCGCTCAAGCCGGGCGCGCGCCGGGCCGTGCCGCTGAGCGTCTGCGTGGCCTCGTCCCACTTGACCTGCGGCAACTCCACGCCGCCGCCCGTCAGGTGCAGGTCGGTGCCGATCACGTACGGCCGCTCCTCACGCGGCGTGAGGCGCAGCACGCGCACCGAGTGAGCCGGCACCGGGATGGTCAGTTTGAGGTCGAGGTCGTCCCCCGGCAGACGGCACGACACTTCGCCGACCGCGCGCGCCGCGAAGAAGTCGAACAAGGTCACCGGTACCGTCGGGTCGAGTCCGAGCTCGCGCCAGCTCAGCTCGACGCGCTCGTCGGTGTCGTCCAGGTTGAACACCCCGAGGACCAGCCAGCGCCCCCAGGTGGTGCTCACCGGCAGCGCCCACAGGCGCGGGTAGTCCTCGCGGGCGAACAGGTCGACCGGCTGGGCGGGGCGACCGATGGACGGGAAGCAGCAGGTCAGTTGCCGCAGCTTCTCCTCCGGCAGGTCGGGCAGGCGGTCGCCGAGGAAGGCCGGCCCCCCGCCGAGGGCGCAGAGGGCCAGTCGCACCTGGTTCTCATTCGGGGTGCCCTGGCCAATCTGCACGTAGTCCGGGTCGCTCCAGTAGAACTTGCCGCTGACGTGGGCCCGGGCCGCGAACTCGCCGGCGAAGCGGCGCAGCTCGCCCCAGTCGCCACGCGGGTTGCCGATGTCGCGGTGGACCCAGGCCACATCACAGAGGCCCGCCACCACGTTCAGCGGCGCGTTGCAGGCGTGGTAGGCCATGTCCGGCCCCATGCCTTCGCGCAGCGCCCTCATTGCCGCGCGGTAGACCGGCACGCCGAGTTGGCCCGTGTGCGTGCGCACGTCGGTGCGCATGACCGGCGTCTGGAAGTCGTTCTTCAGGTAGCCACAGCCGTAGGAGCGCACCGCCTCGCCGAACCGCCGGTAGGCGGCGTACCCGTCCGGGTGCGTCGGATCGAGCGTGAAGCACCGACCATGCGGCACCCAGTACCACTTGGCGTCGGTCACGAACGGCGCGCCCTGGGCATCGTGGAACAGGACGTCCGGCCGCTCCTTGGCCAACGGCGCGTGCTCGGACACCTGCGTCACCGCGGTCCACAGACCGAAGCTCAGGCCCATCTGCGCGAGCTCCTGCTGCAGCGGGTTCAGCCCGCGCGGGAACCGCGTGTTCGGCACCCAGTGGCCGACGATGTCGCGGTCCTGCCAGCCATGGTCGATCTGGATGTTGGTCACGCCCAGCGGCGCGAAGCGCTCCTTCACGAGGCGCGCGTTCTGCTTGACGATCTCGTCGGTGATGGTCAGGCGGTAGGCGTACCAGGAGTTCCAGCCCGACGGGCAGTGCCGCGGCGGCTTCAGCTCGTTGACGGCCATGACCTGGTCCGCCCAGGCCGACAGCGCCGTGTGGCCGTCGCTGTGCAGCGCCACGGCCAGCACTTCGGAGGCCATGGTGTCGCCCGGCGCCAGCCGCCGGCCGCCCGGATAGCCGCAGGTCGCGCGCAGCGATTGCGGTTGCGCCTGCGCATCACAGCCGAGCAGCGTGGTCGGCGCGCACTCGCGGAACGAGGTGAACGAGAAGGAGCCGGCCCAGCCGCCATGCGGCTCGGCGAGCACCATCGCGCCCATGGCGGTGTGGCGCGCGTTGGCCGCGGCCAGCCGGTGCGTGCGCGAACCGACCAGGCCGCCGTTGTCGAGGAACACGTTCAGCCGCTCGGCCGGCACCGGCAACATCACCGCCTCGCGGTCGGCGCGCAGCACGTCGAGCGACTCCACGACCACCGGCTTGGTGCCGCCATGGCGCAGTTCGACCCACAGCAAGGCCACCGGCTGCTCGCGAGGCACCTGCACATGGTAGGCCATCGCCACGCCGTCGGCGTCCGCTGCGCCAGCGAACACGCGGTGGTCAGCCGGACCGAGCGCACCCGCGATCGGCGCGGCCGGCTGGGCCTTACCGAGGCGGTCGCAGACGCGGTCGCGCCCATCGATCCGGGCACCGGCTCGGGCCGGTCCGAGGACCGTCGGGCGGTCGCTCGTGGCGCTGGCCACCGTCACCTCGGCCCGCGCCCGGTCGACACTGACCCGCACCCGCCGGTTGCTCAGATCCACCATGGCGCCCTCCGGCGTCAGGCCAGCCATCAGCGCACGCACCTCGTCGGGCGTGGCGGCATGGTCCAGAATGACGACCTCATCGAGGCGACCGAAGGCCGCCCGCTGCAACCGGCCGAAGCCGCAGCCCAGCAGTATCGAGGCCGGCTTGGCCGGCACCGGGCCCGGACCGTCCAGAGCGCCCGCCAGCTCACCATTGATGTAGAACGCCCGCCGCTTCGCCCCGTCCCAGACGGCGGCCACATGCACCCACTGGCCGTCCGGCAGCGGCTGCTTCGACCAGAGCGACTGCGTCTTGGCCCCGTCCGCGGTGTCCGGCCCGCCGATCACCCAGCGCAGCCGGCCATCGGGATGCGAGCGCTCGAAGTGGAACGCATTGACGTTGTTGTCGCTGAAGCCGAAGATGCTGTCGTAGGTGCGCGCGCCCCACTGCGCCGGTTGGTACCACAGCGCCACGGTGCCCACCGGACCGGGATAGCTGTCGCCGGCCGGGAACTCCAGATAGCCGGCACCGTCGAGTTGCAGCGCCTGGCCCAGCTTGCCGGCGGCCAGCGCCAGCCGCGCGCCCGGCTTCGGCAGGCGGCCACCGGCGGCGCGATCGGCGGTGACCCAGCGGTCGAACGAGGCGTGGAAGCGCACGCCGGTGATCGGCGTTGCGACGACGGCGCAGGACACGGTCGGCAACAACACGAGCAACCCGGGCAGCATGGCCTGCTTCTCCAGCGGTGCGGCGGATGGTAGCACCGTTGGGACACGGCCTCAAGCACTCGCGCGGCGCGACGATGTATACTGCGCGATGGAGCCCGGTGCGACGGCGAGGACGCCTGCATGAAACTACTGCTCGTGGTGGTCAACCAGCGCGACGCCCGGCGTCTGCGCGATGCGTTCGCCGAGGCCGAGTGGCGGTTCACCGAACTCGGCAGCAGCGGCGGGTTCCTGCGCGAGGGCAGTCTGACCTTCCTGCTCGGCGTGACCGAGGAGCAGGCCGAACAGGTGGTGCAATTGGTCTCGCAGACTTGTCAGGCCCGCGAGGAAGTGGCCTTGGTGTCGCCGCCCGATTCGCGTTTGTACCACAATCCCATCGGCGAGGGCCTGACCGTCACCGTCGGTGGCGCGCAGATCTTCCAGTTGGCCATGGAGCGGCTCATCACCGTCTGAGACGCAGGCACCCTCGATCATGGCCAACACGACCGCCCCGGCGGCACTGTCACGACTCCAGACCCTGCGCGGCCTCCGGCTGTGGATCTGGTGCAATAACCTCGGCGCCATCCAGTCGGCGATCTGCGCCGGCGTCTACGCCACCGGCTACGCCCGGCACCTCAACGCCACCGAGGCGATGATCGGCATCCTCTCGGCGGCGCCGCTGCTGGCCGCCGTGCTGCAGATCTTCTCGCCGCTGATCAGCGAGCGCAGCCACCGCCGCAAGCCGTTCATCTTGGTCTGCTACGCCTTCGGCTACCTGGTCTGGGTGCCCATCGCGCTCATTCCGTTCGCGGCCAGTCACCAGACGGCGGCCTGGGGCATGATCGTGATGGTCTTCTGCGGCGGCGCGGCGTTCTCGCTGGCCCAGCCGGCTGCCAGTTCCTGGTTCACCGACCTGGTGCCGCCGGAGATCCGCGGGCGCTATGTCGCCCGCAACCAGAGCCTGCTGGGCGTGTTCGCGCTGGTCGCCACGGTTGTCGCCGGGCGCTACCTCGACTGGTTCAGCACGCCGTTCAAGCAGACCGGGTTCGCGTCGCTGTTCATCCTCGCCTGCGGGTTCGCCCTGGCCAGCCTGGTGTTGCTGGCGCTGGTGCCCGAGCCGCCGGTGGTGCCCAGTCGCCAGGAGGTCAGTTGGCGCCTGCTGGCCCTGCCGTTGCAGCATCGCGACTTCAGCCGACTGACGCTGTTCGCCATGGCCTTCGGTGCCGCGCAGATGATCGCCGGCCCGTTCTTCACCGTGCTGCAGCTCGACCACCTGCAGATGAGCTTCGCGCAGATCGCCGTCCTGCAGTCGGTGGTCACGGTGATGACCATCCTCAGCTACCCAATCTGGGGCTACCTGGCCGACAAGTTCGGCAACAAGCCGCTGCTGCGCCTCGGCATCTTCGGCATCGCCGTCTACCCGCTGCCCTGGTTCTTCGCCACCGCGACCAACTACCCGTGGGTCCTGGTGCCCACGAACATCTGGGGCGGCGCGACCGCCGCGGCGCTGGTCGTCTCGCAGTACAACCTGCTCCTGCGCATCGCGCCGCAGGAGCGCCGCTCGGTCTACCTCGGCTTCTTCACCGCCATGGCCAACATCGCCTCGTCCATCGGCGCGGTCATCGGCGGCCTGCTGGCCTCGCAACTGGCACGGCTCGGCCCCTACTGGCTGTTCGGCCATCCGCTCAGTCACCTGCAGGTCCTGTTCCTGTTCAGCGTCTGCTTCCGCCTGCTGTCGCTGTCGCTCCTCCAGCGGGTGCATGAGCCGCAGGAGGTGACCACGCGCGACCTGTTGCGCCAGGTCGGGCGCGGCAACCCGTTGCTCACCTTGTGGAGCCTGTTCCGCTTGCAGCGCTCCGCCGACCCGGCCGCCAAGGCGCGGGCCACGCGCGCCCTCGGTTCGGCGGGCAGCCCGTTGGCCGTCGACGAGCTGACCAAGGTGCTCGAGGACAGCGACCGCGAGGTGCGCCGCGAGGCCGCGCGGGCCCTCGGCGAGATCGGCGACGAGCGCGCGACCATGCCGCTGCTGACCGCAGCCCTCGACGACACCACCGGCATCGTCGAAGACGCCGTGGACGCGCTGGGCAAGGTCGGCTCACCACGGAGCGTGCCGGCGCTGCTCGAACTGCTGGCCGACGAGCGGCCGTCGGTGCGTCAGTCGGCGGTCATCGCGCTGGGCAACTTCGCTGACGCCGAGGCCAGCACGGCCCTGGACCGGGTCCTCGAGACCGAGACCGACCCGAGCGTG
The DNA here is from genome assembly GCA_964531735.1 of uncultured Fimbriimonadaceae bacterium. Classification (GTDB taxonomy): domain Bacteria; phylum Armatimonadota; class UBA10988; order UBA10988; family UBA10988; genus CAZHGD01. The sequence continues at coordinate 5,300 of CAZHGD010000116.1, read as the reverse complement.
TTCCTGGCGGCGGTCGACGCGGTCAGCCGGCTGGGTGGCCGGCGGGCCCTGCACCGGCTGCGCGCCTTGCTGCCGCGCTGCACCACTGTCGCCACCCGCCGGCAACTGGCCCACGCCATCGGCAACCTGCTCGGCCCGGTCGGTGAGTTCTACTCGCTGCTCGAAGCCGAGACGATGCAACAGGAAGAAGCGGTCGCCAAGCTGCTCCGGCGCACCGGCCGACGAGTCCGCCGCGCGCGCCTGCTGGACGCGACCGCCCTGGCCAGTTTGGTCGGCGACCTGGACCAGGCGCTGCGCCTGTTCGAGCATCGTGACTACGACCACATGCTGGCCCTGCTGCGGCACCTGGCTGGCGTGGCCGTGCGGGCCGCCGCCGGCGTCGGCGAGCGCGGCGGTGGGCGCGAGATCGCCGCGCTGCTGCAGCGCGATCCCATCATGCGGCTGAGCTACGGCCTGCTCAACGCACTGGCGCGCGACACGCGCGACGAACTGCGCCGCGAAGGTGCCTTGCTCGCCGTCTATGCCACCAGTCGGCTGGTCGACGGCCTGGCCGCGCGGCGCTGACCGCGGGCCGCCGACAACAGGGGTCGCCGCGTTGCCCGGCTTGGTGTAGACTGTGCCGGCATGGCTCCACCAGCCCAGCACGACGCGCGTCCTGACGCGCGCACCGAGGCGCACGACGGCCCTCGACTCACCCCGCGACAGACGTTGCAGGGCCTCAACCTGTGGAGCACCAACACCAGCCTCTGGGCGGTGTATGCCGCCATCACCGCGGGGGCCATCACCACCGGCCTGGCCCTTCACCTCGGCGCCGACGACGCGATGATCGGCATCCTCTCCGCCGCGCCGCTCGCCGCGCAGATCCTGCAGATGCTCTCGCCGCTGTTCAGTGAGCGGCGCCGGCGCCGCAAGCCGTGGTGCCTCACGGCCTATGCAGCCGGCGCGTCCATGTGGGCCTTGGTGGCGGTGCTGCCCTTCGTGGTTGCCGGGCGCTCCGCCGTGTGGATGCTGGCCGTGCTGGTGTTCGCCGCCGGCGCCGCGGTGGCGCTGGCCGCGCCGGCCGGCCTGTCGTGGTTCACCGACCTCGTGCCCAGCGACTACCGCGGCCGGTTCATGGCGCGCCAGAATAGCCTCGGCGCCGCCATCGGCCTGCTCAGCGGCCTCGCCGCCGGCCGCTTTCTCGACCGCTTCCCGGTGGCCCAGAAGAGCCAGGCCTTCTGCCTGCTCTACTTCGTGGCGGTGCTGTTCGGCTGGCTGGCCATGGGCGCCTGGTCGCTCACGCCCGAGCCCGCACGCCAGGCACCCAAACAAGCCTTCTCGCTCCGCCTGTATGGCTTGCCCTTCCGCGACCGCAACTTCCGCAACCTGACGCTGTTCGTCTCGGCACGCATGGTCACCGTCTACCTGGCCTCGCCCTTCTTCGCAGTGTACATGCTGCAGCATGTCCACCTGACCTACTCGCAGCTCGCCGTCTACTCGTCGACGGTGACCATCTTCATGCTGCTGTCGAACCCGCTCTGGGGCTACCTGGCCGACAAGTTCGGCTACAAGCCCGTGTTGCGCCTGTCCAGCTTCGGCATCGCGCTCAACCCGCTGCCCTGGTTCTGCACCACACCGCACAACTACTGGTGGCTGGTCCCGTTCGCCCAAGCCATCGGTGGTGTCTCGGCCGCCGGCCTGCTGCTGGCCCAGTCCAACCTGATGCTGAAGATTGCGCCGGAGCAGAACCGCACGGTCTACATCGGCACCTACATGGGCGTGACCAACCTGTCGGCCGCGCTGGGCTCCATGTTGGGCGGCCTGCTGGCCACCGCGATCGCCCGCCTCGGTGACCTCGACCTGTTCGGCTGGCCGGTGTGCAACCTGCAGGTGGTGTTCCTGGTCAGCAGCCTGACCCGACTGCTCGGGTTGTCCATTCTGCAGCGCGTGCGCGAGGACCAGGAGGTGGCGGCGCGGACCCTCCTGCGGCATGTCCGCAGCGGCAACCCGCTCCTGACCTTGTGGAGCCTGTTCCGCCTGCAGCGCTCCGCCGACCCGGCGGCCAAGCTGCGGGCCACGCGGGGCCTGGCCAACTCGGGTAGCGCGCTGGCGGTCGATGAACTGGCCAAGGCACTCGGCGACAGTGACCGTGAGGTGCGCCGCGAGGCGGCGCGCGGACTCGGCGAGATCGGCGACGAACGGGCTACCTGGCCGCTGATCGACGCCGTGCTCGAACCGACTGGCGACATCGTCGAGGAGGCGGTGGAAGCGCTCGGCAAGATCGCCTCGGAGCGCAGTCTGCCGGCCCTGATCGAGTTGCTCGCCGACGAGCGCCCGACGGTGCGCAAGACCGTCGCCCTGGCGCTCAGCCGCACCGGCTCGCAGGAGGCCGCCGACGCGCTGGCAGCGGCGCTGGAAGTCGAGCGCGAGCCGACCGTCTTCTTGGCGATGACGGAGGCCCTCAGCCGGATCGGCGCCAAGCCGGCCCTGCACCGCCTGCGGCAGCTCCTGCGGCGCACCCGCAACGACCTGGCGCGGCGCCAGGTGGCCAACTCCATCAGCCACATACTCGACCCGCAGAGCCGGTTCTACGGGCTGCTGGAGGCCGACACCATGCGGCAGGAGCAACAGGTGGCGGGCCTGCTGCAGACCAGTCGCCGCCGCCTGTCGCTGCGGCGGCTCGGACTCGCCGCGACCGACCGCGACCTGGTCGGCGAACGACTCGAACTGGCGTTGGCCTCGTTCGAGCGCCAACGCTACTGGGAGTGCGCCGCGGCCCTCCGCGAGGCCGCCTCGCGCGCCGTCCGCGGTTACGTTGAACACCACCGGCCGGCCCACCCGCCGGACGCCCCCATCGAGCGCCGCGTCGGTCGCCTGATGGCCGACAGCGAGCCGCTCCGCCTCAGCTACGGCTTCCTCTCCGGAGTCACCCGCGGCCACCGCCAGACCCTCCAGCGCGAGGAATGCCTCCTGGCCGTGTTCGCGTTCGAGCGCGTCACCAACCACCTCTCGCTCGGGTTCGCGTCCAACAGCGAGTAACACACTCCGCGCCCTGTTAGCAACTGCGTTGGCAAGAATTTGCCGCGAAGGGCTAAACGAGCGCGTTACTCGGCCGATAGCCCAGAAGCAGGTAACGGACAGAAGGACCGCCGGCCTTCCGCCGTAGCGCTACTCGCACCTGACCAGCACCTGCGTTTCGCGATGAGCGCAAGGAGACCAATGGTGTTCAGGAACACGACGTTGGGCCAGCGAATCGGCATCGGGTTCGCTTCGCTGCTCGCCCTGACCGTTCTGCTGAGTGTGGTCGGCCTGGTGGCCATGGGACGTGTCCGGAACCAGGCCGCGACGCTGTCGAGCCACTACCTGCCGACGCTCGAAGCGGCCCAGTCGGCGCAGCGCCACTGGCTGCTGACCATCTTCCAGATGCGCGGCTACACGCTGGTGCATGAGGCCAAGTACCGCGACAAGGGCCAGGAAGAGATGGCCTTGGTGCATCAGCAACTGGCCGAGGCCGCCAGTCGCGCGCAGCGGGCCGGTGGCACCTTGGCTGGCGCCGCCCAGAGCGCCCAGGCCGCGGCCGACCAGGCCAAGCAGTACCAGGCGCTGCTCGAGCAGACCGCGCAACTCATCGACAAGATCCAGGGCGCCCGCGTGGCCATGACCAAGGCCGGTGGCCTCGTCTTCGACGAGAGCGCCAAGTACCACCAGGCGCAGGAAGAGCTGGCGCGCGCCGACGTGGCCGCCGGCGCCGACGGGCCCACCGTGCACCGCCGCATGACCAAGCTCAACAGCATCCTCGAGATGGAGTTCCAGCTCTGCACCGTCCGCATGTTGGTCTGGCGCGCCTACGCGCAACGCGACATGAGCGTGCTCGACCCGACCGGGCCGATGTTCGACGGCATCGTCAAGAAAGTCGAGGCGCTTCGCGCCGATACCGACCGCGAAGCCAACCGCCAGCAACTGGACACGATCAAGTCGGCGGTCGTCGGCTACCGCCAGCGCCTGGAAGAGTTCGCCGGGTTCTGGCGCGAGGCCGAGGCCCTGCGGCCCCTGCGTGAGGACCTGGCCAACAAGCTGCTGGAATCGGTCGGCCACACCGCCGAAGAGAGCGTCAAGCAGGCCTCGTCAGTGGCCACCACCACCAGCAATCGTTTGGCCGCCACCGTCACCGCGCAGACCTTCGGTTTGGTGCTCGCCATCTTCCTGGGCATCGCCATGGCCGCTGGCATCACCCGCGGCATCTGCACCGTTCTCGGCCGCATCGTGGCCGGCCTGGGCCATGGCAGCGAGCAAGTCACCAGCGCATCGCACGAAGTCGCCAGCTCCTCGCAGCAACTGGCCGAGGGCGCCAGCCAGCAGGCCGCCGCGCTCGAGGAGACCTCGGCCTCGATGGAGGAGATCACCGCTGCGTCGCAGTCGAACGCCGCTCGCACCGCCGAGTGCAGCCAGTTGGCCGGCGACTGCCTGGTGGCGGCCACCACGGGCAACGATGCCATGCAGCGGATGACCGACACCATGTCGCGCATCAAGACCTCCTCGGAGGAGACCTCGCGCATCCTGCAGACCATCAATGCGATCGCCTTCCAGACCAACCTGCTGGCGCTGAACGCCGCAGTCGAGGCGGCCCGCGCCGGCGACGCCGGCAAGGGCTTCGCGGTGGTGGCCGAAGAGGTCCGCGCCTTGGCCAGCCGCAGCGCCGAGGCCGCGGCGATGACCACCCAACTCCTTGACCGCGCCCGTGGCGAAGCCGAGGAGGGTGTCCAGGCGGTCGGCGCCATGGGCGACACGCTCGAGCGGATGATCGGGCACGCCCAACGGGTGTCCGTGCTGCTGGACGAGGTCCGCTCGGCCACCACCGAGGAATCGCGGTCCATCGACCACGTCACCGGCGCGGTGGCGCAGATGGACCAGGTCACCCAGGTGACCGCCGCCAACGCCGAAGAGGCCGCCGCCGCGAGTGAGGAACTGGCCGCCCAGGCGCGCGAACTCGACGAGATGATCGCCGACCTGGAGCGCCTGATCGGTGGCCAGCATCGGTTCGACGAGCCGCCGGCCGCGATCGAGCCGGTGCGCACCCCGGCGGCTCGGCCGGCGCTGGCGCTGCCACCCGCGGTCCGCGAGCGCAGCACCAACGGTCACCGCCCGGCCTATCAGCCGGTCGCCGTGGCCGAACTGTCCGACGCGGACATCAGCTCGTTCTGACCCAAGCGCACCTCGCAGACCCGGGGCGGAGCAGCCGGCATGGCTGCTCCGCCCCGTACTTTGGGCACCCTCACCGCCCGTTCCCAATCAGCACGAACGGTGCCCAGTAGTACGGGTGC
>CAZHGD010000115.1:0-24422 GCA_964531735.1 uncultured Fimbriimonadaceae bacterium | reverse complement strand
GGGATCGCGCATGGACACCTGGCACGACATGGGTGAGCGCAACCAACAAGCCGCGCGGCAGTTGACGCGTTCTCAGCAGTACCGGAGCGCCCTGAGCCGAGCGTACTATGCGGCGTTCGCCTTCGTCACCGAGAAGCTGGCAGCGGCCAACGTGCATTTCGGCGTTGGTCGCAGCTCCCCAGCGCATCGCGACTTGCGGCACCTGGTCGCCGCCAGTCTGGCGCAGCACTGGGCTGCGGCACAGGCCCAGGAAGTTGACCGCGCACTGGCGGACCTTTACAAGCAGCGCCTGAACGCCGACTATGTCGATGGGTGGCGCCCGACCAGGGCCGCAGCCAAAGACGCTTTGCTAGCGCTGGAGACCGTCGTGCGCGCCCTGAGGGCCTTGCCATGATCGCACCTGATCTCGAACACATCCGTGCTCTGGCCATGGAGCAGGTGGCGCAGCCACAGTACCGTCCGTTCACGCTGGCGGTCACTGCGGTGGAGGAGAAGGGCGACAACTGGTGGTACGTGGTGGTGCAGCCGACCTCGCCCATCGAGCGTGAGCGCGACTACTACGCCGCGCTGCGAGCGATTGAGAACGCCATCGAGGAGCAGGTGGGGCCGGAGTACAGCGTGCTTGTTGTGCCGGTGCTGCCGCCTGGCGAGTGACCGGCGCGCGACGACCAGAGGCGCCGGCGAGCGTCCGCCCGCTGCTTGTATGGCACCCGGTTAGTGGCGTCGACGAAGCTGCTCGTGTGCGGCTGCTAGCGCACCGCGTGTGGAACGCCTGTCATTGTCCGTAGTACTTCATGCTGAAGCAGACGCATATCGGCTCCGTGTCGCCCAAGCAGGAAACCATAACCTTGAGGCGTCGCCTGTGGTCGTAGTAGGTATGGCAGTGCACACTGGCACGAACCGGCTCAAGCTCTGACGGGCTGATGCTCAGTGCGCCAAGCAGAGGCACCGAATCGAATGGGCTGTCCATGCGATGCGGCGCTGTCCACTTCAGTGCGACCTCGATGTACTGGACGAAGTTGCCCTCCACCTCGAGGAACAGGCGCGCCTGGTCGGACTCGGCCACGATGTTCCGTTGCTCGGTGAGCGTGCCTCCGGTCTGCCTGACGGCCTCGTCGACAGTGAGGCCCAGGTACTGGAATGGCCGGTGAAACGGGTGGCAGAGCAACGGCACGCCGGCTTCGATGGCTCGGTCGACGGCAAGGCCGAGGTTGGCCAGTGGATCGCCCGGCCGCAGTGCGTCGTTGCTGTAGACGACGCCCATGGTCTCGACCAGAACCCGCAGGGCCTCCTGGTACCTGTTCTCGTCGGTGAAGTCTGCGTGCTTCTTGCCGAGAAGGAAGCCAGGTAGTTCGCAAGGGCGGTACAGGATGGGCAACACCTTTACTCTGTGGCCGGCTATCTCCTGGTTCATAGCGACATCGACCTCGTTTCGCACCCAGGGCGACGCGACCGATGATGGGGACAGTACCACTGCGACGTAGGCGACGTCGTCGATGGCGTCGCGGATCTTCTGGATCAGCGATTCACCAACCCGGATCTCAGCTTCGTCGAGCCAGCAGCGCACCCCATGGAGATCAAGGTCACGGGCCAGTTGACGCACGAACGGCTTGTCTGCGGACGAATGGCTCATGAACACCCTACAGCCCATCGCGACCACCTTTCATACGTGGCAGCGCGCTACCTGTGCACACCGGCAGCACCGGCCTTCGACCGCGCCCCATCGGCCGGTGTTCGGCCTGCCGCGGACCCTTGCCCGAACAAGACGGACGGGCGCCGCTATGCACGCTGACACCCCGGACACCAGTACACCGCCCCGCCGAGATATGCCTCCTTGGCAATCGTCGCCCCGCACTCGCCGCACGGCTGGCCCACGGTGTGGCGGCTGAGCCGCGTGCGGTAGCCGCCCGGTTCGCCGTGCAGGTCCTTCTCGGTGTCGCGGCCGCCTTGCCGGGTCATCTCGGCCAGCTTCAGCTTCACCGCCCAGAACAGCCCGTCGCGCTCCGCGGCGGTCAGTTCCGCGATCTTGCGCTTCGGGTGCAGGCGGGCGGCGTAGAGGATATCCTGCAGCACGCCGTTGCCCAGGCCCGGTATCCGCTGCTCCGTGGCCAGCAGCGCCTTGACGCTCAGCTTCGGCGCCTTCGGATCCCCGAACAGACTAGCGAAGTGCGCTTCGTCAAACGCGTCGCCCAACGGCGAGGGCGCGGCCCGCGCGACGGTGTGGTAGTGGTTGTCGTCCGAGCCCTTCGGCGCGGCCCACAGCCCGCCGTACATCTGCACCGAGGCGCTCAGTGCCGAGTCGTCGGCAAACCGCAGCAGCAGTTGGTGCTTGCTCGGCAGCGGCTCGCCCGGCGCGTGCCGGCGCAGCGCGACGCCATCGCTGAAGACCACCTCGACGTCATCGACGTCCATCGCCACCAGCCCGCCGAAGCTCGTCGCCGCGCCGACGGTCTTGCCGCACAGCAGGTCGGCGTAGTCGGCCGGATCGCCGTGGTACCAGGCGAACTTGTGCGGCGACGCGGCGGCCATCACGGAAACTACGCACTGGCCGCGCAGGCTGTCGGTGAGCTGGCGGGCGAGGGTGGCGGCTTCTGGCAGTTCAATCACGGGCGTTCTCCAGGCAGACGGTCGCCAAGCTCGTCCTGGCAGCAGCGGACGAAGCGGCGGGTGCTCCAGGACGGTCGGCCGCCCTGAGCGTGGACGAACCGGAAGGTACGGTGCAGGTCGAGCGCCGGCACCGGCAGGGCGACCAGTCGCTCGGTGGCCAGTTCCTCGCGCACGGTACACTGCGACAGCACGGACAGGCCCAGGTTCTGCGCCACGAGGCCCTTGATGGCCTGCGTGCTGCCCAGTTGCATCAGCACTTCGAGCCGTTCGGGCGACCAGCCGGCGGCGCGGAGCGCCTCTTCGAACACGGTGCGCGTGCCGGAGCCGGGCTCGCGCAGGATCCAGTTGGCCGTGTACAGCTCGTCGGGCTCGACGCGCGCGCGGCCCGCCAGCGGGTGCGCCGGGGCCGCCACGACCACCAGCTCGTCGTCGGCGAGCCGCTCGAAGCGCGCCAGGTGATGCTGCGCCGGCCCCTCGATCAGCCCGAGGTCGTAGCGGCCCGAGGTGACGTGCTCCACCACGCGCGCCGTGTTCTCCACTTCGAGCAGGATGTCGAGCGCCGGATGCGCGGCCTTGAACCGGCCGATCACCGGCGGAAGGACGTATTCGCCCAGCGTCAGCGTGGCGCCGACCCGCAACTGTCCTTGCAGTTCGTGGCCCAGCGCCGCCAGTTCCTCGGCCACCGCGGCTTCCAGGCCGGCCACGCGGGCCGCGTGATAGGCGAGCAGGCGGCCCGCGGCGGTCAGCTCCACCCCGCGCTCGTGGCGCCGCAGCAAGGCCACGTTGTACTGCGCTTCGAGCTTGCGGATCTGCTTGCTGATCGCCGGCTGACTGACGTACAGCTCCCGCGCCGCCTGCGACAGGCTGCCACACCGCGCCACGGCCAGGAACATCCTCAAGCGCTCGTCCATCGCGCTCCTCTCACCACTGCCGGGCCAACGCCTGCACGGCGAGACTGGTCACCGCGACGGTACTCCAGACCAGGCAGCCCAGCAACACCGGCCGGGGCCCGGTCGCGGCCAGCTTGCGCAGGTCGGTGCCCAACCCCACGCCGGCCAGCGCGATCAGGATGAGGAACCGGCCCGCAGCGCCGGACAGGTGGGCGAAGCCGGCGCCCAGCCAGCCGGTGCTGTTGAGCACAGCCATGGCCAGGAAGCCCACGATGAACCACGGCATGACGCGCCGCAGCTCCGATGCGACGCCGCGGCCACCGCCGCGAGTGGCCATCAGCAGGGCCAGTACCAGCGACACCGGGATGATCATCGTGGTGCGCGCCAGCTTGGTGATGGTGGCGAGATCGCCCGCGGCCGGGCCGTAGGCATAGCCGGCGGCCACCACCGACGAGGTGTCGTTGATCGCCGTGCCGGCCCAGATGCCGAAGCCTTCTTGGCTCAGACCCAGCGTGTGGCCGAACAGCGGGAACGCCAGCACCGCCACCAGGTTGAACAGGAATACCGTCGAGATGCTGAACGCGATCTCGTCGTCCTCGGCGGCCACGATGGGCGCCACCGCGGCGATGGCCGAGCCACCGCAGATCGCGGTGCCGACGCCGACCAGGCGGGTCAGGTTGGGCGCCACGCGCAACCACCGCCCGAGCAGCGCCGCCGCGAGCAGGGCGCTGGCCAAAGTGAGCAGCATCACCGCCAGCGACTGCCGTCCGGCGGCGATCACCTGGCCCAGACTCAGACTGCCGCCCAGCGCGATGATCGCCGCCTGCAGCACCTGCTTGCTGGCCATCTGCACCCCCGGTCGCACGCTGCCGGACAGCCGCCACAGGTTGTTCAGCGCGATGCCCAGCACCAGCGCGAACACCGCGCCACCGATCAGCGGCCACCGTGCGCCGAGCGCGTGGGCCACCACCGCCAGACCCAGGCACACGCCCAGTCCCGGCATTCGTGCCGTCAGCCATATCCTCGTGTTTGAACCACAACGCGTGCCACTCACCATGCCACTTCTCTCAGCGGAGCCCTCACCCGGTCGCCGTTGCGACCGGAAGATGGCTCCTATGGAGAGGAAGCATAGCTTGGCGGCAGCCGCGCCGGAACTTCCGATTGGCCAGAGGTATATAACCAGTGGTTATGGTCAGGGCCGAGCGACTCCGGCGCGGCAGCTCGGTCATCGGCGATCGGCGGCTCGGGCGGGCGTCGCGGCGGCGCGCTTCACGATGGTGTAGCCGCTCACATAGCGGCCTTCGGGCGTGTAGGTCCAGGTCCACTGCACGTCTTCGTCGGGCGCGAGTTGTACGCCTTGCACCGCCGGCGCGCCGGGCAGCGTCGAGGCCGGCGCAGTGACCCAACGCTTGGGTATGGGTGGCATGGCATGGCTCCACTGAGGCAACTGTGGCCCAGCGGCACAGCCAGTGTCAACCGGCGCCGTGCCTACGGCGCCGGCTCGTCGGTGCCGCGGCTCAGCTTGGTGTGCAGCACGCCCTCGTCGTCGAACCACAGCGGGTCGATGGCCACGAAGCGGTCCCAGTTGACGCGGTCGTCGCGCTTCTGGTGGTAGACCAGCCACAGTCGGTCGTCGGGCCCGTCGATGACGCAGTGGTGGCCGGGGCCGTAGAGGCCGTCGCGGCGCTGGGCGATGGGGTTGCCAGAATACTTGGCGAACGGGCCGAGCGGCGAAGTGCTGGTGGCATAGCCGATGCCGTAGTCGGGCCCGTCGGCGCCGCTGCCCGAGTACATCAGGTGGTAGACGCCGTGGTGCTGCACCATGAACGGGCCTTCGGTGACCTGGCCGTGGCGCTTCTCCCACGGTTCCGTGGGCCGAATGAGGACGGTGGGCTCGCCGGCCGGCGTCAGCGGGTCGCGCATCGGCTGCACCACGATGCGGAAGCCGCCGGGCAAGACCACATGGTACAGGTACAGCCGCCCGTCGTCGTCCTGGAACAGGTGCGCGTCGATGGAACCGGGCGCCAGCACGCCCTGGTCGACGAACGGTCCCAACGGGCTGTCGCCGCGCGCCACGCCGACCAGTTTGCCGCCCTGCGGGTTGTCCGCGGTGTAGTACAGGTACCACTGGCCGTCCTGCCGCCAGCGGAACATGTCCGGTGCCCAGACGCCGCCGCGGGCGTCGGTGTAGCACTTCGGCTGGCGCGACCAGTGGACCAGATCGTCGCTGACGAACACGTCGTAGCCACGGCTGTCGGTGGTGGCGGTGAGGTAGTAGCGACCTTCCCAGCGCACCACATGTGGATCGGCGGCGCCGTGGTAGTCGAGCACCGGGTTGCGGTAGGTCCGCGGCGCATCGGCGGCCGCCAGGCACGAGACCAGAACCAGGAAAACCCGGGACGTCACCCCTATTTCTCTCCGCCATCCTGCTTCCGCGGCCGGCCCGGGCGCCGCGTGGTCAGCTCGCGGCCCAACTGCTCGCCGACGCGCGCCACGAACTCGCTGTCGCCCGCCGGCCGCCCCGTCATCGTGCGCTGACGGATGGCGCTTACCCGACCGTCCGCCAGCGGCTCGCGCAGCCAGGCCGACCAGTCGCCCACCGCTTCGCGCAAGGCCGAGACATCCGCCAGCCAGTCGCTCGCGCCGGTCACGTGGGCCGCGGCGCTGCTCCACGGATAGTCCTCGGCCTGGCCCACCAGCCCGGCGCGCACCGGGTTCAGCTCGACATACTGCACGGCCGCGGCGTAGTGCGCGTCGTCCAGCGGACAGGAGTAGTAGCGGCCCTGCCACCACCGCCCGTTGCAGCCCTGCGCGCGGCTGAGGTGCTGCGCGTAGCACAGGTGGACCGGGCCGAGGCAGGCGGCCAGGCTCGTCTCGCTGGCCGGCACGGCCACCAGGTGCACGTGGTTGGGCATCAGGCAGTAGGCGTGGACGGCCAGTTCGGCACGCGCGGCATAGCGCGCCAGCAGGTCGAGGTAGTGCTGGCGGTCGGCATCGTCGAAGAAGACGTTCTCACGCCGATTGCCGCGTTGCGTGAGGTGGTGCGGCAGGCCGGGCACGACGACTCGGGGAATGCGTGGCATGGTGCGAGCGTACCGCGTCGCCCGCGGCGAGTCAAGCAATTTGGGTGACGTCCCCAGTTTTGGGCTCAGAGGACGAGGCCGACCTTGTGCAGCTCCGCGATGAACTTCGCCTTCTCGATCGGCTTGACCACATAGCCATCACAGAGGCCCTCGAACGCCGCGATCACGTCGCGCAGATCGGTCGAGGCGGTGGTCATCAGGATACGGGCGCGCCGGTCCCAGTCGAGTTCGTAGTCGTCTTCGAGCTGTCGGATCCGGCGTAGCGCCTCCTGCCCGTCCATCTCGGGCATCATGATGTCCAGACAGATCAACTGGTAGGGCTCGTCCAGTTCCAGCGCCGCGGTCACGGCGGCGACGGCCTCCACTCCGGTCGTGGCAGTGGCGATCTCGCCGGCAGGTCTGAGGATCCGCGCCATCACGAAGCGGTTGGTGGGATCGTCCTCAACGATGAGCACCTTCATCATTGGCCTCGACTCCAATCCGGCCGGCGGCAGGCGCCACGCGAGGCAGTCTGCCCGGCTGCCCCGCGGCGGCCCGCGACGCCAATGGTCGACCCCCCAGCGCGCCCAAGCGACGGCGCGCCGGAGCTGCCCAAGCCTGCCGCCCGCCGCGCTGAAAGTCAACCGCCAAAGCAAACGCCACGGTGGCACCAGGGCAGGCGCCACCGTGGCGTTGACGTCAGGCGCAAGCGCCGGCGGTCAGTCGACCTTCAGGCTCTTGAAGTGCGGCAGGTAGACCTGGTTGGCCGCCAGCATGTCGTTGACCATGTTTTTGGTCTCGGCCATGGACAGCACGGCGCTGGTCAGCGGGTCGAACAGCACGGCGTGGAAGACCTTGCGGGCATCGCCCTCGATGGCGCCTTCCACGGCCAGTTCTTCGCAGCGGGCGCTGATGTTGTTGAGCACCGCCAACTGCGCCGGCAGCGCGCCGACCTTGACCGCGTCGAGGCCGCGCTGCGTGGCGAACGTCGGCACTTCGACGCAGCAGCCATAGGGCAGGTTGTCGATCAGGCCGAAGTTCGGCACGTTGCCGTTGAACTCGAAGGTGGTGTGGTCGCCGAAAATGGCGTTGAAGATCGACGCCGCGTACTCGTGCCCACGCTCGAGGTGGACCGGCTTCTCGAGCTCGGCCTTGATGATCTCGCGCCAGTCATCCGACCGCTTGAGGTACTCGTTCAGGATGTAGGCGTAGTGGCCGGGGTTCCAGCCGGTGCCGTTGGTGCAGTACTTCTCGATCAGGTCGGGCCGCTTGCGGAACCAGGCGTTGTACTCGCTGTTGTGGCCGCTGGACTCGGTGACGTAGTAGTCGAGGTGCAGGTACATCTCATTGCGGACCTGCTCCTCGTTGTAGACCTCCGGTCGCTCGGTGATGGCCTTGTGGATCAGCGGGTAGGCATCCTCGCCGTTCCACTCGTACTTCAGGTAGAAGGCCTGGTGGTTGATGCCGGCGCAGAAGTAGGTGATCTCGTTGTGCGGGGCGCCGATCCAGTTGGCCAGCATGCCCGCGGTGCCCTGCACGCTGTGGCACAGACCGGTGACCGACAACTGCGGGTACACCTTCTGGATGGCGCTGCAGAGCATCGCCATGGGGTTGGTGTAGTTCAGCCAGATGGCCTTCGGGCAGACCTCGGCCACGTCCTGGGCGATCTCGAGCATCTCGGGGATGGTGCGCAGGGCGCGGAAGATGCCCGACGGGCCGCGGGTGTCGCCGACGTTGATGTCGACGCCGTACTGCTTCGGAATCTCGATATCGGTGCGGAAGACCTGCGGGCCGCCCTGCAGGATGGTGGTCGAGACGCCGTCGGCGCCTTCGAGGGCCTGGCGGCGGTCCTTGGTGACGGTCAGCTTGGCCGGGTAGTTGCCGGCTTCGATGATCCGCTTGACGCCCGCCTCGGCGAATGCCAGGCGCTCGTCGTCGATATCCATGAGAACGATTTCGGCATCCTTGAACGCTTCGAAGGTCAGGATGTCACGGACCAGGCCCCGGGTGAACCCGAAGCTGCCCGCGCCGATGAACGTAATCTTCTTGGCCATGCTCAATCCGCTCCACTGGGTGGTGTCAGCGGTCAGGGTACCGCGGATACCGACAGGTGGCAAGGATCACCATCGCCGGTGGCCAATGGGCGCCAACCACCACCGGAGCCTGGACCATGGCGACCTCCGCGGCACCCCTCGAACTCAGTCCCGCCCACCAGCGCGCCGCCGCCCGCCGGCGGCGCATCGTCGTGCAGTACGACGCCCTGGGCATGCCGCCGTCACCGCTCACCCAGACCGTCGACGAGTGGCTGGCCGTCGGCTTCCAGTACCTCGACCAGCCCGGCAGCCAGGTGGACGGCATCTGGTGGGACTGTGCCTATGGCAACTACGCCGCCTATCCGAGTCAGGTGCTGCCGCCGTCACCTCACCCGGTGGTGCAACAGTGGCTGCGCGACGGGCTCGACTGGCCGGCGATCTACTGCGCTCAGACACATCAGCGCGGACTGGAAGCGTTCTGGCACCACCGCATCGCCGAAGTAGACGTGGGCGCCAACGGGCTCGAGATGCACACGGTGAACCCGGTCAAGGCGGCGCATCCGGACTGGCTCATCCGCACCTGGTGGTGGCAGGGGCTGTGGAACCTGGCCGTGCCTGAGCTGCGCGCCTACAAGCTGGCCATCCTGCGCGAACTGGCCGAGAACTACGACTTCGACGGCTTCCAGATCGACTTCGCGCGGCACGTGCCGATCCTGCCGGTCGGCCGGCAGTGGGAGCTGCGCGAGCACGTCACCGCGTTCCTGCGGAGCGTCCGGCAGATGCTCCAGGAGGTGGCGGCCCAGCGCGGTCGGCCGCTGCTCCTGGCGGCCAAGGTGCCCGGCAACCTGGCCGAGTGCCGCGTCGACGGGCTCGACGTCGGCGCCTGGACCGCCGAGCGACTGGTCGATCTGCTGACCTTGGGCTCGCGCTCGTTCCAGGTGGACGTGGCCGAGTACCGCGCGCTGGTCGGTCCGGACGTGCGGCTGTACCCGTGCCTGGACGACCACCATGCCAGCGACGGCTACCGGCACCCGCCGGTCGAGGTCTTCCGCGGCGTCGCCGCCGCCTGGTACCACGAAGGCGCCGACGGCGTGGTGACCTTCAACTGGCACGCCGCGCCGCCGGAGGTGTACACAGCGCACGGCGCCTGGCCCGGGCCGCTCTCGCAGCAGCAGGCCTACCTGGAGCTGGGTGATGGTGCGGCGCTGCGCGAGGCCGACCAGCTCTGTCCGGTCGAGCGCCGCGGGGGCTATCCCTGGGCCGAGGGCGCGTTCAACCGCAACGAAGGGGCGCCACTGCCTTGTCCGCTGCGCTACGACGGCACCCCGGCGGCGATCGTCCTGCGCGCCGGTGACCAGCCGCCTGCCGACCGCGCACTGACGCTCCGCGCGGTGATCTCGGAGGCAGTGCCGGGCGACCGGTTCGCGGCCACGCTCAACGGGCGGCCGCTGGGCGAGCCCGACCTGGACTTCGCGCACCGGGACCCGCAGATCCTGGCCCCGAACTCGCCGGAGTGGGCGTCGGGCCGGAACAGCGTCTACCCGGTGAACCCGGCGCAGCAGCTCTGCCGGGCGACGTGGACGGTGGATCCGGCCGCGCTCTGCCCGGGCCGCAACGCGGTGACGCTGGCGGTCGCGGCGCAGGCGCCGCACTGCTGCCGGCAGCTCTACCTGGAGAAGCTGGAACTGCACGTCTGGCGGCCGGGCGTGGCGTGAGCCGGCTCAGTCGGCGTACCAGCCGAACTCGCGCCGCAGGTTCAGGAGCATCTGGTAGCGCTCCGGCGGCATGCCCTTGAAGGCGACGTTGCTGGTGGACAGGATGTAGCGTCCACCCGGCATGCCCGAGCGCAACGCGTGGAGGATGTCGTTGCGACACTCCTCGTCGGTACCGGTCTGCAGCAGGCCGCAGTTCACGCCGCCGATGAGGCAGACGCGGTCGCCGATGCGGCGCTTGACCTCGGCGAGATCGACGCCGCCCTGCGGATCGAGCGAGTGCAGGCCGTGCGGCTCGCCGGCCACCAGATCGTCCAGAATCGGCATGATGTTGCCGTCGGTGTGCTTGATCACGTAGGCGCCCATGGCGCGGTAGCCCTGGACCAGGCGCGCCAGGTATGGCGTCACGAACTCGCGGAACATCGCCGGCGAGAGAAACGGCCCGGTGTTGAGGCAGTAGTCGGCGCAGAGCACGAAGCCGTCGAGGCCACCATCGATGAGTCGCCGGCCGCGCGCCAACGCCGCGTCGACCATGGCATCGGCCTGGCGCTTCATCTCGTCGGGCCGCTCGACGAGGTCCACGCTGTGCTGGATCATGTTCTGCCCGGTGGGGATGCCGTAGGTGGCATCGCCGTGGCACATGAACAGGTAGCGGTCGCCCGCGCGCTGCCGGATGCGCCGGATGACCTCGAGGCGGGCCTCGTCATCGGGCGCGCGGGTCTCGAACAGGATGCAGTAGTCGAGCGCCTCGTAGCACGTCACGTAGTCATCGACGATCTGGTCGAGCAGCCGCTCGCGTTCGGCCGCGCTGACGTTGTGGAACGCGCCGCCGCCGAACCACGGCCGGCCGAAGAACTCCTCGGTCAGTTGGAACTCCAGCTCGAACGTGGGCACCAGGCCGGTCGGCCGGCCGCCGGTCAACGCGGTGATGGCGCTTTCGCGCGGGCTAGGCATGGTCAGTGGCTCCGCCGCGCCAGCGTAGCAGAGCGGCGCGGGCCGGGCAAGGTGGCCCAGAAGGTGCTGGTACCACCGCGTGCGAATCCACCTCAGCGAATGGCTGTGGAGCACTGCCATGACTCGGATCCCCGCGCGCGCGGCGATGGTCGCCCTCCTGTTGCTTGGTGTCTTGACGTCGGCGGCCAGGGCCGCCGAGTTCACCATCGAGGCGCGCGACTTCGACGATGGCAACGTGCAGGTCAGCCTGACCGGCCAGCCGTATGCCGACGGGCCGTCGTGCATCTGGAACGGCGGCGAGCTGCCGAACTGGACCGAGTACGAGATCGAGTTTCCGGTCACCGGCGACTACACCGTGTTCGCGCTGTTCGCCGCCCAGCAGGCGCGGCCGGTGGACATCCTCTTCGACCAGAAGAAGGTGCTGACCGGCTTCACCGGTGTGACCGGCGCCTGGCAGACCAAGTCGGCCAAGTGGGAGCGGCAGGGCACGCTGGCCGTCACGCGCGGCACGCACACGCTGCGGTTGCAGTGCGCCGGGCCCATGCCGCACATCTGCGCGCTACGCTTCGAGTGTGCACAGCCGTGGCCAGACGGCTGGAAGCTGCCCCGCCGCACGGCCGCCGAGCGCGCCGAACGGAAACGGCTGCGCCTTCAGAAGGCGCACGAGCAGGCCCGGCTCGCGGCGCTGGAAGCGGCCGACCCGGCGCACCTCCGCCTGGCTGTCGACGATCTCGCCCACGAGTTCGCCGGCCGCTACGACGCGGCCACGCACCGGCAGACGGTGGCGCGGTTCGAGCAGGAGCGCACGCGGATACTCCAGGTCGCCGCCGCGGGTCAACCGGTGGACACCGCGGCCATCGACCGCCTGCTGGCCGATGTCCGCACCGCGCTGGTGGCCAACCCGTTGCTCGACTTCGACCGGCTGCTGGTGGTGCGCCGCAAGTTCGGCGGCGCGCGCGCCCGGCAGGTGGTCAGCGCCGATGCCGGCTTCGTGGCCACCAACTTCCAGAACCACACCGCGGCGCAACGGACCGGCTTCGACAACGAGGTCGCCGTGGTCTCCAACCTGCGCGGCCAACCGCGGTTGGAGTCGCTCTACCATCGGCCCGACGGGCGCTTGCTGCGCGATGTGCGCCTGGACTGGCCGGCCGACCGCCTGCTGTTCAGCAGTCCCGACGCCACCGGCCGCTGGGCCGTCTGGTCAGTGCGCGCCGACGGGAGCGGACTGCAGCAGCTCACGCCCACCAACTACCCCGACCTCGACTTCTTCGACCCCTGTTGGCTGCCCGACGGGCGCATCGTGCTCTGCTCCACCGGCAACTACTACGGTCTGCCGTGCCTCGACGGCCAGGGCCAGGTGGCCAGTCTCTACCTGCTCGACCCGGCCACCAAGGCCTTGCGACAGCTCACCTTCGACCAGGACAGCGACAACGATCCGACCGTGCTGAACGACGGGCGCGTGCTCTACCAGCGGTGGGAGTACGGCGACATCCCGCACTACTTCTCGCGCCGCCGCATGAGCATGAACCCCGATGGCACCGAGCAGATGGCGCTCTACGGCAGCAACTCGTGGTTCCCCACGGCGTTCCGCTTCGCCAAGCCGATTCCCGGCCATCCCTCGCGTCTGGTCGGCATCATCAGCGGACACCACGACTTCGGCGACTGCGGCCGCCTGGCGCTGCTCGATCCCGGTCTGGCCGGCAGCTACCCGTTCCGCTATCGGCCGAAGTCGAAGGAGTGGGGCGTCGAGGGCGAGCCGATTGCCGTCACGCCCGAAGTGGTGCCGGCCGAGCGCAGCGGGTTCCTGCAACTGTTTCCCGGGCACGGGCAGCCCGTGGCCGGCACCGTCTGCGACGCCATCATCGACCACGTCTACCGCAAGGAGCGCCCGAACCTGACGACGCACCCGTGGCCGCTGAGCAGCAAGTACTTCCTGGTGGCCGCCAAGCCCGCGCCGAACAGCTTGTGGGGCATCTACCTGGTCGACGTGTTCGACAACCAGACGCTGCTGGCCGAAGTCGAGGGTGAGGCGCTGTTCGAGCCGCAGCCGTTCGTGCCGCGGCCGCGGCCGCCGGTGATTCCCGACCGCGTGGACCCGGCCGCGACCACCGCCGAGGTGCGCATCGCCGACATCTACGCCGGTCCCGGCCTCCGCGGTGTGCCGCGCGGCACCGTCAAGCGCTTGCGCCTCTTTGCCTACCACTTCGGCTACAACGCCAAGGCGGGCTTCCCGCTGATCGGCACGCAGGCCGGCTGGGACGTCAAGCGCATGCTGGGCACGGCCAGCGTCGAGGCCGACGGTTCGGCCAACTTCGCGATTCCGGCCAACACGCCGGTCTCCATCCAGCCGCTGGACGGTGAGGGCCGCGCGCTGCAGTTGATGCGAAGCTGGCTGGTGGGCATGCCCGGCGAGCACGTCTCGTGCGTCGGCTGTCACGAACAGCGTGGCGAGTCGCTGCCGGCCAAGCGCTGCCTGGCCAACCAACGCCGCCCGGAGCCACTGGCGCCCTGGTACGGTCCGGCGCGACCGTTCGCCTTCGCGCACGAGGTCTATCCGGTGCTGGAGCGCTACTGCCGCGGCTGCCACGACGGCACCCCGCAGGTCGGCCCGCGCAGCAAGCCGTCGTTCCGCACGCCCGACCTGGCTTACGACACGCTGCACCCCTACGTGCACCGGCCGGGCGTGGAGAGCGACATGGCGCTGCTGACCCCGCTGGAGTACCACGCCTCCACCAGTCTGCTGGTGCAGATGCTGGAGAAGGGCCACCACGGCGTGACGCTCGACCGCCTGGACCGCGAGGCGCGCGAGCGGCTGTACTGCTGGATCGACCTCAACGTGCCGAAGAACGGCCGCTGGAGCCCGCCGCCGTGGCAGAACCGCGATCAGCGGCAGCGGCGCTGCGAACTGTCGGTGGTCTTCGCCGGGCACAACACCGACCCGGAGGGCGAGCACGAGACGGCAGCGCAGGCTTTCCAGCAGCGGCAGCCAGTGCCATTCGTGGCGCCCGCGCCCGAGGCCGCCGTGGCGGCCGACGGTCTGACGGCCAAGGGCTTCCCGCTGGCGCCGTCCGACGCACGCCAGTTGCAGCAGACCGGCCCGGCCGGCCCGCGCCAGGTGCTCGACCTGGGCGGCGGTCTGAAGCTGACGTTGGCCTGGGTGCCCGCCGGCGAGTTCGTCATGGGCCGCCTGGACGGCGCGCCCGACGAGCGCCCGCGCGCGCTGGTGCGCGTGACCCGGCCGTTCTGGATGGCGACCACCGAGATCACCAACGCGCTGTACGAGCGCTTCGACCCGCAGCACGACACGCGCTACATCGACATGCACTCCCTCGACCGCGTGGTGCCCGGCCACATTGCCAACCATCCGGACCAGCCCGTGGCGCGCGTCTCCTGGGACGACGCACAGCGCTTCTGCGCCTGGCTGAGCGCGAAGAGCGGCCTGAAAGTGACGCTGCCGACCGAGGCGCAATGGGAATGGGCCGCGCGCGCCGGCACCGACACGCCGTATCCTTACGGCACGCTGGCCACCGACTTCGGCCGCCATGCCAACCTGGCCGACCAGACGCTGCGCTGGTACCGCATGGGCTTCGATGGTCCCAGCGCGTTGCAGCGGCGCAACCCGTACCCGCCGGAGATGAACTTCCCGCTGCACGACGAGCGCTTCCGCGATGGCTGGTACGTGGTCGACCACGTGGCCCAGACCGAGCCGAACGCCTGGGGCCTGCACGACGTGGTCGGCAACGTCAGCGAATGGACGCTGAGCAGTTACCGGCCCTACCCGTACGCGGACGCCGACGGCCGCAACGACGCGGCCAACCGCGAGCGCAAAGTGGCCCGCGGCGGCTCGTGGGCTGACCGCCCGGTCGACGCCGGCTCCTCGGTGCGCCGCGCGTACCAGCCCTGGCAGCGCGTCTACGACGTCGGCTTCCGGGTGGTGGTGGCGGCGCCGTAGGGCGGGTGAGCGAGTTGGGCCTCGGTCAGTAGCGCCAGGCCTGCGGTCGCTCCGGGGCTTCAGCGGCCGGGTTCTCCCGGTCCTGAGACCACCGCCACGGGTTGTCCAGCAGGTACTGCCGGATGCGCTCCAGCGACCGCTCGCTACGGATGATGTGCTCGTAGTAGTTGCGCTGCCAGACCGGCCCGGCCCGTCGCAGCGCCGCGTTCACCCCCACCGCGGCCAACGATTTCCAGGCCCGCAGCACCGCACCCAGCGCAAGCGCGGTGGTTGATGCGGCGGTCGGGGCGCAGCAAGCAGCGCCCCCACCGGTGGCGACGGTCGCGTTGGCGGTCGGGGCGCAGCAAGCAGCGCCCCCGGCAACCGCATCGGTTGGCAGCAGGCCGATGATGGCGTGAACGTGGTTCGGCATGATCACCACCGTGTCCAGCACCACCGTCGGGAACCGCTCCGGCAGAGCCATGCCAACATCCAGCACCGCCTGCCCGGCCGGCTCCAACACCACCGTCGCGTCGACGATCCGGCTCAGCAGGCACTCCCGCTGCTGCGTGACAAAGGTCACGAAGTACCACCCGGCCTGCGCATAGTCGTAGCCGGGCAGTCGGATCGACCGCCGATGATGTCGTCCGGTCTGGTCGTTCACGGCGTCACGTCCACCCGCATCGCCCCCGACAGCAGCTTCGGCAGCAGTGCGTCGCGTACGGCGCGGGTGGCCACGCCTCGGCTGCATTGGTCCGAGTTGCGCGGCTGGGTGAACTGGCCTTTCGGCGCCGAACGCGGGGCTCCTGCGCCGCAGATGGCCAAGAGGAGTCCCGCCACTCGCCGCCAAGTGCTCACCGGTGCGGAGAGGGTGCCATGCGTCGCTGCTCGCTGCTGTTCGTCCTGGCGCTGTGGCCGGCGGTGGCCGGCGCCGCCGAAGTCACCTGGGCACGCGCCGGCGGCGGGCTGACCATTCGGTTGGTCGAGGGCGAGCAGGCCCTGACGCTCGGACCCGAACTGTTCGGGTTGCGTCTGGCCGGCGGCCAGCGCGTGCTGGGCCGCGACCTGCGGCTGACCGGCGAGCCGCGGCGGGCCGACGGCGGCGTGGTGGCGATGTTCACCGGCGACGGCGTCACCGTCGACTACCGCCTGACGCGCAGCGCGCGCGAGGCGTGGTGGCGCGTGCAGTTGGCGGTCAGCGCGCCGGCGCCGGTGGTGGAGTGCGATGTCGTCCGGCTCCAGGACCCGCCCGCGCCCGATCTGGGCGGCTTCGGTCAGCCGTGGTACCTCGGCGGGCGGTGGTTCGTCGGCGTCGAGTATCCGGCCTCCTGGCAGGTGCGCGACGGCCAGGTGGTGGTGGCGCGGCATCATCCCGGCCAGGCGAAGTTCACCTCGAAGGTGGCCGTCATCGGTGAGCGCGGCCGCGAGACCCAGGTGGCCGATGCCTTCGACGCCTACGTGCAGTCCATCGGCTGCCCGCGGCGCAGCCTGCTGCAGTACAACTCCTGGTACGACCTGCGCGCCAAGGAGATGACCGTCGCCAACTTCGCGCGCATCTTCGAGCAGTTCCAGCAGCACCTGCTGGCGCCCTACGGCCTGCGGTTCGGTGCCTTCGTGCCGGATGACGGCTGGCAGAACCGCGATTCCATCTGGGAAGTGGACCGGAGCATCCTGCCCGACGAGTTCCGGCCGCTGGCGCGGCTGCTCGAGGCCTCGGGCAGTCGGCTCGGCATCTGGCTGCCGGTCAACGGCACCAACCTCAACTGCGCCTGGGGGCAAGCGCAAGGCTATGAGGTGTCGGAGCTGTCGGACACTTGCTACTCGCTGGTGGGTCCGAAGTACCAGCAGAAGCTGCGTGAGGTGCTCAAGCACCGCATCGCCGACGGCAACCTGGCCTACTTCAAGCACGACTTCAACAACTTCCGCACGCGCCGCCGGCATCCGCTGGGCGACCGGGTGGACTACGAGGAGAACCTCGACGCACAGTTGGCCATCCACGCCTACGAGCGGCAGCTCCAGCCGGGCATCTTCTTGAACATCACCAGCGGCATGTGGCTGTCGCCGTGGTGGCGGCAGCACGCCGACACCATCTGGATGGCCGCGAACGATTTCGGCTTCGAGAACACCTGGCCCCAGCCGTCGCGGCGCGACTGGGACATGAGCTATCGCGACCAGCACTTCTACGGCAAGTACCGGGTGGAGCGCGACCAGTTCCCGCTGTCGCGGCTGATGACCCACGGCATCATCCACGGTCGGCTCAACCGCCTCGGCGGCAAGGACGAGACTCTGCGCGAGTGGTCGGACATGGTGGTGCTCTACTACGCCCGCGGCGTCCAGCTCAAGGAGCTGTACGTCACGCCGGACCTGCTCGACCAGGACTGGTGGCGCGTGCTCGGCCGGGCCACGCAGTGGGCCGAGGCGCACGCCGAGACGCTGGATCACACGCGCCTGATTGGCGGCGAGCCGAAACAGGGCCAAGTCTACGGCTATGTGCACTGGGGCCGCAACGAGGGCATCGTGGCGGTGCGCAACCCGGACGTGCGGGCCGGACAGCTCGCCTTGACGCTGGCCGAGCGCCCGGCGCGGCTGGGGCCGGCCGGCACTTGGCGGGTCACACGGGTCTATCCCGACCGCGGCGACACCGGCCTGACGCTAGCGGCCGGCGGCACCATCCAACTGCCGGCGCCGGGGCAGGCGGTGTGCCTCTACCATCTGGTGCCGGCGACGCGGTTGTCGCCGCTCGCGACCGCGGCCGCACCGGTGCGCGGTACGGCCACGGTGCAGGCCGGCCACCCGCTGGTCGTGACCATCGACGCCGACGTGGCCACCGGCGCGGTCGACCCCGAGGCGCAGATCCTGTTGCGCTCGGCGGCGCCGCCGCAGTTGGCGGGCGTGTCGGCCACGGGCGGCAAGCCGGCGGTGCGCACGGCGGCCGGCCGCCAGAACGTGGTCTGGCGCCTGCCACTGAGGCCCGGTGCGAATCACCTGACCGTCAAGCTGGCCGCGCCACAGGCGCTGTTCGCCTCGTCCGACGGCACGCTGGCGGTCTGGGCGCGAAGCGGTGTGGGCACGAGCCTGCCGGCGGACGCGGCGAACCTGCCGGTGCCGATGCCACCGACGGTGACGGTGCCGTTGCTCGCCGAACAGGCCTACCAGTTCCCCGCGACCGGCGCCACGGGCATCTCCGACGCCGATCTGCCGCGGGTCAAGAAGGTGCGGCTGCGCCTGGAGATCTTCGATTCCAACGGCGGCCCGGTCTACGGCCAGAAGCGGCTGTTCCTGAACGGCCGCGACGTGGCCGCGGTGCCGGCGAACCCGAGTCACGCGTTCAGCGAGTGGCACGAGGTGGTCATCGAGCTGACACCCGAACAGGCCGGCGCCATCGGTCGCGCAAACCAGCTCAGCGTGACCAACGCCGGCGGCGATGCCTGGAAGTACCGTGGCCTGGCCATCGCCGTGCAGCGCCCCGACGGCCAGTGGGTGGCCACGCGGCCGGATCCGCGCGTCTACTGCTCCACCGGCGCCGGCTGGCCCTACTCCGAAGGCGAGGTGTGGACGTCCGAGCGGTCGCCCGAGGCGGAGATCCGCTTGCCCGACGAGGGCCGCTGACCGATCGGCATGGTACCATGTGCGCACCCCGGGTGTTGTTCACTCGGCGGCACAGGAGGTGCATCATGACCACCACCCCGACGCACCACGACGAGCACGGCTTTCGAGCCGATGAGCAAGCGGCGTAGGGGCTACCCCTCGGCCACGCGCGTCAAGCGCGGCGACCAGGTCGTCCACGGCGGCAAGGAGCTGGTCGAGAAGCTCGGTCGCGCCGACCTCTGCCCCTGCGGCTCCGGCCGCCGCTTTCAAGCGCTGCTGCCTCCGCTCCGGCCGCTATGACGGCAGCCTGCGGGCGCACTACTTTCCGTGAGTAAGCCGGATCGGCGACACGCCCATCGGGGACAGTATACCTAACTCGCGAGCATAGATCGGGGACAGTATACCTAACTCCGCGGAGTTAGGTATACTGTCCCCGAGTCATTGCGCGGAGTTAGGTATACTGTCCCCGAGTCATTGCCCCCAAGCCGTGTCTGGCGCCCGCCCCGGCAAGCTGCTATGGTGAGCGGCGACCGCGCGGAGCGACGCGATGACGACGCAGGATGGCTACCCGTTGGTGGTGCCCGGCTACTTCGGTTCGCAACCGGGCATTCAGCTCGGCACGCAACTGCCGCCGACAGCCACGGACGAGGAACTGCAGTTCGCTCGGCAACTGGGCGTCGAGTGGGTGATGACCTCGCTGCCCGACGGCGAGCACACGCTGGAACGCTATCGCGCGCTCCAGCGGCGGTTTGCCGACCACGGGCTGAAGATCTATCGGTTGGCCAACCATCGTTGCCACAACATGGAGGCCATCACACTGGCGCTGCCCGAGCGCGAGGCGAAGTTGGCCGAGTACCTCGACTACCTGCGCCTGCTGGGCGACGCGGGCATCCACTACGCCACCTACGCGCACATGGCCAACGGCATCTGGAGCAGCGAGCGCGAGTTCGTGCGCGGTGACGCACCGGCGCGAGCGCTGCGGCTCGATCGCGAGCCGGTGGGTTGGTGGATCGAGCAGCGCTGGCAGGGCGAGTTGACGCACGGCCGGCGCTACACGCCTGCGGAGCTGTGGGACAACTACGCTTGGTTCGTCGAGCGCGTGGTGCCGGTGGCCGAGGCGGCCGGCGTCTACATCGGCATCCACCCGGACGATCCGCCGGTCTACGACCTGGGCGGCATTCCGCGCTGCATCTTCGGCACCTTCGACGGCTACCGGCGCGCCATCGAGCTGGCGGACAGCCCGCATGTCGGCGTCTGCCTGTGCGTCGGCTGCTGGCTCGAAGGCGGCCCGGCCATGGGCCGCGACGTGGTGGAGACGATCCGCTGGTTCGCCTCGCAGCGCAAGCTGTTCAAGGTCCACCTGCGCAACGTCACCGCGCCGCTGCCCGAGGGCTTCGTCGAGACGTTCCTGGACGACGGTTACCAGGACATGGCCGCGGTGATGCGCGCGTTGCACGAGACCGGCTTCGACGGCGCGGTGATCTCGGATCACCTGCCCGGCATGGTGGGTGGGCGCTATGCCTCGGAGGCGTACGCGATCGGCTACCTGCGAGCGCTGATCCAGGCGGTGGCGGGGTGAGCTGCCTGAGGTGGATTGGCAGTCACGGCGCCATCAGGCGGCCTGTGCCTCCTCGTCACTGATGGTGACCGAGCGGCCGCCAACTAGCAACTCGACCGAGGTCGACAGCGCTGTGGCCAGACGGAGGAGTGTCGACAGCTTGGGCTCGGACTCGCCGGCCTCGAGGCGGGCAAGCACGGCAGTTCGAACGCCGATCCGGCGCGCCATTTCGCGTCGCGACCACCCTTGCTCGGCGCGGTAGCGGAGGAGCCACAGAGCCACCGCGTGCGCAATGGCATCGCGCTCGAACTCCTCG
Source organism: uncultured Fimbriimonadaceae bacterium (assembly GCA_964531735.1). Lineage (GTDB taxonomy): Bacteria > Armatimonadota > UBA10988 > UBA10988 > UBA10988 > CAZHGD01. The sequence continues at coordinate 3,771 of CAZHGD010000115.1, read as the reverse complement.
CGTACGGCCGGACTGGCCAGTAGCTCGTCGCGCACCTCTTGCCAGTCGCACTCAGACATCGGTATCCGCCTCCAGCTTGGCCAAGCGGCTGATGGCCGCTGCCACGGCGCGCTCGAACCCGTGGGGGTTCGCCACAGCTTCGGGCCCGATCGCGGCGACTACCAGCCGTTGCCCGACCCGGCGATACAGAGCTCGCCACGCACAACTCCCTCGACGCGGACGCAACTCGCGGAGCGTCTCAGGTGCATTGCGTACGGCACTGGTGTGGGGAAAGCCCAGCCGGTCGCCAGCCGCCTCCAACTTGTCCAGGGCCCGGATGAGAGCCGCCTGTTCGGTCGGTGGCAAATCGCGTAGCTCCGCGCGTGCCTCGCTGGTCAGCGTCACCCGCACCAGTTGCCTCCGCCGGCCTGCTTCCACCATAGCCCGAGCAGGGCGCTTTGTCTACCGGACGTCGCACTCGTTCCAGCGATCGATGGCTGCAGCCCGCCTCAGGCCACCACTCGAGCCCCTCACCGCGTCAGCCGCGCCTCCCACGGCTCCTCGAGGATCTCGCCCGCCCGGGCCAACCGCCCTTCGCCGACCAGCCGCTCGGCCAGCGCCAGCCGCGGCTCGGCAATGGCCCGCTCCGCCGCCGGGGCAGCACCCAGCTTGGCGCGCAGCGCCGTCAGCCGCGCGCGCAGACGCTCGGCGACCGGTTCGGTGCCGCGCACCAGGCCACCGGTCACGCGCGTGCCGCCCGCCGGTGACCACAGCGCCATCAGACCGTAGGCGGGCAGCGTCACGGTCGCGCGGCCGCCGGTCACCGGCAGGGCGCGGCCGGCCGCCAGGTCGGTCAGCGACCCGTCACCGGCCACCGCCAGTACCAGCTCGACCGGCGCGGCGAGGCGGTTCTGCGCGTAGGCCCATTCGCCATCGGGCCGGCGGCAGGTGCGCACGCGGACCGGGTCGGCCAGGGCGGGCAGATCGCCGAACGGCACCGCCGGCAGTTGCGCGAAGGCCGCGGCCCACGGGGCGAGCTGGTCCTCCAAGCCCACGGTGCCGATGACGAAACCGCCCTTGGTCATGGTGGTGATGTCGGCATTGCCCAGCGCCGCGGCGTAGTTCTCCAGGCCGTGTGGGGCCGGCGGCACCGGAGTCGAGACGCGCCAGCCCAACTCGGGTTGGCCCCAGGTGCGCAGTCCGGGCAGGCCGGCGCGGCGCCCGAGGTCATCTTCCCAGTACTTGTCGTGCAGGTTGATGCCGTACGGCGCACCCAGGCCGGCGAACGGCTCGTAGATCGACGGGCTGAAGTTGAACGTGCGGTAAACCCGCGTCTCGGGCTGCGGCCCGCCATGCACGCGCTCCCAGCGATAGAGGTTCGCCGACAGCGTGTTCATCAGCCGGAGCCCGCTGATACGCGCGAGCGCGGCCGGATCGGCGCCGTACTCGCGCATCTCGGCCACGTAATCCACCTGCTCCGGGGGCACGTCCGGCGGGAAGTCGGTCTTGTCGATGGAGGTGTACGGATTGACCACCAGGCTCAGATCGCCGCGCGCGGCGCGAAGGAGGTCGGCGTACTCGCGCCACTGCCGGGCAATGCAGGCGGTGCGCCAGGCGATCCAGCGCTCACGGTGCCGGCCCATCAGGGCACGATAGGCCCGGTTGGCGCGGAACGGGTCGCGCGGATCCAGCCCGAGCGACAGGCCGGTGTCCTGCTCGAACTGCCGCAGGTTGAGGTCGTTGTAGCCGGTGTCGAGCGACCCGAACCACAGCAGCGAGTGGACCGGTAGGTGCAGGCAGACGCCGCCGAAGGCCGGGCTGTCGGCGTAGCGCCCGGTCAACTCACGGAACAGCTCGCGGAGCGCGCCGTGCACCGCCGGATCGAGCGGGTTGAAGTTGCTCGCCGTGCCATGCCAGCCGGTGGTCTTCAGCCCCGAGTTCCAGAGCACGGTCAGCGGCGTCGGCGCCCCCGCGCGGACGCGGTCCTCGTCGGCTTCGGCGGTGGCCAGGCTGGGCAGGTCGTGTACGTTGAGCGTGACCTGCAGCTTCAAGCCGCGCTGCTCGAAGCGCCGTAGCAGGTAGCGCAGGAAGTCGGGCGGGTGCGGCCGGCCCGAGAGCTGCGCGCCGCCCTGACTGGCCGAGGGGTAGAGCGGGCCGTGGTACCACACCGCCGGGTAGTAGAGCGTGTTGAAGCCACATGCCTCCATATAGGCCACCAGGCGGTCCACTACCGCGGCGAAGCTGGGGAAGCTCGGCTGGCCGCCGAGGTTCATCGACAGCACTGGGTCCTCGTAGTAGAGCCCGACGCGGCGCGGTTCGGCGTTCCGGAAGCGTGGCGGCGGCGCGGCCAGCGCGGCGGGCGGGCCGCTCAGCTCGTAGACCTTCAGCGTGGCCACCGCCGCCGGGCGGCCGGCTTCGGCGGTCATGAACACGGCCGCGTCGTCGGTCGCTCGCGGCCAGAACCAGACCGACTGCGTCCGCATCCGGCCGGTCACCGGGTACTCGTCGCCGGACAGCGTGCCGGTGGCCACGTCGTACTCGCTGCGGTTGAGGATGACGTCCACGGTCCGCGGCTTGTCGTCGGGCCAGGTCCATTCGAGCTTGTGCCAGGTGCCCAGATGCGGCAGGCGCAGGCGCACGGCGAAGCGGCTGCCGAGCTTGGTGCCAGCCTCGCGGTAGCGGCCCGCCGGCGAGGTCACGACGCGGCTGTCGCCGCTGTCGGTCAGCTCGTCAGCACTCAGCGGACCGGTCAGGTCGATGCTCTGCACCAGCTTCGCGCTCGGCGCCTGGGCGACGGGTGGCGGCGGTGTCTCGCACAGGTAGCAGAACGCGGCCGGGCCGGGCAGCTTGCCTGCGGCCGACACGCTGACCAGGTAGGCGCCCGCCTGCGGCTGGGCCAACGGCACATTGACGCGGCGGGTCTCGCCCGCGGCCAGGGCCGGCCCGTCGAGCGGCACTTCCACCGCCTCGGCGCCATGGGCCAGCCGCGCGCGCAGGTTGTACACCGGCTCGGCGGAGCGGTTGGTCACGTCGATGGCCAGTTGGCGCGTGCCGGGCGCGAAGTAGCCGACCGGCGCGCTGGCGGCCACCGGCGCCAGGCGGGCGTAGCTGGCGCTGACCTCGGCCACCTGCAGCGGGCGGTCATACACGGTCAGGTCAGCCATGGCGGCCATGGCGGCGTCCTGCCCGTTGCGGCTGCCGACCCAGAAGAACGGTCGCGGCCGCGGCGTCCAGCCCCGGCTGGCAGCGAACAGGTTGGCGTCGTCACGCACGGCCCGGAGCGACTGTCCGTCTACAAAGGCGCAGTGCTCGCCGGCCGCGGCGTCCCACGAGAGCGCCAGATGGTGCCAACTGCCTGGCTCCCACGAGTCGATGGCCGCCTGCTGGTAGGCGTCGGCCGGATCGCGCACGTCGAACCGCAGTTGCCGGCTCAACTCCCAGAACCAGATCCAGCGCCCGTCGGCGCCGACTTCGTCCGGCGGCGGTTCGCGCAGGAAGGTGCGCGCCAGTGGCGGACCGCTGGCCGCCCAGTCGGGTCGCACCCAGAAGCTGACCGCGCCGCGGTCGTGCGGGAAGTTGGCGCCACCGGCATACTCCAGCACCGCGCCGGCGCCGAAGTAGGCGGCGCGGCCGAACGGCGAAGCGACGAAGGTCACCTTGTCGGTTCGCCGCGGCTGCGCGTCGGCGGCGGCCAGATCGGCGTTCAGCGTGCCGATCAGGCTGGCGTGGAACACCGGCCTGGCGGGTGCGCCGGCCGGTGCCACGGACCGGCGCGGGGCCGGCTGGACCGGC
>CAZHGD010000114.1:0-24452 GCA_964531735.1 uncultured Fimbriimonadaceae bacterium | reverse complement strand
GGCGCCGCCGGCTCCAGAGCGCCGACGTCCAGCACCGTCAGGTCGGCGCGCGCTGCGGCGACGGCCTCGGTCACCAGGCCGTCGGCAGCGGCGGCGCCCAGCCGCTCGGCCGCAATCACGGCGACGCCGACCGGGCCGCCGAGGGAGGTGCTCAGCCGCTTGGCCAGGGCCTTGGCCGTGGCGTCACCGTAGCTGGACAGTGACCCGCCGCCGACCCAACAGAGTCGGCCACCGCCGCGGCGGACGGCCGCGGCCAAGTGGGGCAGCCTGGCGTCCACCAGACGAGCATCGCCGCCGTCGGCGGGCGTGGCGGCCCAGAGCGGAGCCGCGGTAAGCAGCGGGAGCAGCAGACCGAGCAGGCGTCTCACCGAGCGCTCCCCTCTCAACGGCGGCGCAGCACGGCGAAGTCCAGCCGGACGTTGGGCGCGTTGTGGGTCATGCCCAGCAGTTGCGCCTCATCGCGCGTCACCTGGACCGTCACCGTGCGGCCGTCGAAGCGCCGGCCGACCTTATAGGTGTCCTCCGGCGGATTCTCCTCGTCGACGCCGCCGGTGGGGTTGGACTCCTTGGCGTCGGGCTTCTTCTCGGTGGACTTCGGCGTGGGCGGAGGCGGGGCCTTGCCGGACTTCTCGGCCTCCCGCTTGGCCGCCGCCTCAATCTTCTGCTTCTCGCGCACGGCCGCCTCTTCCTGGACGGTCAGGCGGCGCTCTTCGGCCGCGGTGATGATGCCCGAGCCGCGGGTGGCGATGTTGTTGACGGCGACCACGCGCACGTTCGGAATGCGGTGGGTCAGCGCTTTTTCGCCCACGACCACGTAGATGTCGACGCGGTCACCCGGCTGCAGCAGTTGGTAGACGGTCGGCTCGGGCGGCATGGCGATGCTGATGCGGTCGTGCCGGACATCGTCGATGCTGCTGGACAACGGATTGCGCGGTAGCAGCATCAGCTTGGCGACCGGTTGCCCGGCGTTGAGGGTGAGCGCCAGGTACTTGCCCTCCACCTCTTCCGGATCGGAGATGTACATCTCCTCGGGCAGTGGCTTCTTGGCTTCCTTGCTGGCGCCGGGCGGGAGCAGGCTGGGGTCCTGCTCGACCACTTCACGAGCCGAGCGGCGCTCGACCAACTCGCGCAGCAACGGTTCGCCGAACGCGATCCGGGCCTTGGCGACCACCACCCATTGCTGGACGGGTTCGCGCACCACGGCTGGGATCGGGCTCTGGTACTCGGTCTTCCAGTAGACCTGCTGTTCGGGCGTCGGTGCGCCGGCAGTGCGCCAACGCTGGACGCTGCTGACCAGCACCATGGCGCCGAACAGGAACAGGCCAATGGCAGACACGACGAACATCGGATTGGTCGGTCGGTCGCCGCCGCTTGCCATGCCCTCGCCTACCTGCCCTGCCACGCCCCTGCGGGCGCGTCAGAGCAACCTCTGTGACAATGGACAGCGGCGAGCGGCCACTTGTTGCCGCTCGCCGCCAAGTTCGCGCGCCAGACCGTCTCGCGGGCCGTGCGGACAGCTAGCCGCCGCCTTTGCCCTTGCCCTGGTTGCCGGAGCCGCCGGTGCTGCCGCCACCCGTCGTGCCGCCACCCGTCGTACCGCCGCCGGTGGTGCCGCCGCCGGTCGTGCCACCACCCGTGGTGCCGCCTCCGGTGGTACTCGTTGAGCCACCGCCGGTACCGGTGCCGACAGTGATGGGCATGACCACGCGGGCGTAGAGCATGCGCTCGCGGACGATCAGGTTGAAGAGTGGGACCGGCACGGGGAAGTTCCACCAGATCTCGACGGTCGCGTCGGCATTGAACGTGCGCAGCGTGTCGTCCATCGGCGTGATGCCGATGGCGATCTTGCCGGGCGCGTCCGCCGGGTTGCCGGTGCGCGACAGGTTCTTGAGGATCTCGGTGCGCGCATCGATGGCCGTGCCACCGGTGGTGATGATGCGCGCGCCCTCACGGCAGGCGACCTCGACGCGAATGCTCGCCTGCAGGATGGTGCCGAAGCCGATCACACCCAGTAACAGGATGACCAGGAACATCGCGATGACCGCGGTCTCGATGATCGCCTGCCCACGCCGACGTCGACTGGTCCACATGGCACTGCTCCTGCGTGCTGCCTAGCGAATGAGGACAATCGTCTGGTTGCCCGGGTTCCCGGTGGACACCTGACTGACCTCCCAGACGCTGGTGTCATAGGCGCCGGCGCTGTAGGTGATCTGCAAGTCGGCGCCTTCGAACGGCCGGGTAGCGACCACCTTGATGCGCCCCTGGCTATCGTACACCAGTCCGCCGCTGCCGTCAGTCTGCGGGATGATCACCGTGGTCGGAATCGGCAGCGTATCGGTGGCGAAGGTGCCGTTGGTGGACAGCGTGCCGGGTTGCTGCGTGGCGTACCACTTACCGTTGTCGGCCTGCACCGGCGCGTGCGTGTCGCTCGAAGACGGCGGGATCTGCGGCGGCGTGTACTCCCACAGCACCGGGTAGCTGCCTTGCCCGGTGGTGGCGTCGAAGCCCTCGAGGGTGTACTTCGAGTACTGCGAGCCGACGTCCGTGTCGTAGTTGGTGATGGTCAACTGCGTCGTGCCCTTGGGCACGCTCGCGATGGGGATCTTGGTGACGTCGGGCGCGCTGAAGTTGATCGGCACGCGGCCGTGGGCAAAGACCGACAGGGCCGAGGTCGGCGTGACCCCGTAGGTGGCGGCGGTGAACGGCACACCATTCGGTCGGCGGGCGCTGATCCGCAGTTGGTAGCCGTTTTCACTGGCCCCGGACACGGTGCGCACGGCCAAGGTGTACGGTCCGGCGTGGTTCTTGGTGTCGAACTGGAAGCCCTGCGGCGTGACCCAGCGCAGGTCGGTGGCGATCTGCGTCTGGGCCGGGTCGGCATTGGCCGTCACGGCCGGCGCCGTCGAGCCCTCCGGGCCGGGATCCTGCAGGTGGCCCCAGAACGGCGTCACGCTGGTCGGGCCATAGCTCGCCGTGGCGAACGCCACGCCGTTCTTGTCCTTGATGATGAACTCGGTCTGCGTGGAGCGCGAAGGGAACGTGGCCGCACTGACGTAGCCGTTGCCGTCCGGCGGCGGGTTGCGGATTTCGTCCAGACCGCCGGTGTCGGGCTCGTAGGCGTTGCCGGTACTGCTGGACAGCCGACTCGGCTGCTGGGCCACGTGCCCGCCCTTGTTGATCGTGTCCGGGTCGAAGATCTCCACGCGCACCAGGCTCGAGCCCGAACTCGACTCCAGGTCGGACGGAATGACCAGGTCGTAGGAGTAGCCGTTCGGGTCGTAGCGCAGGTTCGGTGAGCCGTCGTCGAGCTTCTTGGTCGAGTAGCAGTCACCGAACGTGTACGGCGCGTCCGGGCCGAACTGCGACAGGTTGGCCTTGTCCGGGAAGCCGACGGTCGTGCCCAGGCCGGCGGGCATCGGCACCGTGCTCATGATGGCCGCAACGGCATACTGCGTGACGCCGGACCGGCGGAAGCCGATGACGTTGGCGATGAAGTACGGCAGCTCGCGGCTGATGGTCACGCGGTAGCGGTCCGAGTCGGCCACGTCGATCTGCGTGGGATCCTCATCAGGCCAGGCGCGGTGGTTGAACGCGACGGCCTCGATGGACGTGACGCTGTTCTTGCCCACCTCGTAGCCGTTCTTCTTGCAGACGTCCAGCGCGCGAGCGCGAGCCGAGGTCGGGCTGTGGTTCTGCAGCAACTCGGCCACGCCGGCCAAGGCGCCGGCATCGCAGACGTAGTGCGTCTCGGTGCGGACGCGATGGTGCGAGCCGATGTCGATCACCAGCGCCGCGACAATCATCAGGATACCCAGCAACAGAGCCAGCAGCACGAGCGTCTGGCCCGATTCCGCAGACTGTCTTCGAAGCTTGCTCATGGCGTGCGTCCCGGCGTCCCGCTCAACGCTGAACGAAGTCGGTCTCATAGTAGTGTTCCGCGTAAGCTGTCAACTTGCGGTTGTTGAAGAAAGTGGTCAGCGGTGGTAGTCCGACCACCTTTTCCTTGTATTCGACGATCACCGTGACACTCTTCGCGCTGCGGCTGATGGCCACACCGAAGCGCGACGCATCGTGGTTCAGGTTCGGGGTGATCGCCTTGACTTGGTGGATGACCGTGGCGTCGGTCTGGCCGACCGCGGCCAGGCGCGCGCCGTCGCGCGCGGCGGTGTTGAGCGCCATCTGGTGGTTGTAGACCGTGCCGAGGGTGAAGATGCCGAACACCAGCAGCAGGAACACCGGCAGGGCCAGTGCCATCTCCGCGATCGCGTTGCCGTGCTGCCGTCTCCGCCGGGCCGTTGCCATCAGAGTGACTCCCGCCACGCGCCAACCACACGCGCGACTCGCAGTGCATATACCACACCAGCCCATGTTTCGAGGCTGTCCGTCCATCCTGTTGCAAAGCATGATGCCTCACGCGGCGTCCGCGCTGGTTACCGTGGTATGACACCGCTCCGGTGGCGGCGGTGGCAGCCGCTGGGCAACCGCCGGTCGCCCGGTTCAGTCGCTGCTCATCAGCACGGTGGCGCACTGCACCTGGGCCAGCGACGAGATGGCCAGGCCGGCCGGCTGGTCGCCGCGCCCGGTGGCGCTCACCCGCCAGGCCAGCTTGTGTTCGACCAGGCGACCATGCTCGCAGTCGAACTGCAAGCGCCCACTCAAGTCATGACGCAGTGATTCCAGTCGGAGCCGGACCGCTTGACCGGGCTGCGGCTCGAAGACAATCGGGCGCGGGTCGAGACTGGTGCTGGCCTCGATATCGACGCGGACGGTCGGGTGCGGCCCGACCACCTCGGTGCCGGCCAGCGCATGGACCAACTCGACCGGATAGCGCTCGTGGCTGAGCGGCAGCGGAACCAGGCGTTCCTGCTTCCACTCGTCGCCGATGGCCAGCGCGCGACCGGGCAGCTCCGGCAGGCCGGCGCCCCCCGGTTGTAGCCACGTGGCCCAGGCCGCCAGCGCGGGCACCAGGGCCAATCGCTCGGACCAGTACTGACCATCGCGAGCCTGCACCTGGCCGTCGTGTCCGAGCAGCAGGCGGACCGGCGCCAGAAGCCCGGCGGCCGCGCTCGCCGACAGTCCGGGCAGCACCTCGTCGTTGCTGCCCGGCCCGGGGACGGCCCAGGCGCGATCGCCCACGACGACCCGCGCGCCGTTGGCGGCCGCCGTCACTTCGAGCGCTGGTTGCGGCGGCGAGCCCAGCCGCAGGTTGAGCTGCTTGAGCCCCCAGGCCAGCCAAGCCGAGCCGTCCTCGCGCACCACCGAGATGCGCAGCGCGTTCCGCTCCAGTACCTCGACGGTGGCCTCGAGGCGGCGGCGCGCCTGCCCGTCCGCGGTGACCTCGACGCGGTTGGTGCTCTGCGAGCGCGTCTCGTAGACCAGCGTCTCACCGGCCCGAAAGGCATACAGGAACGGGTAGTTGCGTTGGGCGGTCGCGGGCGCGCCGCAGACCAGCAGGCCAAGCCAGGCACCGAGGTGCCGTCGTTGCCAGAACCGTGGGAGGCAGAACACACCGCGAGTCTACCTGCTGGTGCCGCGGCGGGCAAGCGGTGGTTGACACAGTCCATCGCGCTGGGCCACAATTCGGCGTGTCGGCTCGCGCCAAGGAGACGCCGATGTTCCAGCGCCGGATTGCGTTCACGCTCATCGAACTCTTGGTGGTGATCGCCATCATCGCCATCCTGGCGGCCATTCTGTTCCCGGTCTTCGCGAAGGCCCGGGAGAAAGCGCGCCAGTCGTCCTGTTCCTCCAATGAGAAGCAGATGGCCCTCGCCCTCATGCAGTATGCCCAGGACTACGACGAAACTCTGCCGCCGTACTACGACTTCACGCTCGGCCGCTACTGGCAGCAGATGACCGACCCGTACGTCAAGAGCCAGCAGGTGCTGTGGTGTCCGAGCAGCACCTCGAAGAACTTCACGACCGACAACTACGGCGGCAACTACAACTACGTCCTCTCGGACTGGGGTCCGGGAGAGGGCGGCGCCTGGCCACCGAAGCGCGGTGACACGCTGGCCTACCAAACGCGGCCGGCCGAGCAGGTGCTGTTCTGCGAGGCGATGTCCTACATCACGATCTACGATCCGGGCATCGCGGCCACCGGCGGCGGTTACTGGGGCCAGATCTCCGGGCGCCACAACAGTCCCGGCAACATCACCGCCGGCGGGGTGAGCGTTCCGAGCGGTCAGGTCAACACGGCGTTCTGCGACGGGCATGTCAAGTCCATCAGCCGGAGCGTGATCGCCGACCCGGCCAACGCCAGCACCTACTGGGTGACGCCGTAGGCACCTCGGCAGGACTGCCGGTTGCCGGCGCGAACCACCGCGCCGGAGACCGGTATGGTGAACGGTTCGGGGTCGCGATCGCTCGTCGGTCTGCTGGCGATGCTGTGGCTGGTGTCCACGGCCATGGGCCAGACGGCCGGCGGCGTCCGGAAGAAGCTGATCGAGACGGGCTGGGACCAGCCCAACACGCAGACACTGCGGGCCAATCTGGCCCAGATGGAGCAGCGCCCCTTCGACGGCGTGGTGGTCGGTGCCGTCGGTCGTGTCGATGACAAGCGCCACTGTGACCTGCGCGGAGCGTTTGGCGCGGCCAAGTGGGAGCGGGCCTGGTTCAACAACTGCGTGGACGATCTGCGCGCGGCCCGGTCCAGCCGGCTGACCGACAACTTCGTGATCGTCGGCGCCAACCCGGGCAACGTCGACTGGTTCGACGATGCCGGTTGGGCCAACGTGGTCGAGCACTGGCGCATCGCCGCCTGGGTGGCCAAACAGGGCGGCGCCAAGGGCCTGCTGTTCGATCCCGAGGCCTACACCGAGCCCTTCCAGCAGTTCGGCTACGCCAAGCAGGCGGGCCATGGCCAGCACACCTTCGAGGAGTACTACGCCAAGGCAAGGCAACGCGGCCGCGAGGTGATGGCCGCGGTGGCCGCCGAGTACCCGGGCATCACGGTGTTCTGCTACTTCATGAACGTCATCAACGCCCAGGCCGTGAACTGGCCCGACCCGCGGCCGGCGCTGGAGGCTGCGGGCTACGGGCTCTATCCGCCGTTCGTCGACGGCTGGCTCGACGCCGTGCCGCCCACCGTAACCATCATCGACGGCTGCGAGAACGCCTATATGTACCAGAGCACCGCGCAGTTCCTCGAGGCGGCGCTGCTGATCAAGGGCGGCTGCCAGAACCTGGTCTCGCCCGAGAACCGGGCCAAGTACCGAGCGCAGGTGCAGGTGAGCTTCGGGCTGTACCTCGATGCCTACTGGAACGAGAAGCCCCCGTACCTGATCCCGGCGCTGCCCGGTGGCACGCGCGTGGATCGCCTGCGTGAGAACGCCATCACGGCGCTGCGCGTCGCCGATGAGTACGTCTGGGTCTATGGCGAGCAGTTCCGCTGGTGGCCGACGCCGAACGGCAGCGTGAAGAAGCCGGACTGGAACGAGGCCCTGCCGGGTTGCGAGGACGCGCTGCGGTATGCGCGCGACCCGCTCGACTACGGGCGCGCGCGCCTGGCCGCGCTGCGCGCCACCGGCAAGCTCGTCGACCTCGCCCGCAACGGCGACTTCGGCTCGGACAAGGCGGCCAGTCTCGAAGGGGCCCAAGTGGACTGGAAGACGGGCGGCGCGCCGGCCGGCTGGAGCACCTGGCAGGTCGACAGCTCCAAGGGCGCGTTCACCTGGGACCGCGAGGCCGGTGCCGGCGGCAAGGGCTCGGCGCGGGCGGCGCGCGTCAACAACGGCTGCTTCATCCAGTCGTATCCGGTCAAGCCGACCGAGCGCTACCTGGTCCGGGCCAAGCGCCGCCTGGCTGGCGCCGGGAGTAGCTGGCTCCGGGTGCGCTGGCAGACGCCGGAGAACAAGTGGGCGCAGGAGGAGCGCGACGTGATCGTGCCGTGCCTGGCGCCACGCGGCGACTGGGGTGACCTCGAGGCGGTGGTGACGGTGCCCGAAGGCGTGGGGCGCCTGGTCCTGCTGCTCGGCATGGGTGGCCAGCAGACCGATCAGGACGTGGCATGGTTCGATGACGTGCAGGTCGTGTCGCTGAACTGAGGTCCGGCGTCGAGGGCGCGCCGGCGAGTGGGTGCCAAGGTTGGTGCGGCCGACCGGCGATGATGACGACTGAGCGGCGCCGGCCGGTTCAGCGCTCGGCCACGCTGCCGGTGGCGATCACGCCGGCGACGTCGACCACGGCCACCTGCCGCCGCCCGTCGGGCCCGTGCAGGTAGGCCAGGCGCTTGCTGTCGGGTGAGAACACGGGCGTGTCGTCGGCGCCGTCGCCGGAGACGACAAAGCACGCGCGCGGCTCGGCCAGCACCATCAGGATCACCTGCGTGCGCCCCTCGGGCCGCTCCGGCCAACGGGTGAACGCCAGGTACTTGCTGTCGGGCGAGAAGGCGGGCTGGCTGCACGGCACGCCGCCGGCGAGCGCCGGGCGCGCGGCATGGACGTTGTCGCCCGGGCCCAGCAGCAGGTTGCCGCGAGACGGGCGCGAGAGCGGGCCGGCAATCCAGGCCACCAGCCGCCCGTCGGCGCTCCAGACGGCCGGGGCGTGGCTCTGGTAGCCGGCGGTGCGGACCTGGTCGGCGGTGTCGCGACCGTCGCGGCGGATGATGAACAGCCGGGCACCCTGGTTGAGGTCACCCGAGCCGGCGAACAGCAGACGTCGGCCGTCCGGCGCCCACGACATCGATTGCGGCAGGACATCGAGGTAGTTGCTGAGCGACACGGCGGCGTGTCGCGCGGGGATGACCACGAACAGGTTGTTCGCCCGGCGGCCCTGGGCCGCATACGCGAAGGCGTCGTTGCTGGGCGACCAGACCAGCCCGCGCGGGGCCGCCGGCACGGCCACCCGGACCGGCGCCGCGCCGTCGACCGTGCCCGCGAAGATCTCGTAAGGTGTCTGCGAGCCCTCGTCGGCCACGCGGCTGAAGGCAAGGCGCGTACCGTCGGGTGACCAGGCCAGCACGTGTGGCTGCACCCGCCCGACCTTGGCGAACGGCTTGCCGTCAACTGCCGGTGGCGTGGCCACATAGAGCAGGCGGCCGTCGCGGGTGTCGGCCAGGTAGGCGAGGTGCGCGCCGGTGGGGCTCCACCAGCTCAGGTCGGGTCGCGCGGGCGGCGTGAGTTGCAGCGGGGCCGGCGGTTGCTCGGGATGGCCGGGCGTGCTGAGCATCCAAACGCGCTCGCCGCCCAGCTCGGCGACCCAAGCGAGCTGGCGGCCGCCAGCACACCAGACGGGCGCCGAGAGCGCCGACGGCTGACCGGGCGCGAGCAGGAGACCCCAGACGAGCAGCAGGTGCACGATGACCGCTCCGGCGGTCAGAACCGCCCCAACGTCGACACGACGCCCTTGCGGGTGAGGTTGCTCAGTTCGTTCAGCACCATGCCGGTGCCGGTGGCCACGCAACTGAGCGGGTCATCGGCGATCCGCGTCGGGATGCCCGTCTGCTCGGCGATCAGCGTGTCCAGCCCCCGCAGAATGGCGCCGCCGCCGGTGAGCGTGATGCCGCGCTCGATGATGTCCGAGGCCAACTCGGGCGGCGTCTGCTCCAGCACGTGCTTGACGCGGTCGACGATGGCCGTGACCGGCTCGCGCAAGGCCTCGCGGATCTCCTTGCTCGAGACGGTGATGGTCTTCGGCAGCCCGGCGACCAGGTCCCGCCCGCGCACCTCAATCTCGTTTTCGGGCTCGCGCGCGTAGGCCGAGCCGACCCTGATCTTGATCTCCTCGGCGCTGCGCTCGCCAATCATCAGGTTGTAGTCGCGCTTGATGTGGCGCGTGATGCACTCGTCCATGCGGTTGCCGGCGATGCGCACGCTGTCGGCCACCACCATGCTGCCCAGCGAGATGACCGCCACGTCGGTGGTGCCGCCGCCGATGTCGACCACCATGTTGCCGCCGGCATCCTGGATGGGCAGACCAGCGCCAATTGCCGCCGCCAACGGCTCGTCGATCAGGATGGCGCGGCGCGCGCCGGCTTCGTAAGCGGCTTCGAGCACACTGCGACGCTCGACGCTGGTGCCGCCGGTCGGCACGCAGACCACCAGCGTGGGCTTCAGGAACGGTCGCCGGCCGCAGATGCGCGAGATGAAGTAGCGCAGCATGTCCTTGGTGACCGAGTAATCGGCGATGACCCCACCGCGCATCGGCCGCATCGCCACGATGTCGCCGGGCGTGCGCCCGAGCATCTTCTGCGCCTCGCTGCCGACGGCCAGAATGCGGTTGGTCTTGCGCTGCACAGCGACCACGCTGGGCTCGCGCAGCACGATCCCCTTGCGGCGCACGTAGACGAGAACGTTGGCCGTGCCGAGGTCGATCCCGAGGTCCCGATTGAACATGGCCGCATCACTCCCGCCGGTCGCGACCCCACCGGCAGAGTCCTACCGCACTACGGCGCCCATTCTACCACGCGGCCCGGCGCGAGTGAAGCGCCGGGCCGCGTGATTCCGGGGTGGCTCAATCGCCGGCCTTGGCGCGCGCCGCCACCTCGTCGGCGCTCAGCGCCCGGTCCAGCAGGCGCACCTCGTCGATTAGGCCCTGGAAGAACGCGCGCGGGTGCCCCGTGCCGTAGCTGCCCAGGCAGAGGTTGCTGTTCGAGGCGCGGACCGCGCCGCCGCGTTCGCGCGAGGCCACCAGTTGGCCGTCCTGATACAGCCGCATCGTCCGGTTGTCGTAGGTGGCCACGATGTGGACCCAGCGACCCAACGGCAGTGGCGCCGGCGCGCTGAGATAATGGCTCCACTCGGTCTTCGGGATCTGGAACGACAGGTGCCCGTCAGACAGGCCGAGCCGGTAGCCGGTGGTCGAGGCGCCGACGGTGTTGATCATCCAGCGGTCCGACTGCTTCGGCACGTCGGTGCGGGCCCAGAGCTCGAGGCTCAGGCCCTCCTGCGGCCAGAGAAGCTTGTGCGCGGCGACGCTGACGTCGCCGCCCTGGCAGAGGAGCGCCCGGCCGCGGCGTCCCGGGGCCGTGACCACGCCGGTCTTCAGCCCGTGCAGACCGGTCGCGGACGAGTCCGGACTGACCTGTTCGTCGACGTCGTCGAAGCGCCACCAGCCGATGACGTGGTCGACGACCTTCCGCGGGCGGTCGGGCAGGCCGCCGAGCAGCTCGCGCCGCTTCAGGTAGCGCCGTTCGGGCATCGGCAGGCCGACGTCCTCGGGCGTGATGTCCTGGTGCGGGCCGGTGTCCTTGCTGAACACCTCACGGATGGCGTCGAGGAAGGAGAAGCCGAAGCCGGAGTTGGGCTCCAGGTAGTGGCCTTCGCCGAACTCGTTCCAGTTGTCGAAGACCACCACGCGCCGGTCGAGGCCGTGGCCGGGCGTCGCTTCGATCAACTGCCGGGCGCGCCGACAGGCCTCGCGGTAGTGCTCCGGCCGCGCCGGGCCCTGGTAGGAGGTGGTGCGGTCGCCGTGCCACGGCCGCGGGTCCCAGCCCATCATGATGGTCGGAATGTCGGGCAGCGCGCCGACGGCCTTCTTGGCCTTCCAGGTGGTCTCCTGGCCGAGGAGGGTGGTGCGGTGGTCGATCACGGCCACGCCTTCGGGATCGCGGCCCGGCGGCACCGTGGTCGGCCCGGAGACGCCATAGGCCGAACTGGCGTCCCAGCCCTCGCGCGCCATGCGCTCGAGCGTGGCGCGGTTGGCATCGGCCACGCAGCCGACGATGTAGAGCCCGTCGAAGCCTTCCTTGCGGCAGGCGGCGCGCATCTCGTCGAACGCGGCTTTGACCTGCGCCTCGTCGCCCAGGTTGCGCGAGACGATGGACGGCACCCAGATGTAGAGCAGCGGTTTGTTGTCGATCTTGACGTACGAGGGGTTCTTGAAGTAGTTGCGCATCCAGTAGGGGAAGACGTTGTTCATCAGGTCGGCGCGGTCTTTGACGCCGCAGGCGCAGCCGTTCTCCCACATGATGGTGAACTTGAACTGGTTCAGGTAGCGCGCGTGCAACATGCCGTCTTCGAGCGCGTGGCCGATGTGCAGGCTAATCTTCGGCTCATAGTTGGCGCGGTACCAGCAGTAGATGAAGCCCTGCACGCCGTGCTCGAGCGCGTACTTGATGTGCCAGTCGGCCACTTCGGGCGTGCCCTCGTCGTACCAGCCGATGGCCGGCCGGCGCTCGGGCCAGGGCTCGATCTTGCCCCAGCCGTAGTGCGTGCCCTCTTTCCACAACGGGCAGTAGTGCATCAGCGTCAGCAGGTCGGTCTTGACCGGCTTCGGCGGCGGCACGTAGTCGGCCCGCGGCAGGTTCAGCGCCGGCGTGATGGTCAGCGGCAGCGCTTGCTCGGCCGGCACCGCGCCGGGCGCCTCCAGTCGTACGCGCACGGTGTAGGTGCCGGGCTGCGGCGCGCGGATCCGCCAACTGGCCATCTGGACCCCTTCGTAGTCCAGTTCGCCGAGCTGCCGAGCCGCGCCGTCGAGCAGCTCGACGCCGGCCGGCGCCTCAATCTTCGCCGAGATGGCCGACGCGGTCGCGCCCAGGTTGCGCACCGTGGCCAGCACGGTCTCCTCGCGCCCGGCGCGCAGCGCCGCGCGGCCGGGCGACAGGTTGCGGAAGTAGAGGTAGGGGCTGCCCAGCGGTCGGTTGCCGATCCAGACGCCGCCGAGCTTGACCGTGCGCTCGCGGCCGTCGGGGAAGGCCAGGGCCAGCAGCTTGAGCCGCCCGGCCCAGGCCGTCTCGCCCGACATGTCGGCCAGCATGGTCCGTCCGCGCGGCCAGACCGGCACCACCACCACACCGGTGCCCTGGTCGGTCTGGTAGAGCAGGTGGGCGACGGTGGCGCCGGGCGCGTCGACATCGGCCGATATCCAGCGCGTGCCGGTCAGGTCGACGTTCAGCGCCGGCTGGACCACCGCCGCCGAGCCGGACAGCCGTGCCTGCACGTCGGGCTCTCGGCCCGCGATCGCGCCGCCGCTGGTGGTCACCCAGCTCGCGCGGCTGGCGGCGAAGAAGTCCTTGCGGTCGGTGCGCTGCGTCGCCGGCACCTGGTCGGCGATGGCGGTCAGCTCGCGGGAGCGCGCGAGCGCCGGGTTGAGCAGCCGGACGTCGTCCATTCGCGCCGCGCCGAGGCCGATCTGTAGCGGGTTCTTGGTGCCCGCCGCGGTACCGGGCCGGTTCGTGCTGCTGGTCTCGCCGTTCACCGTCAGCGCGGTGCGCACGCCGTCCCAAGTGGCCACCAGGTGGTACCACCGGCCGGGCTCGGGCACCGGGCCGTGCACGCGCGGCTCCCAGCCGGCCAGGTACACGAAGAACGAGAACATCCCGCCCTCGTGCGGCGGATCGACGCGGAGCAGATACTCCTTGTCCTTGGTGACCAGGACCTCACAGCCGCTCGGCCGCCGGTCGAAGTAGGCCCAGGTGTCGATGGTCAGTCCCGGGGCCAGGCGCAGGTCGACATGGTCGGCCACCTCCACGCCACGGGTCTGCGGATCGAGCGACTGGCCCTGTTGCCCTGCGGCGAACTGCGCCTTGGCGGCCTTGGCGTCGTGGCCGTGCCGCGACGCATCCGTCAGGTCACCGTCGAACGGCCAGTAGCCCATCAGCCCGGGTTCGGCCGCACCCGAGGCGGCGATGGCGAGCAGCACCAACAACACACAGCGCCAGACGACCATGAGTGGCTCCTGGACGCAGGTTTCGGCGCGGGTGGGGCGGTCCCTCCTGGTGGCCGGCTCGGGCGCCGCGCTACAACGTGGCGACAATCGCCGCGGCCATGACCAGGAGCAGCACGCACACCAGGCGGCGCAGCCGGTCGCGGTCGACCAGGCTGAACAGCCGCACGCCCGCCAGCGTGCCGAGCACCA
Organism: uncultured Fimbriimonadaceae bacterium; assembly: GCA_964531735.1. Lineage (GTDB taxonomy): Bacteria > Armatimonadota > UBA10988 > UBA10988 > UBA10988 > CAZHGD01. The sequence goes on along the minus strand of CAZHGD010000114.1, from coordinate 10,658 downwards.
CCGCCGGCAGCAGGCAGGCCGCCATGCCCAGCCGCGACGCGGTGATCAGGTTGGCGGCCAGACCGCTCAGACCCAGCGACAGCCAGAACACGATCTTGTAGGCCGTGGCGACGAAGAAGATGGCCAGACACGTCGCCTTGAGTTCTTCGCGGCTCCAGGGCTGGCGGTACACGTACCACAGGATGGGCGGGCCACCGGAGCTGACCGAGCCGCTGAAGAAGCCGGACGCCAGCCCCGCGGCGAGGGCCAGCCAGCGCGGCGTGCCACGGTTCGCCGCGTCCTCGGTCAGCGGCCGCCAGTTCTGGACGGCGACCAGCACGCAGGCCACCGCCACCAGGAGCCGCAGCGGTTGCCCGCTGCCGGGAAAGACCATGACCCACGTGCCCAGTGGCATGCCCAGCGCGATACCCACCAGCAGCGGCCGCAGCCGCAGCCAGCGCATGCCCTCGCGCACACTGTACAGCGTGCCCAGCGTGGAGAACACGGTCAGCAAGGTGACCACCACGTTGGCCGGCTGCGGCTGCCACAGCAGTGTCAGTGCCGCCATCGACAGGATACCGAAGGCAAACCCGGTGACGCCTTGCACCAGCGCCGCCAGGAAGAGGATGGCAAACGGCAGCAGATAGGCCCCCCAGTGGCCAGACAGAGCGGGATCGGTCATGGAGGCAGTCTGGCACAGCGTCGGAGCCTGTCAAGGCTTCGCCGACCGCCAGGCGACTGCGCAGAACGCTTACCAACGGCGCTTCTGGCCGGCGGTCAGGCTGGCGAAGGCGCGGCGCGGCAAGTGGCTGGTGCGCGCGCGGCCGCTCTGGTGGTAGATGGCGTAGGCGTTGTCGATGGTCAGCGTCAAGCTGGTCGGCGCCATCTGCACCTCGGGGTTGGTGGTGGCGCGGTAGAGCCGGCCGTCGCGAATGAGGAGGGTGCTGCCCGAGTAGTGCCGCGCCTTCCAACGCGCATAGCGCTCGGACAGCGGCGCCCAGCGCTCCTGGCCCTCGAACGCGCCTTCGGCGGCGAAGAGCTTGGCTTGGGTGGCCTTCCAGTCGGCGACGATCTTCGTCCACAGCGGGGTGAGGTCGGACAGCCGCTCCATCAGGCCGTAGACGCGCCGCGAGAGCTGCGCCTCACCGTCGATGGTGACCCGGAAGCGGAGCTGGGCGGGGACGGGAGGCATGCTACGACTTCATCAGCTCGAAGGGGCGGAGTATTGCGGCTAGCCTCGCCGAGGTGCAGTCAGGAAGCGGCTCGAACTGGACGCCGTTGTCGTCCGGGTGCGGCTCGCGGTGGTCAAATTCGAAGTCGATGATGGGCTGCGGGATGCCCTCAGGGAAGGCGGCGCAAGCCATGACGCCGGCAGAATCGTCGTAGTGCCGACAGATCCAGCACATCGGCGCGCAGCGTCGCTCCATGCCAGCAACCTTCCTTGCCACCATTATCGCCCAAACAGGCGCCTGAGTTCCACAAGAAATTCGCCAAGTTCGCTGACCACGCTGGTCGCGGAACCGGAGGTCGGCGGCCATTGGGCCGCGGGAACATGCTCATGGGCGGCGAACGCGATGGCGAACGTCTCGCCCGGTGCCGCGGCCTTCGAGTAGAGGGCGGTCGCGCGCTTACTGAGTTCGGCGGCTTGGGGGTGGGCCTCCATCCACCGGTCCGTGGCGAGCACCACCTCCGGCGTCGAGAACCCGCTCAACGCCTGTTGGCAGAGCGCGTGCCCGAACTCCTCCGCAACAGTGCCCTCAATGCAGGCCAACCCATGTGGTTCGCCACCTATTGTCCCAGACTCCAACAGGTCGGCCTCCAGTTCGCCGGCTGCCGCGGACCCTCGCGAGCTGATCTTGATGATCGTTCCGGAGGCATCACAGGAGCCGAACGCGGTGGGCAGGTCGGCGGCCCGTAGCTCGGCCAGGTTGGTCATCACCTCCGGCCATTGGCCAGACAGGCGCTCCAGCTCGTTGACGACGCGCTCGGCCACGTCGGGATGCATACTCGACAGGTCAATCGCCGTGTCGGGCCAAAGCTCGCTGGCGCGCTGCTCAACGGCCGCCGTGCGGGCTCGTTGTTCGGCGGTCAAGGAGCGACGGATCGGTTCGTTACTGGCCGGCCGGTTCAGCGGCGGACGTTCGTCCACCGCCGCCCACCCCTTACCCGGCTCCAACACGCCCGTCTCCCGCACGCCGGGATCGAGGCCCGCCGGCCGCTGCGTCGGGCGGTGGTACTCGATGGTGCCGCGTTCGCCGGCCTTGCCGCGCCGGAAGGTGAAGTCCGGGCCGGCCGGCGGCGCCGTCACGCGGAGCTCCACGTATTTGGTGTCGTCCACTACGAAGTGCGCGTGCTCGCGGACCAGGTCGACCAGCACCTGGTCGTTCGGGTCGAACAGGTCCTCGGCACCGACTTCGTCGTCATCGACGGCGGCCCAGTAGTGGTAGCAGTTGATGTGGATCGGCGGGCTGTAGACGCTGACCTCGGCGCTGGTGACCCGGAAGATCTTGCCGTTCAGCGCGGCGCAGGCGGGGCAGCCGTCGCCGCTGCCGGTGAAGGCCACCCGCTCCGTGCCCGACTGCTTGGCAGCCGACAGCCGCACCTCGTTGGTCAGCTCCGCGATGGTGATGGAGCCGGCCAGTTGCAGACGCTCGGGCAGGTCGGTGTCAGCCATTGCCGATCTCGCCGGCGATATCCTGGGCCGCCGCCGTCAGGTCGGTGGTCAGCCGCCGGCCGACCAGGTCACCGTAGCGCGCCGCGAGCTGGTCGAGCGTGTCGCCGCGCAGGGCGGCGCCGACGACCTCGAACCGGGCCGACTCGGCCAGGTGGTCGGCCAGGACCGCCGCACGCGCGCTGAGCGCCGCTGTGGGCGCCTGCGGCGCGACGCCGAACTCGGTGGCGGCCGTCTGCGCCGCCGCCGACCAGGCCTGCCCCAGCCAATCGCCGATGGCCGCCGACCAACGCTGCGTCAGCTCGGCCGGCACGGCCACCGCGGACAGCCGCTCGGGGTCGCCGCCGGCGGCATCGACCTGGCGCAGCAGGTTGGTCAGCGCGGCCTGCAGGTGGCCGGACATGCTCGCCTGCCAGTCGCTGGCGGCGACGGCCTGGTCGGAGCGCACGCGCGACGCCGCGGCCTGGACGGCCGCTTCGCTGAAGGCACGGGCGGGTCGGGTTTCGTGGGGCGCAGCAAGCGGCGCCCCTACGGGGGTGGTCGGGGCTGGGCGCGCCTTCGGCGCGGGTGTCGGGCAGGCTGTGGTTCGCCGCCATGGCCACGATCGCCGACGAGCGGCCGGTCGAGAGCTACTGAGCCAGGCCGCCACCCTCGTCAGGCGTGGGCCGGCGAGGGTGGCGGCCTGACGGGGCTCAGTCGGCGGCGAACAGCTCGCCCATCGTCTCGAGCACGGCGTCGACGATCACCTGCCCGCCGGCTGGCGAGACGCGGCAACTGGCCGGCACGGCGCCATAGCTCAGGCCGGCCGCCGCGCGCTCCGTGGCCAGGTAGGAACCGCCGCCGAAGCGCGATCCGGCCAGTTGCACGATGAACGTCTGCAGGGCCGGCGAGCGGCCCTTGATGCGGTCACCAAAGTCGAGGTAGTACTCGAACGGCGCGGTGACGAAGGCGATGTCGCCGAGGCGGATGACGTTGACGTCGACCGGCAGGCAGGCCGGCGGGTTGTGGTACCGCGCGACGGCCCGCTCGCACCAGGCCCGGCGACAGCGCGTCGCGGTCACCGGCGAGCCGAGCGGATCGCTGTCGCCGAGGTCGGCCAGTTGCCGGTCCAGCGCGGCGATCTCGTCTTGCAGCGCCACGAACTCCGCTTCGGTGACGTTCCAGTGCGGCAGGTCGAGGTCGCGGTAGACGTGGCGGCAGACCACCTGGTCGCGCCGGTCGCCGCGCACGGCCGGTTCGGCATCGTCCACGGCGTCGGCGATGCGGCGGGCGATGTCGCGGCGGAGCGCCGCGTTGAGCGGCCGGCCGACACCCTCGCCATACTTGAGCTGCAACATGCGCGCTTCGGCTCGGGCGGCGATCTGGCGATGCGGGCTCTGGTCGCCGGCGGCGGAGCACTGCGGCAGGACGAACAGCGTCTCGCCGTGCCGGCGGCGCAGTTCCTCGCGCGTATCGTGCCAGAAGTCGGCCGAGACGTAGTCCTGGCCGCTCTCGCTGGCCTGCGACGGGCAGGCCAGGTTGACCAGCACACCGGTCAGCCGCTGCGCCGCGTCGTAGGTGAACAGCAGGTTGACGCTGTGGTCGACATGGCCCTCGATGTGCGAGAAGTCGGCCGCCGCGGTGCTGCCGTACATGACCGCACGGTCGTCGAAGTAGCGCACCCGTCGGTTCTCGCCGACCACGGCATAGGCATAGCCCCAACCGAGCGAACCCTCGGCGCGCTGCTGCCAGGCCTCGCGGGCGGCGGCGATCACCGCGTCAGTCAGCACCACGCTGTATTCGGCCACCGGCAGGTAGTCGGGATAGCGCTCGCGCAGCGCCGCCACATAGTCGGCGTCTTTCTGCAGCCCGGCGCTCTCGCCGCCGAACGGCGCCGTGTGGGTGTGCGTGGCACTGATGATCAGCTTGCGCGGGTCGAAGTCCGGCAACTGCTCACCCAGTGCTTCGCGGGCGCGGCAGAGCACTTCCTTGTCCACCGCGCAGGAGTCCAGCGACACGATGATCGCCTGGTCATCGCCGCTGTCGATCGCCAGCGCGGTCAGCGTCAGCGGGTCGTTGACCCGCGTGGCGATGCGCAGGTTGAACTGCCCACGGAGCGACACCGGCCGGTTCGGCGTGACGTCGCGCTGTGCCCAACCCAGCTTGATCCGGGTACTCATACCATCTCTCCCTCGCGTCCGTCGCACCGCTCAGACGGTGACGGCGGCGTAACCCTCCACCGGCTCCACGTCCACCTGGCGCCGCACGCAGCCGTCGCCCTCGTTGTCCCAGATGGTCAACGGCGACGGTCCGTCGGTCTGGCCGCACACCTCGCAGAGCAGGCCGCGGTCGGTCAGGTTGGCGCGCACCAGCCGCGAGTCGAGCAGCCGCTTGCAGATGACGCCGACCGTCTCGCGTTCGGCGTACTCGACGTCCCAGCCGTCGAGTTGGCGCATCGCCGAGGTGACGATGGTCTCCCAGTCGTCCAGGCTGATGGCGTTGATGCGCTCCTCGTGCGTGAACAACAGGCCAAAGGCCAGCGCGTCGAGCCCGATCTTGATGTTGTCGCCGGCCGCCTGCGCCGCCTCGGCGAGCTTCGGGTGCTCGGACTCACCGAGGAACGGCACCCGTCCGCTGAGGATGTCGGTGGCCATGTGGGTCCGGCCCACGTGCGAGACGGTCATGCTGATGAACGTCATGCCCGGGTGCTGCGGGCACCGGTCGATGGTCAACCCGTGCCGCCCCGTGGCACCGCGAATGCCATAGGGCCGCGGCCGCCAGACCGGCTGGTTGCTGTATAGCTGGCCCAGCGCCGAGTTGTTGCACGGCATGTCCACGCCGCGCTGGAGGAAGCCCGGCACGGCGGACCAGCCCACTTCGCCGAAGTGCGCGTTGAGCACGCGGCTGTGCCGGATGCCCGCGCGCGCGAAGGCCTCGTCCAGGCGCTCGAAGTTGCGCTGCACGGTGGCCGCGGGCAGGTCGAGTCCGGTCTCGTGGTCGAGCGAGAGCCCCTCGAAGAGCGTCTTCGTGCCACCCTCAGACAGGTCGGGCTTGTCGGCCAGCACGGCATACGGCCGGTAGTCCTGGCGCGCCATGTAGAAGTCATCGCGGAAGGCGTGCATCGAGAAGTCGGCACCGCCCGCATCGAACAGCCGCTTCGCGGCGGCCCAGTCGGTCGGGCCCATCTCGTCGATGAACAAGCCGAGGTTCGGCCCGAAGCCGAAGCGGTTCATCACGTCGACATAGGCGAACGCGTTGTAGGTGCCGTTGCAGTCGTCCATGCGCGCCGTGACATACGGCGGCAGGCAGCGCATCGGGAACGGCTTCGCCGCGGCCCAGACCAGCGACCGCCACATCAGGCCGTCGATGCCGCGGACATGGCCGTAGACGCCCTCCGCGTATAGCTCCGCGCCAGTGCCGAACACCACCACGCGGCCCTGGCCGGCGGCACCGCAGGCGATGACCGGCCGGCCATCGGCGTCGGTCAGGAGCGGCTGCCAGCGGTCGTCGCGGGGTAGGGTGAGCACCGCGATCTCGGCCTCGGTGGTCAGCTCCTCGGCGCCGGCATGGCCGCTGGTGATGAACCGCGGCTGGTCGGCGAACCGGAACGAGGCGGTACGGGCCTGGCCCGTCTCGGCGGGCAGCAGGTCACGCAGGGCCTGCGGCCAGTTGCCGTGGTCGCGGTCGAAGCTGACCAGGCCGGCGCCGTCCGTCACCGCCGTGGCGATGGCGCCGGCCACCTCCGGTTTGAGCCAGGCGGCGGCGCCGTCGTGCGCCACGACATACAGCGCTCGCGGCGCGACGTAGGCCGGAATCGCGCCCATGTAGTCGCCGCCGTCCAGCACTTCCCAGGCCACGCCGAAGTGGTCCAGGGCGGCGAAGATGGTCTGGTCGGCGCCGCGCCGCGCGGCGGCCTGCCGGCTGTCGATGATGACCAGTACGCTTCGATTTCCCGCTGCCATAGTCACTGCTACCAACACGTGTGCGGTCCACGTTAGGTGACCGGTTGGTGCCTTCGGATGGTTTCCCTTCCCCAATCCGGGCCGGGCAGGACGTGTTGCGGCGAGGGCGAACCGTGCGCCGGTGACGTGAGAGCAACAGATGGACAAGGTCAAGATCGGTGTGTTGGGCGCCGGCCGCGGCGGCAGTCTGGCGCGGTCGTTGCGCTATGTGCCGAGTGCCGAGTTGGTGGCCATGTGCGATGGCGACGAGGCGCGTCTCAACGCCTCGCTGGCCGCGACCGGCGTGCCGAACGGCTACAGCAGCTATGCCGCATTGCTCGACTCCGACGTGGACGCCGTGGTGGTGGCTTCACCGATGCCGCTCCATGTGGAGCACTCCATCCAGGCGTTGCAGGCCGGCAAGCACGTCCTCTCCGAAGTGACGGCGGCGACCAGTCTGGAGCAGTGCTGGGCGCTGCTGGAGGCCGTGCGCGACTCGGGCCGCAAGTACATGATGGCCGAGAACTACAACTGGTACCGGCCGTGGTCCGTGGTCAAGGGCATGGTGCAGGCCGGCCTGTTCGGCGAGTTGTACTACGGCGAGTCCGAGCAGGTGCAGGACCTGAAGGGCTGCCTGGTCCACCCGGACCAGGCGTACAACTGGCGGACGGCCGAACTGGCCATGCGGTTGGGTCACCACTACATGACGCATGACCTCGGCCCGCTCTACGACCTGTTCGGCGAGCGCATCAAGACCGTCATCTGCATGGGTTCGGGCCAGCATCACGTCGACTGGGTGCTGGCCGACGACACCTGCACGGTGCTGCTGGAGACCGTCAGCGGCCGGCAGATCCGCATTCGGCTCGACTTCTTCAGCGACCGGCCGAACAACTACACCTACTACGGCCTGCAGGGCACGGGCGCCGCTTACGAAGGGCCGCGGGCGCCGGGCGAGGAGCATCGTATCCATGTCCACGGCCGCACCGAGCGCGGCCAGTGGGAAAGCCTTTGGAACTACGCCGACTACCTGCCGGACGGCTGGAAGAACCTGCCCGCCGAGGCGGTCAACGATAGCTACGACGGCGGCGCGCCGTTGATGCTGGAGGAGTTCGCACGGTCCATCATCGACGACACGAAACCGCCGGTGGACGTGGTGGACGCCCTCAACCTGACCGCGGCCGGACTGATGACCGAGGTGTCGCGCCAGCAGCGCGGCGCACCGGTGGACGTGCCCGAGTTCGTGCTGTAGCGCGGCCTGTCGCCCGCTGGTGACGCTGGAGCCGGCGCCTAACCGAGGGTCGCCGGCTTCAGCGTCCAGCACTGCAGTCGCGCCATGGCCACGCCGTGGTGGTCCGCGAAGTCCTCCGGGAAGCTCGGCCAGGTGCTGACGCCGGCGGCCTCGGGCGCGTGGCGCCAGCAGGTGACCCGGCCGGTGGCGATGGGCAGCGACGCGGGCAGTGCGCCGTGCTCGGCCAGCGCGACCAGCGCGTGCGCCAGCGTGGCCAGCAGATCGGCCGGCGCGATGGCCTGGTTGCCACGCCAGGCTTCGGCCGGCACGCGCTCCCACCAGTCCAGGTAGTCGCGCACGTCGGCCAGCACGTGCGCCAGCACCGCCGCGTCGAGTGGCGCCACCGGCCGGGCGGTCACGCTCGGCCGTGGTGGTCCGCCGAGGAACCGCAGCGGCACCGTCTCGGGCAGCCGGCCGCTGGCGAACCAGTCGCTCAGCGCCGTGACCACCAGCCCGAAGGTCTCGGCCGCCGAGACGTGCTGACCGCGCAACGGCTGCCAGGTGATCTCGTCGGTGGCGGCCCGGGCCAGCGCGACCACCTCGCCAATCTCCAGGTCCTCGCCCGCCAACCGGTCGCGGTACAGCTCGTGCAGCCGGCGCGACGAGATGATCTCGGTGTCGGGTTGAGCCTGGATGTGCTCAATCAGTGCCGCCAGGTTGGCGTAGCCGCGCTCGGTCTCGGCGGGCGTCTTCAGCCGCGCCGCGCGGAAGTCGGCCGGCAGCACCAGCCGCCCTTGGCGGAAGTTCTCGTCCCAGAACTCGTGGGCCGCCCACTCGCATTCGTGCGACGAGATGCTGACCAGCCCGCCGCCGGTCCGCTGCAGCGGCTCGTACACCGCATCGAACTCGGCAGCGAGCTGCGGGGCCAGCCCGTCGTCGGTGATGCGATAGCCGAGGTGGAAGCCGTTCGGCGGGCCCCAGTCCTGCTTGAGCAGGCCCTGGTAGTGGTGCGGCCGGCCGTCCAGGCTGACGCAGCTCGAACAGGTGTAGGTGGCAATGCCCCACCGCCGCAGGACCGGGAACGCGAACGGGGTCGCGGTGCCCTGCGCGTAGGTGGGCGCTGGTCCGCCGAAGGTGTCGCACCACTCGGCATAGCCGGCCCGTTCGACGCGCTCGTACTCGCGCACGCCTTCGTCCCAGCCCATGGCCTGTGTGTAGACGGGCACGGTCGGCGGGAAGCTGTGGTTGGTCATGTGGAAGCCGACGTCCTGCGTCTTCAGCGCGGCGACGACATCGTCGCGACCGTTGCGGCGCAAGGCGCGCAGCTTGTCGGTGGTGACCTTCGGCACGAGTTGACAGCCATGCTGGTTGGCGACGTCGGCCAGCCGCAACGGCACATCGTCGGTGACGGGGTTGATGCAATCCTCAGTGTGGACCGAGAAGAGGACGTAGACCTTGGCCATGGGAGACACCTCCGGCGGCGGCGCGGCGTGCGGGTGGTTGGCCGTGGCGCGCCCAGCACCTCCATGGAGTGGATGGCCGCTTGACAGCTACACCCGATAACGGAGTAGCACGGTGAGCGCGGAGTGACTACACTAAGATTCGAGAGACAGTTGGTCAGAGAAGCGATGTGTGTTCACTCAGGGTGTTTGTCAGCTACTCGCACAGCGAGTCCGCGATCGCCGGCCGGATCGTGCAGGCACTGCGCGACAACGGCCTGGACCCCATCTGGGACCAGGACTTCTGCGTTGGCATGCCGGTCTGGGAGCAGGTCAGGACCGCCATCGCGCACGCCCACGTGTTCCTGCCATTGCTCACGCCGGAGCCGTCCAAATGCGCCTGGGTGCATCAGGAGATCGGCTGCGCCAGTGCCCTGAACGTGCCGGTCGTGCCGGTGGTGCTGAGCACCGGCGAACTGCCGCCGCGCGGCATTGTCGAGGCCATCCTGGGTATCCGCCTCGATCCGCAAGCGCCCGACCTGAGGGCTGCCTTCCCACGCGCTCAGCTCGAGGCGGTTGTTGAGCAGGCAGTCCGGGACCGGCCGCCGCTGTACGAGTGCGCCAGTGACAGCCGCGCCCGCGCTGTGCTGATGGCCGGCTACGCGAATGCAGCGGTGAGCATGCAGCGGCTTGGTACCGTCCGACAGAAGGGCGGCCTGTCGTCTTTCCACATCCCGGACGCTCTGCCCGACGATCCCGTCTGGGAGGCCAGCTACCACGGCACAACCAGGGAGCTGAGCTACTACCGGTGTCTGCGCGACGAGCGTCTGGCGCTCATGGCCCATGCTGCCGCGGAGGGCTGTCGGCTGATCGTCGACATCTCCTACCCCTTCAGGCGCTATGGGCCCACGGGGCGCCAGAGCCGCCTGCGTGTGCTACGGGCGTTCCTCGAGGGCATTGCAGACGACCGATGCCAGATCGTCACGCACCGGGGAGTTGGTCGCCGGAACGTCACGCTCGTGGGCGACCTGTTCCTGGCCCAAGCGGCCTATAGCCGGTTCGGTACTGGGTACCAGCAGACGATCTTCACCCGGCACGCACCGACTGTCCGAGCCCAGATCAGTGAGTTCGATGAGGAGTTCTCCGGCTTGCTTGCCGCCCTCGACTGGAGGCCCGAGCAGTCCCGGCACAAGGTGATCGACCTGATCACGGCCGAACTGGACAACATAGGCGCCGGTCCACTGCCTGCTGGCTGAGCCTGTCCTGCCGGTTGTGTCGGGCACGGGTGTGGGCGGAGCCGAAGGCCAGAACACACGGTGGCCACCGGTGGGCAAGCTAATACCGCACGAACCTGATTGTAGACCAGACCAGAGCTTGCCCTGAGTAGTCCCCATGAGGCGGGCCACGCCCTGAGACCATGA
>CAZHGD010000113.1:0-24482 GCA_964531735.1 uncultured Fimbriimonadaceae bacterium | reverse complement strand
CGCCTGGCCGACGGCACCCTCGGCTATAGCTGGATTCTGGGCCGCGACCGCCCGCCGGCTTCGAGCGCGAGGCGCAACTCGCCCGGCCCGGCCGCTGGTGGCGGCAGTTGCACCGTGGCCAGCGTCTGACCGCCCGGCGGCAGCCCGCCGAGCGGTCGCCGCTGTGCCGCGCCGCCGCTGAAGCCGCAGACCAGCGTCAGGTCGGCCGGCGCCATGGTGTCGTTGTAGACGTCGATGCGCCGCGTGACCGGCTGGTCGGCGTAGAACCGCCGGTCCCATTCGCGGGCGAAGGCCGCCAGCGGCCGATAAGCGTCGCGATGGACCAGCCAGCAGGCGTTGCGTTCATCCAGCGGTCCCTGTTCCACGACGGTCCACGGCGAATGCCCGCTGACGCCGTTGCGCCGGTAGGCCCTGATCTGCATGTCCCACGAGATGGCCTTGGCGGTGGAGCGGGCCCAGTCGTAGTCGCGGTAGGCTTCGTCGCCCAGGAAGATGGTCGACCAATCCGGGTTGTTCGAGGGGATCCACAGGTACTCGCCGATGTAGAGCGGCTTCTGTTTGGACCAGAGGAACGGCTGGCCGTTGTTGAAGCCGCCGCCGCTGTTGGGCAGCGGCCGGTCCATCCAGTCGGCGCAGTTGGGCCACTGGTGCTGCTCCGGCCACTCGTTGGGATAGTGCAGGCCGATCACATCGGCCTTGCCGTCGGGGTCGATGTCGCTCTCGTAGGTCACCAGCCGAGTGGGGTCGGCGCCCCGCACCGCGTCGGCCAGCGCCGCCAGCTTGGCTCGCCGCTCAGGCGTCCGGTCGTTGATGCGGCTACCGGCGAACTCGTTCTCGAGGCTGTAGATCACGATGGACGGGTGGTTCTTCAGCTTGCGCACCATGGCCAGCAGGTGCGCGCGGTAGTTGTCCCAGAACCGATCGTCGTCGAGCCGATAGGTCTCGTCATCGTTCCAGACGGCCCCTTCGGGGATCATCAGGACGCCCAGCTCGTCGGCGATGGTGTACCAGTTCTCGGGCCACGGCTGGGTGTGCGTGCGGAAGGCGCGCGTGTTGGCCTGGAGCAGGGCGCCCAGCTTGGCCCGGACCTCGTCATCGCTCTCGGGCGGATGGGCCGGCCACCAGCTCGAGGCCAACAGGTGGATCTTGGTGCCATTGAGGTAGAAGTCGCCGCCGCGCCGCTCGATCTCACGGAACCCGAAGCGAATGGTCTGTTCGTCGGTGGCACCGGCCGCGGCCACCACCACGCGCAGGTCGTAGAGATACGGGTCGAAGTGCGACCAGAGATGCGCCGTCGGCCAGGCGGCGGCCAGCCGCGCGGTCGCCTGAGAGCGGGCCGGCACTTCAGCCGACGTGGCCGGCAGCGTCAGGGCCACGGTGCCGTCGCGCCGTTCGCGCACCTCGGCGCGCACCTCGGCGTGCACCGCGCCGGCCGTCGGGTTGGCCACGGCGACGGTCACCGCCAACGCCTGGCGGCGGACCGAGGTGACGATGGTGACGTCGTCGGCGAAGACCGGCGCGCTGGCTTCCAGCCGGCAGCGGTCCCAGATGCCGTACTGCGTGATGACGCCGCCGATGGGCGCGATGACCCGGTCGCGCGGCAGGTCGCGCACGTCGCCCTTCTGCGCGAAGTCGACCGGCTTGGCGGCCGGGTCGAAGACGCCGGTGAAGTCGCGACAGCCGACGCGGAGCTGGTTGCGCGCGCCGGGCCGTAGCGCCGCGGTGACGTCGAGCGCGAAGGCATCGAACCCGTTCAGGCAGCCGCCGACCGGCTGGTCGTTGACGAACACCTGGCTGTTCCAACGCACCCCGCCGAAGCGCAGGAACACGCGTCGGCCGGCCCAGTTGGCCGGCACGTCGACGTCACGGCGGAACCACGAGGCTTCGTAGCGGTAGCCCGGCACCGTGCCCGGGATGCTGATCGGCCTCCAGCCGGTTGCGGGCGGCGGGCTCAGCTTGTCCGCGCGAACCGTCTGCCACGGCCCACTGAGGTCGATGGACTCGCGCACTAGCGCCGAGGACGGTCGGACCGACAGCACCAGACAGCCGACGATGACGAGCCGCTTCATGGCGTTACCTGCCTGCCGGCGGGTTCGCGCGTTGCTCGCCGGGTCCTTCAGCCGGGCGGAGTCAGCCCGCGGGCGCGCGCCACGAGAAGGCCGACGGCAGCTCACCGAACGGGCCGGCCGCGTAGTCGGTGTGTGGCGTCACGCCCCGCAGTTGCCAGTCGGCGAAGTCGAGCATCGCCTGCCAGTCGACCAGCCCGTGGTTGTGCTCCCCCTCGCGGTACCAGATGCCGATGCGCTCCTCAGCGCCCAGGAACCGGTACACCTCGCGCGCCGCCTGGTGCGTCTGCCAGGTGCCGGTGGGGTTGGCCCACAGGTCGCCCAGCGCTTCCGTGCTGAGCAGCGCCCGCGGGGCCACCATCGCCTTGAGCGCATGTTGATCGACCGGCAGCTCCTGTTCGCGGTCGACGAACTCGCCGAACCGCGGCCCGAACCAGTAGGGCACCGCCCGCACCAGGTCGCCGATGGTCTCGCTGCCCTCGCCCAGGTAGCGGCAGCAGCCGGCGCCGCCGGCACCCGAGTCGTTCGGTGCGGTCAGCGCGATGCGCTCGTCGGTGGCACCGGCCAGCAGCACGCACTTGCCCCCGCGCGAGTGGCCCGCCACCGCGATCTGCTCGGCGTTCACGCCATCGAGCGTGAGCAGGAGGTCGACCACCCGGTGGTAGCCCCAAGCCCAAGCCCCCAGCGCGGCGAAGCCGACCTCGGGGTAGATCCGGTAGAGCCCGGTGTCGCGCCGTGAGTGGTAGGCATCGGGCGCCAGTTCGGTCCGGTTGAAGGTCGCCAGGGCATAGCCCCGGCCCAGCACCTCGGCCGACACCGCCTCGGTCACATACGTCCAGCAGCCATCACCGTTGATCACCACCGGATGGGGCCCGTCGCCCGCCGGCTGAAGGAGCTGAACGGTGAACCAGAACGGCTCGGCGCCACCGCTGATATCGAGGCGGTAGGTGCTGAAGGTCGCGCCCGGGATCAGCTTCGTCTGCCCTCGGTACAGCAGTTCGGCGTGCACGGCGCTGGGGGTCGGCGGCAGCGGGCCATATTCGAGCTCGCAGAGCAAGCCGTACAGCTCGGCCCGCCGCCGCCGCCAGTCGGCGGCCGTGCGGACCCGGTTGCCACCCTCGAACGCGAACAAGTCGGGCAGTTCGCCCTTCACCACGGTCATCGTTCACTCCGTCACTTCTCGCCGACTGGTACCAGCGTCAGATAGTCCAGGTTGAGCCCGGCGTCGGTGGTCCGGGCCTCCATGCGCACGGTCACCGGCTGGCCGTCGCTGACGACGACCAGCGGGTGTCCGCCGGCGTCACCGGCCACGTGCGAGTCCCATTCCTCGGCCCGCTCGCCAAATCCGCCGGTGGTGCGGAACCGTTGGTCGGTCAGCGCCTGGCCGTTCACGTTCAGCGTCCGCACGGCGTCGCCCTGGCAGCAGTAGCGGAAGAGCAGGTGGTAGCGCCCGGCCGGTGCCTTGAGCTGCCATTGCAGCCAGTGCCCCGCGGTCAGCCAGTGCGAGAAGCAGGCGCCGCCATGGACGCCGGCCTTCTCGGCGGCCGAGCGGACGCGCACGGCGCCGCCGCCCTGGGCGGCGAACTGCTCGGCCTCGACCAGCGCCGCACCGACCGGCGCGCGGCGGTCGACCACCGGCACCTGGCCGGTCAGCAGCAGGCCCGCTCCCACCAGGCGGGCACTGACCACCACGCGCTTCTGACCCGCGGGCAGCGGCCCGAGCGTCACGGTGAGCACCTGGCGCTCGCCGGGCGCCAGGTCGATGGCCACCGCGGCCGGCTCGGGTCGCCCTTGGTCGGCGGTCAGTGTGAGCTGGCCCTTGACCGCGCTCTTCAGCGGTGCCGAGACCACCACGCGGACCACGGGTGTGCCGTCCTCGCGCGGCATCGCCGTCAGGTTGAGGCCCGGCGAGACGGCTTCCAGGCAGACCGAGGTCAGCGGCGTCTGCGGATAGCCCATCGACGACTGGGTGATGCCGCCGCGGTAGAGCGGGTCGGCCATCAGCGTGGTCCGCCGATCGGTGGCCGGCAGGCGGGTGGTGTAGATGCGCAACTCGCCCGGCGCCGCGGTGACGATCTCTTCGCGCCAGTCGCCGAACAGGTCAGCCACCAGCAGCGCCGAGCCGGCCAGCCGTTCGCTCACCGGGCCACCGTCGAAATCGAAGACCGCACCGCGGACGATCTCGCGTTGCAGGTCCGCGTCCCACCAGGCCGTCGTCGGCGAGCCGATCGAGCGACTGGCCTCGCGCAGGACGCGACCGTCGGCGCTCCACAGCCAGCAGTGCGCCGGCCGCTTCTCGGCGTTCACGTCCAGCGCCTGCGACTCCAGCCCCGGCGAGGTCGGGTCGATGTCGGAGCACATGCCCTCGACGCCGACGTGGACGGTCGGCACCGGGAGTTCCCAGATCGTCTTGCCGGTGGCCGCGTCGACCAGGATGTTGCCGCCCGACTTCTGCGGTGGTTCGAGCCCCAGGAAGACCTGGAAGCCCGGCCGCCGCGGGTCGACCTGCCCCATGAACACGTAGTCGGGATGGCCCTTGCCGACGGACCACAGCGGCGTGCCGTCGTCGTCCAGCGCGACGCAGCCCAGAATGACCTCATCGCGGCCGTCGCCGTCCACATCGCCCACCTGCGTGAAGTGCGCGCCCTGGCCCCACCACTGGCTGCCATACTCCTGGTTGTCGTAGCGCCAGAGCTTCTCCAGCCGCCCGCCGCGCAACTGATAGGCGTCGACGATCACGCGGGTGTAGTTGCCGCGCTGCACCAGCAGGCACGGTGTGCGGCCGTCGAGGTAGGCCACGGTCAGGAAGTGGCGGCAGAAGTGGTCGTAGGTCTCGAACCCCTCGCGGCCGGGCCACGGCGCGCGAGCGATCTCCTGGCCCGTCTGGCCGTCCCAGATGGCGACGTATTCGGCGCCGTTGATCACGCGCCCATCCGGCTCGCGCGGGTCGCCCTCGCCAATCTTCACCGCCACTTCGGCGCGGCCGTCGCCGTTCAGGTCGGCCACGGTGTACGGCGAGTACCACAGGCCCTGTTCGATGGCCCAGCCGAGGTCGTTGCGCCAGAGGCGCTTGCCGTCGGCGGTGTAGGCCTCGATCTTGTAGGTGTCTTTCGACCGCTCCCAGCGGTTCGGGCCGGCCTCGTTCCAGCACCAGATGTCGTGGCCCGGGTACTTGATCACGTAGTCGTAGCGCCCGTCGCCGTCCAGGTCACCGACCGCCACGCGGCTGGGCGTGACCTTCTCGGCCAGCGGCACCCGCCAGTAGGCCGCCCCGGCGTCGGCGGTGGCGATGACGGCGGCTTCGTCCGGTCCGCGGTCACCGATCCGGCGCACGGTGTAGCGCGCGCCGGCCGGCGTCGGCGGGCCGAGGTAGTCGGTGGTGCGGGTCAAGGGCTGCGGGTTCAGCTTGACCGGCGGCGCGTTGCCCTCGTGCCGGTACACATCGAAAGCCGCCTCGGCCGAGTCTCGCGGCAGCAGTCGCCAGGACAGGTAGGTGCCGCTGGGCGTCGCCGCGGCGATCAGGCCGCGGTCGAGGCGCTCGGTCACGCGTTGCCGCGCCCAGCCGTTGACCGGCCGCTTCGCCGGCTTGGGCAAGGTGCCGCGCTCGATGGAGAAGCCGTCGAGGCAGACGTCAGTGGCTTCACGCCCCTGGACCATGACCACCAGCGCGTCGATGCCTTCGGGCACCGTGAAGCAGGTGCTGATCTCGCGCCAGCCGTGCGCGCCCGAGGCATGGGCCGAACCGACGAAGCGCTGGGCGAACTTGCCCTCTTTCAGGCCGTCGACCCGGACCATCAGCATCGGGTTGGCCGTGGCTTTGACCCAGGCGCGCAACACCCAGCTCTCGCCCGGCTTGACCGGCACGGCGGCGTTGCTGCTCAGCGTCCAGGGCATCGCGTAGGCGTACACCTGGCGCGGCTGGGCGTCCTGCACGCGCAGGCAGCGGCCATTGTCGGGCCGATCGCTCGGCACCACCGCGGCCGTGGCGCCGTCGCGGCTGCTGAACTGCCAGCCGACCAGCTTGTCGGCCGGCCCCAGGTCGAATCCCGGATTGTAGAAGCCGCGCTCCAGCGGCGGCACTGGGTGCAGAATCACGCAGTCGTAGTAGCACGGGCCGGGCGGGTCGGTCTTGTAGCGGTCGTCCACCCACAACTCGAAGGTGCCGTCGAGCCGCAGGCCGCGCTCGATGAAGCCGCCGGTGAACGGTCGCCACTCCTTGCCATCGCGCGAGATGCCGACCGTGCGGGCCACCTTCACCTCGACATCGTAGGTGCCGGCAGGTATGCCCTTGATGACGGTGTGCAGCGGCGGCACGCCGTCTTCGGACTTGGTGCGGTCGGCGGTCACGGCCGGCGCCTGCAACACCGCGCCGCCTGACCAGCGCTTCTCGCCGCCGGGATCGGTGGTCCACAGATGCCACTTGCCCGGCACGATGCGGTCCTTGACCCAGGCGTCCTGCGGCTCCGACACGTCCTCGGCCTCGAACCGCAGCGGCTGCCAGTTGGCCGGCTGCGCCCAGCCGCCGGTGACCAACAGCAGCCCGGTCACGATCCACCACGCACCTCTTGCGCCTGCCATTGCTCGACTCCACGACCACCGAACAGCGGCCCGGTTCGCGCCCTGGCGGCGGGGTCCTGCCTGCGGTCTGTGGCAGGTCTGGTATCCTGAGCGGCGAACCACGTGCCCATCAGGAGTGACCGATGCCGGACCGATACCCGCCCCTGGCCCCGCAGTGCCCGCATATGCTGCACGGCGGCGACTACAACCCCGACCAGTGGACCCCCGAGGTCTGGGACGAGGACATGCGGCTGATGAAGCTGGCCGGCTGCAATGCCATGTCGGTGGCCATCTTCGCCTGGGCGAAGCTCGAACCAGAAGAGGGCCGCTACGAGTTCGGCTGGCTCGACACCATCCTCGACAAACTCGCCGCCCAACACGCCGTGGCGGTCTTGGCCACGCCCAGCGGCGCGCGGCCGGCGTGGATGTCGGCGAAGTATCCGGAGGTGCTGCGCGTGGCGCCGAACCGGCACCGCAACCTGCACGGGGTGCGGCACAACCACTGCTTCACCTCACCGGTCTACCGCGACCAGGTCGGCGCCATCAACCGCGCCATGGCCGAGCGCTACCGGAACCACCCCGCCCTGGCGGTCTGGCATCTATCCAACGAGTACAACGGCGAGTGCCACTGTGACCTCTGCCAGACCGCCTTCCGCGCCTGGTTGCAGCGCAAGTACGGCACGCTCGACGCGCTCAACGCCGCCTGGTGGACCTCGTTCTGGGCGCACACGCTGACCGACTGGAGCCAGATCGAGGCGCCGGCGCCGCAAGGCGAAACCTGCGTCCACGGCCTGACGCTCGACTGGCAGCGGTTCGTTACCGACCAGACCATCGACTTCATGCGGCACGAAGCCGCGCCGCTGCGCGAACTGACCCCCGACAAGCCGATCACCACCAACTTCATGGGCACCTTCCCGGGGCTCAACTACTGGAAGTTCGTCGAGCACCTCGACGTGGTCTCCTGGGACAACTACCCCTGCTGGCACGGCCGCGAGGCCGATTGGGAGCTGGGCTGCAAGGTCTCCTTCGTGCACGACATCTACCGCCCGATGAAGGGTGGCCGGCCGTGGATGCTGATGGAGAGCACGCCCAGCATGACCAACTGGCAGGAGGTGGCCAAGCTGAAGCGGCCGGGCATGCACGCGCTGGCCTCGCTGCAGGCGGTGGCGCACGGGTCCGACACGGTGCAGTACTTCCAGTGGCGCAAGAGCCGCGGCTCCAGCGAGAAGCTGCACGGCGCCGTGGTGGATCACGTCGGCCACGAGCACACGCGCGTCTTCGGCGACGTGGCCGACCTGGGCGCCAAGCTGGCCAAGCTCGACCGCGTGGTGGGCACCACCTGCCGGCCCGAAGTCGGCCTGATCTACGACTGGGAGAACAACTGGGCCATCAACGGCGCCCAGGGCCCGCGGCGCGAGAAGCGCGCCTACGAACCGACCTGCCACGACCACTACCGGCCGCTCTGGCAGGCCGGTGTTCCGGTGGACGTCATCGACTCGGTCCAGGACTTCAGCGCCTATCGGCTGCTCATCGCGCCGATGCTCTACCTGCTGCGGCCGGGCGTGGCCGAGCGGCTGACCGCGTTCGTCAACGCCGGCGGCACGCTGGTGACGACCTACTGGACCGGCCTCGTCGACGAAAACGACCTCTGCCATCTCGGTGGCTTTCCCGGTCCGCTCCGGCCGCTGCTGGGTCTCTGGTCCGAAGAGATCGATGCGCTCTACGACCACGACAGCAACCAGGTGGTGCCCGTGGCCGAGGGCATCGCCGGCCTGACCGGGCGCTACCAGGCCCGCGACCTGTGCGACCTGATCCACACCGAGGGCGCGCAGGTGCTGGCTACCTATGGCAGCGACTTCTACGCGGGCCGGCCGGCACTGACGGTGAACGGTGCGGGCGAAGGGCGCGCGTTCTACGTCGCCTCGCGCAACGACCGCCGCTTCCAGAGCGACTTCCTCGGCTGGCTGGCCGAAGACCTGGCCCTGCGCCGCGTGGTCGCCGGTCCGCTGCCCGAGGGCGTCACCGCCCAACTCCGCACCGATGGCGAGCGTGAGTACGTGTTCGTGATGAACTTCACGACGGCGGCGCAGACCATCGGCACCGGTCCGGGCCTCGACCTGCTCAGCGGCCAGGAGGTCGGCGAGTTGCTGACGCTGCCGGCCTACGGGGTCGCGGTGCTGGAGCGGCCGGTCGGCTGACGCGGCAGCTTCACGCATCCGCATCGACGATGCTGACGCCGCGCGCGGCGTCGGCATCGTCGGGCGCCGCCGCGCGCGACAGGGCCGTGTCCGGCACCTCGCCCGCGGCCGGCTGTACCCGGCCGCGGCGGGCCTGGTGGCAGGCGTCGGCGATGGCGCGGGCCAGTTCGCGGCTGGCGGCGGTCTCCGGGTCGCCGTAGCAGAAGTCGCCCAGCGACGTCTGCACGCGCACCAGGCCCTGGTCTTGCGACACGCGGCGCAGCGTCGACCAGGGGTAGCGGGTCACTTGTCCCTCGAGCTCGATGGCGAGGCCCTTGGCGTCGGCGACGATATGGTCGCGGTGGCGCGTGAACCACCGCAGCGGCGCCGACACCAGCCAGACGGCCGACAAGAGCAGCGCCACCAGGCTGCTGTCCGTCTCCTCGAGTTGACCCGCCGACCAGCGCGTCAGGACGTCGGCCATGAGGTGGGCGCGCGACGGCGGCAACATGAGGACCAGGGGCTCGCGGTCAGCCCAGCCGGGCCAGGTGGCGGCGGTGGCCGCCTCAACCGGCCGCGGCACCGCGCGGCCCTGGTGCTCGGCGACCTTCTGTTGGAGTCGCGCCGCCAGCTCCAGCCAGTGCTCGGTGTGGTCATCGAAGACGACTTCGCCCTGTTCGGTGACCACGCGCACGCGGTAGTCCTCCCAGACCACCCGCCGGATGGAATCACACGGATGCCGCACCGGCCAGCCCAGCCAACGGTGCTCAATCAGCCCGCGGCGCGCCAATTCCAGGGCATAGCGCCGCGGCGAGCCCTTGGCCACCGGATAGATGCCGCAGAGCGCGAAGACCACCGCGCTGGTGGCCGCCAGCCCCAGCGCGTCGCCCAGCGTGACCCCGGCTCCGACGGCAAACGCCACCACCGCCGCGGCCTCCGCCCAGGCCGGCGGCCGGTAGGCCCGGTGGTAGAACATCCGCCGTCGGCGCGAACCCTCACCCATCGCGTCGGTCCCTCGGCTGTCCTATCGTGCGGACGCCGCCGCGAGTTCCCGCCGGCGGGCCGCAGCAGTCAGACCGGCGCCAACCGCACCACCCGCATCACCCCGCCGCCCGACCAACCGCAGTTCTTCGAGATGCCGTAGCGGTCGCCGGCCAGGACCCGCTTCAGGCGCGGGAGTGCGTAGCGGTCGAACACCTCGCCGCGCTCGAGGCCCAGCCAGCGGCGGCCCAGCTTGTGCGCCGCCGCGCAGCAGGTGGCCGTGCCGGCGAAGTAGTCCAGCACCCAGTCGCCCTCGCGCGTGGACGCCTGGATGATGCGCGCCAGCAGGTTCTCGTTCTTCTGCGTCAGCGCGTCGTTGCCCACCTTCTCGCGGCTGTAGCTCATGATTTGGATGCTGTGCAGCGGGTCCTGCGGGCTGCAGTTCCAGGTGTCCTCGATGGGGAAGCCCGGGCCGGTCGGCACCTGGCCGCCGCGGCGGACGTAGCCGGGCGGGTAGGGCAGGTACTGCTTGTAGAACGCCGGGCGCTCGCCACGCGAGTACTGGTAGATGGTGTCGTGGTTGCGAATGAACCGCGGCGCGCGCGTCTTGAAGCCCGAGACCCAGCCGATGCGCCAGATGATCTCCGCCTGCCAGGTCAGGTGCTCGTCGAGCAGCAGGCGCAGCCGCTCCTTCTCGTGCTGGTCGATGTGTGCGAAGAAGCTGCCGTCGTCGCGCAGGAGCGGCACCGCGGCCTGTAGCCGTTCGTGCATCATGGTCAGCCAGAGCGCGCTGGGCAACCGGTCCACGTAGGCGAAGTCGTAGTTGCCGCTGTTGAACGGCGGGTCGATGTAGACGCACTGCACGCGGCCGGCGAACCACTCGGCCAACCAGCGCAGGCCGCGGGCGTTGTCGCCGTGGATCAGCCAGCCGTCGCAGATGTCGGCCAACCCGCCGTCGGTCACCACGGCCGCCGCCAGGTCGGGCGAGAGGCCGGCCGTGTCGACCACCGGCCGGTCGCCGCTGTCGTCCACGGCACCCGCGGCGATCACCGCCGTCTGCCAGCGTTCGGGCACGCGGTCGAGGGTCAGGCACCAGCTCTCGGTGGCCACCGGCGGCGCCAGCCACGCGGCCAGCCGGGCCTCCTCGGCCGCCGCCAGCTCGGCGATGGGGCCGGCGGCCTGCCGGCGCGCGGCGCGGACGAACACGCCCAGATCGACGTCGCCCTCGGCGCGGCGGAGCACCTCGGCGGCCAGGGCGCGGTCCAGTTCCGCGCGCAGTCTGACGCCGAGATCGCGGCGCAGGATCTGCGGTGGACCGTCGTCGCTCGGCACGAAGCAATCGTCACGCCCCGGCCAATCCAGGCGCGCCTCACCGGGTGAGGCCGATTGCACAGCGGCCAGCCAGTCGGCCACGAAGCGCTCGGTGGGCGGATCGACCATGCTACAGCCGCTCCACGGCGACCGGCTCGCCCCGGTGGGCCGAGCGGTAGATCGCCCGCAAGACGCTGAGGGTGCCCAAGGTGTCGGCGCCACTCAGCGCCGGCTCGCGCCCCTCAGCGCCGGCGGCCAGAAAGTCGTCGATGAACTCCACCGTGCCGCCGGGCTCGGGTCCGCCGTCGCGCGGCTGCCGCCAGTCGAGGCAGCCGCGCTCGCCGATGACCAGGAAACCGACGTCGGCCCCGGCGCGCTGCACCGGCGAGCGGCCGACGGTCATCTCGGCCGGTCGTCCGTCGGCCAAGGTCAGCGCGACCTGGGCCGTGTCCTCGATGTGCTGCGCGCGGTAGGACGGGTAGAAACCACCGGCGCAACTGGCCTGCACGGTGGCGATGGGCGCGCCCGCCAGGGCTTCGATGGCCAGCACCCCGTAGCCCGAGAACATCGCCGCTTCGCCGCCGGAGAGCGCCGGCGGCGGCACGTCGGCGTCGCGGTAGTGCGGCGTCGGCGTGATGTAGAGCGGGCCGTGACTGGCCAGATAGGTGAACGAGACGCCGGTGACCGCGCCGATGTCGCCGGCGGCAATCCGGGCGCGCGCCTGCACGAACGGGCCGCCATACCGGGTCATGGGCAGGCACGCCGCGAAGCGCGCCCCGCCCTGGCGCCAGGCCGCGGCCAGCCGCCGCGCCGAGGCGAAGTCACCGGCGATGGGCTTCTCGCAAATGGTGTCGATGCCGCGCGCCAACGTCAGGCCGGCCAGGGCCGGATTCTGCGGCGGCGGCACCATCACGAGGGCCAGATCGATGGTGTGTTGCGCCAGCAACTCGCTGGCATCGTCGTAGTAGGGCACCGGCTGCTCGGCGCGCAGGCGGGCCAGCCGGGCGGCGAGGTCAGGGGTCAGCGACTCGTGACCGGCGATGGCCACCAGCTCCACCTCCGCATGCTCGATCAGCGTCCGCGCGTACACCTCGTGCCCCCACAGGCCGATGACCGCCAGTTGTCGTTTCATGGCTGCGTCCGGCGCACCGCGGCCTGCGCCCGTTCGCCGCCGATCAGGTCGGTGGCGGTGATGGTCCAGTTGCCCGCGACGTCGCTGAGCGCGAACGGCACCGCCCAGGTGGCCCGGCCGTCGGCCTTCGTCAGCGCGATGCCATCGTACTCCGGCCGGTGCCCGCCGCGCGGATCACTGACGGTGAAGCGCACCGCCTGACGCGCGCACGGCCCGTCGCCGGCGCGGCGCAGCTCGGCGGTCACCGTGGCCCCGGTGCTGCTGACCGCCAGCCCGTCGAGCCGAGCGGGCAGCAGCGCGTAGAGCTGGGTCTCGCCGTCGGCGAGCGACGCCGACCAGTGGCTGACGTGGCCCAGGTAGCGCCGGGCTCGGGCGTCGTAGACGTGGGCCGGCGCCGGCAGCGTCACCTCGATTGGACGTGCCGGAGCGTTGTTGAGCAGACCGACCAGCCGGCCCGGCCGCAGGTCGTAGACCACCGTTTCCAGGTTCGGCACGCCCGGCGCGTCGGCGGCCGCGCCGCTGACCTGCACCGCCGGTGGCGTGCCGCTCGGCGCCAGCAGCCGCGCCAGCGTCTGGCGCACGGCCTGCCCCGCCGCCGCGGTGCGCCGCTGCGGGTACTCGCCGAACTTGCCGTCGCAGAGCGTCACGCCGGCCAGGCGACGGCCCTCGGCCACCGGCCGCAGCAGCTCATCGTAGCGGGCCGGCGCGGTGTCGGCCAGTACCTGCCCACCGGCCGCCTGGAACTGGCGGATGGCCGCGGCGGTGGGCGCGTCCAGGGCCAGCGCCTGGCACAGCACCAGCACGCGGTAGCCACCGCGGGTCAACGCGCCGCCGGCCACCTGCGCGGCCGCGAGGGTGTCGTACTGCCGGCCCAGGTCCTCCAGCGCCTGCTGCCAGCCGAGCATGGCGTTGGCCACCACCGACGGGTGCGAGTAGGCCGTCACGGCGTGGATGGCGGTTTGGTCGTAGAGCAGCGCGATGCCGTCATGCGGCCGCGGCGCGCCGTCGAGCATCTGGATGACGCCGTCGCGGACCGCCTCGATCTCGGGCCGGTTGAGCTCGAACGAGCGCGTGGTCTGGAAGTCGGGTCCCACCATGGCGTTGACCGTGCCCGCGTAGGTGGCCTTGCCGTTGGCGATCCACCAGAACAGGCCGTTGTAGTCATGGAGTGCCGCGTACCAGGGAATCTGGCGCAGGAACCGCGCGTTGCCGAACTGCCCGTCGTAGGAGCCGTAGTAGAGGCTGCGGAGCTTGACGTTGGCGAAGGCCCGCGCCAGCGAGCGCGTGATCTGGAGCTGCGCCGGGTCCTGGTAGGTGTAGAGGTTGTAGAACCCGCTGGTGGCCAGCAGCCGCCACCAGTCGCTGCCTTCGACCGAGTCGAGCCGGCCGTAGCCATCCTCGCCGAGCAGCGGTTCGGGATCGACGGTCTGGAGCGCGGTAAGTAGCCGGCGATGGTGCTCAGCGAAACTCTCCTCCATGAACCGCGTGTGCTCCACCCAGCCGGCGAAGCGCCCGCTCTGCTTGGCCTGCGCGAAGTGCTCGGGCACCACCTGCGCGAAGCTGCCGAACTGCGTGCCCCAGGCCTGGTTGAGCGCCGCCACGTCGGCATACCGCGGCGCGAGCCACTGACGGAACGCCGCCAGCGTGGCCGGATCGAACGAGTTGCCGTGCATGCTGACGTCGCTGCCGGTGGGATAGAACAGCACGTCATACGGCGCGAACGGCGCGGCCGACTTCAGCGCGGCCGCCTGCGCCGACTGCTGCCAGGCCGGGTCGTGCAGGCTGGTCTGCGCCACCGGGCCCAGCGGGCCGGCCTCGACGCGCGGGTTGTACATCGGTACACTCGGCGCCGCCCACAAGCCGGCCTCGGCCATGGCTAGCGCCGCCGCGTCGCGCGTGCCGCGGCCGGCACTGTAGAAGATGGCGTCCACCCCCAGTTCGCGGTAGCGGTGGTACCACAGGCGCGAGATGTGGTCCACCTCGGGCTCTTCCCAGATGGCCAAATGGAACGCCGGCCGCGCCCGCCCGCGAATCGACACCGGTGCGCTGCGCGTGGCCAGGATGCCGTCCGGGCCGGTGACCGTGGCCACCACCTGGTGCAGGCAGCCGGCCAGCGGTTGTTGTCCGGGCAGCCGCAGCGCCGACTCCGCGCCCGGGCCGGCGGCCGCCCGCGCCAGTAGCCGGCCGAGCCGGTCTTGCAGACCGACGGCCACCTGCTCGCCGGCCCGCGGCGCCCGGCTGAGGCGGAGCTGGCAGTCGATGGCCTCACCGGCCGCGTAAGTCAGCTTGCTCGGTGCCAGCGCCGTGATGTCGAGGCCACGGTCGACGACCACCGGCACGGTACACCAGTCGACCACCTGGCCGGAGTCGGTGCGGTGCCGCACGGTGGCCAGGTAGTCGCCGGTGGGCACGGTCGGCACCCGCAGCCGCTCGCCGGCGGTCTGCAGCGGCTGCACCGTGCCGTCGGCCAGACGTTGCACCCAGCCATCGAGACGGGCCCCGGCCGGTCCAGTGAGTACGCCGTCGGCTGCCTGCACCGCCAGCGACTGCGCCGGCTCACGCCCGGCGGCCCAGCGAATGGCTTTGCCGAGCAGGCTCTGGCAGTACTCGTACTCCCAGTCGGCCGGCCAGGGCCAGAGCGCCGGCGTGAGCGATTGCGAGGTGGAGTTGGTGGCGTAGTTGAGGCGCAGCCAGCGGCCCTGGCCAAAGCGGCCCGCCTGCACCAGGTCGGCCGGCCGCCGGCCCCGAAATGCCGTCAGCCGCGCCAACGGCACGCCGCTCACCACCGACTCCGGCACGCCGAGCGGCTGCCTGGCCCAGAGCTGCGCCAGCTCGTCGTTGGCCGGCGGCGCCACGTAGACCAGGCCGGCGCCCTGATGGACGCGCTCGAGGATGCCGGCCCGGTGCTCCAGCAGCAGGTTGCGCCAGTCGAAGCCGCCGATGACGATGACCTCGGGCCGCGCGGCCAGCGCCGCGTCGAGGCGCGCCGCCACCTTGTCGGGCGCCAGATAGGGCGCCTCGCCCGAGAACGCGGTGTGCGTGCAGGTCATCAACACCGCCGGCGCCACGTCGAACCGTTGCGCCAGCTCGACACTCTCGCGCTGCCCCCAGGCCGGCGCGATGACCAAGAGGCGGACCGTGCCGCCGACGGCCGGGCGACCCAGCGGCAGGTGTGGCGTGACCACCGTGGTCTCGACGCGCTCAAACGGGTTGTCGGTCGGGGCACCGGCCCACAGGGCACTCGACATCAGCACCAGTGCCACGAGTGAGCGTCGCATCGCCGCCTCCTTAAGCGGCCACCCAGGCCGGACCAACCTGGCCCGACGATTGGCGCGGGGAGCCGGCGGGTGCTTTCCGCTCCGGCGGCCCGAACCCTTGTGCGCCGCCGAATCGCGGCGCCCAGGCGGCTGGGCGCCGCCGCCCTTCGGACCACGGGCGTCCCGCCCGCCAACCAGCGGTCAGCGCCGTCGCCGGCGCCGCCCCGTGCTGTTGCCTATCAGGCAACACCGTCAGCACCCCGTAACCCCACCGCGGAAGCGCTGCGCGACCCTTCGCGTATCCTGGGCATCGTGGCCATCCGGTCCACGAGCCGGGAGGCGTGATATGATGAACTTGGTCGGGTATGGCGCGCGTCGGCGCCGCCCAGGGGAGCGTGGGATGCGCCGTTGCCGGGGCTTCACCCTCATCGAACTGCTGGTGGTCATCGCGATCATCGCGATCCTGGCCGCCATCTTGTTCCCCGTCTTCGCCAAGGCGCGCGAGAAGGCGCGGCAGAGCAGTTGCGCCAGCAACCTGAAGCAGGCCGGGCTGGCCATGGCGCAGTACTGCCAGGACTACGACGAGATGGTTTGCCCGTTCGGCACGCAGCCGCCCGGCTACACCGGCCCGTATGCCTTGTACCCGACCTGGATGCCGTGGACCGAACTGGTCAGGCCGTACGCCAAGAGCGGCCAGGTGTTCATCTGCCCCAGCGACCTGACCAGGCCGGTCCCGCCGTTGTCGAGCTACGCGGCCAACCACATTCCGTCGTCACTTGCGTCTGGCACGGCGTACAAGGGCTCCACGGTCGGCATGGCCATCGATGGCCCGCACAACTGGCAGGCCATGGCGGCCTGCGCGGTGCCCGCCGACACCATCTCGGTGGTGGAGATGAACAGCTACTACGAGATCTGGAGCGTGCAGTACCACCTCGACGGGCCGAACCCGCTCGACCTCGTGAACGGGGGGGCCAGCCCGCGCCGCCACAACGGCGTGGCGAACTACCTCTTCCTCGACGGCCACGTCAAGGCGCTGCCGCAAGGCGCCACTAGGCCTCATCTGTACAGCGTGCAGGACGACACCACGCCCGCGTCGTGGGCCGCACCGGCCAACAGCAGTTGGTAGGCGCGACGAACAGCCAAACGCGAACCGGCCACGCGCCCTGACCCTCGTCCAGTCCCAGTGGCCATTCCCAGCCGGTCAAGCGACTGTCCGTCCGGCGCGGACCGATGAGATGCCGCTCGCACGAGCGCTGATGACTCGCCGGACGCGTGGCCACCTTCGGCAAGGGCCGACCAGCCACGCCGACGAGCACCGACCGGCGGGACGCCGGTCCCACAGCCTGGCCGTACCGGTTCTGCCACGCCGACGAGCGGGAGGGCGAAGCTCCTGCTGAGCCGGCCGTTGGCCCGTACGTCGGTCGGTGCGTGCGGCGGGGGCAGCCCTTGCTCAGCGGGCGGGACGCCCGCGGTCCAGGTGGCGATGGCGCCGCCGAGCCCGGCGTGCGGCGGCGGCCGGCGCTTACGGCGCAAAGGTCGCCGGGTCGCGGAGCTGCCGCAGCGCGGCGGCCGCGTCGCGCTGCCAGCGTTGCCAGGCCTCGGCAATCGGCGTCTGGGGGAACTCCCAGAAGGCCAGGACCAGCCGCCGCGCGTCGGGGCGACAGCGGAGCTGGATGCCGACGCCGTAGCCACCGGTCTGGAGGCTGCCGGCCGTGATCTGCTCCGGATCGAAGACCACCGCGCTCGGGCCGGCGGCATTCGGCTGGTCGGCCGGGTCGAGCGTCTCGTCGGCCAGGAACAGCCCGCAGTCGCCGGGCAGCACCAGGCTCTGCGCGCCGGTCGGCGCCAGCGCGCGCGCCGGGGTACGGGCGACATGCCGCGGCTGGCGGTTGAACCCGCCCGGATAGTTGCTCAGCCGCAATTCCAGCGAGCGTAGCGGCTGTTTCGGCGCCAGATCGATGGCCAACAGCAGGCGGTCCTGGCCGCTGCACAGCACGAAGTCGTAGCGCACGGTGGCGCGCGCGTCGGTCCAGGAGAAGGTGGCCCGGCCGCGCCGGCCGCTGGTCAGTTGCAGCGTCTCGTGGTTCGCCGGCAGCAGGTCCAGGCGCCGGCCGTCGAGCAGCAGATCCAGCATGCCCGACTGGTACCAGTTGCAGGTGGACGGCTCTTGGAGGCCGATCCGACCGTTGTCGTAGCGCTGGTCATGGCGCAGGTTGTAGGTGAACCGGCCCGAGCGCAGGCGCACGCTCAGCGCCGGCATCTTCTCGGCGCCACTGCCCCAGGCCCAGGACTCCTGTTCGACGGTCACCTTGTCGAGCGGTCCGTCCTTGAGCTTGATGCCGCCAACTTCGGTGTCCGCCCCGGCGATGGACAACCCGAGTAACAGTGCGATGGCCCAGCGGCGCATGAATCAGCTCCCAGAGGGTGTCGAGCAGAGATTGCGCGGCCGGGCGCCGGCTCCTCCCGCAGCGCTCGGCCGCGACGAAGCCGCGAGCCCTGGCACAAGCCAGGGCTCGCGGGGTGGAGGCAGGTGCTGTCAGTCAGTCATTGCCCAGGGCACCGAAGCCGACGTCGGGGTAGCCGTGCATGCCGACCTCGTGGATGTCGAGTCCTTCCAGTTCGAACTGCGGGCTCACGCGGATGCCCATCAGCTTGTCCTGGATCTTGAAGAACAGGTAGGACACACCAAAGGCCCAGACGGCCACCGTCACGACGCCGACGAGTTGCGCGAGCAACTGGCTCGGGTCGCCGTAGAACAGGCCCTTCACGGTGCCGGCGACGCCGTTGAGCCCGTCGCCGTAGGAGCCGTCGGCGAACAGGCCGGTGGCGATCACGCCCCACAGGCCGTTGACGCCATGGACGGCCACGGCGCCGACCGGATCGTCCACCTTCAGCTTGGTGTCGATGTAGACCACCGCCCACGAGACCAGGACGCCGGCGATGGCGCCGATGAGGAAGGCATCGCGGGCGTTGACGAAGCCCGACGGTGCGGTGATGGCCACCAGACCCGCGAGCATGCCGTTGATCGCCATGGACGGGTCCGGCTTGCCGTTGCGGGCCCAGGTGTAGATGGTGGCCGTGACGGCGCCGGCGGCCGAGGCGAGCATGGTGACCACGGCCACGATCACGAAGCGCATGTTGCCGCCACCCGAGACGCCCAGCGTGCTCCCCGGGTTGAACCCGAACCAGCCGAAGGCCAGGATGAAGCACCCGATGAACGCCATGGGCAGGTGATGCCCCGGGATGGCGCGCACCGAGCCGTCGCTCCCGTACTTGCCGAGGCGGCCGCCCAGCACCATGGCGCCGGCCAGGCCGCACAGGCCGCCGACGGCATGGACCACGCCCGAGCCGGCGAAGTCAACGTAGCCGTGGCCCAGTCCGAGCTTCACCCCGAGCTGCGACAGCCAGCCGCCACCCCAGGCCCAGCAGCCGAAGATCGGGTAGAGGAACATCGACATAAAGAACGCGAAGATGCAGAAGGCACTGAACTTCCAGCGTTCGGCCATGGCGCCGGTCGGAATGGTGCAGGCCGTGTCCATGAACACCATCTGGAACAGGAACAGGGCAAAGACGCCGACGTCGTAGTGCGAGCCGCCGAGGAAGAAACCGCTGGTGCCCAGCAGGTTCCAGCCGGCGATGCTCAGCGCCGGGCTGGTGGTGAGCGGGCCGGTGCCGCCGAGATTGGCGATGGCGCCGGCGCTGCCCATGTGGAACGCGAACCCGCAGATCCAGTAGCCGGTCATGCCCAGCGCGTACACCAGGAAGTTCATGAACATGGTGTGCGCCGCGTTCTTGGCCCGGCAGAAGCCGGTCTCGACCGCCGCGAACCCGCATTGCATGAACATGACCATGAATCCGGCCACCATCACCCAGAGCAGGTTGACGGCAATCCGATTCTGGCCCACCGAGCCGGCCAGCTTGACCGCCAACGGCTCTTTGCGGGCCTCGGCCTGGTAGGTCTGGTACTCCTTCAACTTGTCCTGATACTCGGCCAGCGCCTTGGCATCGGCACCGGCCGCCGGCCGAGCCGGCTCGGCCGGCTGGAAGCTCTTGCCGGCGCCGTCCATGGCGTCGGCCGCGGTGCCGGTGCTGGCACCCGTCGGATCCGGCTGCGGCGCTTCGGCCAGCACCGGCCAGGCCGCCAGCAGCAAGAGGCCCAAGCCGCCCCGCAGCACGCCCCTGAGACCGCGCCGAGTCGTCGCTCGGCCTGGCTGACATCGGTGTAACATGCTCCTCACCTCCCACGGACGGAGCTGCGAGCCGTGCTCGCAACCCGCCGCGTTACGCAAGTATGTCGCGTGGAGCGCCGCTGCGGCCCGATTGTTGCGCCGGACGGCGCTGTGTGCGCGCGATGGGCGGTTGTTGGGCTCAGAGGCGGCGCTCCATGACCGCCATGGCAGCAATGTACCGTGCTATGATTGCTGGATGATTGCGCCAGCATCAACGACTCGGGGCACGATCATGAAATGATCGGCCGATCGCGAAATCGAGGCGCGGGGGCCGGATTGGGGAGGTACGTGGCGGCGAAATGACCGATAATAGGACCGGACGCGGCCGGCTGCGGCCGGCGAGAGGTGTCGGTGCGGCGGCTGCGCGCCGGTGCCAGGCGCAACAAGTGAGGTGAGTGCGTCATGTCCGAGCCCGTTCGGATTCGCATCTGCGAAGTGTCTCAGGCCGTTCGCAACGTCCACCTGAGGATGCCGTTCCGCTACGGCGGGGCAACCATGACCGCCGTCCCGGTGCTGCACCTGCGGACGTTGGTGGAGGACGCGCAGGGCCGGCGCGCCGAAGGCTGGTCGGCCGACGGTCTGCCGCCCGGCTGGTTCGACAAGCGGCCCGGCCGCGGCTTTGCCGACGACATCGCGTCGCTCCGCTTCGCGGTCGACCAGGCGGTGGCCGTCTACCTGGCCGGCGGCCTGACGACCGCCTTCGATCTCTGGCACCAGGCCTACCACGGTGTCCGCGAGCAAGGCTTCGCGCGCGGCGAGAACGGGCTGACTTGTGGCTTCGGGCCGGCGTTGGTCGAGCGGTCGGTGATCGATGCGGTCGGCAAGCTCGGTGGCACCGAGGTGCACGAGACGTTCCGGCAGAACCGGCTCGGAGTCGACCTGGCCGAGTTGCACCCGGAGCTGGCCGGCTGGCATGTCGAGCAGAGCGTCGGCGCGCATCCGCTGGACAGTCTGGCGGTGCGCCAGACGGTGGGTCTGGGCGATCCGTTGACCGAGGCCGACCTGGGCGACGGCGACCGCTTGCACGACCACCTGCCGCAGACGCTCGAGGAGTATCTGGTCGAGACCGGCCTGCGCTACCTGAAGATCAAGCTCTGCGGGCGGCTCGACGACGATCTGGCGCGGCTGCGCGCGATCGCCGCGCTGCTCGAGCGGCTGGTGCCGCAGCGCTACGTGTTGACGCTCGACGGCAACGAGCAGTTCGCGGAGCCGGCGGGGGTGGCCGCGCTCCTCGAGGCGCTGGCCGCCGACCACGAGCTGCGCCGGTGCTACGACAGCATCGCGTACATCGAGCAGCCGTTCGCGCGCCAGGTGGCCCTCGATCCGGAGGTGATGCGGGGGCTGCCGGAGCTGAACGCGCTCAAGCCGATCACCATCGACGAGAGCGACGACCGCCTCGAGGCTTTCAAGTTGGCGCTGGAGCTGGGCTACTCGGGCATCGCGGTGAAGAACTGCAAGGGCGTCACCAAGGCGGTGGCGAACTACGCCCTGGCGCGGCGCTTCACGATTCTGCGGTCGCCGCTGAAGCCGTACTTCCTGACCGGCGAGGACCTGATGAACACGCCGGCGATCCCCCTGCAGCAGGATTTGGCCACCGCGGCGATGTTGGGCATTGCCGATGTGGAGCGGAACGGGCATCATTACGTCCGTGGGCTCGACCACCTGTCACCGGCCGAGATCGAGGGCTGCCTCGAGCAGCATCCCTCGCTCTACGAGCCGTTGGCGGGTGGCAGTGGCCGACTCTTTGTCTGCGACGGCCTGGTGGATCTGCGCTCGCTGCACCACCCGGGCTACGCCGTGGCGGTGCCGCCCGACTGGGCGGCGCTGACGCCGGCCGAGCAGTGGCGCTACGAGGATCTTGGGATGCCGGCGTGAGTTCCTGGTTCGTGAAGCGACAAGCCGTCTGGGTGCGGCTGACCGCCAGCCTGGCGGCCCTGCTGCTCACCGCGTGCAGCAGCGCGCCCTTGCCCCCCGAGGTCAAGACGCCCAAACCGAAGCCCGAGGTCGGCGTGCGGGCGCAGCAGCTCGACTTCACCGTGCGCGACAAGGCCGGCCGGTCGGCCTGGCGCCTGCGCGGCAAGGCGCGCTCGCGGCTGGGCCAGCAAGGCAGCCAGTTGGCGCTGCTGGACGCCACCGCCGACATGGTCGACGCACCGCACCCGGTCACCGCGCGGGCCGGGCGGATCAGCTATCAGTCGGACCGCCGCCAGATCGTCTTCGACCGGCGGGTCTATGTGGCGGCCCCCGACCAACGCATCTCGCTGGAGACCGAGGCGGCCGTGGGCAACACGACCACGCGCGAGTTCATCGCCAAGCAGCCGGTGCGCGCGCGCTACGGCGCGGCGGTGCTCGACGCGCAGACCATGCGCGTGGCGGCCGACCTGCGGCGCGGCGAAGCCTGGCAGTTGGTGGCCCGCTGGGCCGACGGCCCGTCGGCCTGGACTGGCCAGGCGGCCAAGGCCACCGTCGACGAGGCGCGTTGCGTGCGGCTGAGCCGGCTGCACGGGCGGCTGGAGAAGGCCGGCTCGGCGGTCGAGTTCACCGCCGACACGGCGGTCTGGAACCCGTCGGCCCGCGAGTTGCGCATCGGGCCGGGCGGGCAGGTGACCCGTGACGACCTGACCATCACCGCCACCGACGAGCTGGTCTGGCGGCCGGACACCGGCCTGGTCACCACGGCCGGCGCGGTGCGGGCCGAGCAGCGCGAGTTGCGCGCGAGCGGTACCGGCGCCGTGGTCGACGTGGTGCGTCGCACGGCCACACTGCAACAGGTGCAGGCCGACGCCAAGGGCGCCCACCTGACCGCGGCGCGCGCCACCTTGGCGGCCGACCGCACCGTGACCGCGCACGGCGTCTCGGGCCAGGTGAACCACGGCAAGGTGCACGTCGCCGCGCCGCTGGCCACCTACCGTCCAGACCAGCAGGTGCTGGTCCTGCCGCAAGGCGGCACGGCCACCCAGGCGAAGACACGCGTGCGCTGTGGGCGGGCCACGCTCGACAGTAAGCAGAACCATTTCGAGGTCACCGGTGGCGTCAGTGTGGCCGATGGCGACAAGCACCTGAGCGGCGACCGGCTGTCCGGTCCGGCCGACCTGACCTCGGCCACGCTGACCCCGGTGCGGGCCTCGGGGCGCTCCAAGCGCGGGGCCTGGTCGTTGCAGGCCGACTCCGGCCGGTGGCAGCGCGAAGGGCCGGTGAGACTACACGCGGCGCGCGGCACGTTCACCACGGCGCAGCGGCAGGCGCAGGGCAAGGCGGCCGAGGCGACCATCGAGCCGAAGAGCAAGCGGCTGACCTTCACGGGCGGCTTCGAGCTGCATAGCCCATCGGACGGGGCCGAGGTAAGGGCGGACCGCGCGGTCTACGAGCCGCAGCCGCAGGTCTTCATCGCCGACGGCCACGTGCAGGCGAAGGTCCGTGGCATCGCGGTCCACAACCGGCAGTGGCGCTACTACTTCGGCCGCGAGGCGAGCGGCCAACTGGGTGAGTCCGGTGCCGCCGCGCGCCGCCGGTCGGCGGCCAAGAAGGAACCGGCCGGGTCCGAGCGGAATCGACGATGAACGAGGGCAGACGGTGCAACTGGGCAAGGTGATCGGGCGGGTCAGAGCCACGGTGAAGGACCGCAAGTACGAGGGTCTGACACTGCTGCTGCTGGTGCCGCTGGATGAGCAACTGGAGACCGCCGGCGAGCCGTTCGTGGCGGCCGATCCGCTGGGTGCCGGATACGGTCAGGTGGTGTTCTGGGAAAGCAGTCTCGAAGCGCGGATGGCGGCGCCGGACCCGCTGACCGCGCTGGACGCGGCGATCGTGGGTTTCGTGGACCGATTGGGGTCGCAATGCAACTCGGGCGCGTAGTCGACCAAGTGATTAGTACCATCCACCATCCGGCCCTGGACGGGCAACGGTTGCTGCTGGTCAAGCTCGTCGGGCCGGACCGCCAGATCCTGCCGAAGCGCGCGCCGTTGGTCGCGGTCGACACGGTCAGCGCCGGGGTGGGGCAACTGGTCCTGACCTGCGAGGAGGGCAAGGCGGCGAAGTTGGTGCTGGCCAATGACAGCCCGCCGGTACGGACCCTGATCCTTGGGATCGTCGATGAGTAGCAGCGGCCCCCGCTGGGCGCGAGTGCCATGAGCGACGAGCCGGTCTGGCCCGGAGTGTGGTCAGGTGGGCAGGTCATCGCCTGCTCCGAGTTGGACGCGCCGACCCGCTGGGCCACCGCTCGTGCGGCCACACTGCTGCCCAACCACCTGGGCGTGGTGCTCGACACACCGGCCCCGCTGACCGTCGTCCTGCGTGTGGCCGTGGGCGACTGGGCGCTCGACACCTGGCCGCCCGACGGGGCGGCCGCTGTGGTCACCATCGACAGCGCCGGCGCACGCGTGGGCCTGACGCTCGAGCCCGCCGGGCACCATGTCGAGGTGCTGCTCGGGTGGCTCACCGAGCACACCTTCCGCGGCCGCGTCACCGTCACCGCGGGCGACGGTGGGCTCGATGCCGGGCCGGTCACCGTTGCCGTGGCCGTGTCGAGTCTCGAGCCCCTGGGCGTGGCCGACGGGCGGCTACAGTTGGGCGACGACACCTGGTCGCTGGCGACGCAACCGGAGCCGGTCCGCGTGGTGGCCCCGGCGGCTGCGGTGGCCGACCTGTGGCAGAACGCGGCGGCGGTGGCCGCGTTGCCCTCGGCCGCGCCGGAGCCGGTCGGCGGTCAGGCCGGTCTGGCGGTCTGGCACTGGTCGGACGGTGCTGGCCCGGTGGAGTTCACCCTGGCGCCG
>CAZHGD010000112.1:0-24615 GCA_964531735.1 uncultured Fimbriimonadaceae bacterium | reverse complement strand
GCGCGTCACAGGTCCGGCTGGCGGCCACCGAGCTGCGCGGCGAGGGCGGTCGGGCCATCGCGGCTGCCGCGGTACGGCCGTGCTTTGAGCGCTACGTGCTGGCCGACGGCCAGCTCGTGGCCGACGTGCTCGACCCGGCCCTGGACCGCCTCGACCTGACGGGCCAGAGCGTGCGGCCGGTGTGGGTCAGTGTCGACGTGCCGCCCGACGCCGTGCCGGGCCGCTACCAGGGCCAGGTGCTGGTCAAGGCCGCCGGCGCCCAGGCGGTGCTGCCGGTGCGGCTGGAAGTGCTGCCGCCGGTGCTGCCGCCGCCGGCGCAATGGCAGTTCCGCCTCGACCTCTGGCAGAACCCCTTCGCCATCGCGCGTTACCACCGCGTGACGCCCTGGTCGCCCGAGCACCTGGCGCTGCTCGAGCCGCATCTGCGGCTGCTGGCCGACGCTGGCCAGAAGTGCCTCACCGCGAGCATCGTGCACCGGCCGTGGGGCACGCAGACTTACGACCCGTACGACTCGATGATCGAGTGGGTGCGCCGGGCCGATGGCACCTGGCGCTACGACTACCGCGCGTTCGACCTGTGGGTCGCGCTCGGCCGCCGTTGCGGCATCACCGACTCGATCAACTGCTACACCGTCACCTCGCCGCGCTACTTCGACGAGGCGAGCGGCGAGTACCGTCACGGCCTGCGGCTCGAGGACGCCTGGCGGCCGTTCCTGGCCGACTTCCGCGCCCACCTCAAGGCCAAGGGCTGGCTGTCACACACGGCCCTGGCCATGGACGAATGGCCACCAGCGCAGATGAAGCCGGTCCTGGCGTTCCTGCGCCAGGCGGCGCCCGACCTGAAGATCGCGTTGGCGGGCAGCAACGAGCCGGAGCTGAGCGACGCCATCGACGACTGGTGCGTGTTCATCGCCCCGCCGCTCGACCCGGCCATCGCCAAGGCCCGCGCGCTGCGCGGCCGGCCGACCACGTTCTACGTCTGCTGCGGTCCCGGCCGACCCAACACCTTCACCTTCTCGCCGCCGGCCGAGGCGGCCTGGCTCGGTTGGTACGCCGCGGCGCGGGGTTACTCCGGCCTGCTGCGCTGGGCCTACGACAGTTGGACCGCCGACCCGCTCCAGGACACGAGCTATGTGACCTGGCCCGCCGGCGACTGCTTCGTGGTCTATCCCGGTGCGCGCAGCTCGGTGCGCTTCGAGCGGCTGCGCGAGGGCATCCAGGCGTTCGAGCAGGTGCGGCTGACGCGCGCGCGGTTGGCCGGCCGCACCGACGAGCCGGCGCGGCGCGCGCTGGCCCAGCTCGAGCAGGCGCTGGCGGCGTTCACCTACGACCGGGTGCAGAAGGAGCCGGCGGCGGTCGCCGTGAACCAGGCGAGGGCCGCGTTGGTGGCCGCATCAGGGCTCTGAGCCGAGGCGCCGGTCGAAGACTTGCCGAACGGCGCGCATCTGCTCGCGCACGTCGGCCACCAACTGCGCCGGCTTGCTGGAGGCCTCGTGGAAACTCCAGCCGAGCCGCTTGGCCGCCGCCGCGAGCCCCGCGGTGTCGGTCGGCAGCAGGCCGCCACCGTGCTCGACCACCAGTTGCAGCCGGGCTTCGAGGCGGCGCAGGAAGAGGTAGCTGTGCTGTAGCAGGTTAGTTTCGTGCCGCGCCAGCGCGCCGGCCTCGGCCAGGCGCTGCAGGGCCTCCGGCGTGTTGGCGCAGCCGGACTCACCGGGCAGGTGCTGCACTTGCAGGATCTGCGCGATGAACTCGATGTCCATGATGCCGCCGGGATGCAGTTTGAGGTCGACGTGCGCCTGGTCGGCCGCGTTGTGCCGCTCGGTCTCCACGCGGCGTTTGACCTGGCGCAGTTCGGCCAGTTCGTCCTCGGTGAACGGCTGCCCGGCGGCGAATTCGGTGGCCACCGCGCAGAAGGCGTCGCCGACGGCCGCGTCGCCCGCCACCGGTCGCGCGCGGAGCATGGCCAGGCGTTCCCAGGCGGCGCCGTACTCCAGGTAGTAGGTGCGGTAGCTGAGTGGCGAGCGCGCCAACTGCGAGTTCTGGCCGAACGGCCGTAGTCGGGCGTCCACCTCCCACAGCCGCCCGGCGCGCGTGGCGCGGCCGGCCTCGGCCATGATGGCCTGCGCCAGTTTCTCCGCCGCGCCGAGGGCGCCCGGTTGATCGCTGTCGTACACGAACAGCACATCCAGGTCCGACGCGTAGTGCAGTTCGCGGCCACCGAGTTTGCCGCAGCCGACGATGGCGAAGGGCAGGTCGGCGGCACCGGGCACGCGGGGCCGCAGTTCGGCCAGGAGCGCTTCGAGGACCACCTCGGCCAGGTCGCTGAGCTGCGCCATGACCTCGTCCACCTCGATGGCGCCGAGCAGGTCCTGCACGCCGATGCGGAACAGCTCGCGGCGCCGGAAGCGCCGCAGGTCGTCGAGGCGGTCCTCGGGCCGCAGGGCGTCCAGCCGCTCGGCCAACTGCGCTGCCAGGGCCTCGCGACGCAGGCGGCGGCCCACAAACCGCGGGTCGACCACCTGGTCGAGGAGCTCGGGATGGTCGGCGATGGTGCGCGACAGCACCTCGCTGAAGCCGCCCAGGCGGCAGAGCAGCTCGATCACCGGCGGGTGCTGCCAGAGGAACCGGTAGAACAGACGGAAGTCGCCCGAACCGGCGGCGAAGCGCAGGAACCAGCGCAAGGCCGCATCGGGATCGGGCATGCGCTGGACGCAGTTGAGCAAGGTGGGCAGCAGTTCGACGAACTGCGCGGTGACCTCGGCCGGCAGCATCGTCGGCGGCTCGCCATGGGCCAGGAACAGCAGGCGGCGCCGCGCGGCCGCCGGTTCCGCAAACGGGATGTCGGCCAGGTGTGGCAGCACCTCGGCGTCGGTGGAGAGCGGGTCGAGCAACTCCTGAACCTGCTGGTCCGCGGTCGGACTGGCCAACGGGATCGGGTTGAAGAAGAGGCGTTCGGAGAGGGCGCGGGCCAGCGCGGTATGGGTCCGGTAGTCGTCCAGGAAGCGCGTCCAGGCCCACAGCGGGCCGGCGTCGCGGTAGCCGAGTCCGCGCGCCAGGCGCCGCTGGGCGGCCCGGTCGGGGGGCAGCGTCCGGGTCGGCGCCACCGGCTGGATCTGGAGCAGGTGCTCCACGCGCCGAAGCAGGTCGTACGCCTCGGACAGGACGCGGCGCTCGTGCTCGCCGATGGCGCCCGCGCGGGTCAGGGCGTCCAGGGCGTCCCAGGTGTTCCGCCGGCGCACCGACGGGTTGGTGACGCCGCGCGTGAGCTGCAGCAGTTGCACCGTGAACTCGATGTCGCGAATGCCGCCCCGGCCTTCCTTGACGTCGCGGTCGGCGTCGGAGCGGGCGTCGAGGCGTTCGCGGTTGCGCCGGATGGCGGCCACGCCGGCCCGCCCGATGCGCGCACCGTAGGCCACCTGCTGCGCCAGGTCCTCGAAGGCGCGGCCGACGTCCGGGTCGCCCGCCACGTACCGGGCCCGGGTGAGCGCCTGCGTCTCCCAGGCTTCGCCGTGCTCCTGGTAGTACGCGGCGCAACTCTCCAGGCTCCGCACCAGCGAGCCCGACGAACCTTCGGGCCGCAGGCGGAAGTCGACGCGGAAGACGCGGCCTTCGGCCGTCGTGTCATCGAGGTCGCGTGCCAGCCGCTGCACCACGTCGGCCCAGACGGCCATGCCGGGGCCGTCGGCGGTCGGGGCGTAGACGCACAGCAGGTCGATGTCCGAGTTGTAGTTGAGCTCGCGGCTGCCCCACTTGCCCATGCCGATGATGGCCAGACCGCGCGGCTGCCCGTCGGCGCAGTGCGGCAACGCGAGCTCGGCCACCAGGGCGTCGAGCGCCGCCCGCACGCAGGCGTCGGCCAGGTGGCTGATCTCGCGCGTGACGGTCTTCTGCGGCTCGTGGCGGAGCACATCGCGCGCGATGATGCGCAGGAGCTGGCCGCGCTTCCAGCGCCGCAAGGCATCACGCCGCGCCTCGGGTCGCTTGAGGTGCCGCAACTGCCGGACCGCGTCGGCCGCCAGCTCACGGTCGCTGGGCTCGGCGGCCAGGTAGTCGGGCTCCTGCAACAGGTCGCACAGGCCCGGCTCGCGCACCAGCGCATTGGCCGTTACCGTGCCCAGCCCGAGCAGGAACAGCAGGTCGCGGCCGAAGTGCGGGTCGGCCGCAATCTGGCGGGCCAGCGTGGCGCCACCCAGATCGGCCTGCAAGCGCGACAGGTTGAGCACGGCGGCATCGGGATCGGGCGCCGCGGCGGCGTGTTGCAGGGCCGCGGGCAGCAGCTCGGCGGCGACCTCGTCCGGCCCGAGTTGCTCGCACCACCAGGCGGCCAGCCGCGCCCAGACGTCGAACCGGGTCAGCCCGATGGCGGCCAACGGCGGCAGGTGTTCGGCCGCCGGCCGCCCGCCCGCCAGGATCGCCGCCACCAGTACCTCGCCCGGGACACCCTCTACGGTCACGTGCGGCTCCTTACGGGTTGGCGGTAGCTCGACACCTTCCCATTTTGGCCAATGATGTTACCATTCGCGCCGGAGCGCGGCGATGAGCAGACCGGTCTTGTGCGGCGCGGAGCTGTTGGAGCAGGTGGCGGCGACCCAGCCGGGCGATGAGCATCTGGCCTGGTGGTGGCTTGGCCAGAGCGGCTACCTGCTGCGTTGGCGGGACAGCACGATCTGCGTTGACCCTTACCTGTCCGACTATCTCGCGGTCAAGCAGAACCACGGCCAACGGACCTACGAGCGTCTGCTGCTGGCGGCCTTCGAAGCCTCCGAGCTGAGCTTCTGCGACCTGGTGGTGATCACGCACCAGCATGCCGACCACTGCGACCCGGTGGGTCTGCCGGCGCTGATGAAGGCGTCGCGAGAGGCGCTGCTGGTGCTCCCGGCGCCGCTGTCCAGTTACGCCACGGACACGCTGGGCCTGCCGGCCGAGCGGGTGGTGCCGATTCGCGACGGGCAGGTATTCGAGCACCAGGAAGTGCGCGTGAACGCCGTGGCCGCCGCGCATGAGCGGCTCGATCTGGACCTCGACGGCAACTGCTCGTGCCTCAGCTATGTGCTGCAATGCGACGTGCTCAGCGCGCTGTTCGTGGGCGGCACCATGCCGTATCCGGGCCAGGAGGCCAAGCTGGCGTCGTTCCGCCCGCAGGTGGCCGCCCTGCCGATCAACGGCCGGTCAGCCCGTCGCCAGGCGCTGGGCCTGACCGGCAACCTGACCATCGCCGAGACCGCCCGGCTGGCGGCCGATCTGGGCGTGGAGCGGGTGATCCCGAACCACTACGGCATGTTCGCCGAGAACAACGCCGATCCCGAGGACTTCGTCCAGCACTGCGCCGAACACCACCCGCAGTTGGCCCCGGTCATCCTGCCGCCCGGCGAGCGCTGGATCTACCCCTAACCGGCTGAGCCCGACACCCATCGCCCGGCGATGGGTGTCGGCTCGGTCAGGGCTATTCGGCGGCCTTGGCCTTCTTGGCCTCGCGGGCGCGGGCGGCGGCGGCGATCAGGATCGCTTCCTTCTTGCGCGCCTTCTGAGCCTTCTCGCGGCGCCGCCGCTGGCGGGCCAACTCACGCTTCCGTTCGCTCTGCGACATAGTCCTTCTCTCCTCTGATCGTCAACGGCCGGGTTGGCCCGTACCGTAATCGCGCTGCAAGCCCGCGCGCAAGGCGGCAATCTCGCTCATGACCAGCTCGGCCACGTGCTCCAGCACCTGCTTGTTGCGGTGCCCGTCCTTCGGCAGACCGCTCAGTTGCAGCGGCTGACCCGCGACGACGGCGACCGGCGTCAGACGCAGGCCGCCCTGCCGCGGCAGCAGTTGGTAGGTGCCCGAAATGGCCACCGGGATGATCGGCACGCCGGCGCGCAAGGCGATGCTGATGGCGCCGGGCTGAGCCGCGTGTAGTTCGCCGTCGGGGCTCCGCGTGCCTTCGGGGAAGATGCACAGCAGCTTACCGGCGTCGAGGTGGCGCCAGGCATTGCGGAAGGCGCTCAGGTCGCCGTGGCCGCGGCGCACCGGCGCGGTGTTCAGCCGCGGAAACAGCCACCCGCCGAAGCCCTGGAACAGCTCGGTCTTGGCCATGAACTGCACCGGCCGCCAGCTCAGGTAGGTGACCAGGTACGGGTCGAAGTAGCTTTCGTGGTTGGCCATCAACACCGCCGGCCCCGCTTCGGGCACATAGCCGGCGCCGCGCACCTGCAGGCCGCAGAACGTGCGGAGGAAGCCGCACACGCTGATGCAGGTGAGGTGGTACGGCCAACCGGGCCAGGCCACAGGGGCGGGTTGAGGCATGGCTCAGAACAACGTGTAGATGAACGCGCCGGCCGGCGAGCTGCTGGCCAGCAACATCAGGATGCCGAAGACCAGCAGGACCATCATCATCGGCACCATCCACCACAGTTTGCGCGCCCACAGGAACGCGAACAGCTCCTTGACGATGCCGGCTCGTTCACCGACCTGCTCGCCGAGGCCCACTTTGCCCTGACCAAGCACGTGATCGGTCGGCTCCTCCTGGCCGAACTCGACCTTCACCGGCTTGCGCTCTTCACTCATTCACCGTCTCCGGTCCGCCCGTCCTGGCCACCGCTGCCAAGATGGTGCCGACCACTTCGTCAATCGTCAAGCCGTCGGTGGCGACCACCACCGCCTCGGCCGCCGGCTTCAGCGGCGCCACCGACCGCGAGCTGTCGCGCGTGTCCCGATCGCGGACGTTCGCCAGCACGTCCAGGTAGCTCATCGAGCCGGCCGGCAGTTCGGCGAACCGCCGCCGCGCGCGCTCTTCGGCCGACGCATCCAGGTAGACCTTGGTCTGCGCGTCGGGCAGCACCACCGTCTGCACGTCGCGGCCCTCCATCACCACCGGCCCGCTGGCCGCCAACTCCCGTTGCTGCGCCAGCAGCGCCTCGCGGACCGCCGGAATGGCGCTGACCGGCGAGACGACGGCATGGACCTCCGGCGTCCGAATCGCGTCGGTGACGTCCTCGCCGTCGAGCCAGACCGACTGCCGGCCGTCGACCAGCGCGCCGAAGCGGATCTGGATCCGTCGCGACAGCGCGCCGATGGCCTCGGGCTCCGACAGGCTCAGGCCCTGGCGCAGGGCGGCCAGGGCCACGCAGCGGTACAGCGCGCCGGTGTCCACGAAGGTGCAGCCCAGCCGCTCGGCGACCAGCTTGGCCACCGTGCTCTTGCCGGCGCCGGCCGGCCCATCGATCGCCACTTGCCAGTGGGTCGGTGCCATGGTGCTACTCCACCGGCTCCTTGCTGACCAGGTAGTTGCCCACGACCAACGCGTCGAGCCCGCTGTTCATGAACGTATTGTAGGCGTTCGCCGGCGTGTTCACAATCGGCTCGCCGCGCAGGTTGAACGAGGTGTTGAGGACCACCGGGTGGCCGGTCAGCTCGCCGAACTCGCGAATGACGCCATGGTAGCGCGGGTTCCACTCCGGTCGCACGGTCTGCAGCCGGCCCGAGCCGTCGGCGTGCGTGGTGGCCCGGATGATGCCGCGCTTGTCGTCGGCCACCGGGCGCACCATGAGCATGAACCGCAGCGGGTAGACGCCGACCGGGTCGGGACATTCGAAGTAGTCGCGCGTGCGCTCCTCGAGCACCGCCGGCGCGAACGGCCGGAACGGCTCGCGGAACTTGATCTTCTCGTTGACGATGGTCTTCATCGCCTCGGGTCGCGGGTCGGCCAGGATGCTGCGGTTGCCCAGCGCGCGCTGGCCCCACTCGAAGCGGCCCTGGTACCAGCCGATGACCTTCTGCTGGTCGAGCATGCGGGCCACCAGCGGCAGCAGTTGCTCGTCATCCAGAGCGCGGTAGGCGATGCTCTCGCGCTGGAAGAACGCCTCGGTGTCGGCGTTGGAGTACTCCGCGCCCCAGTAGGCGTCTTCCATGACGAAGTCGCGCCGGCCGCCGAGCAGCACATGGTAGGCGTACATCGCCGCGCCGATGGCGCCGCCACTGTCGCCCGCCGCCGGCTGGATGAACACCTGCTCGAAGCCGGCCTCGGTCAAGACCCGGCCGTTGGCGACGCTGTTCATGGCCACGCCGCCGGCCATGACCAGGTTCTTCTCGCCGGTGCGCTGGCGGGCGTGGCGGGCGATCTGGAGGATGATGTCCTCGGTCACCTGCTGGATGCTGGCCGCCATGTCGGCGTAGAACTGGCACTGGGCCGCCACCGCCGGGTCGTAGTCGGGTGGCCGTTCGGTCTGCTCGGTGTAGAACGGCGATTCCGGCACGCGCGGCTCGCCCAGCAGGTCGACCAGCTTGCGGCTGTAGGTCTTGGTCGCCGAGACATGGAACGTGAAGTAGCTCATGTCGAGCGCGAAGCTGCCGTCGTCGGCGACCTTGATCACCTGCCGGACCTTGTCCACATAGCGCGGCTGCCCATAGGGCGCCATGCCCATGACCTTGTACTCGCCCTCGTTGACCTCGAAGCCGAGCCAGGCGGTGAACGCGCTGTAGAGCAGGCCGAGCGAGTGCGGGAAGTGGATGTCGGCGTCGAGTTCGATGTGGTTGCGCCCGTCACCGGTCCAGTCAGCCGTGCCGCGGCCGACGGCGGTAGTGGTCCATTCGCCCACGCCGTCGATGGTCAAGACCGCGGCCGATTCGAACGGTGAGCAGTAGAGCGCCGAAGCGGCGTGCGAAACGTGGTGCTCAGCAAAGAGGATCTTGCCCGCGGGCACTGGCAGGTGCTTGCGGATCTCGCTCTTCATCCAGAGCTTGTCGCCCAGCCAGACCAGCATCGCCTCACGGAACGGGTTGAGGCTGCGCGGCCAGGTCGACATGGCCGTGCGCAGAATGCGGTCGAACTTGAGGAACGGCTTCTCGTAGAAGACCACGTAGTCGACGTCGTCGAGCGTGATGCCGGCGGCCCGCAGCGCGAACTTGCAGGCGTTGATGGGGAACCCGGAATCGTGCTTCCGGCGCGAGAACCGCTCCTCTTCGGCGGCGGCAATCAGCTTGCCGTCGACGACCAGCGCGGCGGCGGCGTCGTGATAGAAGCAGGAGATGCCGAGGATCGTCATGGGCGCGTCCTACGAGAAGAGCGGTCTGGCACGGGCTCGCGCAAACGGCCGTAGACAGGCCGGAAAGCCGCATTCTACCGGCCTTTCGGGCTGGTGTCAACGGACGACAGAGCCGCCAGGTGGCCGTTG
The DNA here is from genome assembly GCA_964531735.1 of uncultured Fimbriimonadaceae bacterium. Lineage (GTDB taxonomy): Bacteria > Armatimonadota > UBA10988 > UBA10988 > UBA10988 > CAZHGD01. The sequence continues at coordinate 15,465 of CAZHGD010000112.1, read as the reverse complement.
CTGAACGCTACTGCCAGGTCGCCAGCGCCTCCAGCACGCCGTTGCGCTGCGCCCAGCTCATGGTGCGCGAATCGCTGGCCGGCGTCAGATTCCACAGCAGCCCACCAGACGCACCCAAGGCGCGGGCGCCGGTGAGTTGAGCGGTCACGGCCGCGGCGCCGCCGTTGCTGGCGAACTCCTCCAGCAGCCAGGGCTGGCCGGCCGCGAACCCGCTGACCAGGTCGCTCAGTTGGCCCTGCCCGTCGTAGTAGTGCACGGCCGTGTAGTCGAGCGGCAGCCCCGCGACCAGCCCGGTGCGGTTGGCCGATACGCCGACGGTGAACAACAGGCGCGCTGCGTTGGTGTGCACCGCCGCCTGGCAGGCGTTGACATAGGCCCTGCAGTCGGCCAGCGGCACCGGCTGCAACGGCTTGGTGGCCTCGCCGTTCTCCCAGCTACCGCCCTCGGCCTGCGCGATGAACCACTCGGGCTCGTTGACCGCATCGATGGCCGCCAGGGCGCGGTGACTGCCGAAGCGCTGGAGCAGCGGCGTCAGGAAGTTGGTCACGAAGCCGGTGCGCAAGGTCGGATTGGTGAACACGGCGGCCCGGCCGCCCTTGGTGACACCCGAGATGGTCGTGGCTTGGTCGGCCAGATGGAAATCAGCCAGCACGAACTCGACCACCAGATTGGCGCTGTCCGCGGTGTCGAGGAGGGTCTGCACGTCGGCGATGAAGGCCTGGCCGTAGCCGGTGACGTTGCCGGCGGCGTCAAACAGGGCGGCGCCATCGTCGGTCAGGCCGACCCGTAGCCACTGCACGCCGGCGAGACGGAGTTCGGCCAACTCCGCCTTGATCGACGAGCGATGCTGGCTGATGCCGTTGCCGAACGGGAACCAGGCGGTCAGGCCGAAGTTCTGGCTGTAGGCCACCGCGCGGTAGTTGCCGCCGACCACGAAAACCTTCTGCCCGTTCGCGTAGAGCCCGTCGGGCTGCGCTGTCAGTGCCATGCCCACGAGACTCGTGCGCGGCGAGGGGGCCGGCGGGCTCGGCTTGGCCCGGGTGGCCACCTCGGGCTGGAACTGCAGGTCGACGACGCCCAGCGGGCGTTTGCAGGTGGCCACCGAGCCGGTGCCGATGGCCGCCTTGACGCCGATGGTGGCGATGCGGGTCGGGTCGAAGCCGGCTTCGGTCAGGGTCGCGGTGGCGGAACGGGCCTCGATGCGGTGCGACCACGCCACCTCGCCGGCGACGCCCACATTCACCCAGGCGCCGTACTGCGAGCGGAACTGGTCGTCCTTGACGAACAACTGCAAGCCGTTCGGGTGGCTGGTGTCGTTGCCAACGAACTCTTGTGGCACCCAGACCCGCGCCGAGAAGACCGTGTTGGCCAGGTTCAGCGGCGCCAGGCCGCCCAACTCCTGAACCGTGGTCAGGTCGAGCAGCACTTCGCCCTGACGGCGCGCGGCGTCGTTGCCGTCGAGCGCGGTGTCGAGGATCAGTCCGGTCCATCCGCTCGGTGTGCGAACGGCGGTGACGCCGCGCGAAGTGGCGTGGTCCTGTGCCCGCCAGTCGAGGCTGGATGCCAGCAGGTCGAGGTGGCGTTCGGCCGGACTGGGGTGCGGCACGGTCGGCGTTGGCGGGTCATTGGTGGTCGTCGAGACGACGCGGTACGGCGGGCTGAGGGTGGGGTCGTAGGTGTAGGTCTCACCGCCCTTCCAGAGCGCGATCCCGTTCGTCAGCAGGTTGATATCGTCGTACTGCCCCTGCTTCCAGGCCTGGATGTAGACGGTCAGCTCGTCGATCAAGATCTTGCCGTCGGCATTCGTGTCCGCCTGATGCGCGAGGGCCGGCCGCCGGGCCGGAGCGCCTGCCCGACCAATCCCGGCCCGCCCGCCGCCGCAACTGGCCAGCAGGCCGGCCAGCACCACCGCCAACCACAGCCACACCCAACGCGAACAGGCCCTCATCTCGCACTCCTGCACGACGTGCTGCGAGCCTACCCGCCCCGTCGGCGGCGTGTCAACGCAGCCCACAACGGTTTGTGCAGGCGACACCGCCAGCCGCTACAATCGACTCGGCGCGGGAGCAAGTCGCCATGGTCCGAGCGGTGCAGCACGCGGTGGTGTTGTGGCTGGCGGTGGCGGCCTCGGGTGGTCAAGCGGCCACCTGGACGGCCTCGGCCGATGGACGCACGGTGACGGTGGCCACCGCGACGCTCCAGGCCGTGTTCCACGATGGCACCCTCATCGCCCTGGACAACCGCACCGGCGGCGACAGCCTGTTCGTCAGACGGCCCCAAGCGGTGCTGCCGGCCGCGCTCCGCGACGCGCAGGGCCTCGCCACCGCCGCGCCGGCCACGTCGGTCACCTGGACCGGCACGCCCGACGGCGGGCGGATCGTCCTACGCCAACTCAGCGGCGATCCATCGGGCCGGATCGACCTCGAACTGGGCGCCGAAGCCGATGGGGCGTTGACCGTGCGGCTGGTCGCCGAGCGCGCCGCACCGCGACTGCTGGCGGCGCGGTGCGGCCTGGCCGGCGTGGACGCGGCGCGCACCCAGTTGGTCTTGCCGGCCAACGGCGGGTCGCAGGTCGATGGGCTCACAGGGCCAGGCACCCTGGAGCTGAACTGGCCGAGCAGTTGGCAGGCCGCGCTGGTCATCCTGCAAGGCGCCGGCGGCGGGTTCGCGGTCTGGGCCGAGGATCCGGAAGCCCAGTTCAAGAGCCTGGAAGTGCGACGCTATGGTCGCGAACTGGCGCTGGGCTTCGGTAGCGAGACGCGCGACCCGTATGAGACGGCGCGCCGGGTGAGCGGGCCGCTCTGGCGCCTCCAGGCGTACCGCGGCGACTGGAAGCAGCCGGCCGTGGAGTACCGGCGGCGCCTCGCCGCGGCGCGCGGCGTGACCGCCATCGCCGCTCGCCGGCCGGCCTGGGTGCAGGACATCCGACTGGTCGTGCGGGTGTCGAACGAGGTCGCCATGGAGCACCTGCGCGACCTGGCGGCCCGCGTCGACCCGCGGCAGACCCTCCTCTATGTGCCGGGCTGGCGCAAGCTGCCCTACGACCACCTCTATCCGGACTACACGCCGCGCGAGGGCTTCGTCGCGTGGTGCCGCGGCGCCCAGGCGCTGGGGTTCCGCGTGATGGTCCACGGCAACCTGGTGGGCATCGGTCCCAAGAGCCCCGAGTTGCCGCCGGTGGAGCGCTGGGTGCAGACCGAGCGGACCAACGGCAAGCGCGTCGGTTGGTACCTCGATCGGCCCGACGACCCGGGCCAGATCTACTGCCTCAACCCCGCCTCGGCCGCCGTGCGACGGTTCCTCATCGACCACTTCCGCCGGGCCTGGGAGCAGGTCCGCTTCGACGCGCTGCACCTCGACTTCCCGGTCATCGGCAACACCCACGACGGCGACCTGGACGGTCTGACCTGCGCCCGTGGCGGCGAGGTCTACCTGCGCGAGTTGCAGACGGCGCTGCCGGAGGTGGCGCTGGGTACCGAGGGCCTGAACGAAGGGCTCCTGGCCTGCTCGTTCGCGCAGGTGGGCGAACCGTTCTGGGTCAGCCCGGGCGCCGGGGTGCGGGTGCATCCGGTGCGCAGCCTCCTCTTCGCCCCGTTCTGCGGGCTCTACGGGCACCTCGGTCTGCCATCGCAGGAGGGCTCGTTCACCGCGTTCCTGGCGCACCATGACTTCTTCGACAGCCTGGGCGCCTGGCCCACGTTGAGTCTGGACGGGCCGCTGAACCCGCGGGCCAGCGGCACCGACTTCGTCTTGCGCGAGGCCGGCTACTTCCAGCGCCACCGGCTGTGCCCGGCGCCCGACGAGGTCCGCTATCCGGAGGAACTGTTCGCCTGGCGCGGGCCGGACGGCGCCGTCAGTGCCGTGTTCGACACGCCGCCCGGCCGCCGGCTGGCCCCGCGCGCCGCGCCGGCGCAGTCGGCCTGGGCGCTGATCAGCCGGACCAACACCTACGACGGCCCCGGGTCCATCGCCGACTGGCGCGCCTTCGATGGCGGCCGTCTGTTCGGCCTGGATCCCGAGCAGCGCTACCCGCTCAGCGCGCTGTCGCCCGACCCGCGGGTGCTGCACCTGGTCTCGGCGAGCGAGCCGGTCATCGTCCGCGAGGTGCGCGACAGCCCGCGCCGGACGCTCTTCCGGCTGGCCGGCCCCACCGCCATCGTGGCCGATCTGGTGGCGATGGCGCCCACGGCCGCGACCGGCCTCCTGGTCGCCGGCCGGCCGCAGCCGCTGGCCTCGGGCGCGCAGTTCCAGCCCGCGCCGGGCGCCAGCGGCGGTGAGGCGCTCAGCGCCATCGCCGCGCACCCGCCGTACCAGGGCGGCACCGCCGGTGGCCTGACCTATGGCGAGTACCTGGTCACCATCCCAGCCACGGGGCGGACCGTGCTGCGGTTCGCCATGGGACTGGGTGACCTGAGCGACCCGCAGCAGGCGGCGGCCGACCGGCAGAAGCCGCTGAGTGACGGGGTGACGTTCGCCGTCACCGTCGAGGGGCAGGAGGTGTTCCGCGAGCACTGGCTGCGTGGCAAATGGGCCCGCCGCGAAGTCGACCTGTCGACTTGGCGCGGCCGCACCGTGGTGCTGCGGCTGCTGACTGGACCCGGGCCGGCCGCCGACGTCAGTTGGGACTGGGCGCTCTGGGGGCAGCCCGGCGTGGTCAACCTCGGCGAGGCGGCGGCCCGGCCGCTGCGGGTGCGCGTGTTCAGCCCCTATGCCGACGGCCAGCCGTTCTTCGGCGAGACCGACCGGCCCGGCCGCGTCGTCGGCACGCAGGCAGTGCCCGGCGGCACGGTGACCGAGGTGGAGCTGCCGCGCCCGCAGCCGTTCGGCTTCCTGCACGCTATCCGGCCGGCGGCCGCCGGTGCCGAGCTGGCCGACCTGCCGTTCCTCACCGGCAGCACCTTCGGCGGTCTGCTGCGCGAGGGCCCGGTGTTCGGCAGCGGCTCGGTCGGCCGCGGACAGCTTGCGGGCCGCTCGGTGCCGGTGCTCAGCGGGCACCCGCCGGACAGCGGCCGCACCGCGCTGGACTGGTGCCTGCAGTTGCCCGCCCAGCCGCTGCGGCTGGCCTTCGCGGTGCAGGTCGTGACCGGTGGCGGCGCGGTGGCCTTCGAGGTGCAGGTCAACGGCCAACCCGTCTGGGGCCTGCCGGTGCCGCACCCGAACGGGTGGCAGCAGGGCAGCGTCGACCTGGGGCCGTGGGCCGGCCGGGCCATCCTGCTGAGCCTGGTGACCGACAGCGTCGGCAGCAACCTGTGTGACTGGGCCCAGTGGGGCGACGCCCGACTCCTGGCCGCGCCCTAGCGCCAGGGCGCCCTTGACATGAAATGCATATATGACTATAAATGCATATATGGATGTGGCGACGCTGGACACGGTGGATGAGCGGTTGCTGCCGCTGTTGGCCGAGCGCCTGCGGGCGTTGGGCGAGCCGGCGCGGCTGCGGCTGATGCAGGTGCTCAGCGGCGGCGAGCGGACCGTGGGCGAGCTGGTGGCCGAGACGGGGTTCAGTCAGCCGAGCGTGTCGCGTCATCTGGACCGGCTGGAGCAGGCGGGCTGGGTGGTGCGGCGGCGCGATGGCACGAGGGTCTACGTGGGCATCGCCGACGCCGTGGCGGACGGGCTCTGCCGTCAGGTGTGCCAGTTGATCCGGCGACAGGCGGCGGCCGCCGCAGAGGCGGCCGGGGTGGCTCCGAAAGGTGAGCAGGCATGAAGCGACCGATTGTGATCGTGGGTGGCGTGGCGGCCGGGCCGAAGATGGCGGCCAAGGCGCGGCGGGAGGATCCGGACGTGCCCATCACGCTGGTCACCGACGAACCGCTCATCTCCTACGCGGGCTGCGGCACGCCGTACTACCTCGGCCGCACCTTCGACCAGCGGGACAAGCTACTGGTTCGCCGGCCGGAGGATTTCGGCGCCAAGAACAACGTCACCATGATGACCGGCTGGCGCGCGACGGCGATTGACCGCGCCGCGCACACGGTCAAGGTGGTCGAGGTGGCCACTGGGGTCGAGCAGACGCTCGAGTACGGCAAGCTGGGCCTGGCCACCGGCGCGCGCCCCTTCGTGCCGTCGCTGCCGGGCTTGCCGGCCGACGGGGTGTTCACGCTGCGGAGTGTCACCGACGCCTTCGCCATTGACGACTACCTCAACCTGCACAACGTGCGGCGCGCGGTGGTGGTCGGCGCCGGCTACATCGGCCTGGAGGTGGCCGAGCAGTTCCGTGAGCGCGGCCTGGAGGTGACGGTCATCGAGCTGATGCCGCAGGTCATGCCGCGGTTCGACGTGCCGCTGGCCCATGCGGTGCGGCAGGAGCTGGACCGGTTGGGTGTCGAGGTGCTGCTCGACACCAAGGTCGAGGGCGTCGAAGTCGACCACCGCAACCGGGTGACCGGCGTGCGCACCAGCCGTGGCCCGGTGGGCGCCGAACTGGTGCTGCTGAGCATCGGCGTGCGCCCCAACGCCGAACTGGCCAAGGAGGCCGGGCTGGCCATCGGGCCGACCGGCGCGATCGCGGTGAACGACCGCCAGCAGACCAGCGACCCGGACATCTACGCCGCCGGCGACTGCGCCGAGCAGCATCACCTGGTCGATGGGCAGCCGTGCTGGATTCCGCTGGGCTCCACGGCCAACAAGCAGGGCCGGGTGGCGGCGGTCAACCTGACCGGCGGCGACGACCGCTTCCCGGGCGTGGTGGGCACCAGCCTGGTTCGCGTCGGGCGGCTCAACGTGGGCGGCACCGGTCTGCTCGAGTCGCAGTTGATCCAGGCGGGCTGCGACTATGAGACGGTGATCGTGCCGCAGGCCGACCGGCCGGGCTACATGCCGGGTGTCGGCGAGGTGACGCTGATCCTGCACGGCGACCGCGCGACGCGGCGCGTGCTCGGCGCGCAAGCGTTTGGGCCCGGCGTGGTCGACAAGCGCATCGACGTCCTGGCCGTGGCCATCACCGCGCACCTGACGGTCGATCAGGTGGCGCAGCTCGATCTGGGCTACGCGCCGCCGTTCTCGCCGGCCATGGACGTGGTGATCACGGCGGCCAACGCCTTGCGGAACAAACTCGACCGCAAGACCGCCGGCATCACACCGCACCGCTTGCTGGCGGAGCCACCCGGCAGCGAGCGGGTGCTGCTGGACTGTCGCGAGCCGAACGAGTGGACGAGTGGTCGTCTGCCCGGGGCGCGCCTGATGCCACTGGGGACGATCAGTGAGCGGTGCGGCGACGTCGATCCGGAGGCCGACGTGGTGGTCTACTGCAAGGGCGGCCTGCGCAGCGCCGAGGGCTACCGCAAGCTGAAGCGCGCCGGCCTGAAGCACGTGCGCTACCTGGATGGTGGGATCACCGCCTGGTGCGGTGACCTGGAGACCTGAGCGCACCGGCGCAGTTGAACCTACCGTGACGCCCGCTCGATTGGGCGTCACGTGCCATTGTGGTAATGTCGCTGCGGGTTGCGGGCGCATGCCGGGTCGGGCGCGGGGGCCGAGGACTGCCGGGAGCGCGCGCCATGGTGGACGACCGATTGTGCCGGTCGCGCCGTCTGCTGGCCCAGACGGCCGTGGTCTACGTTGCGGCCCTGCTGGCCTCCGGCGCGTGGTTCGTCTGGGCCGGTGGCGGCCGACCGGCCGACCTGCTGGTGGTCCTGCTGCTGTGGCTGACGGCTTGGCCCGTGTTCTGGGTGCTCCGCCGGCCGGCGCCGGCGGAACTGGCGCCATGGCAGCGGCTGGCCGACGGCCTGGGCGGCGTGCTGTGGCAGTACACCGTCGATGCCCAACAGCAGGTGCAGGCCGAGCTGCTGGGCGGCCGGCCCGCTGACCTGTTGGGCCAGGCCGTGCCCGCCGCGCACTTCTACGAGCAGTTGCTCAGTCAGATGGAGCCCGAGAGCCGGGCCTCGTTCCTGGCCTCATTGCGGCGAGCCGCGGCCGACCGCACGGCGTGGGGCCATCAGGTGGCCGTTCAGCGAGCCGACGGCCGCACCGTCTGGGTGGCCGGTCAGGCCGAACTGGTCGCCGATGCCGGCGAGCCGCGCTATGTCGGCGTGCTCCTCGGAGTTGGCATCGGCGCCGAAGCCGAGGCGGCCTGGCGGGAGACGGAACAGCGGCTGCGGCTGATCAGCGACAACCTGCCCAACGGCATGGTCTACCAGGTGGTCTGCGACGCGCAGAACCGCCGCCGTTTCACCTATGTCGGGGCCAGCGTCGAGCGAGCCCATGGTCTCACGCCCGACCAGGTCTACGCCGACGCGCAAGCTCTCTATGGCCAGATCCATCCGGATGACTTGCCTGGCCTGCTGGCGGCCGAAGTGCAGTCGCTGCGAGCGGGCGAGACGTTCAACGCCGAGGTGCGCTTCTGCTTGCCTGACGGGCGGCTGCGGTGGGCGCTGCTGCATTCGGCGCCGCGCCGTCTGGCCGACGGCAGCACGATCTGGGATGGCGTCGAGGTGGACCTGACGGAGCGCAAGCAGGCGGAGGCGGCGCTGCGCGAGACCGAGCAGCGCCTGGCGCTGATCAGCGAGCACCTGCCCGGCGGCATGGTCTACCAGGTCGTCACCCACCCCGACGGCCGGCGGGCGTTCACCTACGTGGGCGCCAGCGTGACCCGCCTCCACGGCGTCACGCCGGAAGAGGTCTACGCCGATCCCAGCGTGCTCTACCGGCAGATCCATGAGGACGACCTGCCGGGCCTGGTGGCGGCGGAGAACCGGTCCGCCGCCGAGCTGAGCGTCTTCAACCACGAGGTGCGGCATCGTCTGGCCGATGGGACCGTGCGCTGGACTCTGCTGCGCTCGGCACCTCGCCGCCAGCCGGATGGTAGCACCCTCTGGGACGGCATCGAGCTCGACCTGACCGAACGCAGGCTGGCCGAGGAGGCCTTGCGCGAGGGCGAGCGCAACTACCGCGAGATCTTCAACGCCACCAGCGACTCGCTGTTCATCCACGACGAGGCCGGTCGCATCATCGACATGAACGATCGCGCCTGTGAGATGTACGGCTGCGATCGGGCGACGCTGAGTCGCCTGACGGCGCATGACCTGGCTGCCGGCACGCCGCCCTACACGGCGGAGGATGCCATCGCCCACGTGCAGAAGGCCTTCGCCGAGGGCACGCAGACCTTCGAGTGGCTCAGTCGGCGCTACCAGGGCGAGTTGTTCTGGACGGAGGTGGCGCTGCGCTCGTGCGTGCTCGGCGGCCGACGCCGGATCATCTCCGCCGTCCGCGACATCACCTCGCGCAAGCAGACCGAGGCCAACCTGGAGCGCACGCGGCTGCTGCTCGAAGCAGTGGTGGATCAGTCGCCGGTGCCGACCGTGGTGGTGAGCGCGCCAGACCTGGTGATCCGTCTGGGCAACCGCGCGGCGAGCGTCGTGCTGGGCGTGGAGAACGAGGGCCAGGCCATCGGCCAGGAACTCATGGCCGTGAAGGCGACGCAGCCGTGGACTGATCTGTTGCCGGACGGCCGGGTGTATGAAGCGGACCAGTTGCCACTGGCCCGGGCGCTCCGCGGCGAGACCGTGCGCAACGAGGAGCTCCGCATCCGCCGGCAAGACGGCACCGAGAGCTGGGTGCTGGCCAGTGGCACGCCGGTCTTCGACGGCCACGGCGGCCTGGTGGCCGGGCTGGTCGTGTTCACCGACATCACCGAGCGGAAGCTGGCCGAGGAGGCGTTGCGCGAGAAAGACCGCCGTCTGCGGCAGTTCGTCGAGCAGTCGCTGATGGCCATCTGCATCGTCGACACCGACGGTCGCATCATCGAGTGGAACCGTTGCTACGAGCGGATTTCCGGCCTGTCGCGCGAGGCGGTGCTGGGCGAGTTGGCGTGGGACGTGACCTTGCGGATGCGCCCGCCCGAGGAGCGTTCCGAAGCCAACCGGGCGCGCCTGCGCGACGCGATCCTCGCCGCCATGGAGCCTGGTGCGGGCACGTGGACCGAGAGCGGGCCGAAGGTGAGTCGCAACGAGCGGCCCGACGGCACGATCTACTACTTCGAGCACCTGAGCTTCCAGATCGACGTCGGCGGCGCGTGCCAGATCGGCGTCGTCGGCGCCGATGTCACCGAACGGCAGCGCGCCCTGGAGGAACTGGCCGCGGGCGAGGAGCGGCTACGCCTGCTGGTGCAGAACGCCAGCGACGCAATCGTGCTCACCGATGCCGAGGGCCTGGTCCTGCAGGTGCATGGGCCGGTGGAGCGACTGACCGGGTACCGGGCCGACCAGTTGATTGGCCAGAGCGCCTTCGCGCGGATCCATCAAGGCGATCGGGAAGCGGCCCGCCGCGCGCTGGAGGCGGTGGTCGAGACACCGGGCCTGGTTGGCCGAGTGGCCTACCGTCAGCGCCATGCGGGTGGCTCCTGGGTGCGGCTGGAGGCCGCGGGCACCAATCTGCTGCACGATCCGAAGATACGGGGCGTGGTCATCAACGTGCGCGACGTGACCGAACGCCACCGGGCCGAGGAGGCCTGGCGCCGGTCGGAACTGCGCACCCGCAGCATCATCGAGGCGCTGCCGATCGGCATGCACCTCTACCGCCTCGAGTCAGATGGCCGGCTGGTCCTGGATGGGGCGAACCCGGCGGCTGACCGCATCCTGGGGATCGACCACCGCCCGTTGGCGGGCCTGACCATCCTCGACGCGTTCCCGGGCCTCCAGGGCACCGAGGTGCCTGAGCACTACGCCGCGGCTGCGCGGGCGGGCACGGCCTGGGCGACCGAGCAGATCCGGTACCACGAGGGCCGGATCGCCGGCGCCTACGATGTCCACGCCTTCCAGACGGGACCGGGCTGCATGGCCGCCGCCTTTGCCGACATCACCGAGCGCAAGCGCGCCGAGGCCGAGCGCGAGTCGCTCATCGACCAACTCGAGCGGACCAACGAGGAGTTGGAGCGGTTCACCTACACGGTCTCACACGACCTGAAGAGCCCGCTGATCACGATCAAGGGCTTCCTGGGCCGCCTGCGCCTCGACCTGGCGGCCGGCCGGCACGACCGCATCGATCGGTGGATGGACCGCATCGATCATGCCGGCGAGCACATGGCCAGACTGCTGGATGAGTTGCTGCAACTATCGCGCATCGGCCGGCTGGTCAACCCACCCGAGGCGGTCCCGTTCGGCCGGACGGTGGCCAGCGTGGTCGAGCTGCTGGCCGGCAGCATCACCGAACACGGCGTGCGCGTGGAGGTCGCCGCCGCGCTGCCGGTGGTCTATGGCGACCAGCAACGCCTGCGCGAGGTGCTGCAGAACCTGCTCGACAACGCCATCCGCTTCACCGCGAACCGGCCTGAGGCGACCGTGATGATCGGCTGCGCCGGCGGCGATCCGGCGACGGGCTGGCCGGTGTTCTTCGTGCGCGACAATGGGGCCGGGTTCAACCCGGCCTACGCCGAGCGCATCTTCGGTCTGTTCGAGCAGTTGGACCCGGGCCTCGGCGGCACCGGCATCGGCCTGACTCTGGTCAAGCGGACCATCGAGGTCCATGGCGGCCGCGTCTGGGCCGAGTCGCAGGGGCCGGGCACCGGAGCGTGCTTCTGGTTCACACTGCCCTCACCGCCCTAGCGTCGCTGCGGACCGGAACAGGTGTGTACGATGGTGCCAAACGGAGCGATGGAGTGGTGGCGCAACAGCCGTTGGCGTTGGCTGCTGCCGCCGGACATGGACGATGCCGTGCAGCAGCACCAGGCCCGCGCGTTGTGGGTGGTCCTGTGGCTCGCGCTGCTGATCAGCGGTCTGCTCTTCGCGCACATTCTGGTCGATCCCCATCGCATCGCGCGCATCGCCACCGTCGGGCTCACCGCCTCCGCGGTGCTCGTGGGCGTGCTGGTGCTGGTGGCCCAGCGCCGTGTGCGCCTGGCCTGCCGGCTGACCGTGGTGCTGTTCTGGCTGCTGACCACGTTCGTCATCGCGACCGAAGGGGGCCTGCACTCGCCGGTGCTGATGGCCTACGTGGTGCTGGTGCTGCTGGCTGGTCAACTATACGGCACGGGCGGCGGCGTGGTCATGGGCGCCGTCTGCGTGGCCGCCGCGGTGGCGATCGGGCTGCTGGGTGCCGCGGGTCGGCTGCCCGTGGTCGCCGACCGGTCGAACGCGGGCATCCTGTTGACCGCGGTCCACCAGATTGTCTCGGTCGTGTCGCTCCAGGCGGTGGCCGCATGGTCGGTCCGCGAGGCCATCGGCCGTTACCGGGCGGAGTTGGTGGAACGACAACGGGCCGAGGAGGCCTTGCGCGAGAGCCAGCAGTTGCTCCTGGATGTCAATGCCAATATACCCGGTGTGGTGTTCCAGTTCTACGCGCTGCCCGACGGCGAGTTCGGCCTGCGCTATGTGAGCCAGCGGATGCCCACGGTGACGGGGCTGGAGGCCGAGCCGCTGAACACGCTGTTCGACCGTTTCGCCGAGCGGCTGGCGCCGCCGGACCGGGCCCGGTTCGTCGACACGGTGAAGCAAGCCGTCGAGCGGGTCGAGCCGTGGTTCTTCGAGAGCCGCCTGACCAAGCCCAGCGGGGAGGTGATCTGGTTCACCGCCCACTCGATCCCGTTGCCGAGCGAGGGCGTGCTGCTGTTCAACGGCGTGCTCCTCGACGTGACCGAGCGCCGACAGGCTGCCGATGCGCTGGCGGCCAGCGAGAACCGCTTCCGCGGCATGGTGGAGCAGTCGCCGTTCAGCACGCTGGTCCTGTCACCGACGGGCGAGGTGCAAGTGGTCAACGAGGCCAGCGTCCGTCTGTGGGGCGTCACTACCGAACAGACCGTCGGCTACAACATCCTGGCCGACCCGGTCCTGAACGCCTATGGCCTGATCCCGCTGGTGCGCCGGGCGTTCGACGGCGAGCGGGTCAGCCTGCCGGCCGTGGACTACGACCTCAGCGCCGCGCTGGGCCACGGCACCCGCCGCACCGTGCAGGGCGACATCTTCCCGATTCGCGGCGCCGACGGCGAGGTGTCCTCGGTCGTGGTGGTCCACCAGGACATCACCGAGCGGGTGCACGCCGAGGAGGCGCTCCGGGCCAGCGAGCAGCGCTTCCGCACGCTGATCGAGGACGCCCCGGTGGCGATCGCCATCTCGCGAGCCGGCCGCTATACGTATGCCAACCCAGCCTACTGCCGGATGTCCGGCTTCGACTCGCCCGACGAGGTCATCGGTCACGAGTACACCGAGTGGGTGGCGCCGGAATGCCAGGCCGAGTTCGACGCCCGCGGTCGCCGGCGCGAAGGCGGACTGCCGGCCGAGACGCACTACGAACTGACCGCCTTGCGGCGCGACGGGAGCCGGTTCCATGTGGCCGCGACGGCCAACCGGGTCGTCCTGGCGGACGGGCCGGCCACCGTCGGCTTCTTCCACGACATCACCGAGCGCAAGCGGGCCGAGGAGCAACTGAATGCCGCCCTGCGGCAGCTCGACGATATCCTGGAGTTCCTGCCGGACTCGATCTTCGTGATTGACCGGTCGGGTCAAGTGGTGGCCTGGAACCGCGCCATCGAGACGCTGACCGGTGTGCCCAAAGCCGCCGTTCTCGGCTGCGGCGCGCCGGCCTACGCCAACGCCATCTACGGGCACGGTCGGCCGTGCCTGATCGACCTGCTCGACGCCGACCTGGCGACCACCGGGCCACTCTACGACGCCCTGACGCGGCAGGGCGAAACACTCCGGGGCGAAGCCTGTGTGACCGACCTCGGCGGGCGCGGGCCCGCGTACCTGTGGGCGGTCGCGGCGCCGCTCTACGACCGCGACGGCCGCCGCACCGGGGCGATCGAGGTGATCCACGACATCACCGACCGCCGGCACCGCGAGGAGGAGCGCGAAGCGATGATCCGGCAGCTCTCGCAGATCAACGAGGAGCTGGAGCGCTTCACCTACACGGTCTCGCACGATCTGAAGAGCCCACTGATCACCATCTCGGGGTTCCTGGGCCGGCTGCGGTCCGACCTGACGGCCGGGCGGCTGGCGCAGGCCGACCGCAACATCGCGCGCATGGAACAGGCCACCGCGCACATGGCCCGCTTGCTGGAGGAGTTGCTGGAGCTGTCGCGCATCGGTCGCCTGGTGAACCCACCCGAGACGGTGGCGCTGGGCCATCTGGTGGCCATGGTGAAGGAGTTGCTGGCCGGCAGCATCGCGGCCAACGGCGTGCGCGTGGAAGCCATCGAGCCGCTGCCGCAGGTCCATGGTGACCGCCAGCGGCTGCGCGAAGTGATGCAGAACCTGATCGAGAACGCCATCCGCTTCAGCGCTGGTTGCCCGGACGCGCAGGTTGCGGTCGGCTGCGCCGGCGTGGACGATGAACGCGGCTGGCCGCTGTGCTACGTGCGCGACAACGGCAGCGGCTTCGCGCCGGCCTACGCCGAGCGGATCTTCGGCCTGTTCGAGCAACTCGAGCCCGGGCGCGGCGGCACCGGCATCGGTCTGGCGCTGGTGCGCCGGATCATCGAGGTCCACGGCGGCCGGGTCTGGGCGGAGTCGGCGGGGCCGGGTCAGGGGGCTTGCTTCTGGTTCACGCTGCCGCCGCCACCTGGTTGACCGGTGGTTTGGGCGCGTGCTAGACTCTGCCGACGTATGGGCAGGCTGGCCGTCGGCGTCTATCTGAGTCTGGTCCTTGCGGCGGCCTGGCCGCCGGAAGGGTATGTCGACCTCGATGCGCTGGTGCGGCGGCAGCAGTCGCCCGAACGCGTCAGCGCCTTGCTGGCGACGGCGGCCGCGCTACGCCAGCGCGCCGACCAGCCGGAGCCCGGGGCCGCGGTGCCGCCGCCACCGGCGGCTGGCGAGGCCAGCGCGAACGGCGTCCTGCCCACCGAAGATGCCGAGGCCGAAGCTCGCGCCATCGCCACCGAGTTGGCCATCTACCAGGCCGTGCTCGCCGACCAGGTGGCCACGAGCCGCCTGCGCGAGCTGACCCCGCGCTCCGGGGAGGTGTTCCGCCGCTGGCGGGTGTTCCAAACCGAACTGACCGCTGACCAGGCCGCCTGGCTGCGCGCGTTGGCTGAGCTGACCCGGGCGCCGCGCCTGGACCTGCTTCTGCGGCTGGGCCAGGGCCAGCGCATCGACCAGGGGGTCAGGCTGTCGCAGGCCCGACTCAACCCGCTCGAAGCCGAAGGCGTCCAGAAAGAGCTGGCCGCCTGGGACGCCGCCTTGGCGGCGGTGTCCGAGCGGCGGCGGGCCGACCTCGAGCAGGGTTTGTGGCGCTACCGGCGGCAGCAGGTGCTGGGCCTCCAGGCTCGGCTGGACCAGGAGGCCCTGGCCGCGCTGCGGGAGGCGGATCGTCTGCTGGCGCGGCGCGAGGCCGAACTGGCCGACCAGGCCGCGCAGCGCGCCGCTTACCAGCAGGAGCGGTTGGCGCGGTTGGGTCCGCTGACCGTCGACCTGCGACTGGACGACTGGCGCCGCGAGCTGGCTTCGCGCGCGGCGGCGGCGGCGGCCCGTCGCGACGGCAGCCGACAGGCGGCGCTGGCGACGGCCACGGCGCTGGAGGCCGAGGCGGCCCGGCTGA
>CAZHGD010000111.1:0-25026 GCA_964531735.1 uncultured Fimbriimonadaceae bacterium | reverse complement strand
CGCCGCGGCCGTGGTCGACGCGCTGGAGACGCTCTACCCGGGGGCGCCGGCGGTCTGGGCGGCGGCGCGCGAGGGTCGGCTGCGGCCGGAGTCGTGGGCGGCCGCGGCGGTGCGGCAAGGGCTGGCACCCCTGAGCGAGGCGACGGTAGCGCAGTTGGTGGAGCACGTGTGCGAGGGCGCGCCGTGCCGCCGCACGCGCGTCTGGACGCTCACCGACGACGCACCGCAAGCGGCTGACCTGGCACCGGCGGCCGTGCCGTGCGCGGCGCCGTGCAGCCTGCTGATGAGCCTGGCCCGAACGGCCGAAGCCTAGCGTCCGCCGTCGGCGCCGCCCGGTCGTCGGCGCCACATGCTACTGGAGCTTCAGCAGGCCGCCCTCGGCGAGCCGCCAGCTCTCGGCGCCGGTGCCTTCCCAGCCGTGCTGCTCGCCGTACTCGCTCTTGTAGGCCAGCAGGTTGAACGGCACGGTCAGGCCGGCCTGCGGCTTCAGCCCGAGCGCGGCGAAGGGAACCGCCCACTCCGCCTGCCAGCCGCGCACCACACCGCCGCGGTCGTTCTTCTTGGCGGCGAACCGCGTCGCCGCCCGCAGTGCCTGGGCCGCGGCCAGCGGCGCGCCGGCCACCGTCGCGCTCTCCAACGACCCGTCGACATAGCCCCGCAGGACGAAGACGCAGGCGGTGCCGTCCGGCGCCCGGCCACCCAGGCTGAGTTCGAGGCCGTCGTGCTGGCCCCAGGTGGCGCCCAGGTTGAGCGTCGCCGGCGCGAACATCGTCACGGTGCAGCCGAAGTAGAGGCACTGGTCATCGTAGCTCACGCGCGTCGAACACGGCGCGCCGGTGGCCGGCAGCCGGCTGGGGTCGCGGTCGAGCGTACGCACCTTGCCGGCCCATTCGGTCGCCCCGAGGTCGCCGTCCACTTGCGGGGCCGCCGTCGTGCGTTCGGCCTCGAGCGGGTAGTTCTTGCGGGCAACCTTGCCGCTCTCCGGCTGCGCGTCGTCGATGGTGTAGGGCTGCGGCCCGCCGCCCTTGCCCAACCCATTGCGGTAGACCACGTTGCCCTGCCAGACGCGGATGGCGTTGGGCTGACTGACCCTCAACTGTCCCGGCACGAACAGGACGTTGCCCTCGAAGGTCGCGCCGATGGAGCGCTGGAACGAGACCGTCATGTCGCCGTCGGCCACGAACACGTTGTTCCGCACGGTGGTGTTGCAGGTGATGTGGTTGTGCGTCGGCATCGGCACGCCGAGCGCCACGTTGCGCTCGATGAGGCAGTTGCGCGAGCCCTCGTCGAGGTAGTATGCCGAGGCGCCGAAGCCCTGACCCACCTCGACCACGTCGCGCACCACGTTGCCGCGGATGATGGCACTGTCTAGGTTGCCGTAGATCGCCGCGCCGTCGTGCAGTTCGCGCATCACGCGGTAGATCAGGTTCTCTTCAATCCGATTGCCCTTGCCGCCGCCGATGATGCCGGAGTAGGGCGAGTCGTGGACCTCGTTGCGTCGGACCACCGCGCCATCGCCGTAGACCATCATGGCGGCCGCGCTCGGGTAGTACACACCGAGGTGGTGGATGTGGTTGCGGGTGATGGTGAGTTGGTTGCCGCCCAGCCGGACGCCACAAGCGCCGACCTGCTCGACGCGGCAGTCGGTGAAGCTGCAGTCGGCCAGGTTGTCGCCGCGCAGGCCGACACCGCCGACCTGGCAGACGTCCAGGTTCTCCAGCCGGCAGCCCTTCGCGTAGACCAGCGTCACCGCGCCGTCGAACCCGCCGGCGCCGAAGCTGGCCGGCCGCAGCGGCGCGGTGGTCGCCTGCAGCTTCAGCCCGCGTAGCGTAAGCCCCTCGGCCGGCTTCTGGCGGCTGCCGCTGAACCGCACGATCCGTTCGACCGCCGGTGCGACGACCTTGACCTGCGCCAGGTCCTCGTCCGGTAGCGGCCAGTAGACCAGCCGGCCTTGGGTACGGTCGAGATACCACTGTCCCGGCTTGGTCAGGCCCTCGCGAGTGTTGTAGACGACGTACTTCCGCCGGTTCAGCGCCCCCGGCGGCCACGACGGTTCGGACGAGAGGATGAGCGCGTGCCGCGTGGTGTCGTTGCGCTCGACGCCGACCAGCGACTCGCTCCACATGTGGTACATCCGGACTTCGGCGTTCCGCACGTCGAGGTCGGCCGGGATGTCCTTGGGGTCATACGGCATGGTGACCAGCTCTTCGTGGGTCGGCTTGCGCGCCCAGAACCCGAGCATGGCCGGGAGCAGCGGCTGGTTCCAGGTGCCCTGGTTGTCGAACGTGCCCACGGCGGGATAGCAGGCCCGCGGCGCCAGCCGCCCGTTGACCACCAGGGCGCGGAAGTCCCAGGTGCCTTCCTTGACGCCCGGCAGGTCGGCCACCCACCACTGCGACCCGTCGCGCCGCCAGCCGGTGACCCGTCGGCCGCCGTAGAGCGTGACCGTTCCCGGCTGCGCGGCCTCGATGGTCAACTGGTGGTCGCGGCTGTCCAGTTCGAGGCCGGCGGTGAGGTAGTACTCGCCCGGCAGCACCACCACGCGATGCGGTCCGGCGCCGGCAGCCCGAGCGGCGTCGCGCGCGCCGGCGAGAGTCGCCAGCGGCTGAGTCTGCGTGCCGGGGTGCGTGTCCTGGCCGTCCGGCGCGACGTAGAGCGTCGCCCCCAGGCAGGTCGAGGCGCCCAAGCACAGCCACAACGTCCAGCGGACGGCAGCGGTCACGGTCGTCATGGCACCATCCTCGGTCGCGGCCGGTGTGGTTCGGCCCGCCCTATATAGCCCGGCCACCGGCGCGTGTCAACCCGGCCCGAGCCGACCCACGGAGGCCGCTCGGCGGTCGCCTTCCGAACCGGTCCGCAACGGTGGTCCAGCGGTTGACACCCCCCTTCGGCCGGGGCTATACTTCGCCTCAAGGGATGGCGGTGAGAGCGATGAAGAGCAGTCGGCTGCCGCACTTGGTTGCCATCGGGCGGAACCGTAGTCCACTACCCATCGAGAACGCGCTGCTCCGTCCGCGCGGCGCCGAAGGGCGCTGGGAGCCGGCCACCGACATCCACTACACCGGCGAAGCGTTCATGCTGCGCATGGAGCTGGCCGGCGTCAAGGCCGAGCACATCGACCTGACCATCGAGGGGCGCTTCCTACGCATCCGCGGCGAGCGGCCGAGCCCGTGTTTCGGCGGCGGTTGCGAGTATCGCCAGGTCGAGATCAGCTACGGCAACTTCGAGCGCGCCTTCGAGTTCCCCTTCCTGCTCAGCGACGCCAAACTGGAAGCCACGTGCGCCGACGGCTTCCTGACCATCCGCGTGGAGCCGGCCGCCGCCGGACCGAGGAGGATCGAGATCCGCGGCGCCGAATGAGCCCTCCCAGAGAGGCTTAGAGGCGGGATCTCGATGTCGGAAACAGAACCACCAGAAGCAGCCACGACGTTCGATGCCTATCTCCTGGCACTGCCGGAACTGCTGCTGTTCCCAGGCAGCTTCGTGCCGGTCCACCTGCAGGATCCCGACATCATCCGCACCGTCGACGCCGCGTTCGGCCAGACCGAGCGCCGGGTGGCGGTGTTTCCGCGCGCCATCGACCCGGCCTTGCTCGAAGCCCACGGCGGCGAGACGGCCGACCTGCCGCCCGGCCCGCTGCGACCGGTCGGGACCATGGCCCTGATTCCACGGATGCGCCGACTCAGCGACGGCAGCATGCAGTTGGTGCTGCAAGGCCAGGAGCGCGTCAAACTCGTCCGCGCCGACGACCAGTCGGTGCCGGCGCGGGCGACGGTGATGCCGGCCCCCGACCAGAACTTCGAGAACGACACCATTCTGGCGCTGGGCCGGTCACTGCAGCAGAGCTTCGCGCGGATGACCGAGCTGATCCCGCAGGTCAACGAAGAGCTGCGCTCGGCGGTGCAGAACGCCGACTCGATGCTCGAGCTGGTCTACTTCCTGGCGGCCACCGTCCGTATGGAGCCGCGCGAGCGCTACGAGATTCTCGCCACCGACGAGCTGGAGCAGAAGCTGCGCACCATGCTGCGCATTCTGCAGCGCGAGCTGGAACTGCTGGAGCTGGGCAGCAAGCTGCAGAACGAGGCCGCCAGCGAGATCAGCAAGTCGCAGCGCGAGTTCTTCCTGCGCCAGCAGCTCAAGGCCATCCGCCAGGAGCTGGGCGAGACGGACGACGAGCAGGCCGAGATCGAGGAGCTCCGCGGGCGCATCGAGTCGTCACAGTTGCCCGAGGAGGCCGACCAGACCGCCCGGCGCGAGCTGCGGCGCTTGGAGCAGATCCCCTCCCAGGCGGCTGAGTACCACGTCATTCGCACCTACCTCGAGATGATCCTGGAGCTGCCCTGGCACGCGCTGACGGCCGACGACCTGGACCTCCGCCGCGCGCAGCGCATCCTCGACGAGGACCACTACGGCCTGACCAAGGTCAAGGACCGCATCCTCGAGTACCTGGCCGTGCGGCAGCTCAAGCCGGACCTGCGCGGGCCGATCCTCTGCTTCGTGGGTCCGCCCGGCGTGGGCAAGACCTCGCTTGGCCAGAGCATCGCTCGCTCGCTCGGCCGCAAGTTCGCCCGGGTCAGTCTGGGCGGTCTCCACGACGAGGCGGAGATCCGCGGCCATCGCCGCACCTACATCGGCGCCATGCCCGGCCGCATCATTGAGAGTCTGCGCCGCTGCGGCGTGCGCAACCCGGTGTTCATGCTCGACGAAGTGGAGAAGGTCACCGCGTCGCTGCACGGCGACCCGTCGTCGGCGCTGCTCGAGGTGCTCGACCCGGCCCAAAACGGCACCTTCCGCGACAACTATCTCGACCTGCCGTTCGACCTCTCGCAGGTGCTGTTCATCGCCACCGCCAACCTGGTGGCGACGATCCAGCCGGCCCTGCGCGACCGGCTGGAGATCATCGACATCGAGGGCTACACCGAGGCCGAGAAGCTCAAGATCGCCCAGCGCTACCTGGTGCCGCGCCAGATGAGCGAGCACGGCTTGCAGTCGGCCCAGCTCACCATCACCATTCCGGCGGTGAAAGGCATGATTGGCGGCTACACGCGCGAGAGCGGCGTCCGCAATCTGGACCGCACCATCGCCACGGTCTGCCGCAAGGCGGCCCGCGAGATCGCCGCGGGCAAGCCCCGCGTGTCGGTGCGTCAGAAGGACTTGGCGGCCATGCTGGGGCCGCAGGTGGTCTACAACGAGGTGAAGAGCCGCACCGCGCGGCCCGGCGTGGTCACCGGCCTGAGCGTGACCGCCACCGGCGGTGACGTGCTGTTTGTCGAAGCGCTGCGGATGCCGGGCCACGGCAGCCTGAAGCTGACCGGCCAACTCGGCGACGTCATGAAGGAGTCGGCCGAGGCCGCGTTCAGCTACCTGCGCGCCAACGGCGGCGCGCTGGGCGTGCCGGCCGACCTGATGGACCAGAGCGACTTCCACTTGCACGTGCCGGCCGGCGCGATTCCCAAGGACGGTCCGTCGGCGGGCATCACCATGGCCACGGCGCTGCTGTCGGCGATGCTCAACCGGCCGGCCGACAACGACCTGGCGATGACCGGCGAAGTCACCTTGACCGGCCAGGTGCTGCCGATCGGCGGCGTCAAGGAGAAGGTCCTGGCCGCACGGCGCGCCGGGATCTCGGCGGTGGTGCTGCCGAAGCGCAATGCCCCGGACCTGGAGCAGTTGCCGTCTGAAGTGCGCTCGTCGATGCGGCTGGTAACCGTGGAGGACCTCCGCGACGTCTTCAAGATCGCGCTGGGCGCCAACGGTCGGCGGAGTGGCTCGTGAGCGATCTGGCCGCGGTGCTCGGCACCGCCGCGGAAGCCATCGGGCAGCCGCTCGACTCGGGCCAGGTGGCGCAATGCCTGGCGCTGATGCGGCTGATTCGCGACTGGAACAGGGCCACCAGTCTGGTGGCCGAGGAAGACGACGAGGCGCTGCTGCACAAGCACCTGGTGGACAGCCTGCTGTTCTGTGGCCCGCTCGGCGAGTTCGGCGGCCGGCTGGCCGACATCGGCTCGGGCGGTGGCCTGCCGGGCCTGGTGCTGAAGATCGCGCTGCCGCAGGTGCCGGTGACGCTGATCGAGAGCCATCAGCGTCGGGCGCAGTTCCTCGCCGAGGCCGCTCAAGAGCTGGGCTTGCAGCAGTTGACGGTGTTGCCGCAGCGCGTCGAAGAGGTCGGCCGCGACGCGGCGCACCGCGAGGGCTACGCGCGCGTCACGGCGCGGCGACTGGCCGAACTGGCGGTGCTCTGCGAATACGCGCTGCCGCTCCTGGCGCCCGGTGGCCTGGCCGTGCTGGCCAAAGGCGTGGGCCTCGACGACGAGCTGGCCGCGGCGGCGGGGGTGCCGGAGCTGCTCGGCGGTGCGCCACCGACGCTCTGCACGGTGGACCTGCCGGCCGCGCTGGTGGCCGCGGGCGAACCGGCGCAGCGCCGGTTCGTCCGGGTGAGCAAAGTGGCACCGACGCCGGCCAAGTACCCGCGCCCGCCGGGTCGGCCGAGCAAGCGTCCGCTACGGACCGGAGGTTAGCGCAGTGGCCACGACCAGAACAGTCCGGGTGTGCGTGCACGGACGCGTGCAAGGCATCGGCTTCCGCTATACCTTGCAGGACGTGGCCCGGCGCGAGGGCGTGGTCGGCTGGTGTCAGAACCAGCCCGATGGCACCGTGGAAGCGTTGCTGTCGGGTGATGCTGAAGCCGTCGAGATCGTCCTGGCCTGGTGCCAGGTGGGCCCGGCGTTGTCCTGGGTGGAGCGCGTCGAGGTGGAGCCCAGCACCGAGGAGCCGCCGGAGCGGTTCGAGATTCGCCGCTGAGTCGGGAGGAGGCCTGACCCATGTCGCATCACCTTCGCTGGAGCGCAGTCGTCTGTCTGTCAGCGGCAATTTGGAGCGCTGGCCCACTGGTGGCCGCACCGGCCAACCTCTTGCTGAACCCCGACTTCGGCTTCCATTCGTTCGACAACTCGCGCACCGGTGGCGCGGCGTGCTTCCGCGCCGGCGCGGTGCCGTGCTGGGACCAGGCCGCTTACGGCGACGCCGAGGTCTACCGGGCCGCGCGGGTACCGGGCTGGCGACCGCAACGGTTCGCCGAGAACGTGGTGGTGCTGCACCCGGGCAAGCGGTTCGCGCAGGTGGTGCTGCTGGCCGAGGCCGGTCTCGACCACGGCGACCGCGTCAGCTTGTCGGTCACCGGCCGCCAGAGCAAGCCCGGCGCGCTGGCGGCGAGCGTCCAGCTTCTGCGCATCGACAGCGCCGAGGGCACCTGGAGCCCCGGTGACTACGGCCAGGACGACAAGCGCACCTTCCCGAAGCACTCGCGCGGCGAGCTGGTCCGGGCGCCCGGCGCTACCGTGCGGAGCGGCGACAGCCTCGGCGAGTTCGGCCTGAAGGTCGAGAACGTCGAGATCGTCGGCGCCTTCACCGAGAGCGCCGACAAGCCGACCGCCCAGCCGAACACCGTCGCGCTCGCGGTCGAGTTCCAGAACACCTCCGATCAGGACGTCTGGTTCTGGTCGCCGTGTCTGGCCAAGGGCACGCAGGCCCAGGCCGACCTGCCCGTGCTGCGGCCGGTACCGACCTACTACCGCCATCTGCCTCGCACGATGCAGAAGCTCTGGCGCGGTGAGCCGTTGCACATCATCGCCATGGGCTCGAGCATCGACCGCGGCAGTGCTAATCCGCCGATGTACCTGTTCGATGAGGACCCGGCCTCGAAGACCTACAAGACGCCGCTGGCGGGCCGCGCCTTCGACGGCGAGAAGGTCGGCCGGCCCGACCTGACCGACACCACCGGCTGGTGGCAGCACTACTTCATGTACACCGGCCGCCTGCGCCAGGCCCTCATGCGCAAGTTCAACCTGCCGCCGAGCAGGCTGCTGCTCAACGTGATGGCCTGCGACGGCTCCAGCATCAGCGAGTCGCACTCCGGCTTGCTCGACTACGCCACGCTGTCGCTCGCGCCCGACCCCAACGTCAACGGACACCGCGCCGGCAAGCCCTGGTCGGCGCTCTATCCGGAGTTGTTCGCCCGCTCGGAGGGCCCGCGGCCCGACCTCGTCATCTATGGCAGCGGCGCCAACGAGAAGGTCGACGGGGCGGACGAGATCGCCGCCTTCGAAGGTGCCTTGCGCTGGTTCCAGCACCGCTGGCCCGACACCGAGTTCGTGTTCTGCGTCTGGCAGAACCGCGAGAGCTACACGCCGAACACCGGGCACCTGATGGAACTGGCGCTGCGCTACCAGATCCCGTATCTCGACGCAGGTCGCCTGATGAGCATGACCACGCGCTACTGCAACAGCTACGCCCTGGTGCCGCGCGACGGGCACCCACAGGCGGCCGCGCACGACCTCTGGGGTCGCATTCTGGAGCGCGCCTTCGACGCGGTCGATCCCATCGAGGCCGGCCAGGCGCAACTCCACTTGCCCGAGCGCGTCAGTCCCTACACCCTCGGCTGGGAAGGCGACCTGACCACCTACGCCGCGGGCCACCCACGGCTGTACCAGGGCTCGGCCATGGTGCTGGACGACACCGTCTGCAACCTGTGGGCCAGCAGCAAGGCCGAGGGCGTCGCGGTGGTCGTCGACGGTCAGGCCTCAAAGAACAGCCGCCGCCTGTCCATGCGCTCGCGCGATGTGCGGAACTCGACCTTCGCGGTGGGCCGGCTGTCGCTCGGCGACCGCCACATCATCGAGGTCGGCGGCGAAGAGGCCAAGTTCACGGCAGTCGACGCCAAGACGGCCTATGGCCGGCAGGCACTGCCGGTCACCAGCCCGGCCTGGGGCCTGGGCGTGCTGAAGCCGGCGGCCTTCGCCTCCAAGTGGGGCGAGCCCTACGGCGGGCAGGCCGTGCTGGTTCCCGCGGGCCAGACCATCACCTTGTCCTGCCCGGCGGGCCGGCAGGCCGTCCTGTCGCTGGCCTGGCTCGACAGCCCCGACGGCGGCAAGCTGCAAGCCGAACTGGGCGGCGCGACGCTGGCCACCTGGCCGACCAACGAACCGTTCGCGCTGGCCTCCGGCGAGAAGGTGTTCCTGGAGAACCGCCGCGCCGTGCGCCTGGCAGCCGGACCGCAACAGGTGACCATCCGTGCGGTCGATGGTCCGGTCGCGGTCATCGGGGCCTACCTGTACGACCAGGCCGCGCGCTGACCAAGTAGCAGCGTCGCTAGGCCGCCAACAGAACCGAACAGCGATTCCAACCGCGACCGACACCCACCGAGTCGGGCGCAGTACAGGCTGGCAGCCGGTGCTACGCGGAGGCCGCGAGCCGCCTGAACGACCAGTAGGCTGTTCGCCGCAACCACGACCTGCCGCGCGGCGCCGCGCGGCAGGTCGCTGCTGTTGGGCCGGGGCGCAACCGGCCGGCAACAAGGGCCGGCTGGCTGCCGGCCGAATAGCGCCGTGTTCGGAGAACCCGCATGGCGCGTCGGCTCAGGCCGTTGCTGGTCGTCCTGTCGTTCGTCACCGCTGGCTGCGCCCAGACCACGGTGGCGCCGGTCGGTGGCCTCGGGCCGGCCACCGGCACCACCTGGGAACTGGTCATCGGCGACGACGGCGCGCCGGAGGTGCGCTATCGGCAGGCCACCATCGTCACCAGCCACTGGGTCGGCTGGGGCCAGGGCTGGCAGTGGGCCGACGTGCAGGTCGGCCTGGGCCCGGCCGCAGGCACCCAACTACCGGTGCGCGGTGCCGCGGAGTCACTCGGGCTGCGCCTGTCGGGGCACATCGAGCGCCAAGGCGGCGAGGCGCGCTACCAGTTGGCCTGGACCGCCGCGCGCGCGCTGGCCGGCATCACCGGGGTGGCGCTGGAGTTCGGCCCACGGCTCGGCTCACCGGCGCTGGCCGGGCTCAAAGGCGAACCCGAACTGCTGCCTGACCAGCAAGGCTGGCGATGGGCGGTGGGCACCGACGCCATCACCGTGCGGATCGAGCCGGCGGCGGCCAACTGCTACTTCGAGCGCGGCCGCAAGGACACCATCCGCTGCTTCCTCCTGGGCGGCGACGTGCCCGTCGGGACGCGCGAGATCCGCATGACGGTCAGCCTGCCCGCCGGTGGCGCCGTGCTGCCCACCTCAGCCGAACGGTATGGCCCGACCGACACCAGCCGCTGGTACCGCAATGCGCTGCCGGCCGACGGCTCACCGGTCGATCTCAGCGACCTCAACGACAAGCCGGCCGGGCGACACGGCTTTGTTCAGGCCCGCGGCGACGACCTGGTCTTCGCCGACGGCACGCCGGTGCGCTTCTGGGGTGGCAATCTGGCGGCCTACGCGCTGTTCGTGCCCAACGACCAGATTGACCGGCACGCGCGACGCATCGCCCAGCTCGGGTACAACCTGATGCGGCTGCACCACCACGACTCGACGCGCTGGGTGTCGCCCACCGTGATCGACAAGTCCGGCAGCGACTCGCGCCGTCTGGACGAACGCGCGCTCGATCGCCTCGACTACTGGGTCAAGGCGCTGAAGGAGCAGGGCGTCTACGTCTGGCTCGACCTGCACGTCGGCCGCGAGTTCAAGCCCGGCGATGTGGACACCGACCTCGGCCGGATCGACGGCTACGACGAGGTGGCCCGCCAGAACCGCGAGGGCAAGGGCTTCTGCTACTACAACCGCGGCCTGCAGGCGCTGATGCGCGAGTTCAACGAGAAGTACCTGCGGCACGTCAATCGCTTCACCGGTCAGGCCTATCTGAACGAGCCGGCGGTGATGGGCCTGCTGCTCACCAACGAGAACGACGTCACCCACCACTTCGGCAACCTGATGCTCGGCGACAAGGGCAACCCCAAGCACCACGCCGTGTTCACCGCCGACGTCCGCGACTGGTGCCAGCGCACCGGCCTGCCCTACGAGCAGACCTGGCGCACCTGGGAGAACGGGCCCAGCAAGCTGTACCTCAACGAGGTGGAGCAGCGCCTCAACCGCAACCTCCTCGACCACCTGTTGGGCCTGGGCGTCAAGGTGCCCGTCGCCACCACCAACTACTGGGGTGGCGGCGGCATCTACACGCTGCCGGCACTGACCTGCGGCGGCATCATCGACGTCCACAGCTACGGCGGCGCCGGCGAGCTCGGGGTGAACCCGCGGGCCGGCGTGAACTTCGCCACCGAGATCGTCGCCGCCCAGGTGGCCGGCAGACCGCTGTCGGTCACCGAATGGAACGTGCCCTACCCGACCGTCGACCGCTTCACCGCCCCGCTGCAGATCGCGGCCATGGCCAGCCGGCAAGGCTGGGATGCACCGATGATCTACAACTACTCGCAGGACCCGTTGGCCTCACCGAGCCGCGCCAGCACTTGGTCATCGTTCAGCGATCCGGCGCTGACCGGCCTCACGCCGGCCGCCGCGCTGGCGTTCCGCGCCGGGCACCTCGCCGCCGGCCGGCAGCACTACCACCTCAAGCTGAACCGCGAGCAGACGTTCTACGCCGGTCTGAGCGCGGCCACCAGCGCCACCATCCGCACGCTGGCCGAGACCAGTCGCCTGACCATCGGCCTGCCCGCGGTGCCCGAACTGCCCTGGCTGAAGGAATCGCCCACGCCGGCGGGCGCCGAGGCCATCACCGACGCGCAGGGCGACTACATCCCCGCCGGGCAGACCTATGTGGTCTCGGACAATGGCGAGGTGACGCGCGACTGGGTGCGTGGGATCCAGTTGATCGACACCGCGCGCAGTCAGGCGGCCATCGGCTGGATCGGCGGTCACCGGCTGCGTCTGACCGGCTTGGAGATCCAGGTCACCACGCCGCAGGCGGTGGTGGTCGCCTCCAGCCTCGACGGTCAACCGCTCGCGCAGTCGCGACGGATACTGCTGACGGCCCTGGCGCGGGCGGTAGCGCCGGGCGGCCAACTGCCGTTCCTCACCGAGCCGGTGGTCGGCCGCATCCGCCTCCGCGGACCGCGACCCGCCGCCGCCACTGCCTTGGCCGGTGACGGCCGCCACGGCGTGGCGCTGCCGGTCGCCACCGCCGGTGACTGGAGCGAGGTCACGCTGACTGGCACGGAGCAGAGCCACTGGTTCGAGCTCACCCGCTGATCAGGTGGCGCCGCCGCGCAGCAGGTCATCACCGGTCTGCCGCACCCGATCGAGCAGATCGCGCAGGTGTGACTCGTCGGTCAACGGGTTGATGATGGTCACCCGCAGCCAGGTACGGTCCGCCAGGCGCGTCTGCACCAGGTAGAAGCGTCCGTCGGCCAGGATGCGGCGGCGGATGGCTGCCTGCAGCGCGTCGAGGTCGGCCGCACCGGCCGGCTCATAGCGGAAGCAGACGATGTTGCAGGC
This sequence comes from uncultured Fimbriimonadaceae bacterium, assembly GCA_964531735.1. Taxonomy (GTDB): domain Bacteria; phylum Armatimonadota; class UBA10988; order UBA10988; family UBA10988; genus CAZHGD01. The sequence goes on along the minus strand of CAZHGD010000111.1, from coordinate 12,764 downwards.
TGGCGCCACGGGCAACGCGAAGTCGGGCTCAGCCGCCACCATGTCGCCGAACCGCCGGCCGAGGTCGAACCGGCTGGTGACATGCTCGGCGAACATGGCCTCGCCGTGAACCGCCAGGGCCACGTAGAGCGGCACCGCCATCATCGGTTTGGTACATTCCAAGCTGCGACCACAGAGGTTGTACCACTCCTCGCGCGGATCGCGCCGGTGCAGCAGATAGCTGGCTTCCTGCGCAAAGGCTTCGAACGAGCGGCCCCCATCGCGGAACAGCACCGCCGTACACAGAGCCGGCATCAGCATCATCTTGTGCGCGTCCCAGACCACCGAGTCGACCCGCTCCACGCCGTCCAGCAGCGAGCGATAGCGCTCGCTCAACGCCGCCGGCGCGCCGTGCGCACCGTCGACGTGCAGCCACAAGTCGTGCTGCTCGCAGAAGTCGGCAATGGGCGCCAACGGGTCGAACGCGCCGGTGGCCGTGGAGCAACTGCTGGCCACCACCGCAATGACCTGGCGACCAGCCGCCTCCGCGGCGCGTTTGGCCGCGGGCAGTTGCGCCGGATCGAGACGGTAGTGGTCATCCACCGGCACCGGCACGGCGCCCGTCTGCCCAATGCCCATGATCTGCAGGGCGCGCGCCACCGAGTAGTGCGCTTGCGCGCCGACCAGCACCGCCAGCGGCGTGCCGCCGGCTTCACCCTGCGACCAGACGTCGAAACCGGCCTTGGCCTGCCGCGCGGCCAGCAGGGCCGTCAGGTTGCCCAGTGAGCCGCCCGAGACGAACAGGCCGTCGCGGCCCGCCGGCCAGCCGAGGTGTCCGCCGAGCCAACGGGCCACCACGCGGTCCATGGCGGTCGCCACGGGACCCATCTCGTAGACCGCCGTGGCGCTGTTCAGGAACGTGGCCATGAAATGGCACAGCGCCGCCAGCGGCAAGCCCGGCGTGACCTGGTGACCGACGTACCGCGGGTGCAGCAGATGGTTCGAGCCCTCGACGATGCGCTCGAGCAGGGCCATGGCGTCGGCGCCGCCGGCGAAGTCGGCCGGCCAGCGGCCGACCTGGTCATCGGGCTCGACCCACGGCAGCACCGGCAGGTCGGCGCCGGCAGTCGCCGCCTGCAGGTGCGCGGCGAGGTGGTCGACCAGCCGGTGGCCCAGGGCGCGGAAGGTCTCGGCGTCGAGGGCGGCGGCCAGCGAACCAGCGGTCTCGGACATGGGTCACTCCTGCGGGCACGGTGTCGATGGTAGCGCATCGCCCGTTCCGCGCCAAACGGGCACCCCAAAGCGCGAGGCGGGGAGCGCGGCCGCGCTCCCCGCCTCGCTGGCTACGCAGCCGTCCTAGACGGTCATGCTGGGAGCCGGCGCCTTGCTCTTGGCGACGGCCCAGTAGAGCACGCCGATCAGGAGCACGATCGCCACCACGACACCGAGGCTCGGTTCGTTGTACTGGACCACGATCGGGGCCACGATGACCGAGACCAGGTTGACGACCTTGATCATCGGGTTGAGGGCCGGACCGGCGGTGTCCTTCATCGGGTCACCAACGGTGTCACCGACCACACCGGCCTTGTGCCGCTCGGAGCCCTTGCCGAGGTTGTTCTCCGGGTCCTTCGGCTCGTCTTCGATGAGCTTCTTGGCGTTGTCCCAGGCGCCACCGGCGTTGTTCATGAACACCGCCAGGAGCTGACCCGAGATGATGATACCGGCCAGGAAGCCACCCAGCGCGGCGACGCCGAGCATCAGACCGATCAGGATCGGGCTGATGACGCCGAGCAGCGCCAAGCTGACGAGTTCCTTCTGAGCGGCCGCGGTCGAGATGGCGACGGCGTTCCGGTAGTCCGGAGCGACCTTGCCTTCCAGCACGCCGAGCTTGAACTGCCGGCGGCACTCGACGACGATCAGCGAGGCCGCGCGCGCCACCGCCTGAATGGCGAAGGACGAGAACAGCCACGGCAGACAGCCGCCGACCAACATGCCGACGAAGACCATCGGCTTGTCGACGCGGATACCGGTCTCGAGGATCAGCCGGCCGAACTTGACGGCCTCACCGTTCTCGACGGCCAGCTTGTTCAGGGTGTCCTGAGCGCGGGAGACGTCCACCAGGAACGAGCCGAACAGCGACACGGCCGCGATGACGGCCGAGCCGATGGCCACGCCCTTGGTGATGGCCTTGGTGGTGTTTCCCACCGCGTCCAGGTCGGCCATGATCTGCTGGGCGTCCTTCGTGGCCTGATCTTCGCGGCCGTGCCAAGCCATCTCACCGATGCCGTTGGCGTTGTCCGCAATCGGGCCGAAGGAGTCCATGGCCACGTTGTTGCCCGTCAGGGTCAACATGCCGATGCCGGCCATGGCCACGCCGTAGAGAATGTAGGTGATCTGCTCGGCGCCCGCCGCACCCGGCATGGTGCCGAAGATGACGATGGACAGACCGATGGTCACCGCGATGATCAGGGTCGACCACACAGCCGACTCATAGCCGACCGAGATGCCGCCGAGGATCAGCGTCGCCGGACCGGTGTCCGCCGCCCGCTTGATCGACTGGACCGGCTCGGTGTGCGTGCCGGTGAAGTACTCGGTCAGGCGGTCGATGCAGATGGCCAGCAACACGCCCACGGCCACGGCCAGCGGCGTGCGCCACCAACCACCGGGCATCGGGTCGCCGGTCTTGTTCGTCGCCTGGCCGAGGTACCACCAGCCGGCGAGGCCGAACAGCACCACCGAGATGGCCGCGGACGACAGGAAGCCCTTGAAGATGGCCTTCATGGCGTCGCCGCTCTTGCCCGGGCCGCCCTTCACGACGTAGGTGCCGATGATGGACGAGAGCACGCCGATACCACGGACGACCAGCGGATAGACGATCCAGGCGATGTGCCCGGTGGAGTGGTACAGGGCCAAGCCGAGGATCAGGCCCGAGACGATGGTCACCTCGTAGGACTCGAAGATGTCCGCCGCCATACCGGCGCAGTCACCCACGTTGTCGCCCACCAGGTCGGCCACCACGGCCGGGTTGCGGGGATCGTCCTCGGGGATGCCGGCCTCGACCTTACCAACCAGGTCGGCGCCGACGTCGGCGGCCTTGGTGAAGATACCGCCGCCCACGCGCATGAACAGCGCCAGCAGCGTGCCACCGAAGCCGAAGCCGAGCAGGGCGTCGGGGGCCGCGATGCCGAGGAGGATGAAGATGATCGTACCGCCGAACAGGCCCAGGCCGTCGGTCAGCATGCCGGTGATGGTGCCCGCGCGATAGGCGATGCGGAGGGCGTCACCGAAGCTGCGGCGCGAAGCCGCCGCCACGCGGACGTTGCCCGCCACGGCCATGCGCATGCCGAGCTGACCCACCAGCAGCGAGAAGACCGCACCCATCACGAACGCGATGGCGCGGGCCACGCCGATGATCAGCTTGACCGTCTCGCTGTCCTGGCCGGCGAAGCGCTCCATGGCCTCGGGAGACGGCGGCACAATGTACACAGACGCAAACAGCGCCACGGTCAGCACGAGGATCAGCGGCGTGATGGCCCCGAGCTGCTTCTTCAGATAGGCGTCGGCGCCGTCGCGGATGGCGCCCCAGACCTTCTGCATCTCGGCGTCGCCGGCGTCCTCGCGGAGCACCTCGGCGCGCAAGTACAGGGCGTACAGCAGACCAAGTATGGCGACGCCTAGGACGCACCAAATCATGATCTGCTCGTTGAATGATAGTCCTTGCAGCATAGTGACCTCGGCTTACCTCCCGTGCCCAGTGGACAACCAGTACGTGTCAGCCGGGCTTGAGCGGGCCAGTACGGCACGCCACCACCCGCGCTTGGAGGGGATCGGTCTCCGATTCTCCAAGCCAAGCCCCCATTATAGCCGTCCGCAAGACCGTTGCAAGATAAAGATGGGGTGAATCGGGAACAGTCGACGGGGCGAACAGCGTTGCTAGGGCTGCTCGGTGAGCGCCGCCAAGGGGATGAGCCGCTGCTCGGCCGTCAGCATGGCGTTCATGCTGCCGCTGCGGAACCCTTGCAGGTCGACGGTCACGAAGGTGAATCCCAACTCGTTGAGCCGCGCGGTGATCCGCTCGCGCCGCGCCGGCTCGACCAGGTGCGGCAGCTCCTCGGCCGGCACCTCGATCCGCGCCAGGTCACCATGGTGCCGCACCCGGAACTGCCGGAACCCGAGTTCGGCCAGCAGGTCCTCGGCCAGTTCCACCTGTTGCAGCTTCGCGGCAGTCACCGCCTGTCCGTACGGGATGCGCGAGGCCAGACAGGCGAAACTCGGTTTATCGACCGTCGGCAAGCCGTAGTGCTCGCTGAGCCGGCGCACATCGTCCTTGCTGAGTCCGGCCGCCGCCAACGGGTAGTGAATGCGGTGCTCGCGCGCTGCCTGCATGCCCGGCCGATGGTCACCCAGATCGTCGACAATGGCGCCATAGACGATGTGCTGGCAGCCATCGGCCGCCGCCAGTTGGTCCAGCACTTCGAATAGCTCGTGCTTGCAGAAGTAGCAGCGGTTGGCCGGATTGGCCGCGTACTCGGGGTTGTCCAGCTCGTTGGTGGTCACGATGCGGTGCGCGATGCCGATCTGCTCGGCCAGCGCCACCGCCTCGCGCAGCTCGCGCCGCGGGATGCTCGGCGAGTCCGCCGTGACGGCCACGGCCCGGTCGCCCAACACATCGTGGGCCACGGCGGCCAGCAGCGTGCTGTCCACACCGCCGGAGTAGGCCACCATCACGCTGCCGAGAGCGGCCAGATCGGCGCGCACGGCTTGGAAGCGGGCTTCAAGGTCAGGGCTCAGGGCAATGCTCAACGTCAGGACTCCAACCGTCCGGCTCTGGGTGCCTCCATTGTGGCATGGCAACGGCAGATGGTAAACAGGCGGCGGCCGCTCGGGTGTGCTTCCAGGCGAGTGAGCCGTGCGGTTCGCCGCTCACCACCTCCGGCCCGACCCTCTCTGCGCCCGCGGGCCCCAGCGGGATGCGGCTCCCTGCGGCGCCAGCCGATGAGTGCGTCAAGGGGGGCCAAGCAACGCCCGCTCGTCGTCGGCGCTGATCGGCGACTGTGCGCCGTAGCGAGGGAGTCGCGGGCCGCGGTGGTGCGCCCAGCCGCGCCCGGCAATCCGGAAGCAGACCCGGCCACTCACGCCCCGGGGGTCAGCACCAGGACGCCGAGCTCGCTCGGCTGCTTGCTCCAGCCGATGCCGCTGAACACCTGCAACCAGCCTTGCCGGCCGGTGCCGTCGTTCTCGTTGACCAGCGCACCAAAGCCGAGCCGGCGGCCGCTGCTCGGCACGGCCGGCAGGCCCAACGCGCGCCAGGGCACCAGGGCCTCGTAGACGGTCTGGTCGCCGCGCCGCACGATGGCCACGGTAGCGGCCGGCAGCAGTTTCGGCTCGGGCGTGAAGCGATAGGCCAGCGGGCCTTTGGCGCCCAGCGTGAGGCCGATCTCGCAGTAGGGCTCGTCGGCGCCGCGCGCATCGGGCAACGGGTCGATGGCGAACTGCACGCCATCGCCCTGCCAGCCGTCCTCCGGCGGGTCCACCGCGAGATGGTGGTCATCACGCACCTCGATCGCCAGCGCCAAGCCCGCGGCAGTGTGCGCCACCCGCACCTGAGCGCTGAGGTCGCCCGCCGCCTTGGGCGCCACGCCTTCGGGCGTCTGCCAGTCGGTCAGCGCGACCGCCGGCACGTCGGACCACTCCGTCAGGTCGCCGTCGACCGGCACCGCCGGCAAGCGCCGACAGGGCCAGAAGTTGGTCCGCACCACCTGCGCCAGCCGCTCGTCACCATGCTCGCTGGTGACTCTCAGCGGCACCACCTCCGCCGGCTGCGCCCGCGGCGGCACCGCCGGCGTGTCGATCTCAGCCTGGGCGCCGGCGGCCAGCGTGGGCACGGCCACCGGCGGCGCGTCCTCGGCCGCCACCCGGACGCCCGCCAGCGGCGCGTCGGTGGTGTTGCGCACGATGGCGCCAACGGCCCACTGACCCGCGCGCCACTGCGGCACCAGGCTCAGCACCATCGACGGCTGCACGGTCACGGTGACGACCGCCCGGCGCTCGCCGTCCTGCACCGTCACCTCGTAGTCGCCCGGCGCCGCCGCGGCCGGAACGCTCACCGACAGGCTGGCCGTCGTCTGGCCGCCCGCCGGCAGCTCAGCCGCCACCGGCGCCGCCGTCCAGCCGGCCGGAACCACGGCGGTCAGCGCGGCGGTACGCGCCTGATCGGCCCAGTTGGTCAGCCGGCAGCGCAGGGCCACCTGCCGCCCCGGCCAGGTCGGCTCGGCCGACACGCTCAGCGGCGCCGGCAGCAGCGTGGCGCGCGTGAACTGCCCGGTAAGGAACACCGGCGCTTCGCCGAGGGTCAGGTTGAGCCGCCCGCCCTTGAGCAACCGCGGCTCGACTCGGCCGGTCACATCGGACAGCTCGACTTCGGGCGCGTCGACCGTCACGGCGATCTCGGCTTCAGTGGGCGTGCTCCACAGTACCAGCGTCCGCTCGCCGCCCTGGCCGGCGTACTCCTGCGCGTAGACCGGCGCCTCCGTGGCCATGGTCCGCGCGAAGCGCTTGCCGGCCAAGACGCGGCTCATCATCGCCGCCGCCAGGTACGGGCGCTTCGGCGCGAAGTCCGGGCGGATCAGGCCGAAGTTGGCCTCGTTGTAGCTCGGGTCCCAGCCATCATCCTGGAAGTCGTACCAGATGATCGGCCCCAGATACGGCAGCGACCGCGCCAGCGCCACCATCCGCACCAGGCAGTTGGCGGTGTGCTCCTCGCTGCTGCCACCGGCGGTCTGGTGGTTCGGCCAACCGATCTCGGTGATCCAGATGGGCTTGTCGCCGATACCGTACTGGGCCATCAGGTCGTGGCACTTCTGCAGTTCGGCCACGAAGCCGCTGGACTCCGGGCTGCGCGGGTAGCGGTAGGGGTGGACGCTCAGCGCGTCCATGAACGGCCCGCCACCGGCCTTCAGCACGGCCTCGATGTAGCGCAAGTCGGTGCCGGCGGTGCAGATGCCGACCACCACACAGTCCGGGTCGGCCTGCTTGCAGGCCGCGTAGGTCTTCTTCAGCAGCCGCGCATAGGCCACCGGGTCGGGCTTCGGCTTCCAGAAGCTGATGTTCGGCTCGTTGTACACCTCCCAATGGCGGCAGACGTCCTTGTAGCGGCTGACCATGGCGTAGGCGTACTTGGCGAACGCGTCCTGCGCCTCGTCGCTGGCCGGCGAGTTGCCGCCGTCGTAGAGGCGGTTGCCGTAGTCCAGGATGATCAGCGGCTCGATGCCGCGCTGGCGGGCGGCGCGCAGGTAGGTGTCGTTGCGCTCGGGGAAGGTGTACTCGCCGCGTCGCCGTTCGACCACGCCCCACGAGTACTCATCACGCGACCACCGCGAGCCGCCCAGGCGCAGCAGGTCGTAGGTGTCGGGCAGCTTGCCCTTGCCCTGCTCGAAGTGGAGGCAAGCGCCGAACGGGTTGGTCGGCAGGTTGACTTCGGGCATGTCGGGCAGCACCGCGTAGGTTGCAGTCTGATGGCCGTAGTCATCTTCCACCCTCCAGATGAGGGTCACCTCGTACAGGCCGGCCGCGCGGGCGATGTTGGGCACCGTGAACCCGCCGCCTGGCGATGTCGGCGCGAAGTCCACGAGGGATGACACCTCACGCGACCCAGCGGCCCGGACATGCGCCCGCGTGAGCAGTTGCGGGCTGTCGGGGCCATCGCGCAGGTCCTGCCAGGTCAGCCGGAAGCTGACCGGCTTGCCTGCCTGACGGACCCAGCGATCGTCGGCCATCCAGAGCTTCGGCACCACCATATCGGCGGCGCGGAGCACCGCCTCGCCGGTGACCTGTGCGAACCAGACGCTGCCTTTCGACGGGCGCACACTGGCATCCAGGAGCAGCGACTGCAACGTCACCAGTCCGTCGAGCTTGCCGTTCTGGTCGCCACCCCACTGCCCGTGCGGCACGGCGAAGTCGCAGACGACCTCGCGCCAGTCCGTGTTGCTGGCATCGCCCAGGTTGTACTGGTGCACCTCGCCACTGGAGTCGGCGCAGCGCAGGCGGAGCGGCTGTCTGGTGCCGTCGCCCCTGAACCAGAAGCGCAACGGCCGTGGGTGCGGGCCCAGCGGACGGTGCAGCGGCACCTCCAGGTACTGCAGGCCGGGGATCTGGGCGAAGTCGTAGTCGAGCCGCCAGGAGCCGTGGCCCTCGTGCTTGGCGGACCCATCGGCCACGATCCGCGACCCGGGCTGCACATGGTCACCGCCGACCGACGGCGCGGCACCGTCGCAGGTCTCGAGGCTCACCCGCCGCAGCGAAGCCGGCCCGCGCGCGGGCGTCGCGGCGAGGTTGGCCAGTCCGATGGTGCCGCTAGCGGGCCGGCCGCGATCGATGACGATGGCCTGGAGCTTCAGCGGCAGGTCGAGCTTGCCGTTGTTGTCGCCGCCCCAGTGCTCACCGGCCGTGACGGGCACCTCACAGCGCAGCCGGCCCCGCCAGAGTAGCGGCCCCCAGGTGACCTGATGCGTCTCGCCGCCGGCGTCCAGCAACTGAAAGCGCAGCACTTGGCCTTGGCCGTCGGAATCCACATCGACAGCGAGCGCCTCTGCCGCTGGCAGCCGGGCGCCAATCGCGAGGTCGAGGTGCTGGCGCTCGCCCGCGTCGTCGAACTGGTAGGTTACCTGGCAGCGCGACGAGTCCTGGCGTGCCACCCGCCACTCCGGCCGCATCTGCTCACCACCCACAGTCAGCACCGCTGGCAACGAGATGCTCTCGGCCCACGGCGGCGACTCGACGACCTCGGGCTGATAGATCAGGTCGTCGAACCACACGTCGCTCTCGCCCGGGCCACCGCTGCTGTCCACCAGCAGCAGTTCCAGGCGCAACGGCGGATCGAGCCGGCGGTTCTGGTCGCCGCCCCAAGCCAGGCCGCCGTCGGTGATGGCGCAGGTCATCTGCCGCCAACCGACGAAGTCGAGGCGGCCCAGGTTGAACTGGTGCGTCTCTCCGCTGCGGTCGCACAGGCGCAGGTTCACCGGCAGCTTCGACCCATCGCCAAGGACCCACACGGCGAAGCGCGAGACGCGCATCGGGATGAGCAGGTCGGCGCCGAAGCCGAAGTACTGGCGCCCTGGTGGCTTGGCCACGAAGCGGTAGTGGACCTTGACGGCCTGTTTGCCGCTGTGCGAGCGCGCACCGTCGAGCGCGGCCGTCGAACCGGTCTGGACGCCTTCGCCGCCGGCGTGCAGCGGCACCGCCGCCTCCAAATCGGACCAGGGCACGACCGGTACGGCGGTCAGCAGCGCATAGAGCAGACAGACCACGGGCATCGGTTCCTCCGGCTCCAGCAGTATAGCAGGGCCTTCAAACGGGCCGGTCGCCGGGCGTGAGGATGAGGCGGCCAGTCGCGCCGCCAGCTCACCCCCAGCCCGCGCCCCGCCCGCGGCGCGGCGGAGTGAGTGGATCTCCTGGGAGCCGGCTCCCCTCTCCGCGGGCGGAGAGGGGCCGGGGGTGAGGTGCCCCGGCTCCCCCCAAAGCACAACCCGCCCGCGGCCGAAGCCACGGGCGGGTTGCGGACTGCGTACAGCGGACGAGATCAGTACTCGGGGTACTGCGGCGCCGCGGCCGCCTTGTTCTCTTCCGGCTTCTCAGCGATCAGCGCCTCGGTGGTGAGGATCATGCCGCCGATGGAGGCCGCGTTTTCGAGGGCGGTGCGGGTCGTCTTGACCGGGTCGATGACGCCGGCCTTGAGCATGTCCTCGTAGACCTCGGTCAGGGCGTTGAAGCCCACCGCGAAGTCACGGCCGCGGACGTCGTTGACCACCACGGAGCCTTCCCAGCCCGCGTTGTTGGCGATCTGGCGCAGCGGCTCTTCGAGGGCGCGCTTGACGATGTTGATGCCGGTCTGGGCATCCTCGGTGTCGCCCTTCAGGCCCTCAAAGACGCCCTGGGCGCGCAGCAGCGCGGTGCCGCCGCCGGGGACGATGCCTTCTTCGATGGCCGCGCGGGCTGAGTTCAGGGCGTCCTCGAAGCGGTGCTTCAGCTCCTTGAGCTCGGTCTCGGTGGCCGCACCGACCTGGACCTCAGCCACGCCGCCGGCCAGCTTGGCCAGCCGCTCCTGCAGCTTCTCGCGGTCGTAGTCGCTGTCGGTCTCTTCGATCTGCTTCTTGATCTGGTTGACGCGGCCCTGGATGGCCTGCGGGTCGCCCACGCCCTCGACGATGGTGGTGTTGTCCTTGTCGATGGCGATCTTGCGCGCCCGACCGAGCTGGTCCAGCTCGACGTTTTCCAGCTTCAGACCGAGATCCTCGGTGATGAACACGCCGCCGGTCAGGACGGCGATGTCACCCAGCATGGCCTTGCGGCGGTCGCCAAAGCCCGGGGCCTTGACGGCGCAGCAGTTGACCGTGCCGCGGATCTTGTTGACGACCAAGGTCGCCAGGGCTTCGCCCTCAACGTCTTCGGCCACGACCAGTAGCGGCTTGCCGGCGGCATGGGCCTTCTGCATCAGCGGCACGATGTCGTTGACCGACGAGATCTTCTTCTCGTAGATGAGGATGTAGGCGTCCTCGAGCACGGCCTGCATCGCCTCAGCGTCGGTCACGAAGTACGGGGAGATGTAGCCCTTGTCGAACTGCATGCCCTCGACCACTTCGACGGTGGTGTCGCTGGTCTTGGACTCCTCGATCGTGATCACGCCATCCTTGCCGACCGCGTCGATGGCTTCGCTGATCAGCTGGCCGATCTTCGGGTCGTTGCCGGCGATACCGGCGACGTTGGCGATCTCGTCCTTCTCGGAGACCTCGGTGGCCTTTTCGCGCAGGAAGGCCACGACGGCCTCGACGGCCTGGTCGATGCCGCGCTTGACCAGCATCGGGTTGGCGCCGGCGGCGACGATCTTCAGGCCTTCGCGGACAATGGCCTGGGCCAGCACCGTGGCGGTGGTGGTGCCGTCACCGGTGATGTCGTTGGTCTTCGAAGCGACTTCGCGGACCAACTGCGCGCCCATGTTCTCGTACTTGTCCTCGAGCTCGATCTCCTTGGCGACGGTCACGCCGTCCTTGGTGATGACCGGCGAGCCGAACTTCTTGTCGAGAACCACGTTGCGGCCCTTCGGGCCCAGGGTCACCTTGACGGCGTCGGCAACGGCGTTCACGCCACGCTCGAGGCCCTTGCGGGCCTCTTCGCCGTAACTCAGCATCTTGTCAGCCATATCGAACCTTCCTCAGACCTCTCAGGCGCGCACCGCGAGGATGTCGTCCGCCCGCAGAATCAGGACTTCATCGTCGCCGAGCTTGACCTCGGTCCCACCGTACTTGGCGAAAATGACCTTGTCACCGACCTTCACGTCGACCGGCTGGCGCTCACCCTTGTCGGTCAGCTTGCCGGGACCGACGGCCAGCACTGTCCCCTCTTGCGGCTTCTTCTGCGCCGACTCGGGAAGGACGATGCCGCCTTCGATCTGCTCCGCCTCTGCGTCGACCTTGACGATCACACGGTCGTCGAGCGGCCTCAGACTCATGGTGTTCGGCCTCCTGTGCCCTTTTGGCCCCTGGGTCTTGGTTCCGGGGCTCCAAAGCTTCTGCCGGTAGCGTAGAAGCGAGGTGTCACCCGGGTGTCAAACGGGTGTAAAGCAGGTGTAACGGGCCGGCAGCGCCGTCGAGCAGCGGAATTCTGGCCGAGAGGGTGTCGCCGCGGCGCGGCGAATAGCCACCTGGACCACCGGTGAGACCGCCCATGCGACGTAACCTGACTGCCCTGGCCCTGTGCCTGCTGGCCGCGCTGCCCAGCCACGCGGTTCGCCGCCTGGCGTGCGGCAACAACGGCACCGACACCGCGCTGGCCATGCCCGAGGGTGAGGTGGTCATCTTCGATACGCCCGGCCATATCCGCGGCCGCCGGCGCTTCGAGGGCAGGCTCGTTTCCATCGACCTGGCCCGCACGGCGCCCCTGCTGGCCGTGCTGCGGCGCACCGGCGCACCTGGTACCACCGAAGGGCCACTGGTGGTCGAGACCTGGGACTATGGCCGCGACCAGGTCACCGCCGCGCCACTCGACGTGGCCACCGAGGCCCGCGACCTGCGCCTGGCCTGGGGCGGCCATGCCGTCTACGTCACCGCGCCCGACGGCATCGCCGTGCTCGACCTGGCCACCTTGCAGCGCCGCCGCGTCATTCCCGCCGCCGGGCTCAAACCCATCGACCTCGACTTGGCCGTCGGGCCGCAGGATCGCTACCTCGCGGTGGCCACCCGCTCGGCGCTCTGGCTCGGGCGCACCGACGACAGCCTGCGCCAGTTCGCCGTAGAGCGCCTGTCCGACAAGCCGATTCCCACCGCGCGCTTCACGCCCGACGGCCTGACCGTGGTGGCCGCCGGCGACCGGCCGCCCCTGACCATGCCCGTCGGCGGCACCAAACTCACGCGCGTGAAGCTCACCGGCGCCAAGGCGTCGCCGGTGTTCGAGCTGAGTTCCGACAGCCGTCACCTGTACCTGGCCGACGGCGCCAAGGTCCACATGTTCAGCCTGCAAGGCGGCAAGCCGAAGTACTCGGGCAATCCGCGCTTGTCGGCGGTGGCCCCGGTGGCGATGGCCACGCCGCGCAAGTGGGGCCACGTGGCGCTGCTCTATGAGGACCAGCGCGTGGTCTGGTACCAGCCGATGATGCGCAAGGTGATGGAGACCTGGCCCAGCTTGAGTGCGCCGCCGGTGCCGGGCGGCCTGCCGCCGGCCGGTGGCCCGCCCGAGCCCGGTGGCCCGGCCCCCGATCCGCGCGCCACGCCACCGTCCGGCGGCCTGCAACCGCC
>CAZHGD010000110.1:0-25162 GCA_964531735.1 uncultured Fimbriimonadaceae bacterium | reverse complement strand
CGCGGGCTGCGCGCCACCACTGGTCTGGGCGCCAGGGGCGGTCGTCGCCGGGGCCACGCCCTTCGCCGCCGGCCTCGCCGGCCCGGCGGCACGCTCCTCTTCCAGGTCCTCGACCACGCGACAGCCGCTCAACGCGACCGCCACACCCGCCATGAGGGCCAACCAGCCGTACCAGCGCATCGGCCTCACTCCTCGGTGGCGACGTCCGGGCTCTCCGAGAACGCGCGATGCACCGCGCGCACCGCCGTCTCGGCCTGGTCCTCGTCAATCACGCAGGATACACGAATCTCCGACGTCGCGATCAGGTGAATGTTGATTCCGGCTTGCGCCAACGCCCGGAACATGGTCGCCGCCACGCCCCGCGCCGAGCGCATGCCGATGCCGACCACCGAGACCTTGGCGATCCCCGGGTCGATCCCGGCCGACTCCGCGCCGACCTCCTGCACGATATCGGTCAGGGCCGCCCGCGCCGCCTCCAGGTCGCCTTCGCGAATGGTGCAGGCGATGTCGTTGGTGCCGCCCCGCGAGACGCTCTGGGTGATCATATCGACGGTCACCCCGCGCTCGGCCAGCGTCCCGAACACCGCCGCCGCTACGCCCGGTTGGTCGGGCACGCCGCGAATCGACAGCATCGCCTCGGCGGCCTCCAACGCGGTACCGCGGTAGACCGGCTGCTCCATGACCTCGTCCTCGCTACAAATCAGCGTGCCGCGGGTCAGCCCGTGGGCCGCCCTGACCTCGACCCGCACACCTTGCTTGTGGGCGTACTCGATCGACCGCGCCTGCATCACCTTGCTGCCATTGCTGGCCAGCTCCAGCATCTCGTCATACGAGATGTCGGTGAGCTTGCGCGCCGTCGGCACCAGCACCGGGTCGGCCTCGAAGATGCCCTCGACGTCGGTGTAGATCTCGCACAGCGACGCGCCCAGCGCCGCAGCCAGCGCGACGGCCGTCAGGTCGCTGCCGCCCCGCCCCAGCGTGGTCACCTCGCCACCCGTGGTCATGCCCTGGAAGCCGGCCACCACCACCACCCGGCCGGCGCCCAGCTCGCGATTGATGCGGGTCACGTCGACCGAGCGCAGCCGCGCCGAACCATGGACCGCGTCGGTGGTCACGCCGGCCTGCCCGCCGGTCAGCGCCACGGCGTCGACGCCCTGCGACTGCAGCGCCAGCGCCATCAGGGCGACGGCCCGCTGCTCGCCGGTGGCCAGCAGCAGATCCAGCTCGCGGGTCCGCGGCTTCCGGCTGGTGCGGTGCGCGAGGTCGCTCAGCGCGTCGGTCTCGTCACCCATGGCGGAGACCACGACGACCAACTCTGACGCCTCGCCGACGCCGTGGGCTGGCGCGTGGCGGGCCTTGGCAATGCGGGCGGCCACCTGGCGCATGAGCCGCACGGCGGCGACGGAGCTGCCGCCATATTTCTGCACCATGCGCAAGGTTGGGGGGCTCCCGAAGCGACCGGATTATAGCACCGCGCCGGAGCCGATGTCAACGCGCCGAGCCGGCCCGAACTCGGCAGGAAGCGGCTGCTGGAGGCATAATGGCTGCGTGGGCGCACCCCTGACCCGGCCCCTGGCCGCGACCGTCGCGGCGCGCCCGGAGGGCGTCGTTGGCGACCGAGCACCAGTTGGACGAATGGCCGGAACCGTTGCTGCGGCAACGCCTGGAGCCTCACCTGCGCAGCGCCGCGCAGCCGGCCACGCTCGGCGACATTGTCGCCGCCACCGGTCTGCCGGCCGAACGCACCGAACCCGTGCTCCGCTCGCTGCTGGATGAGTACCGCGGCCGCCTCGCCGTCGACGCCAACGGCGAGCTGCTCTACTCGTTCCCGCGCGGCCTCACCCGCGAGCAGACCTGGCACGACACCCTCCACAAGGTGCTCCAGACGCTCTGGGCCTGGTTCAAGATCCTCTACAAGGTCGGCTACTCGGTCATCCTGGTGGCCTACTTCCTCTTGTTCCTGGTGGTCATGGTGGCCACGCTGGTGGCCATGGTGGCGGTACGCAGCAACAGCAGCGTCGACCTCGACGTCGACCTGGAAGGCTGCGGCTGCTTCCCGCTCGACCTGTTCCTGTGGTTCTGGCCGGACTACACCGCGCCCGGCAGCCCGCAGCGGGTGCGCACCGTGCCGCAGCCGGCGGGGGCGGCTCAACGCGTGCCGCCGTGGCTGCGCGTGTTCGAGTTCGTGTTCGGCGAGGACCAGCCCGCCGAGGACGCGCTGGCCGCCGAACGGCGGCTGGTTGATTACATCCGCGCCCATGCCGGACGCGTGACGGTGGCCGACGTCGTGGCCCAGACCGGCTGCACCGTCGCCGAAGCCGAAGAGACGCTGGTCCACCTGATGGTGGCCCACGGCGGCGATGTCGAGGTCTCGGACGCCGGCACGCTGATCTACACCTTCGACCGGCTGATGGTCACCGCGCAGGAGCCGGCGCCGAAGGGCCGCCGGTGGACCTGGTGGTGGGAGCAGCGCGAACGGCGCCGGCGGCTCAACCGCAACTCGTTCGGGGCCAACCTGGTCATCAGCCTGCTGAACGGCTTCAACCTGGCCTGGGCCGGCTTCTTCACGCTGGCCGGCGCCGCGCTGTTCGGCAACGACCTGGCCTGGTGGCTGCTCGGCCCGGTGCCGCTGCTCTACTCGGCGCTGTTCTTCTTCATCCCGCTGGTGCGCGCGGTGCAGCAGCAAGGTGAGAACGCCGCCATCGACACGCGCAACCGCTTGCGCCAACTGGCCGCCAAGTTCTTCGGCCCCCACGTCATCTCGGGCCACCTCCCGTTGGTGGTGCCCGCAGAGTTGGCGCGCTTCCGGCCCGAGCAGGGCCCGGCGCCGTTCTCCGCCGCTGAGGCCGCCCGCGGCCTGGAGGAGCTGGCGCGCCGCTGGGAAGCCGAACTGGAGACCGATGGCGAAGGCCGCGTGGGCTTCGAGTTCCGGCGCTTGCGACAGGACTGGGCCGACGCCGAGCACGCGCGGCGCACGGCCGACCGCAGCCTGTGGCAGCTCGGTGAGATCGAGTACGATAGCGACGACGCCCAAGCCGAGGACGACGCGTCCTGGCGGCGGCGAATGACCGGAGACGAGCATGGCGAGCGCGGCTGAACGGGGCAGGCAGGTGCTGGCGTGGATGGCTCGGGCGGGACGCGCCGCGTGGCCGTGGCTGCGCTGGCTGCTCCAACTGGCCGCCGGCCTGGTCTGGAGCGTCGGCTACTACGCGCTACGCTGGCTCGAGTACAGCAAACGGGCCTGGAGCCTCAGTGGCCTGATCGCGCTGGTCTGCGCACTCGCCGCCTGGCGGTTGGGCCACCGGCCCGATATGGCGCTGCCGTTGAGCGTCGGACTGATTCTGATCGTGGTTTCAATGGTTGCCGCGCATTCTGGATGGGCAGAATACGGTCGGAAGCTACTGTTCTGCGCCGAGTCGCAACCGGCTAGCCGCGACCTGCTGATCGACGGCGACTGGTATCGGTCCGGACGCTGGTCCTGGCCGGCCTCGCTGGCGCCGACGCTGGCGGTGTTGCTGGCGGCGGTGCTGGCTTGGCGGGCGTGGCCGCTGCTGGGCGCGGCGGCGCAGACGCTGGCCGCCGGGCTGGCGTGCTGGTTGGTGGCGGTGATGACCGGCTACCTCTCGGTGGTGTTGGTGGTGGTGGAGCGGCGGGTGCGGGTGCGTTACTACGTCCGCGGTTGGCGACTGGCCGACCCGGCCGAGGTGGAGACGTGGGTCTTGGCGCGGGTGCCGCTGATGGCACCGGTCATCGCCTGGCGCGGCCGGCTCGCTGGCACGGCCCGCAGCCTGCGCGACGGGTTGGGGTGGCTGTTGAGGCCCCGAGGCAGTTGTACCGGCTGAGCGCGCGTGAGATGCTGTTCGGCATCGCCGACGCGGGCTCGGAACGGAGGAACGACATGAACCTCGAGTTGGGGTGGCGACTGGTGATCTGGGAGGTGCGGCACGCGGTGCGCGGCGCCACCTTCTGGGCGATGGTGGTGCTGATGGCCCTGGCGCCCTGGGTGTTGACCCCTCAGTGCACCAACGGCGTCGATCGCCTGTCGGTCATGGCGGTGGCCCAGGTCGTGGCGTTGTCCTGGCTGGTCTCGCTGTGGACGGTGTTTGCCGTCAAGCGCCAACTCGGCTCCGAGGTGGCCGATGACTGGCTGCTGGTGCTCACCTACCGCGAATCCCTGCTGTCGCGCTACCTGGCCGGTCTGCTGGTCGGCCTGCTGCTGGTGGTGCCGGCCGTGCTGTCCTCGGCGGTGGCCATGGCCTGGCTCCGCGCCGAACCGGCGCAGTGGCTGACCTGGTTCGCCGAGGAGGCGCTGCTGACGCTCTCGGTGGTGCAGCCGGTGGCCGTGGCGACGCTGGTCGTCGCCGCCGCCGACTTCATGGTGGCGCCGGTGGCCGTGGTGCTGCTGGTGCTGGTGGTGTTCGACACGCTCTGGTGCGCCATGCCGTTCGCCGGCCTGGCCGTGCCCATGGCGATGCTGCCCAACGGGGCCGGCGCCGTGGCCGGCGCGGTGCCGATGGTCTTCGGCGCGGTGGTGGTCTGCCTGATTGGCCTGGCGGTGGCCTGGCAGCGCAGTGAGGACTTCTGGAACTACCTGCGGGTGACCATGTCGGCGCGCGACAAGGCCAGTCTGGGTGCGGTGCGCCGCGCGGTGGAGACCGCGCAGACGGGCTCCAAGACCAGCAACCGGCACACGCTGGCGGCCCATCGCGAATGGTGGCGCAACCGCGGCGTCAGCCCGCTCTGGTACCACGACCTCGCGCGCTACCCGTGCTGGTTCCAGTTCCGCCGGCCCAGCCCGCACGCGCTGATGCTGTGGATCGCCGGCGGCGCCATCGCGGTGGCGGTCAGCACCTACAGCAACTGGAGCAAGGGCTCGTTCACGCTCTACACCGTCTACTTCGGCTTCTGGATCACCACCTTCGCGCTGCTCATGCGCGCGGTGGTCAGTGGCGCGCAGATCGTCGTCCAGGAGAAGGAGGCCGGCACGCTGCCGCATCTGCTGCTGGCGCCGCGCAGCGCGACCTCGATGCTCTGGCGCAAGACCGTCGTCATCGTGCGGCAGGCGGTGATCCCCGTCATCGCGTTGACGGTGGCGATGCTCTGCTACCTGCCCGGCATGGACGTCCTGACGTGGCTGGGCGCAGCGGCCATCTGCGCGGCGGTCGGTGGCGTAATCGCCTCCAGCGTGTGCGGGACCCGGCTGCTGGCGGTCTTGGTCGGGACCAGCCTGGCGGTCGGCCTGTTGGTGGGCACCGTCGCGACGCTGAGCGCGTATGCACCTCAAGCGCTGATGCCAGCCCGGATGTCCACGGCAGAGCCGCACTGGCTACAGGCGCCGGCGATGGTACTGAGCAGCGTCTTGGGCCTGGCCGGTGACACCGGCGGCACCTGTCTGACGCTGGCCGCCTGGGCGGCGGCGCTGTGTGGCGCGGCGGCGCTGGTCGCCTGGCGGCCAGCGGTGTGGCTGCTGCGCCGTCAGGCAGCGGCGCGGTGAGTCGAGCCGGCCGGGCCGAAGCCGGCCGGCTCGCTCAAGCTCACAGCGCGGCCAACTGCCCGCGCAGGAAGGTCGCGGCGCGGCGGATGTCGCCGACCGGGTCGGCGCCGGTCTCGCGCTCGATGGCCAGGTAGCCGTCGAAGCCCTGCTCCTGCAGCAGGCGCAGGTAGCGCGGCCACTCGATGAAGCCCTCGCCCAGCGGCACCTCCTGGCGCTTGCCAGTCTCGTCGACCATGGCGTCCTTGGCGTGGGTGTGGACGATGTACTGGCCAATCGTCCTCACGCCGTCCACCGGCTGCCACTCGCCGATGGCCCAGTCCTTGTCGTACTGGCGGTCGATCACGCCGCGCTCGATCAGGATCGGCGGCCACAGGACGAGGTTGGCCGGGTCGTAGTTGACGCGCAGACCGGTCCCACCGACCGTCTCAATCAGCGCCTTCATGATGCGCGGCGGCTCCGGCCCGGTTTCCATGGCCAGGCAGGCACCCAGGCTCTCGGCGTAGCGCGCCAGCTCGCCGGTGGCATCGACAAAAGCCTGCCAGGTCGGTGCGCTGGTGTCGTGCGGCATAACGCCGACGTGGCCCATCCAGATGGTGCAATCGAGGTCGATGGCCATCTGCAGGACCTGCTTGCCCCAGGCGATGTTGACCGCATGGTGCTCCGTCTCGCCGAGGTCGACTTCGCCGCCCCAGCAGCACACCGCGCTGCACTCGAGGTGGTGGTCCTTGAGCTGCTTGAGCACCGTCTTGCGGTCGGCACTGCTGCAGGTGCGGGCATCGAGCGGGCCACCGCAGGCGATGTGCAGGCCGTCGAGTTCGAGCTCTCCGGCCAGTCCGAGAACCTCGTCGAACGGCTTGCGGAGGTTCGTGTGCATGACGCTGATCTTCAACCGACGTCTCCTCTACGTCTCGCGCTGGTTGTTCGTGCCGGGACCGTTCTCCTTCCGCCCAGCGCCGGAAGGCCGCGGCCCGGCGAGGGCGAATAGCCGCGTGACGGATAACCACCATGCCTCGTTGGTTCGCGTACCGCTCCTTCCGCCCGCAGCCTGAGCCGATCCGCGCCTTCGCCGACCTCGGCGTCGACACGGTCTGCGTGTTCCCGGCCAACACTGACAGCTCGCTCGGTGTGCCCTACAGCCCCTACCCGCCCATCTGGACCGGGCCGGAGCGGTACGACTGGGACTCGCTGCGGCGTCACTTCGACGATGTGCTGGCGGCCTGCCCCGGTGGCCAGTTGCTGTGTCTGGTGGACCTGAACACGCCGACCTGGTGGTGCCGCGTGACCCGCGAGCCGGACAGCTTCTACGACCTCGGCCGCATCGCCGCCTCGCCGCGCTACCGGCGCGATGTCGGTGAGTGGCTGACCGCGTTCCTCAGCTACTGCCAGGAGCAGTACGCCGAGGCCATGGCCGGCTATGTGCTGGCCGGCGGCTGCACCACCGAATGGCAGGATCTGTCGCACGCCCAGGAGAGCACCAGCCGCAACGCTGCCTGGCGCGCCTGGCAAGCGGCGCGTGGCGTGGCGGCACCGGTGGACCTGCCCAACGCCACACTGCGCCAGCGCGCCTCGCACGCCACACTGCGCGACCCGGTCACCGACGAGGTCGGCGTCGACACCTGGCGGTTCACCGCCGACCTGGTGGGTGACGTCATCCTGCACTTCGCACAGGTCGCGCAGCAGACGCTCCAGCACCGCGTGCCCGTCGGCGTGTTCTACGGCTACTGCCTGGAGCACGGCCGCACCCGCCTGCTGGACGAAGGGCACCTCGACTTCGACCGCGTCTTCGCGTCGCCCGATCTGGACTTCTTCATCAGCCCCGGCACCTACAGCGATCGCGCCAGCGGTGGCGCCAGCGGCCCGATGCTCCCGCTCGGCACCTTGCGGCGGCACGGCAAGGCGTTCCTCCACGAGATTGACCACCGCACCCACACCGCGCGCAAGGTCACCGACATCGGCACCATTCTGCCCGGACACGGTGAATCCGATCCGGCGGCCTCGGTGGCCGGACTGCGCCGCGAGCTGTGCGTGGCCTTGCTGAAGGGCCTCTCGCTGTGGTGGTTCGACATGTTCGGCGGCTGGTACGACGACCCCGCCGTGCGTGCTGAGGTCGGGCGGCTGAAAATGGTCTGGGACCGCCTGGCCGACCACGAAGGCCAGCCGGCGGCACAGGTCGCGCTCGTGGTGGATGCCGACAGCCTGTACTACCTGGACGGCCACAGCGCGCTGGCCGACGAGCTACTGGGCCAGCAGCGGGTCGGGCTGGGTCGTATCGGCGCGCCATACGACGTGCTGTCGTTCGCCGACCTGGCGGAGGTCGACCTGTCGCCCTACCGCCTGCTGGTCTTCGCCGGCCTGTTCGCGGTCGACGAGGCCAAGCGGCAGGTGCTGCGCGAGCGGGTCTGCCGCGATGGGCGCACCGTGTTGTGGATCGGCGCGTGCGGCATCATCGCCGACGGCCGCTGGGACCCGGAGAACGTGCGCCGCCTGACCGGCCACCGGCACGACATCGGCGCCGTGGCCAGCCTCGATCTGGGCGACTGGACCTCGGTCTACGCGCCGGCGCCGAACCTGTCGGCGGCCGAGTTGCAGCGCTGGTGCGACGCCGCCGGCGTGCACCGCTACGTGGCCACGGAGGATCCGGTGCTCGCCACCGACCGGCTGGTGATGATCCACACCGCCGCCGGCGGCGCGACGCGCGTCCGGCTGCGCCAGCGCGTCGCGCGCGTGGTCGAGGTGTTCAGCGGCCAGGTGGTGGCCACCGACACCGCCGAGTTCGAACTGGCGCTGAACGCCCCGGACACGGTCCTGCTGGAACTGGTCAACGAGCCGGCAGCCGGCGCAGCGTGACCAACGGCTCGACCACTTCGGCCAGGCCGACGCCGCCGAAGCAGGCGTAGATCCACTCGTCTTGGGTCAGCGCCGGCTTGGCCAGCAGCAGGTGGAGCGAGGTCGGCGACTCCTCGGCGCACATGGCCGAGGTGGCCCGGGCCATGGCGACCAGCACGCGTGGGTCGTGGCCGCACCGCTCGGCCACATAGCGCAAGGCGAACAGGTCGAGCGCCGACCGGCCGGCGGCATTGATCCACCAGGCGCGGTCGTTGGCGGTGATCCGGTCGGTGAACCATGTCCGGATGAACTCGGCGTAGCGCTGCTGTCGCGCGGGGTCGCGGCACAGCGCGTGGGCGAACACGAAGCTCTCGATGAACGCGCCGCTGAGCGTGCTCTTGGTGTGCGTCATCAGCCAGTCGGCGTCGGACGCCACGGCGGCTTCGTCTGCGGCGCGGCCGGTCAGCGCGGCGTGCAGCACGGCACAGGCCAGGGTGCAGCCGATGGTGTAGGTGTTCTGCTCGGGCGCCAGAATCCGCGTCGGCTCCTTGAGGTCACCCGGTGTGAGGGGCCGCTTGCCGTAATCGGTGAGGCACCACCCCACCCCGATGCCGCCGCCAGGCACGCGGAAGCTGTCGCGGAACCGCAGGTACGCCGCCAGGCTGGCCAGCAGTCGCTCGCGCTCGGGCGGCTCGGCGTAGGGCACCAGCCGCGCGATGCCCAGGCCAATCTCGCCGCCGTCGGCCACGTAGCACTCCTCGCCACGCGAGGTGATGCCGTAGCCCATGCGGTAACCGCCGTCGGGCCGCTGCTCGGCCAGCATGGCGCGGCCCCACGCCATCGCCGTGTCGAGGTAGCGGCGGTCGCCGAACACCTCGTAAGCGCCGAGCAGGGCTCGTGCGCCGCGGTGGTCGATGAAGGACGTGCCACTGAACTTGCCGCCGGCGGCACCCTCGCGCACCAGCCGGTCGCACAGCGCGCGCAAGGTGGCGCGGACGTCGACCCGCCAGGTCGCGGCGTCGACCGCCGCGCCGGCCACGTCGACGGTGGTAGTGAAGCAGAACCGCCGCCAGTCGAGCTTGTCCAGCGGCACGATGCCCAGCGGCTTGGTCACGGTCTGGCCGGCCGGCACCTCGGCTTCGTGGCGCGTCGTGATCTCGGCGGCGTCGCCACTGGCGAGACGACCGGTCCACGACACGCGCTGTGGCTCCGGCGAACGGCTGCTCACGGCGCCGGCGAATGCCGCCGCCGGGCCAACGTCACTGCTCACGAAGTACGGCTCGGCGGCGCTCGCCAGGACGCCGGCGCCGAGGTAGTTGGCCAGACGACCGATCACCTGCCCCCAAGCGTCGCTCGGCGCCAGGCGGTCGATGGCCACGGCGGCTTCGATACCGCCCGACGGATGGACCAGCAGCGCGGCGACCGGCCCGCTGCCCGCCGCCTGCAGGAACGGCAGCCACCGTGGCGCGGTGGCGTAGCCGGCAAACAGCGTCGCCGGCTGTCCCGCCGCGCGCGCCGGTGGCGCCAGTAGCCAGGCCTGCAACCGCCCCGGCAGCGCGGGCAGCCCGCGGCACAGCGGATGGTCGCCCAGCGGGCCGACGGTGGCATCGTGGATGCGGCCCGGGCTGGCCAGTCCGCCGGGGCCGACCAGCGCCGACCGCGGCGCCAGGTCACGCCCGAAGCAGCGCTCCAGCGGCGGGCGATCGCTGACCGCCACGCCGCTCGCCGCGGCGGCGTCCAGGCCGACCAGCGCCTCGCAGAAGCGTGTCCGGCGCAGTTCGAACCCATGGGCCGGCCCGCGCACCAGGCTGCGCACCAGACCGATGGCCAACGAACTCACTTCCGCCGGTCGCACGTGGTCACCCAGGCGGTTGCGCTGTGGCGAAGCATAGGCCACGAACGAGGCCAGATGCACGCGCACCGTCTGCCACTGCGGAGACAGCGGTACGATGGCCTTCCACCGCGAGCCGTCGCGCTCGCGCAGTTCCAGACAGACGTGCGGCGTGGTCGGGTCGCCCTTGGCCTCGAACACCAGCGCACCGGCGGTCGCCGGCAGGCCGGCGAGGGCCGCGGTGGCGTAGCCGAAGCCCTTCAGGTCGCGCATCGCGAACCGGTAGGGCTGCTCGTCGGAGCCGCTGCCGGTCATGGTCAGTGCATCCTGCGGGCCGCGGGCGCTCAGGTCCCATTGCGCCGGTGCGACGGCCTGCACCTCGCCGCCGACGGCATCGAGCGCTCGCCAGCGACCGCCCGCCTCGAACAGCGGCCGGTCGAGCACCGGGGCACCCAACTGCACCACGGCGCCGCCGGCCTTCAGGTAGCGCGCCAGGCGCGGCAAGGCGGCCGCCGGGCACGCCGCGCCGTACGGCAGCACAACAAACGCCGTCTGCCGCGCGTCGAGGTCGCGCGCCGCCAGTTCCGCTGCGCGCAGGACGGTGACAGGGCGGCCACCCGTCGCCAGCGCCCGCTGCAAGTCCGCCACGTCGACCGCGGCCGGCAGACCGGCGTCGTCCTCGACCCACACCACCGCCGGCCGCGGCGCGGCCGCCACCGCCGTAACCAGCCCCAGGCCCAGCATCAGGCGCTGCCACATCGCCCATCTCCCATCGCTCAGCGCACGACTGCCACGCCCGCCGGCGCCTGGACGTCGCTCCGCACGGTGCGGTCCGCGGCGCGCTCGTGGCGCACGGTGACCACGCCCTGCGGCGTGGGCCACGCGCCTTCGGCCCAGGCCAGGTCGCCCAGATGCGGTGCCAGGCGCACCTTGGCGCCACCGGGCGCGGCCGGGCTGAACCCGAGCACGTGCTCGCTGAGCCAGGCGGTCGGCCCGGCGGCCCAGCCGTGGCACAGGCTGTGCCGCCAGCCTTGGTAGCAGTACTCGCCACGCTCCGCGTGCAGGTCGCGGTGCGCGGGCGGCAGCAGTTCGTCAATGCGGCCCGCGTTCTCGGCCCAGGACAGGTCGAAGTGCTCCCAGAAGCTGGTCGCGCCCAGGTCGAGCATGGTGCCCCAGTAGCGCCGGATGACCTCGAGGCAGCCGTCGATGTCACCGGCCGCCGCGCGCGCCTGCAGCACGTAGTAGCCGTAGAACGTCGACAGCCCCCGCAGCGGCTCGTGCGCCAACACGGTCTGGTTGGCCGCCTGCGCCGGGTGCAGCCCGGCCAGCGCCAGCAGCGCGCTGGCCTGCTTGCTCTCGGGCCGTAGCGCCGGCGGACGCGCCGCGAGCCGCGTGGCCTGCTGCCGACACAGGCTGGCCGTGGCGGGGCGCGCCAGCAGGCCGCACAGTTCGGCCCCGGCGGTCAGCGCCAGATGCAGCAGCGCGTGCAGTCCGGCGCGCACGGCCTCCGGCTTGTCGTTGGTCGCCCAGTCCAGGAACAGCCAGCCGCCGAGGTCGAAGCCGTCGTCACGCACCGCGCTGCACAGTTGCCGCAACAGCCCGTCGAGGTACTCGCCCTGCTGCGCCAGATAGGCCCGGTCGCCATGGTGGCGATACCAGTCGCGGTGAATCAGCACCCACCACATCGAGTAGGAGCTGATGCCGTTCATCCAGGCCGGCAGCGGCGTGTGGTCGCGAGCCCAATCGAGGCTGGCCGGCACCACCGGATCGGCGCCGAAGACGGTGCTGATCACGCACACTTCCGGGTGCAGATCGCCCAGCCAGACCAGTCGGTCACGCTTGATGCCGTCCCAGACGTAGTCCTGCATGCACAGGTGGACGGTGTCGGCGCCCACCTCCCAGATGCGGTTCAGCCGGTCATCGCTGCACTTGAACCAGCCCAGCCGCGGCGACGGCCGCATCAGCGTTACCGCGCGCACGGCGGCCAACTGCAACTCGTCGCCCTGGTCGAGAAGGTCGATACGCACGAACCGGAACCCGGTCAGGCCGAACTCCTGGGCGCCCATCGGCGGGAGCGACACCACCAGGTCGTGCATGACATGGTCGTTGTTCGGCTGCCCCATCGCCTCGCTGACCGATTCGCCGAAGCGCAGGCGCACGCGCACCGGACGATTGCCTTGTTGCGGCGGCGACAGGTTGGTGACCAGTTGCACCCCACCGTGCAACTCGCGCCCGAAGTCCAGCAGCAGGCTCGGCGCCTCGCCCCGATGCCGCAACAGGCAGTGCGGCGCCGGTTGCGCCAGCGCCTGGCCGACGTTCTGCCGCAGCAGCACCTCGCTGCCGCTCACCGCTTCGCCCGCGGTCTGCCAGACCACGCGCGTCGGCAGACGGAACGCCCTCACTCGTGGATCGGTATGCACGTCGACGGCTCTCCTCTCACGGCCCGGCCACTGGTAGCGGGCCGCCACCAGCGGCCTGCCCGTCGGCTCCGTAGAGCGTCAGTCGCACCTCCACCGGTGACCCGTGCCGCACCGGCACGATGAACTCGAACGGCCAGCGTTCGCGCCGCCAGCGGCGCGTCTGACCGCCCTGCGTCAAGGTCAGCTCAGCGGCTGTGGCCCGGCTGCCGTCGTGGTCGCTATACACGTGGAGCCAGTTGTGCGCCGGCCCGACGCCGAGCCAGTTGGCCCGCACCGTGCCCCACGGCTCGGCCAGCAGCGCCTGTCCCGCACCGACCGCCGGCGCCGGCGGCGTCTGGTGCAAGGCCACCTGCGGCCGGCAACCGCGCCACTCCACCACGGCCAGGCCCTGCGGCGGCACGGTGATGGTGACGGCGCCGTCGCGCAGCGCCAACGGCTGCGGCGCGCCGTTGTCCACCCGCACGGTGACCGGGCCGCGCGCGCCACCGGTCGCCGCGACGTCGAGCCGCACGCGCGAGGCCACCGGTTGGCCGGCCGTGTTGGTCAGCAGCACCCACACGCGGTCGTCGGAGTGCGCCGCGAGCCAGTTGAGCAACGAGGTGTCGAGCCGCACCAGGTCACGGCGCAACCATAGCCAGGCGCCGTCCTGGTCGTAGACGCGCCCTGGTTGGTGCCCGTAGACGCGGTTGTCGAACCAGGCGTAGCCACATTGCCGCTCGTGCGGGAACCGCACCTGGCCTTGCGAGCGCACCTCGACATCGGTCACCAGGTAGTCCAGCAGCAGGGCCAGGAACGGCGGAATATGGTGCACGTAGAGGCCGCTCAGATCCGGGCCGCGGTACGGGTAGTCGGCCTGCCTCATGCGGTTGTTGTCGCCCGTGACATAGTAGCCCGGGTAGTTGGCCCACCGTCCCAGCACGGCGTTGTGCGCTGCGGTGCGGAACACCCGCTCACCGCTGGCGGCGGCGAGGCGCAGCAGGGCCGGGGCCCAGTTGGCCATGACGATGGGCGCACACGGCGTGCGCAGGCGGCGGTACGTGGTCGGCTGCTCGATGCCCAGACCGACGATGCTGGTCAGCCAGGCCGGCACCGTCTCTTCGGGCACCGACAACGCCTCCAGCCGGCGCTCCAGTGGTTCACCACCGGGTTTGGCGGTGACCCCGAGATGGAACAGGTCGGCCCCGCGCCACCAGACATAGCCGTTGCCCTCGAACCGGCCACCACGGTGGACCACCAGCGGCTGCAACGGCTCCAACGGCCGCACGAACAGGCCGCTGACCATCCGCTGCGCCAGCGCCGCGGCCTCGCGCCCAGCCGCGTCGTCGGACAACTGCTCGGACGCGTGCAGCAGGCCCTCCCAGTCGCCGGTGTAGGTCAACTGGTAGAAGGCGTTCGGGTCGATGTCCTCGGTCTGCCGCTCGGCATACCCGCGGTAGCTCGCCAGGTCGGCCCGCGCCAGGTCACGGTAGCGCGTCTCGCCGGTGGCCCGCCAAGCGGCCAGCGCGTCCTCGAACGGCCGGTGCTTGCCGTAGCCCGCCGTCACGCGCGGCGCACCGCGCTCGTCGAGCGCCAGCGCCCGGAACGCTGGGGCGTAGCCGCGGCACAGCGCCGCCGCGCCCAGCCGCACCGTCGCGCCGTAGAGCGCCATCGGCCCGCCGAGGCGCTTCGACCCGAGCCCGGCCTGGGCCGCCGGATCGACGCTGAAGTGCGTGCCGGGACGCGACAGGAGGTGGGCCAGCGACGGTATGGCACGCCGCGCCAGCAGGTCCTCATCGCCGGTGACCAACGCCGCCGACAGGATGGCCAGTGGCGCCGCTTGCGTCACCGCGTTGGCGCCCTCGATGTTCCACGGACCCAGACCGTCGTCGCTCCAACCCGACGCCTGGTTGTCCTTCAGCAGGTCGATCACGTTCAGCGCCGTGTCGGTCAACGACACCTCGGCGTTGTGGCGGTAGTCGCGCAGACCGTAGACCTGCTCGGCGGTGTCGCGCCAGGTGGCGAACCAGCCCGCGGTGCCGGTGACCAGACGCGCGCGCAGCACGGCTTCGCCACCGGCGGCCAGCGCCGACCCGCTGCCGCCGGGCACCGGATCCCACACGGTCGGCACGATGGCGCCGCCGACCTGCGCCAACTGGAAGCCGCTGCGGATCCGCCGCAAGTCCGGCCAGTGCGGCGGCAGCGCGGCCGGGTCCAGCGCCACGCCGCGCACCGCGCCGCCGACCTGGATCAGGGCCAGCGGCGTGCTGCACATCTCGGTCAAGATGAGCTTGGGCTCGCCGGGCAGGCGCCGGTACTGGTGCAGGAACGGGCAGAGCACCTCCTCCACCTGCGCCGCCGGCACCGCCGGTCCGACACTGTAGCCCAGGCCGTAGACGCCGGCCTGCGCAGCGCGGAAGCGCACCTCCAGCCGCGGGGCCGCGTCGTCGGCGTCGAGGCGCCACACGGCCGTCGCGCGGCCGACAGCGGCACCGGCCGACAGCCGCACCTCGGTGGCCGTGGCCGACAGCTTCGGCGACGGCAACAGGGCCACCGGCTCGCCCGCGCACGGCAGCCACTGGTCGCTGCCGAACGCCGTCTCGTAGAACGTCTGCCCCAGGCCCACGCGGCAGGTGAACCGCCGCGCCGGTGACCACGCCGGCCAGACGCCCGCGCCACGGGGGTCGATCTGCGTGTCGGCGACGCAGTGGAGGACCTGGTACGCTTCCAACGCTGGCGGACTGACTTCGCGCCACTGCTCGCCCTGGCGCGCCGCGACGCGCAGGGCCACGGTGTCGGCCCCACCAGCGCGGCAAGGCAGGAAGTCCAGCCGCACGCGTTGGTTGGCCAGGCTGGCCAGCGGCGCCGTACCGACGGTCTCCGCCCGCGGCAGCGACAGCTCCGGCGCGCCGGTCACCGACAACTCGGGCAGCGGGCGCCGCGCCGCGCGGGCCGCGCCGATGGTCCGCGGCACCGGCTCGCCCTCGGCCACCAGCGCCACGGCGTCACAGCGGCAGTAGGCGGTGACGGCGCAGAGCGCGATCACCGCCGGGCCGGCCGGCAGGTCGAAGAGGCCACCCGACTCCCACTGCCAGCCCTGGGCACCCGGATTGGGGTTGCGGTGGGCCCCGAACTCCACGGCGCTACGTCGGCTGTTCACCTCAACGGCGAACCGGCGGATGCCCGGCCGGTCGTTCGGGAAGTCGCGCGCCCGCACCATCAACTGGTAGCGCCCGGCCGCCGGTACGTTCACCGCCACCACGGCCGGATGACGGCTCTGCTCCACGGTGCAGATCAGGACGCGGCCCAGAGCGTTCGGCTCACCGCCCTGCAGGTGCCAGTCGCCCGGATACCGGAACTGCTCGGCTTGCACGAACACCGGCCCGCCGTGCGCCCCCACCGCCAGGAGCGCCACGATCAGGATCGCGCACTGACGCACGCTCATCGGAAGTCCTGCGTCGTGGCCAGCCGCCAGGTGCGGCCACCGTCGCTCGACGTCTGCACCGCGCTGTTCAGGTAGGGGCTGGGCCAGTCGCTCTGGTAGGCTTCCTGCCCGCTGAAGTAGCTGTAGGCGATGAACAGGCGTCCGCGGCGATCGATGGTCAGCTTGTGGTAGTAGATGGAGTAGTTCGGCAGCGGCGGGATGACCAGCGGCTTGGCTTCTGACCAGGCGCCGCCCGGTGGCTTCGACTGGAACGACAGCGCCGCGTAGTAGCCGCCGGGGTGGTACGGATCGACACCCGAGCGCCATTGCCGGTAGGCCGTGTAGAGCGTGCCGTCGGGCCCGCACACCAGCGAGATGTAGGTCTGCCGTCCGGCGCCTGGGGCCGGGTTCTTGGCGTCGATGTAGCCGGCGTTGAGGATGTTCTCGGGCGCCGTCAGCCCGCCGCTCAGGTCGTTCGGCTTCAGCGACCGCAGGTAGCGGAAGTGGTCGCCGTGCGCGCCGGTCAGGATGTGGATGATCCCGTCACGGTCCATGGTGACCGCCGGCACGTTGTGGACGTCGTTGACCGGCGGCGCGTGGCCACAGAACACCCTCGGCCCCAGTCGGCCGGTAGCCCGATCGTAGGTGGCCACGTATGATGGCACGCCCGGCTGGTCATCACCGGTGACCTCGCCCCAGACGACGTGCGTCCGGCCCTCGCGCGTCACCGTCGAGGCCGGGCCACCCGAGTGCTGGCAGGCGCCGAGGCAGTTGTCGCTGACACGGACCGGCTGACCGAGCACCAGTTGGTCGCCCTCGCGGCGCGGCAGCCACAGGTCGAGGTCGTAGTAGCCGCAGAACGGCGCCGGATGCGGGCGGGTGCGCGTGTAGGTCAGCACCGGCGGCGGACCGGCCGGCGCGTTGTGGCCGGTGAACTGCTCCAGGTCGAACTCGTGGCCCGGCAGCCGATAGGCGCGCCACTGCCGTCCGCCATCGGGCGAGAACAGCAGCAGACTGCACGTCGGCTCGCGTTTGCTGCGGGCGCGCACCAGCGTGTAGACGCCGTTCCGGCCGTCGAACGCCACCTTGGCGCCGGCGAAGCCGGCGCCGTACGAGGTGCCGACGAAGTCGGGCACCACGGCGCGCATGGCCGCCACGAACGGCCATTCGGCCCAGCCGTCAGCCAGCAAGGCGGTCATCCCGGTCGTCCGTTCGCGGTCCCAGTCGCGCTGCCGAATGTAGGCGGTGTTGGCGCCGTCGAAGTAGACTTCGTTGGTCACGTAGTCGGGCGCGTAGCCCAGCAGCAGGTTCTCGTGCTCGTATGGCCGCAGAACCACCGGCCCCGCCAGCGGCCGCAACGCCGGCGCCGATCCGGGCCGCAGCGTCAGGGCCACCGACGCGGTCACCTCGGAGTTGTCCTTGGCGCGGGCACTGAGCACCGCCGCGGCCGGCTGCTCGCGTCCGGCGGCCAAGCTGGCCTCGACGCGCACCGCGACCGCCTCGCCGGCCGGCAGCGTCACCGGCCCGGCCGGCTCCATGACGCGGGCGCTCAGGCCCGGTTCGCCGCGCAGCGTGAGTTCGAACGTGCCCGGCCGGCCGGTGGTGTTGCGCAACTCGTAACGCGCCGTCGCCGTCTGGCCCGGCGCCACGTAACGCGCCTGACCATAGGGCAGCAGCAGGAAGCGGCCGAGCGATGGGTCGAACCAGGCGTCTGGCGCCGTGGTCCAGCCGGACAGGCCGGGGATCTCCAGGCGCACGTCGAACGCCTTCAGTTCGAGCGACCACAGCCCGTCGCGAGCGCCCTGATCGGCCGCGATGCTGGCCTTGGCGCCGGCGGTGTAGCCACCGGTCGTGCGCGGGCCGAACAGGTCAGGCACCTTCGGTTGCTTGCCCGTCACGTCGAACGTGCCGACGGTGGCGCCTTTGGCATCACGCAAGACCGCCACCTGCCGGCCGGGCTCATGCAGTGCCGCCAGCGCCACGGTGAACGCCGCCTTCGGTGGCGGGAAGTAGAGCCGACCGGACACCGTGCCGTCATTGAGCGTCGGCTGGCCGAGCAGCAGGTACTGCGGCGCGTTGGTCTCGAACCCGTAGACCAGGTCGCTGCCGCCGGCGAGGGTGACGCGATAGACACCCGCCGGTGCATCGGCGATACGCACCGTGTGCGACTGCACGGCCTGCTTCGCGCCGTCGCGCACATCGGCCCCGTCATCGGGCAGCGTGAACGTGGCCACCATCCGCCGACACGGGTCCATCACGTAGGCCGTGAGCGTGTCCGGGCCCGGGTAGATGTTCAGGTCGCGCTTCGACAACGTGAACGTCAGCGGGCCACCGGGCGCGCGCAGCAGGATCGAGGTGGCGCCGCGGACCACGCGCGGGACGCCGGCGGCGGAGGCGACCTCCACCGCCAGCGTCAGCGCCAGGATCAGGATACGCTTGGGCGGGTTCATGCCCGGCGGGTTCGCCAAGCCGACCCGTGGCCCTTCAGGCCGCGCGCGCCTATCCGCCGGCCGTGGTCCACTGCGCCGCGGTGGTTCGTCGCAGCCACTTGACGTGGCCGTCGAAGAACTGCACGTTGAAGCCCTCGTTGTGCTTCAACAGCACCGCACCGGCGTGCAGTCCCCACGACGCATCGGTGGACGGAGCGTTGAGGTAGTCCGGCTGCGCCCAGGGCTGGCCGCCCGTGCCGCCATCCCACATCTCAGGCGTGCAGCAGTCGACCGCCTGGATGGTGTTGGCCGGAGCAACCAGGTTGGCCATCGCCGCCCCGCCGCCACCGGTCCAGGCACCGGCGGCATCGCAGCCACCGTACGAGCAGACCATGTTCTGGTAGCCCGGCCCGCTGCCGGCGGGCAGCGTGCTGCGGTTCCAGTTGGTGGACCATGGCTGCCCCGACGGGCAGATCCAGATCTGGCTGTTCTTCACATACGGCTGAGCCAGGTCGGGGAACCAGAACAACAAGGTGTTGGTCGGGTTCTCATACATGAACAACGGACAGACCTTCTCGTCGTAGTCCTGCGAGTACTGCAGCATCGCCAGACCGGCCTGCTTCAGGTTGCTCAGGCAGTTGTTCTGGCGCGCCTTCTCACGCGCTTTGGCGAAGACCGGGAACAGGATTGCGGCCAGGATGGCGATGATCGCAATGACGACGAGTAACTCGATCAGAGTGAACGCAGCGCTGCGGTGGTACCGATACGGGGTCATCGATAGCTCCTTCGGATGCCCTGCGCACATCGGACCTATGGTTGCGCATTATGCCCCCGCCGGTTGTCGCGAGCGTGAACCGAGTCGGAAGATACGCAGACCCGCTCGCCGCGGGATCACCGCCGTGCGCGCCGAGCCGCCACGGGCTCAGCGACCGATGCGCGCCGCCACGGTGACCACCGGCCGGCGCGGCGCGGCCACCGGCCAGACCAGCCGGTCGCGGCGATCCGGCCACTCCAGGTCGACCGTCAGCGCCTGCGCGTCGCGCTGCCAGGTGACCTGGGGTTCGGCCACGCCGGCGGGCAGCGGCAGCAGCAAGGCCACGATGTCGGGCGACACGGCCCGCGTCGTGGCGGCCAGGCGCAGATGCCCGGCATAGCCATCGAGCGCCAACCGGCAGGGCGCCGCCGCCGAGAGCAGCAGGCGCAGCCGCGCCGAGTTGGCCGCCGCCTGAGCCCGGCGCATCGGCGCGGTCAGACGCGCCTGGTCCGGTGACAGCACCACGGCGCCGGTGCCGAACGGCGGCTCCGCGCCCACCGGCGCCAGCACCACCTGGCAGGCTTGAGCGCCCGGCTCACGGGTCATCAGGCGCAGCAGGTGCCGCCCGGCCGTCAGGCGGTAGCGCACCTCGCGGTGCGCCACCCCGTCGCTCACGCGCCCCCAGGTCCAGTCGCTCACCGTGGGCATGTGCCAGGCGGCCGGCGCCGCGTCATCCACCTTCACGAAGAACGAATCGGACTTCGACAGCTCCGGTCCACCGGCCCGGACCCGGGCCCAGACGGTCAGCTCCGTATCGGCCGGCAACTCGAACGACCACTCGGCCACGCCCTGACCGGTGGCGTCGGGTGGCGTCTCAACCCAGTTGCGCGTCGGCTGGATGACCGCGCCGTCAGGCCGCAGCGTCACTTCGTGACCGGCCGGCGTGTGCATCAGCCAGGTGTAGTCATGCTCGGCGTCATCCTTGCGGATGTCGTCCAGGACCGCCGCGTAGGCCGGTGCGCCGTGCGACGGCCGTACGAAGATGGCGTGCCGCCGCGCCTGACGCACCACCGCGCCGGCCCGTCCGGCGTTGTTGCGCTCGTAGGCCGCGGTGCAGTCGGCCAGCACATAGCCGGCGGCCGGCGTCTCGGCGAAGTCGCGCAACTCGCCGTCGGTGGCCAGCCCGGCGCCTGACAGCGCCTGCTGACCGCCATCGATCAGCAGGCAGTTGTGGGCCACGGTCTGCGCCGTGCCCAGGGGCTCCTGGTTGTTGCCATACCCGGAGTCGATGGCCCAACGCTGACCCAGACCGTACAGCGAGAAGTGCCCCTTGTCGGCCTGGTTGTGCGTGCCCGGGTAGTGCGGCCCGGCCTCGATGGCGAACATCACGTCGGCGGTGGTCCAGCCAGTGCGGAACACCGCCAGACCACGCCCGCGGAACCAGCGGGCCAAGGGCTCGCCGGCGGCTACCGGGTCACGCGCCGGGCCGTCGGGTGTCCACAACAGGCGGAACGCCGGGCTGCCACCAGCGGCGCGCTGCCAGATCCAGCGCGCCAGCGGGCTGTCCAGCCGGTCGGCCAGGCGCGCGAAGGCTTCGCCACAACGGCAGTAGTCGGAGTCGTTGCGCGCGTCGAACGCCGCCTCACCGGGCAGCAGCGACGCGGCGTAGAACTGCGGCACGCGCTGTAGCCGTGGATGCGCGAACAGGTTCGGCCCACCGTTGCGCACCAGCGCCTCGGCGAACAGCACCGCGTTCGACAACCCGTAGTTGGCGTAGAGCACGCCCTCACCGTAGGCGCCATCGCCGTCGAACCCGGAATCGAGCCACCGCGTGACCAGCGCGACGCACTCGGCCCGCTGCCGGCGCGCCGCCTCGGGCTGAGCTTCCTCCAACAGGAAGGTCAGGCAGCCGGCGGCGCCGATGGCCACGCCGATGAAGTTGTGGTTCGGCACCCACCAGCAGCGCTCGCCGCGCGCCTCGGCCAGCACTTGGTCGACATACTGCCCAGCCTGTTCCAGCGCGGCCTGGCGCACGGCCGCGGGCAGTTGGTCGCCACACCAGTCGAGGCCGATGGCCAACCCGCGCATGATGTCGCCGCGGGCGCCGGCGAAGCTCTTCGCCACGCGTGGGTCACTGGCCGGCAGACGCTTCGCTGCGACGTCGAGGAGACGGCCAACGTGCTCCGCGTAGCGCCGCTCGCCGGTCAACCGGTAGGCCAGCCCGAGCGTCTCGGTCCAATGCGTCAGGCGCCGACCGAAGGTGTGAGCCTGGATCTGGATCCGCGAGCCGCCGCCCTGATCGAGGTGATCGGGATTGGCGTAGCTCGGCGAGCGCGCGTCGACCAGCTCGGCCGCCGACTGGAGCACCTCGTCACGCACAGCGCGCAGCGCGTCGGTACCGGCGCGCTGCCGCAGCGCCGGCAGGTCACCCTCGCCGAACACCAGGCACGGCGAGGGTGCCGCCACCGCACACAGCAGCGTCACGGCCAACCATGCGCTCACCAGCATCTCCCGCGCCGGCGTCGCCTAGCCGTTCAGCGACTCCATGCGGATCTTCGTAACCGGCGCCCCGACCACCGGCAGGGCCTCGATCTGGCGCACGGCCGCGTCGATGGAGCGCTCCATGGTCTCGTGCGTCAGCAGGATCAGGTCGACATGGTCGGCGCCGGCGGCCGGCT
The DNA here is from genome assembly GCA_964531735.1 of uncultured Fimbriimonadaceae bacterium. Classification (GTDB taxonomy): domain Bacteria; phylum Armatimonadota; class UBA10988; order UBA10988; family UBA10988; genus CAZHGD01. The sequence continues at coordinate 3,330 of CAZHGD010000110.1, read as the reverse complement.
CCTTCTGGATGACCGCCTCGATGCTGACGCTCACGTCGGCCAGGATGCGCGCCACGTCCGCCAGCACGCCCGGCCGGTCGAGCACGCTCAGCCGCAGATAGTACGAGGTCTCGATGTCGCTGATCGGCAGCAACGGCAGGTCGCTGATGCGGTCCGGCTGGAACGCCAGGTGCGGCACCCGGTGCTCCGGATCGGCGGTCAACATGCGGGTCAGGTCGACCAGGTCGGCCACCACCGCCGACGCCGTCGGCTCCGCCCCGGCCCCGGCCCCGTAGTGCAGCGTGACACCGACGGCGTCGCCCTTGACCACCACCGCGTTCATCACGCCCTCGACACTGGCCAGCAGCTTCTTCGCCGGCACCAGCGCCGGATGGACGCGCAACTCGATGCCGCGGTCGGTCCGCCGCGTGATGCCCAACAGCTTGATGCGGTAGCCCAGCTCTTCGGCGTACTGGATATCCTGTTGCGTCAGCTTCGAGATGCCCTCGGTGTAGCAGCGCTCGAACTGCATCGGAATGCCGAACGCGATGGCCGACATGATGGTCAGCTTGTGCGCCGCGTCGACGCCTTCGATGTCGAAGGTCGGATCGGCCTCGGCATAGCCCAGCCGCTGCGCCTCGCGGAGCACGTCGGCGAAGTTCAGGCCCTTCTCGCGCATCTCCGAGAGGATGAAGTTGCTGGTGCCGTTGATGATCCCCGCAATCCACTCCACGCGGTTGGCGGTCAGGCCCTCGCGCAGCGTCTTGATGATGGGGATGCCTCCGGCCACGGCGGCCTCGAAACCGACCATGACGCCGTTGGCGAGGGCGGCCGAGAAGATCTCGTTGCCATGCTTGGCGAGCAGCGCCTTATTGGCGGTCACCACGTGCTTGCCCTGGGCGATGGCCGCCAACTGCAGTTCCTTGGCGATCCCGGTGCCGCCAATCAGCTCGATGACGATGTCGATCTCGGGGTTGTTGATGACCTCGTAGGCGTCATCCGTCACCGTCGCGTCGGTCCCGACTATGCTCTGGGCGCGCGTCAGGTCCTTGTCCGCCACCATCTTCATGACGATGGCGCGACCGGCGCGGCGCGTGATCTCTTCCTGGTTGCGTTTCAGCACCCGAAAGGTGCCGCCGCCCACCGTTCCGATCCCGAGCAGACCGACGTTGACTGGCTTCATGAGCATCGCTTTCCAAGTGGGGTGACGGCCTCGCGGCCAGGCTCACACTCTACCGCCGCCCCAGCCACCTGTCAACGTTCGCCGCCGCCGCACACAGAGCTGACTTCAGGTTCGCGCGGGCCGCGCGATCGTGCGCGCACACGCGACAGACAGCGGGCGAGGACGCCCACCGTCCAGGCCCGACACGGCTTCGCGGCGCCCAGGGCCGACACGACACCGAGGCGCCCACTCTGGAGTGCGGCGCTCGGCGCCGCTGTGGAGGTCGTTCGTCGGTTGCGCACCGGCCCCGCCCGGCCAACGCGCCGCCGGCCGTTCCTGGGAGCGCCGGTGTCCTCGCCGGCTGCCACCACGGTTGGCGGCCCGTTGGTGCCGAACGGCAGCCGGCGAGACGCCGGCGCTCCCAGGGAGGCGCGTTCGGCGCAGCCGCTCCACCGGCGCCCAAGTGGTTCGCCACCGGTGGGTTGCACGACGCGCAACCACAGCGTATGCTCAGCACCATGGCGACCGACCGGCCAGGGGGCGCGGCGGCGCAGGGCGGAGACGGACATGCGAACGGTGTTGTTGGCGGCGCTGCTCGGCGTGGGCACGGCCTGGGGCGCCGATGCGACGCGCGAGTTGACGGACGCGCTGCTCGCGGCGCCCAACGCCGCGGCGCGGGCGAAGCTGCTCGAGGCGAACGCCGCGCTGCTGAAGATCCGCGGCGAGCAGATCTCGGATACGCTGCTGGAGGCCGGCAGAAGGGCCGGCGAAGCCGGGCGGTACGACGAGGGTCTGGGGCTGGTCGGCATCGCGCTGGACGTCGCCGAACGGCTGAACAGGCCCAGCCAGGTGGCCTGGTGCCACGTCTACCGCGGCCTGGTGCTGAAGGCGGCCGCCCGCTGGCGCGATGCGGTGGGTGCCTACGAGGAGGCGTTGCGGCAGTTCCGGGCGGCCAACGACCGCTCGGGCGAGGGCGCCGCCTATGGCAACCTCGGCAACGCGTACGACTGCCTCAGTCAGTGGGCGCGCGCCATCGAGTACCATCACAAGCAGTTGGCCATCGCCCTGGAGTTGCCTGACCGCGCCGCCGAGGGCCGCGCTTACGGCAACCTCGGCATCGCCTACGACAGCCTCAGCCAGTGGGCCCGCGCCATCGAGTACCACCAGAAGCACCTGGCCATCGCGATCGAACAGCACGACCGGGCCGGCGAGGGCCGCGCCTATGGCAACCTCGGCCACGCGTACTACGGGCTTGAGCAGTGGGCCCGCGCCATCGAGTACCACCAGCAGCGCCTGGCCATCGCCCTCGAGTTGCAGGACCGCGCCGCCGAGAGCCGCGCCTGCGGCAACCTGGCCGATGCCTACCTGCGCCTCGGGCAGTGGACCCGCGCCATCGAGTACCACCAGAAGTGCCTGGCCATCGCCCTGGAGCTGAAGGACCGCGCCGGCGAGGGCGCTGCCAATAGCAACCTCGGCGTCGCGTATCAGAGCCTCACGCAGTGGGCCCGCGCTGTCGAGTGCCACCAGAGGCAATTGGCCATCGTCGCAGGAACTGAAGGACCGTCACGGTGAGGGCACCGCCTACGGCGGCCTCGGCAACGCGTACCACAGCCTCGGGCAGTGGACCCGCGCCGTCGAGTACCACCAGAAGTGCCTGGCCATCGCCCTGGAGCTGAAGGACCGCGCCGGCGAGGGCGCTGCCAATAGCAACCTCGGCGTCGCGTATCAGAGCCTCACGCAGTGGGCCCGCGCTGTCGAGTGCCACCAGAGGCAATTGGCCATCGTCGCCGAGATGAAGGACCGCGTTAGCGAGGGCGCCGCCTACGCTAACCTCGGCAACGCATACAGCGGCCTCGGCCAACCCGACCAGACCCGGGCCTGCTATCTGCAGGCACTGGCGATTTGCGCCGAGTTTGGAGACCGCGACGAACAGGCCATCGTCCTCGGCAACCTGCGCAAGCTCGCCGCGGAGCAGCATCAGCCCCGCCTCGCCATCTACTACGGCAAGCTCGCCGTCAACCTCATCCAGTCGCTCCGCGCCGATCTGCGCACGCTCGACAAGTCGCTCCGGCAGAGCTTCCTCACGCGTAAGGAGGACGTCTACCGCGGCCTGGCCGATCTGCTGATCGCCGAAGGCCGGCTGCTGGAAGCCCAACGGGTCCTCGACCTGCTCAAGGAAGTCGAGTTCC
>CAZHGD010000109.1:0-25217 GCA_964531735.1 uncultured Fimbriimonadaceae bacterium | reverse complement strand
CGCGCACCCGTGGTGGCCGCAGCAACCGCTGACCGCCGTCGGCGCGCCGGGCGCTGCCGGCGAGACAGCGTCCGACGCCGACCCGCCGCACGGCTGGCCCGCCAGCCTGGTGGCAGCCAACCAGCGCTGGCAGGAACTGCTCGCCGGTGGTGCGCCGGCCGCACTAGCCGAGCGGGCCCAGCAGACCGTGGCGACCGAGGTGGCCAGCTACCTCGACCACCTGCTCTCCCGCCGGCAGCTCGAGCCGACCACCAACGTCGCCTACAGCGGCCGCGCCGTGGCCTGCGTGGGCAGCGACCTCGCCGTCGACCAGGTCGGCCTGCCCGACGAGCTGGCCTGGGCACTGTTCGGTAACCTGGCCGCCGCCCGCCTGGGCCACGACGGACCGGCCGCCATCGCCGCGCGGACACCGGACGCCGCCGGCGCACTCGACGTGGTGATGGCGCGCCGCTGGGTGGTGGTCTTCCGCGCGCCGAGCACCGAGCTGACCAACCACATCGCCTTCCACCCGGTGCGCCGGCCGGGCCGCGCCATCCGCTTGCACCCACTGGCCTGCTGCCTGCTCAATGCCGACTTCGACGGCGACCAGTTAGCGGTGCTGCTGCCCCTGACCGGCCAGAGCCAGGTGGAGGTCGGCCGCCGGCTGACGCTCGTCGGACACCTGACGGCCGACCCGAATCTGCTGTGGGGCCTGCTGCCGCCGCACGACGCGCTCTGGGCGCTGGCCGAACTGAGCCGCAGCGACGCGGGCCGTCAGGAACTGGGCCGGGTGCTGGGCACCCATGGGCCGTTGCCGGCCGGCTTGCTCACCCGCGTGTCGCTCCGCGATGCGCTGGCCGGCGTGCTGCGCGCCGAGGGCGCCGCGGCCGCCCTGGCCCTCAGCGCCGCGCTCACCGAGCTCGGGTTCGGCCACGCCGCGCGCACCGGCGCCTCCATCAGCCCGTTTGCCGGCCAAGCGCTCCGCGCGAACGCCACGCCGGCTGAACCGACCGAGGAGGCTTGGGCGGCGCACCGCGAGCGGGTACGCGAGGAGCTGGCGGCGCGCGAGGACTTCGACGACGCCGAGTTGGGACCGCAACTGCTCGCCGTACGCTCCGGTGCCCGCGGCACCCTGGAGCAGTTGCTCAGCCTGACCTGCTCGCCCGGCTGGGTGCCCGACGGCCGCGGCGGACGACAGCCCTTGCCGCACTGCGTCAGTGACGGCGTCGCCGCCGAGTGGCACCTGCGCTGGGCGCTCCACGCCAATGCGGCCCTGGACGAGTGCAACCGCCGCATCGGTGAGACCATCCGGGCGCTGGTGGACGGCGGCCGGCCCGTGGGCATGAACCTGCTGGCTCGGGCGGCGCGAGCGGAGCAGCCGGGGCCGGTCTTCGCGCGGGCCGCGGCCACCGGCGAGAGCGACCCCCTGGCCGACCTCGACAGCCGGCTGTTCGTCGGTCTGCCGCCACTGCCCGGCTAACCGCGGACTATCGGGCGGGGGCGGCTCAGCCGCTCTCGCCCGGCAGCTCGATGCCCTGGCTGGCCAGCAACTCGCGCGCGGCATCGTCCAGTTGGCGCGTGCCGCGGCACTTGGGATAGCCGGAGCAACCGAGGAACGGCCCGCGTCGACTCTGGCGCAGCACCATCGGCTGGCCGCACTGCTCGCAAGCAAGGCTCGTGGTCACCGGTTCCGACGCCGGCGGCGCGGCCGGTACCTCGATGCCCTTCGCCGCCAGTTGCTGCTGCAGGTCCTCGGTCAGCTTGGTGACGCCACGGCACTTCGGGTAGGCGCTGCAACCCAGGAACGGCCCGCGCCGGCTGTTGCGCAAGACCAACGGACTGCCGCACTTGCCGCAGCTCAGACCGGTCTCCACCGCTGTGCTCGGCGCCACGGCGTTGCCCTGGCGGTCGAGGCGCAGGCGGCCCTTGCACTCGGGATGACGCTCGCAGCGCAGGTACGGCCCCCAGCGCCCTTCGACGCGCAACATGCCCTGGCCGCATTCCGGACACTGGTGCTCGGTGGCCACGGCCTCGGTCGAGACCGGGTTGCCTTGCTTGTCCAGCCGCATGATGCCGTCGCACTCGGGATAGCGCGAGCAACCGAGGAACGAGCCGTAGCGGCCTTCGCGCAGCAGCATCTTCGAGCCGCACTTGGGGCACTCGTGCTCGGTCTCCACCGGCTGAACGCGGATCCGCTCCATTTCGTCGTAGGCCGCGGTGATCTGCTGCTCCAGCGGGTCGTAGATGCCCTTGAGCAGACCGACCCAGTCGGCCTTGCCGCTCTCCACCCCGTCGAGCTCGGTCTCCAGATCCGCGGTGAAGTCCACGTCCATGATGGTCGGGAAGTGCTTCACCAGCGCATCGTTCACCGCCTCGCCCAGCCCGGTGGGCACGAACCGGCCCTGTTCCAACTTGACGTACCGCCGCTCGGTGATGGTGCTCAGGATCGGCGCATAGGTGCTCGGCCGGCCGATGCCGCGCTCTTCCAGCGTCTTCACCAGCGTCGCCTCGCTGTAGCGTGGCGGCGGCTGCGTGAAGTGCTGGCTCGGCTTCAGATCGTGCAGCCGCAACGGCTCGCCCTCGCGCAGCTCGGGGAGCAGACCGTCCAGCGCGTCGTCGCCCTCGTCATCGTCGCCGGTCTCGGCTTTCGGCTTGGTCTGCGGCACACCCGTCAGCGCCATGTAGCCGCCGAACAGCACCCGCGTCCCGCTGGCCCGCAAGGTGTGCCGGCCGGCGGCGATGTCGACGCTGGTGGTCTCGAGGCTGGCCGGCGCCATTTGGCTGGCGATGAACCGCGTCCAAATCAGGCGGTAGAGCCGGCGCTCATCGGCGTGCTCACGGCCCGGCAACAGCCGGTCAATCTCATCGGGATGCCGCTCGGGATAGGTCGGCCGGATGCACTCGTGCGCTTCCTGCGCGCCTTTGACGGTCTTGCCGCGCGCGCCCTTGCCACAGTGGTCGGCACTCCAGGTGGCCTTGATCACCTCCTGCGCCGCCGCGGCGGCCTCGGCGGCCACGCGCGTCGAGTCCGTTCTCATGTAGGTGATCAGACCCACGGTCTGGCCGTCGCCCAGCGTCAAGCCTTCGTACAAGCGTTGCGCGCAGGACATGGTGCGCGCCGCGCGGAAACCGAGTTTGTTGCTGGCGTCGCGCTGGAGCGTGCTGGTGATGTGCGGCGGCTGCGGGCGCCGCGTCGTCTGCCGCGTGGTCAGCGAGGCCACGCGGTAGTCGGCCTGCTGCAGCTCGTCGACGAGCGCTTCGGCGGTGGCCTGGTCGGCGATGTCGCCCAGCTCGATCTTCTGCCCGTCGAGGCGCTCAAGGCGGGCCTCGAAGGTCTCGTCGGCGCGGTCCTGCGGCGAGACGATGGCGCCGATGCGCCAGAACTCCTGCGGCACAAAGGCGCGGATCTCGCGCTCGCGCTCGACAATCAGCCGCACCGCCACCGACTGCACGCGGCCGGCGCTCCGCGCGTTCTTCACCTTGCGCCACAGCAACGGACTGAGCTTGTAGCCCACCAGCCGGTCGAGCACGCGCCGCGCCTGCTGCGCGTTGACGCGGTCCATGTCGATCCGGCGGGGATGCTCCAGCGCCTGCTCGACGGCACCGCGCGTGATCTCGTTGAACTCGATCCGCAGGGCGTCCTTCAGGCCCAGCGCGTGCTCGAGGTGCCAGGCGATGGCCTCTCCCTCGCGGTCGGGGTCGGTGGCCAGATAGACCCGGTCGGCGCCCTTGATGGTCTGCTTCAACTTGCGGACCACCTCGGACTTGTCCTTCATGACCTGGTAGGTCGGCCGGAAGTCGTGCTCGACATCGACGCCGAGATCCTTCTCGGGCAGGTCGCGCACGTGACCCAACGACGCCGCCAGGACGTAGTCGTCCTTGAGAAAGCCCGCAATGGTGCGGGTCTTGGCGGCGCTCTCAACGATGATGACCGACTTGCCCATCGTATGCTACCGGCCGGAATCCCGGCCCCTCCACTAACTATTGCACTACGTGGCCCGAACGAAACGGTTGCCCGGTAACCGCCGCGCGACGAGTTTGAGTTCCAAGGTGACCAGCGCGGATTGTACCTCAGGAGTCGCCATCCCGGTCTGCTCGATCAGATCGTCGATGCTGAGCGGCGCCAGACCCAGTGCTGCGGCCACCCGACCCTCGGACTCGTCGAGGACGGCGGCGGGCGCCGGCCGGGCGGACGCCGCCGGTACCGGCACCGGCGCCAGCACGTCGGGGATGGCCTCGAGGATGTCGTCGACGCCACGCACCAGGCGCGCGCCGTCGCGCAGTAGCTCGTGGCAGCCGGCCTGCCGCGTCTCGGTGATGTTGCCCGGTACGGCCAGCACCTCGCGGTTCTGTTCGAGCGCATGCCGCGCGGTGATCAGCGCCCCGCTGCTGAGCGGCGCCTGGACCACCACCACCGCGCGGCACAGACCGCTGATGATGCGGTTCCGCATGGGGAAGTGCCACACCCGGGGTGGCGTGCCCGGCGGGAACTCGCTGATCACGCCGCCCTCGGTCACCAGGCGCTGGTACAGCGCCTGGTTCTGCGCCGGATACGGCTTGTCGATACCGGTGCCCAGCACCGCCACGGTGACGCCGCCCGCGCGCAGGGCGCCGCAGTGCGCCGCGGCGTCGATCCCGGCGGCCAGCCCACTCACCACGGCCACGCCGGCCGCCACCAACCCCTTCGCCAGGTCTTCGGCCACCAGGTTGCCATAGGGCGAACACCGCCGCGTCCCGACCAACGCCACCGCCGGCTGGCTGGCCACCGGCGGCTGCCCCCGCACGAACAGCACCGGTGGCGGATCGGGGATGGTGGCCAGCAGCGGCGGGTAGGCGGCATCGGGCCGGGCCAGCAAGCTGAACTCGCCGGCCTCCAGGCGCGCCAGCCAAGCCGTCACCTCGCGGCGGCCGCCCTGGCGCACGCGCTCACGCAGGCCATCGGGGTGTCGCAGCCCTTGCCAGGCGGCGTCTTCGGCCTCGAACAGCGCCGCCGGCGATCCGAAGTGCGCCAGCAGGCTGTTCTTGCGGTGCGCGGTCTCGTTCAGCGCCGCCAGCCGTAGCCACCAGACGGCCGACGCGTGGTCTGGCACCCGGTTACCGCGGCGGGGCCCCGGGCGGCGCCCCGGGCGGCATGCCCGGACCACCCGGACCACCTGGAGGACCACCCGGACCCAGGTCCGGCCCGGTGGTCTTCTTCTTGACCGGTTCCAGCGGCGGCAGCGCGTTGTCGATCTTGAAGGTGAAGGTGCGGACCAGGATGTTGTGGTAGCTGTCCGGGTCCTGGACCTTCGGCGCTTCAGCGAGAATCTTCTTCAGATCCTCGTCGGTGGCTCGGAAGTCCGGCACGATCAGCATCAGCGTGTGTTCGCCGTCATCAAGCTGAGCGCGCGCCAGGCCGGCCTTCTGCGTGATCAGATCGACGGTCAGCAACAGGTCGTTCGGCGTCACGTTCATCGTGCCCGTGTACGGCTTGCCGTCCCAGAGCACCTTCATCCGGCTGAGGTCGACCCCGCTGCCCTCGTCGTAGGCGTAGGTCTCGAAGCGGAACACCCGCTGCTTGCCCGGCAGCGCCAGCATCTCGGCCTCGGTCGGAATGTCGGGCTTCTCAATCTTCTTCGGGTCACCGGAGGCCTTGGCCGCCGCCTTGGCATCCTCGACCATCGCTTCGCGCAGTTTGTCGTCGTTGATCGGCTTGGCGACCATGCTGCCATCGACGGCGTTGGTGGCCAACTGCGGCAGGTACAGCCGCGGCCGGCCCAGGTCGACCGCGTCGGCGCGGAAGCAGTACAGCGTGCCCTGGTTGGTGACGGCCAGGACGTTGCCGTTGGCCACCACCGGCGGCACACAGACGGCGTAGCGCTTGGTGTCCTTGCCGCCGACCGTCTCGACCGGATTGCAGCGGTAGTACCACTTCGCCTTCAGGTTCTCGGCATCGAGGCAGTAGACGTTGCCCGCCATCGTGCCCAGGTAGACCTCTTTGTCGGCCACCGTCGGCGCCGCTTCCACCATCGAGTCGGTCTCGGAGCGGCCCAGCACCGTGCCGCGCACCGGGTCCAGCATGTAGAGGAACTCATCGCGCGCCGCCACGTACAGGCGGTTGTTCGCCAGCGCGGCCGCCCCGCGGGCCGAGATCAGACCGCGGCGCTGCCAGTCGAGCGTGCCACTGCGCGTCTTCAGGCTGCGCACGCCCTCGCGCGTCACCACCGTCGCGGTCTCGGAAGTCAGCACCGGCGGCGTCACCAGCACGCCCTGCACCTGCGACCACAGCCGCCGCTTCAGGTTCAAGTCGAAGCAGTAGACCAGGTTGTCGGTGCCGGTGAAGACCAACCGGCGGCCGTCGTAGGCCACGCTACGGTTCGGCCCGGCTTGGAACGGGCTGTTCTTGTTCAGTTCCTCGGCCGCGAAGCTCTCCAGATTGACGCGGTACAGCTTCCCGTTGTCGGTGACCAGGTACATGATGTCCTTGGTCAGCACCGGGTCGCTCGACAGGCCGCCGCGGATCTCCAACTTGGTGAGCAGCGGCTTCTCCGGCTTGTCGGCCGCGTCGAGCACGTGCATCTCGCCGTTGGCGGTGGTCACGAACAGCCGGCCGCTGTGGAACACCGGCGTGCTGCGGATGGCGAAGCGGGTCTCGTAGCTCCAGATCTGCTCGCCGGTCTCCGCGTCGAGGCAGTAGACCACGCCCAACGAGCAGAAGTAGACGCGCTTGCCGACGCAGATGGGCGTCGCCGACATGCTGTTGTCCGGCGCTGTGGAGAACTGCCACAGGAGCGACAGTGGTGGCGACAGCTTCTCGGCCGTGTAGCCGGTGCGAGCGATGTCGTTGCGGGCCATGGTGAAGTCCGCCGCCGGTGCCGTCGCCGCCACCCACAGGCTCACCAGAAGCCAAGAGAGCCCGCGCACCCTCATGGTCGCCTCCTCACCTTCGCTGCTCGCGCCCGGCCGGCGGCTCGGGGCTCGGTCCGAGTGCCGCTAATGCCGTGGTGGAGCCGCTTCGGAGCGCTCTCCACACCCGCTTGGAAGGCGCGGCCATTATAGTTGGGCCGATCCGGCCGTGTCAACCGCGGCTGCGCCGCTCTCGTCCGGCCAGCGCACGCCCTGCGCCATCAGTTGCGCCCGCACCTCACGCCCGTCGAGTTGCGCCGGCGCCTGGCCGCGCTGCGCCGCCAGCGCCGCCGCCAGCCCCGCCGCCTGGCCGACCGTGCAGGCCGGCGGCATGACCCGCATACTGCTGTGCACCGCATGATCCACGCTGATCGGCCGGCCCGCGATCAGCAGGTTGTCGATGCCCAGCGGCACCAGACAGCCGTACGGGATCTCGTACCACTCGCCGGCGGGGAAGTGCACCAACTCCGTCCCGGCGCCGGTCGGGTTGTGGATGTCGATCGGGTAGCGACAGCGGCAGATACCGTCGGCGAACTTCGCGAAGGCCTCGACCTCGGCGCGGGTGAGGTAGTACTGGCCGCGGACACGCCGCGATTCGCGGACCCCGATGTGCATGCCGCAGGTCAGCAGGTAACTGTGCTCGAAGCCCGGCACCTCGGCCTGCAGCCACGCCAGGTACTCCACGATCTGGCGGCGGGACTCGATCTCGGCGTCGGTCAGGCTCTCGACCGAGGTCGCGTCGTGCCGGACCACGCGCGTCGTGTTGAAGTGTACGCGGTCGGCCTGCTGGGTCCCGAACCACAGGCAGTTCTCGCGCGGACAGCTCAGCCGGCCGGCCGCCTTGGCGGCGGCGTACAACTCGTTGATGCGCTCGCGCGAGGGCATCCGCCCGCGGTCCACGCCGCCGACGTCGAAGTTGGCGGTCATCGGCTGGGTCAGGTGGTCGCTCGTGCGACCAAGCTCGCACGGGCAACCGGCTCGCGCCGCCACGTCGGCGTCACCGGTGGCGTCGACGTAGACCGCACCGCGCACCGCCACCAGCCCCGACTTGCTGTGGAAGGTCAGGGCGTCGAGCCGCGCGCCGTCGACCAACGGCAGGTCGAAGCTGGCGTGGTAGAGCAGGTCGACGCCGCTCGCCAGGCACAACTGCTCAGCGGCAATCTTGGCCAACTCCGGGTTGAAGGTCAGCCCGTCGGCGGCCAGCCCGCCGAGGGCGTCGATGGCCTGGCACCAGTCGGCGAACACGCCGCTGTCGAGGCGCTGCCCATCGATATGGTTCGGCATGAACGGGTTCACGCCGCCAGCGGTCGCCATGCCGCCGAGGAACCCGTAGCGCTCGACCAGCAGCACCTTGGCGCCGGCGCGCGCCGCCCCGATGGCTGCGCCCAGGCCGCCGGGGCCACCACCGACGACCACCACATCACGCTCACGTATCACCGGCACCCGCACCGCGGCCGGGCGGGCCACATATCCTGCCATACTGCTCTCCACGACCGCGGTACCGTGCTCAGTAGGCCGGCACCGCCCGCACGCCACCGGTGCGCGTGGCCGGTGCGACGCGCTCGACATGCTCAAAGCCGGCCTCGGCCAACTGCCGCAGCAAGTCGCCGACTTGCTCCTCACCCCGCGTGTCCATGGTCACCGTGGTCATCGTCTTGCCCAGCGTGGCATCGCCGAACTCGCGGTCGTGCAGCACCTCGATCAGGTTGATGCCCAGCGCCGCGATGATGCCGGTCAGGCGGTGGAGCTGCCCGGGGATGTCCGGCATGACCACCCGCAAGCGCACCCGCCGGCCATCGGCCGCCAGACCGCGCACGATGATGTCGCCCAAGCGCGACGCGTCGATGTTGCCGCCCGAGACGACCAGCACGGTGGGTCGGTCGACCTTCACCGCACCACCCATCAGGGCCGCCAGCGGCGCCGCCGCGGCGCCCTCGGCCAGCGACTTCTGGCGCTCCAACAGCAGCAGGATGGCCCGCGCGATACTCTCCTCGTCGACCTCGACCAGGTCGTCGACGTAGCGCCGGCAATGCTCCATCGTGCGCGCGCAGACGCGCTTGACCGCGATGCCGTCGGCCAAGGTCGGCGCGCCCTGCGGCGGGACCACCTCGCCGGCGGCCAGGCTCAGCCGCATCGATGGGTAGCTCGCGGCCTCGACGCCCACCAGGCGAGCGTGCGGCCGCGCGGCCTTGAGCGCCACCGCGATGCCCGAGATCAGGCCGCCGCCACCCACCGGCACGACCACCTGCGCGACCTCGTGGACCTGTTCGAGGATCTCCAGGGCGATGCTGCCTTGACCCGCAATCACCCGATCGTCATCGAACGGCGGCACAAACACCAGATGCTGGTCGTGCGCCCGGCGTAGCGCCTCGTCGTAGGCATCGTCGAAGCCCTGACCGTGGACCACCACCTGGCCGCCGAGTTCGCGCGTCGAGAGCACCTTGATCAGCGGCGTGCGCTCGGGCATGACGATGGTCGCCGCGATGCCCAGTTTGCGGGCGTGGTAGGCCACCGCCTGCGCGTGGTTACCGGCCGAGGCCGTGATGACACCGCGGCGGCGCTCCTCGGACATCAGCGACGAGAGCTTCCAGAACGCGCCGCGCTCCTTGAACGAGCCGGTGATCTGGAGGTTCTCCATTTTGAGGTAGACCGGCCCGCCGAACAGGTGGCTCAGCGGCTCGCTGAGCGGGCAGGGGGTGGCCTGGAGCTGACGCTGCAGCGCGTCCCAGGCCGCAGCCACATCGCGGGCGGTAACCATCGGCTCACACGTTGACCGGCAGCACGGTGCGGAAACCGACGAACTCGTAGGCTTCGCTCGGTCCAAAAGCGTGGCGCGTGGTGGCCGTGGCGTAATGGTTGACGTAGTTCCACGCCCCGCCGCGGCACACCCGGTCCAGCCCGTCGGCCGGCCCGGTCGGGTTGCGGAGCGAGCCGTTGAGGTAGCCGCGCCGATCGTAGCGGTCGAGGCACCACTCCCAGACATTGCCCAGCAAGTCGAACACGCCGTACGGGCTGCAGCCTTGCGGATAGGCGTCGATGCGCGTGGTCACGCCGACGTCCAGCCCGGAGTTGAGACGGGCCGGATCCCAGGACTCGCCCCAGGGGAAGCGGCGCCCGTCGGGTCCCCGGGCCGCTTTCTCCCATTGCGCTTCCGACGGGAGCGCTTTGCCGCACCAGGCGGCGTAGGCGAACGCGTCGTACCAGGTGACCGTGACCACCGGTTGCGGGTCGCCGCCGAACTTGCGCAAGCGCTCCTCGCTGAAGCCGCGCACGCCGCGCGCCCACAGTCGCGGGCAGTGGTTCAGCTCGCGGGTCACACTGCTGAGGTGCTCGGCCGGGTAACAGTGGCGATGGTCGCCGCCGCCCTGCATATAGTCCACGAACTGCCGGTAGCGCGCATTGCTGACCGGATAGACGTCAACGTAGAACGCATCGAGCCAGACCTGCCGGACCGGCGCCTCGTTCGGCTCGGCGTCATCCGCCCCACGCGTGAAAGTGCCGGGCGGAACCAACAACATCTCGGCCCCGTCGGCCCGGTGGCGGACCCGAACCGGCAGACCGGTGGCCGGCTCGCACTCGCTGGTCAGCGGCTCAAGCAGATCGAGCAGCGAGCGGCCGAAGCCCGGCTCCTTGCCGCTGCGGTGCGCTGTCGTCAGATCCAGTGCCGGCTCAAGACCGGTCTTCGTTGTGATCGCCACGTTCTGGAACCTCTGGCCCCAACCGGGGCCCGCACGCACAACCGGGCGGTACCACCACCGCCCCCGGCACTCGTTCTGCGGCTATCTTCAGCAACGATCCGAGCTTTCCTGCGTCCAACCCAAGAAGATTCTGTCTGCCTGCGCGCAGCTCGGCACCGGTCGCGGCCGAGGAGCGCCACCCGCAGTGGCGTAAGCAGCGTTCGACGGCGTTCAACCGGCTCGGCGTGACGCGGAACCCAAGACGTCCGCGTGACGTAACAAGCAATAATCGCAGCGCTACTTGGCAGCAGCGGGTATATGTCGGATAATGGTCCCGGGTTCCGTGCGGCTTGGAAGGGCCGACACCGAGTCCAGGGGGTATCTGGAAGGAACACAAATGGACACCCAGCGAATCCTGGTTGTGGAAGACGACCTTGAGGCTCGACTGCTCATCGCTCGTATTCTGGAGGCGAGCGGTTTTTCCACAGCCACGGCCCCGAACGCCGATGAAGCCGTCGCCACCGTGCGCGGCGGCAGCTTCTCCTTGGTGCTGCTCGACGTCATGATGCCCGACGTCGACGGGTTTGAGTGCTGCCGGCGGATCCGCGCCTTCAGCAGTATACCAGTGGTCATGGTCAGTGCCCTCACCGATACCCGCAGCATCGTCCGCGGACTCGAAGCCGGCGCCGACGACTACGTCTGCAAGCCGTTCGACCGCGAGGAGCTGATCGCCCGCGTCCGCGCGGTCCTGCGCCGCATGGATCGGCCGGCCCGCGTCGACGCCCCGTTGGCCCTGCCGACCGTCGAAGTCGGTCCGCTGGTGGTCGACTTCTCGGCTCAAACCGCCACCCTCGGCGAAGTCGACCTCAACCTGTCGGGCAAGGAGCTGCACCTCCTCTACCTGCTGGCCGAGAACACGGGCATGCTGCTCAGCCGCGGCCACATCTTCCAGCAGGTCTGGGGCGATGACGTCTACGACGACTCCAAGACGCTCGACGTGCACATCTCGCGTCTCCGCAAGAAGCTCGACGTCGTCGGCGACTACGGCAACATGCTCAAGACCATTCGGAACCGCGGCTACATGCTCAGTTCCGAGATCAAGACCACGGTGCCGCCCAAGGCCTCGACGCCCGCCTGACCCCCCGACCCTGCCCCCCTGCCGCGCGCGTGACCCGCGCGCGGCAGGGGGTGGTGGGCGGCCCGCTGGTTGACAGGCCCCAGGCGGGTCAGTACCATGCCCCGCGTGGATGAGGCGGTCCAGAGCTATCTCACGCACCTGATCGGCAGTGGTCGCTCGGCCCATACGGTCGCGGCCTACCGGCGCGATGTCCTGGCGCTCTGCGTCTTCCTGCGCGACACGCCGAGTCCGCCGACCGCGTGGGGCGAGGTGGACCACCGGCTGTTGCGGCGCTACCTGGCCCACCTGCGCAGCCGGGGCGGGGCCAGTTCGTCGGTCCGCCGTTACCTCACCTCGCTCAGCGGCTTCTTTGGGTTCCTCCTCGAACGCGGGCTGGTCGACACCAACCCGGTCACGCGGTTGAGCCGACCGAAGTTGCCCCGACGGCTGCCCCTCACGGTTACCGTCGAGGAACTCGGCCGGCTGTTCGAGGCCATCGATCTGTCGACGCCGCTGGGCGTCCGCGATCGGGCCGTGATCGAGCTGCTCTACGCGGGCGGATTGCGCGTCAGCGAGTTGACGGGACTCGACCTGGACGACCTGGATCTGCCGCAGCAGCGCGCGCGAGTCCTCGGCAAGCGCAACCGCGAGCGACTGGTGCCCTACGGCGACATCGCCGCCGCCGCGTTGCAGCTCTACCTCGCCGAGGGCCGGCCGGCGCTGGTGACCGGCACGGCCGCGCTCCGTGAACCGCGAGCGTTGTTCATCGGCACCCAGGGGCAGCGCCTCAGCCGCCAGGTGGTCTGCCATCGGCTCAAGTGGTACAGCCGGCAGGCCGGACTCACCGCCGACCTGTCGCCGCACAGCCTGCGCCACTGCTGCGCCACCCACATGCTCGACCGCGACGCCGATCTGCGTAGCGTTCAGGAGTTGCTCGGGCACACTAGTCTGTCGAGCACGCAGATCTACACGCACGTCTCGGCCGCACGCCTGCGCCGCGTCTACGACCAGGCCCACCCGCGAGCCGGCCGCTAGGGACCGAGAGGACCATGAAGATTCGCAGCACCACGATCGTCGCTGTCCGGCGCAACCAGCAGACCGCCATGGCCGGTGACGGCCAGGTGTCGGTCAACGACACCATCCTCAAGGCGCAGGCCCGCAAGGTCCAGACCATGGCCGATGGCCGCGTGCTGGCCGGCTTCGCCGGCGCCGTGGCCGACGCGATGACCTTGTTCGAGAAGTTCCGCGCCCGGCTCGACGAGTCGGCGGGCAACCTGCGCCGCGCCGCCGTGGAACTGGCCAAGGAGTGGCGCACCGACAAGTACCTGCGCCAGCTCAATGCCCAACTGCTGGTGGCCGACACCGACACGCTGCTGCTGATCAGCGGCACCGGCGACGTCATCCAGCCCGACGACGAGGTCCTGACCGTGGGCTCGGGCGGGCCGTATGCGCTGGCCGCAGCGCGGGCGCTGCTGCGCCACACCAACCTGTCCGCGGCCGAGGTCGCCGAACAGGCGCTGCGCATCGCCGCCGAGGTCTGCATCTACACCAACGACCAACTGACCATCGAAGTGCTCGGACCGGAACCCGCGCTGGACCAGGCCTGACGTCGCACCGAAAGCCCGTGCCCATGAAGAGCAAGCTCACCCCCAGCCAGATCGTTGCCGAACTCGACCGCCACATCGTCGGTCAGAAGCAGGCCAAGCGCGCGGTGGCCATCGCGCTGCGCAACCGCTACCGCCGCCGGCTGCTGCCCGTCGAGATGGCCGAAGAGGTGATCCCGAAGAACATCCTGATGATCGGCGCCACCGGTGTGGGCAAGACCGAGATCGCCCGGCGCCTGGCCAAGCTGGCCCAGGCGCCGTTCATCAAGGTCGAAGCGACGAAGTTCACCGAAGTCGGTTACGTTGGGCGCGACGTCGACAGCATGGTCCGCGACATCACCGATGCCGCCATCCGCATGGTGGAAGAGGAGCAGTTCGCCGCCGTGAGCCAGCAGGCGCGCGAGCGCGCCGTCGAGCGCGTGCTCGACGCGCTGAGCGGCGTCCGCCCCGAGGCGTCGGCGCTCAGTCTGCCGCCGGGCTTGCGCCTGTTCAAGGACTTCGCCGAGCAGGCCGGCCTCGAGCAGCCCGCCGCCGAGCCGGCGTCGCCACCGCCGAGCGGCGACCGGGCAGCGCTACGCGCGCGCCTGCTGGCCGGTGACCTGGACGACAGTGAGGTAGAGGTCGAGACCGAGGAAAGCCGCTCGCCGGTGTTCAACATCTGGGGCGCCCAGGGCGAAGAGATGGTGCGTCTGGAAGACGCCCTCGGCGGCATGATGCCGAAGCAGACCCGCTCGCGGCGCGTCAAGGTGACCGAGGCCCTGGAGCTCCTTGCCCGGCAGGAGGCCGAGAAGCTGATCGACCGCGACAAGGTCATCCGCGAGGCGATCGAGCGGGCCGAGAACGACGGCATCGTGTTCATCGACGAGCTGGACAAGATCGCCGGCGCCGAAAAGTCGAGCGGCCCGGATGTCAGCCGCGAGGGCGTGCAGCGCGACATTCTGCCGGTGGTCGAGGGCACCACGGTGATCACCAAGTTCGGCCCGGTGAACACGCGCCACATGCTGTTCATTGCCGCCGGCGCGTTCCATGTCTCCAAGCCGAGCGACCTGATCCCCGAACTGCAGGGCCGCTTCCCCATCCGCGTGGAGCTACAGAGCCTGAGTACCGATGACCTGCGTCGCATCCTGGCCGAGCCGGAGCAGTCGCTGCTGCGGCAGTACGAAGCGCTGCTGGCCACCGAAGGGGTCACGGTCGAGTTCCGCGAGGACGCGGTCGACACCATTGCGGGCATTGCCACCCGCGTCAACGAGCAGAGCGAGAACATCGGCGCGCGTCGGCTCCACACCATCCTGGAGACGCTGCTGGAGGAGCTCAGCTTTGCGGCGCCCGACATCGGCGAGCAGACGGTGGTGATCACACCCGAGTATGTGCAGCAGCGGCTCAGCCGGATCGTGGAGGATCCGGATCTCAGCCGGTACATTCTCTAGGCGCGGAGCGGACGTTTGGCGGGCCCGCGCGGCCAACGGCCAAAGTGGCGGCCGTCGGCACTTGCCGACGGCCCCTTCGAGCGGGCATCATGTGCCTCGGGTCGCTGCGGCACGCGACCTGTCAGTGCCGTGGCGTTGCGGTGTGTGCGCGTGCAGTGGGTTGGGCGGCCAGGAGATGGATATGGGCAACCCGTCGTGTCGTCGTGCGTTCACCCTCATCGAGCTGCTTGTCGTGATCGCGATCATCGCCATTCTGGCGGCGATCCTGTTCCCGGTCTTTGCCAAGGCGCGCGAGAAGGCGCGCCAGTCGAGCTGCGCCAGCAACTTGAAGCAACTCGGGCTGGCCATGCTGCAGTACGCTTCGGACTATGACGGCCGCATCCGCGCCACCTCCAACTACCCCAATGGCGCGATCGTGGC
Organism: uncultured Fimbriimonadaceae bacterium; assembly: GCA_964531735.1. Lineage (GTDB taxonomy): Bacteria > Armatimonadota > UBA10988 > UBA10988 > UBA10988 > CAZHGD01. The sequence continues at coordinate 10,108 of CAZHGD010000109.1, read as the reverse complement.
GCCAATGCAGGGCGACGGCTCGTGGCAGGCGCTGAGCTACTACGCGCCGTACATCAAGAACAGTCAGGTCTACATCTGCCCCAGCGTCGGCGCCAACGTCAGCTATGGCCAGGTGGTGTACAACAGCACCTCAGGCTACATGTGGAACGACGGCATCCAGGTGCTGGACCAGATCGCGCAGAATGCCCCGAACGGCGTCGCCGGCACGGTCATCTTCTGCGACGCCAGCAACGTCTGGCTCTGGGACTGGCAGGAGGCGCCGGGGAATACCAGCCTCTTCCCCCGTCTGCGCACGCCGCACAACGACGGGCTGAACATGACCTACCTGGACGGGCACGTCAAGTGGGCCGCCTACCGGTCGCTCACCACCCCGCTGTTCGGCGGCGCCCTGCCAGGGTCCTCGGCCCCGTAGCGACGCCGGCGCGCGTCACCGGGCGACCGTTTGCCCGGTGGCGCGCGCCACGGCCGCAGCCAGGGTTGGCAGGCGGAACGGCTTGGCCACGAAGCCGGCCAGGTCGTCGGCGGCCAGGCCGGCCGTCGCCACCTGTTCGGAGTAGCCGCTGCAGAGCACGACCGGCACCGTTGAGCCGGTGGCGCGCAGCTCGTGGAGCGTCTCCACGCCCGACATCGCCGGCATGGTCAGGTCGAGCAGCACACAGACCACCGTCTCACCATGCTCGGCGAGCAGGCTCAGCGCCTCCGGTCCGCTCGCGGCCGCCAGCACCTGGTAGCCCAGTCGCTCCAGCAGTCGGCGGCCGGCCAGGCGCACCAGATCCTCGTCGTCCACCAGCAGCACCGCGCCTTGCCCGGGCGGCGCGCTGTCCGCCGCGGCCGCCGAGCGCTCCGGCTCGGCCCGGCTCTGCGCCGGGAGCAGCAGCGTGACGGTGGTGCCAGCTCCCTCCTGACTGTCGATGGTGATGGTCCCGCCGTGGGCTCGGGCAATGCCCAGCGCCGCCGGCAGGCCGAGCCCGCGCCCGAGGAACTTGCTGCTGTAGAACGGCTCGAACACGCGCGGCAGGCTGTCCGGCGCGATGCCGCAGCCGGAGTCCGACACGGCCAGCGCCACATAAGGCCCGTCCGGCAACGGCTCGGTCTGCCACGGGGCCACCAGCTCCGGCCCCAGGCACGACCGGACACCGCACCGCACGGTGATGGTGCCCGGCAGGCCACCTAGCGCTTCCGACGCGTTGGTGACCAGGTTGGTCAACGCTTGGCGCAGTTGAGCGGGGTCGACGCGCACGATGGCCGGCCCGCGGCCGGCGATGAACCGCAACTCGGCCGGTGGCAACACGCAGTTCCGCAGCGACCCGGACAGCTCGTCGACGGCCGTCGTCACGTCGACCTCCTCGGCCGCCATGCGGCCCAGTCCGGCGTACGCCAGCATCTGCCGACACAGGTCGGCCGCCCGCAAGGCAGCGGTCTCGATGCCGCGCAGGTCCTCGATGGCCGGCGAGTCGGGCTCGGCGTCGGCCAGGAGCAGGTCCGTGTGGGCGAGCATCGCCATCAGCAGGTTGTTGAAGTCGTGCGCGATACCGCCCGCCAGGACGCCCAGACTCTCCATCTTCTGGGCCTGCTGCAGGCGAGCGGCGATCGCGTGGCGCTCACGCTCGGCCCGCTTACGCTCCGTGACATCGCGAACCACGGCCACGAGCGCGGTCTGGTCGTACCAGACGCAGCCCCGGAGCGACACCTCGACGTCGAACTCCAGGCCGTCGCCCGGCCGCCTGGCCCGCCAGTCCACCACCGTGTCGTGGCCGGCCAGGGCCCGGCTCCAGTGACCAGGCAGCACCTCGTCGGCCCGCATCGACGCGGCCGACAGGTCCTGGATGGTGTGTTCGGCCAACCGGTCCGCGTCGAGACCGTACATGGCCAGCGCCCGGGTGTTGGCGGCCAACACCCGGCCGGCGCGGTCGTGCACGACGATGCCGTCATGGACGCTGTCGAAGACCGTGCGCAGGCTGGCTTCGCGGGCTTCCAGCGCTCGTTCGGCCGCCAACTGGGCGCCGATGTCGCGCGCCAGGATCAGCAGGTACGGCTCGCCGGCGAACTCGGCGTCCCAGGCCGAGACCTCGACCGGCAACCGGCCGTCCTGTGCGCCCAGCCAGGCGCGGACCGGTCCGCCCGCCGCGGCGCAGGCGGCCACGCGCGCGGCATCGACGGCACCGGCGGCGTCGGTCAGCACCGTGCCGATGGCTTCGCCGCCCAGCTCGCCGGCCGAGCACCCGACCATGCGGGCCGCCGCAGCGTTCGCGTCGACAATGGTGCCGGTCTGTGCGCAGACGACCAGAATCGCCTCGCCGGAGTGGTCCAGGATGGTGCGGAACCGATCCAGCTCGGCCAGTCGGCGTCGCAACTCCGGATAGTGGCTCTTGCGCGCCGAGCGCTCACCGAGACCGACGATGCGGTCTCTCAGCGCCTTCAGCTCGCGTTCGTCGGCCATGGTCTAGCACGCTCCGGCAAACAGGTCGGCCAACTCCGCCTCGCTCGGCTGGCGCGGATTGGTGACCAAACAAGGATCGGCGGCGGCGGCCTGCGCCAGGGCCGGCAGGGCGTCGTCGGTCACACCGTAGTCGCTCAGCGTGGCGGACGTGCCGGTCCGCTGCCGCAACCAGCCGACCGCCTCGACCAGCCGGGCGCAGGCCGCGGCATCGGACAGCCCAGCCGTGTCGACGCCCATGGCGGCAGCCAACTCGCGGTAGCGGTGCGGCACCGCGCTGTAGTTGTAGGCAATGACGCCGGGCAGCAGCATCGCGTTGCAGGCGCCGTGCGGCAGGTCGAGCAGGCCACCGAGGCTGTGCGCCATGGCGTGAACCGCACCGAGACTGGCATTCGAGAAGGCCAGCCCGGCCTGTAGGCTGGCCAGCATGACCTCCGCCCGAGCCGGCAGGTCGTCCGGCCGGCACACCACCTGGGGTAGCCACCGAGCCAGCCGCCGCACGGCATCGAGCGCGTGCAGGTCGGTCAGCGGCGAACTGGCATTCGACACATAGGCTTCAAAGGCGTGGACCAGCGCGTCCATACCGGTGCAGCCGGTCAGGTGCGCCGCCATGGTCACGGTGGTCTCGTGATCGACCAACGCCAGATCGGGCACCACAGCCTTGCTGACGATGGCGATCTTCACCCGCCGGGCCGAGTCGAGAATGATCGAGAACTGCGACACCTCCGACGCGGTGCCGGCCGTGGTCGGCACGCAGACCAGCGGCACCATCGGTTCGGGCACCCGGTCGACGCCTTCGTAGTCGAGGATGGTCCCGCCATTGGCGACGCAGACACCAATGCCTTTGGCGCAGTCCATGGGGCTGCCGCCGCCAACGGCCAGCAGACCGTCGCAGTCCTCCTCGGCGAACCGTCGCGCGCCGGCCTCCACTTCGTAGTCACGCGGGTTGGCCCGCACCTGGTCGAACAGGACGCACGCGATGCCATGCGCCGCGAGGCCGGCCGCCACGTCGCCGGCCCAACGCGCCGCCGTCACGCCAGCGTCGGTCACCAGTAGCGCACGCGTCACCCCGAGCAGACTGAGATAGCGGCCGGCCAAGTGCCTCGCGCCGGCGCCGATCACGAACTCGGGCGCCACGAACTTGCGCATCTCCGTCAACAGACAAGTGCCCTCAGCCATTTACCACCTGTTCCGGCGCCGCACACGCAGGCTGACCAAGCCTGCCTGGCCGCTACCCCACTGATTCCACACCCACGGTGAACCGCAGCACACCGCTGGCCAACAAAGCCGTTACGCGGCGGCCTTCGCCCGGCCGCGCGTGACGCACGCAGGCGGCTCGCGGGCGCCGGCCGGGAGCGACCATCGGGTAGAATGTCCGCGGCTAGGGAGCACCTGGTGGACATCGATCTCGCGGCCTGTATCGGTCGGCACGACCCCGGCACGACCGCCGCCGTGTTTGGCCGTGGCGTCGGTCTGGTCATCGGTGGGCAGCGGCTTCGCGCCGTCGTGACCCAGTTGGACGATGGCATCGCCTGGGCCCTGTCGTGGTCCACGGCCGACGGTCTGCGGCCGGTGGCCTCGTTGCACCTGCACACCTACGAGGCATCGTCGGTCTACGCCGAGCGGTCTCGTCAGCGGGCCGCCGGCGGCTGCTCGGCGCGGTTGAGCCGGCTCCATGCGCAGGTCGAGCAGTGGTTCCCCACCTGCGATGCGGCCGCCCAGGTGACCAGTTGGATCGCGCGTCGCTCGCCCAGTCTGCTGGTCCGGGTGATCGGCATGGGCGCCGCGGCGCTGGTCGGGTCGTTCGAACTGGTGCCCGCGGCACCGTCGCCGCCCACGTCGGCCGCGGCCTCAGTCGACCACGGGGCGCTGTGGCTGGCCAGCCAGCAGACGCTCGCGCCAGGCGAACACCTGGCGGTGGTCGCCCGAGCGACGGGCGCTGGTTGGCAGCCCGACCCCGCCAGCGCTCGCGGCGCGCTGACCAGCGCCGCCGACTCGGTGTACCTGGCCGCCGCGGTCGGCTCCGGCGACAACGCGGCCGCCGCGCTGGCTGCGGCCAAGGGCACGGTCGACCAGCTTGGCGCCTCCTACGAAGCGGTCCGCGAGCTGGAGCAGCAGCACCGCGCCGAGTGGCGCGAGTACTGGCAGGCCTGCCTGGCCGCCGGCCCGGTGCCACCGGACGATGTGGCGTGGTACCGCGACCGCTACGAGGCTGGTTGCGCGCTGGGCGGCAACTGACCCGCTGGGCGCAGCGGGCACCGTTGGCCCACCGCGAGCGTTGGTACCTAAGGTGAGGGTGTCGGTCATGCGAGTGTTGGTCACCGGCGGCGCCGGTTACGTGGGGCGGTTCGTGGTGCGTGAGTTGGTCGCGCGCGGGCATGAGGTGACGGCCGCGGGCCGGCGGCCCGACCAAGTGGTGGACGGGGCCGGCTACCAGGTCCTGGACACCACCGACTACGAGGCGGTCGTACAAGCCCTGGCGGGCTTCGACGCGGTGGCGCACCTGGCTGCGCTGCCGGTGCCCAAGCCGGGTCTGGACGTGGCGCTGTTCGACGCCAACGTGCGCGGCACGTTCCACATCTTCGAAGCCTGCGCGACCCACGGCATCGGCACCGTGGCGGTCGCCAGCTCCATCAACGCGCTGGGCAACAAGTTCGGCGTCCGTCGGATACCGGTGCACTACCTGCCGGTCGACGAGGCCCACCCGCCGTTGACCACCGACAGCTACAGCTTCTCGAAGCAGCTCACCGAGCGCATCGCCCAGTACGCCTGGGATCGTCACCAGATCCGCAGCGTGTCGCTGCGGTTCCCCGGCGTCATCGACCCGGTCGAGCGGCCGGGCACACGGTTCCGCCAGGTGCTCGCCCAGCAGCACTACGAGGCCATGGCGCCCGACTTCTTCTGTCTGGTCGACGCCCGCGACGTCGCCACCGCCTTTGCGCTGGGCCTGGAAGCCGACTACGACGGCGCGCAGCCATTGTTCATCAACGACGCGGCCAACTGCTTCGGCCTGCCCACACGCGACCTGGTGGCACAGTACTACCCGACGGTCACGCAATTCCGCGCACCGCTGGCGGGCGACGACGCCCTGATCACCTGCGAGCGCGCCCGCCAGTTGCTCGGCTGGGCGCCGCAGTGGTCCACCAAATGGGTCCTCAGCGGCGACTGAGGCTCAGGCCGGCGCCGCCTCGGCGGCGATGCGTTCCTCGACGCGCTTGCCGGGCTCCAGCACCTTGCCCGGGTTCAACACGCCGTTCGGATCCAGCACGCTCTTCAGTTGCCGCATCGTCTCGAGCGTCGGCTCGTTGTACTGCAGCTTCAGGAACGGCATCTTGACCGTCCCGGTGCCGTGCTCGCCGGTGATGGTGCCGCCGAGCGCCAACGCGCCGCGGAACATATCGTCGAAGGCGTGCTCGACGCGGGCCAACTCATCGGCGTCCCGCTCGTCGACCAGGAACGTCGGGTGCAGGTTGCCGTCGCCGGCGTGCCCGAACGTGCCAATCTGCAGGTGGTACTTGCGGGCGCAGTTCTCGATGACGTCGATCATCTGCGGGATGGTGCTCCGCGGCACGGTGGCGTCCTCGAGGATGGTGGTCGGCCGCATGCGAGCCAACGCGGTGAAGGCCACGCGCCGCGCCGCGGCCATGCGTAGCGCCTCGGCCTCGTCGGCCGCCAGCGCGAACTCCAGGGCGCCGCACTCGCGGCAGACCTGCATCACCGCCGCGGCCTCGTCTTCCACCACCGCCGCTGGACCATCCACCTCGACCAGCAGCAGCGCGCCGTAGTCCAGGTTGAGGCCCAGGTGGGCATAGTCCTCGACGCAGCGCATGGTCACGTTGTCGAGGAACTCCAGCGTGGCCGGAATGACGCGCGCGGCGATGATGGCCGAGACCGCTTCGGCCGCGTGCCGCATGGTCTCGAAGTAGGCCACCATGGTCTTCTTCGCCGCCGGCTTCGGAATCAGCTTGAGCAGGATGCGCGTGAAGATGCCGAGCGTGCCCTCGCTACCGATGAACAGGTGCTTGAGGTCATAGCCCGCGGCGTCCTTGACGCACTTGTTGCCCGACCAGGTGACGTCGCCGTTGGGCAAGACGACTTCGAGCCCCATGACGTAGTCTTTGGTGACCCCGTACTTCAGGCCGCGCAGGCCGCCTGAGTTCTCGGCCACATTGCCGCCGATGGTGCAGATCTTCGAGCTGCCCGGATCGGGCGGGTAGAACAGACCGCGGGCCTCGACGGCATCGTGCAGGTCCTGGGTGATGACGCCCGGCTCGACCATCGCGGTCAGGTTCGGTTCGTCGATCTCGATGATGCGGTTGAGGCGCGTCAGCACCATCACCACGGCGTCGTCGACAGCCACCGAGCCGCCGCTCAGACCGCTGCCCGAGCCGCGCGGGATGACCTTGAAGCCGCGCTCGTTGGCGAGCTTCATGACCGCGGACACGTGCGCGGCGGACTCCACATAGACGGCCGCCCGCGGTGGCTGGAAGACCAACGGCGTGCCGTCGTAACCGAGCACGTAGAGGTCTTCGGTGTCGGTCTGCACGTTGGCGGGCGTCACGATATCGCAGAGCGCTTTGACCACGTCGGGTCGCCAGGTTGCCATGTCCGCGTCATCCTCTGGCCCTATTCTACGGCCTCCGCGGCCATTGTCCTGCCACCTGGCGGCGCACCTCACCGATGGGCCGCGCCGAACAGGACGTAGAACGCGATGCCGGAGGCGAGCAGGAAGGCGATCAGGACGGCCACGATGGACGCCGGCGAGTTGCGGATCGGCAGGCCCGGCACCAGATGGTCGGTGATGGCCTTGGCCTCGGCCAGGCCCAGCCCGGCCCGTTCATGGAGCAGCTTGATGGCCGCCAGGCGCTGCCCGGTGGCGAGCAACTGCCGCACCTCGGCGGTGAGCGCGGCGTCGAGCGTCACCCGGGTCGTGCTGGTGTGTACCGCGTCGGCACCCGCGGCCATCGCCGCCGCCATCTGGCCGGCGGCCTCCGCGTCCAGCCCGGTCGCCTGCGCGATCAGCCGAGCGGCCGGCTCGGTCTCGCCGGCGGCCAGCAGCCGTCGCACCTCGGCCGTGGTCGTGGCGTCCAGCACCTGGACGGCCTTGCTCCCACCGGCGGGCGGCGCGTCGGCCACCCACGCCGTGAGCACCATCGCCTGCGCCAGGCCCACGCCCGTGACCTGGCGGACCAAGGCCACGGCCTGGATCTTCTGGCCCGCCGCCAGCAGGCGCCGCACCTCGTCAGCCGTGCTCTCGTCGAGCGGCGGAGCATCAATCGGCACGCCACTGCCCCAGCCCACCTGGCGACCACAGAACGGGCATTGGGACAGGCCCGACTCGAACTCGTTGGTACACTGCGGGCACGTTGGCATGGTCGCTCTCCACCGCCCGACAGGGCGTTCGTCCTCCAGCGTGCCACACCTTGCGGCGCTGCACCAGCCATCGCCGTTGACGCTGGAGCGGGCCGGCAACTAGACTGCGCTCATGCACCTGCTGAACGCGTTGGGGCTGGCCTGGCTCGCCATCGGCGTGCCGATCGTGTTGCTCTACCTGCTCCGCATGCGGCGCCGCGAGGTGGTCATCTCGTCGGTCCTGTTCTGGGAACGAGCGCTGGCCGACATGCAGGCCAACGCGCCCTTCCAGCGGCTGCGACGCAACCTGCTGCTCTTCCTGCAGTTGGCCGTGGTGTTGCTGGGCGCCTTGGCGGTGGCCCGGCCGTTCTACCGCACCACCGCGCTCGGCGGCGGCACCGTCGTAGCCATCATCGACGGCTCGGCCAGCATGACCGCGCCGTTGGGCACCGGCACCCGCTTCACCGAGGCCCGCCGCCGCGTGGCCGACCTCATCGCGCGGATGCAGCGGGCCGACGAGCTGATGCTCGTGCTCGCCACCGATCGCGCCGAGGTGCTCCAGCCACTGACCAGCGATCGGCGCGAGTTGCAGCGCGCCATCGCCGCGGCGCGGCCGGCCGAACGGCCGACCGACCTGCGCGACGCCCTGTCGCTCGCGGTCTCGGTCACCCGCGCCCGCAGCGACGTGCGCATCTACCTGTTCTCCGACGGGGCGGTGCCGCCGCTCGATGACCTCGGCCTCGACACCGCGCAGGTGGAGCTGGTGCCTTGCGGTGACGCGCAGCGCAACGTGGGCATCACCGCGCTGGAGCAGCGCTGGACGCTGGGCGAGCGCCCGCATGCCGAGGTGCTGCTGACCCTCGAAGCCTGCGGGCCGGCCGCCCAGCCACGTGAGGTCGAAGTCACCTTCCACCTCAATGACCGGTTGTTCGACTTGCAGCGCTACCCGGTCACACCCGGCCGGCCGTTCCAGAAGATCCTCGACAACCTGCCGGCGTCGAGTGGCCTGCTCGAAGTGCGCCTGAGCGGCCAGGACGCCCTGGCCGCCGACGATCGCGCGTTCGTGTCGCTCGACACCGAACAGCGCCACGAGGTGCTCGTCGTCGGCGACGCGGGGCTGTTTCTCGACAAGGCGCTCGGCGTCGACCCGCGCGTGCAAGCGGTCAAGACCTCGGCCGCGGCACTCGTCAAGCTGGTCGCCGAACGGCGCTGGCGCCCCGGCTCGATCGCCGTGTTCTGCGGCGGCACCGCCCCGGCCGAACTGCCGCTGCCCGCGCTGCTGGTCAACGCCGGCGGCCCGGCGGCGCCGGTCATTCCGCTCGGCGCCGATATCGAGCAGCCCCGGATTGTCGACTGGTCGCCGGCGCATCCGGTCACGCGCGACGTGGACTTCGCGCCGGTGGCAGTGGCCAAGGCGCGGCGCTGCCGCCCGAAGCCCTGGGCGCAGGCGGTGGTCGAAAGCGATCAGGGCCCGCTGGTGGTCGTTGGCGAGGAGGCCGGCCAACGGCGCGTGTGGCTCGGTTTCGACCTGCTCGACAGCGACTTGCCGTTGCGGGCCGGCTTCCCGATCCTGATTGGCAACCTGGTCTCCTGGCTGGGCGAAAGCGCAGAGCGTGTGGCGGTGCCCACCGTGCGGACCGGCGAGAGCGTCACGGTCGCGGTGCCCTTCAGCGGCGCTGGACAGGTGGTGGCGCCCGACGGGCGCAAGACGCCCGTGGATCTGGGCAGCGGTCGCCTGAGCTACGGCGAGACCGACCAGGTGGGTCTCTACCGCGTGCGTTCCGGCGACCGCGAGCGGACGTTCGCGGTCAGCTTGCTGTCGCCCGCGGAAACCGATCTGACGCCGCGGACGAGTCTGAAGGTCGGCCGCTCGCGGGTGGTGCCGCCGTCGCGGCAGACCCAGCGCAACCAGGAGCTCTGGCGCCCGCTGGTCTGCCTGGCGCTGTTGCTGCTGCTGGCTGAGTGGTACTGGTACCACCGGCGCGGGTGATACGGAGGCCGGCGAGGTGAGTGGTCGTCTGCTGGCCGCGTTGGTGGCCAATGCGCTGCTGGCTGGAGTCGGTTGGCGGACCGGCGCCATCGACCGCTCCGGCGCGGTGGCCGGTGCGGCGCTGGGGCTGGCGGTCTGTCTCGGCCTGGACTGGCCGGGCTATGTCCTGCTGGCGCTGTTTGTGGTGCTGGGCAGCGGCTTCACCCGCGTTGGCTACGCGCGGAAGGCGGCGCTCGGCGTGGCCCAGGAACGCCGCGGCGCGCGCTCGTGGCGGAACGCCCTGGCCAACTGCGGCGTGGCGGCGGTCTGCGCGGCCGGGGCCGGGCTGA
>CAZHGD010000108.1:0-25521 GCA_964531735.1 uncultured Fimbriimonadaceae bacterium | reverse complement strand
GTCAGCCCTTGCCGCGGGCGGCTTGAGCCACACGAATAGACTCACACCCGGCCCACGCCAAGGCTGCTGCGACGCGGCGAGGTGAACGCCAGGCGACGGCGAACCCGTCCTCTACAGCATCCGGTCGACGACCGGGGAAGGAGCAGGCCGCCGTCGGCGGCCGTGATCGATCATGCGCAAAGCGGTAGCCCTTGACGGCAGAGGCGTCATCCACGTCCTCGAGGAACCTGTGCCTTCGCCTCGGCCGGGCCAGTTGCTGGTGGAGATGAAGGCGAGCGCGATTTCGCCCGGCACGGAACTGGGCGGGGTGAAGGCCCGCCGCGCGAACCCGAACGACGGGCCGCCGCGGGTGTTCGGCTACGGCAACGCCGGCGTGATTCGCGGGTTCGGCGAAGGCACCGAGGGGCTCTTCGCACTCGGGCAGCCGGTGGCTTGCATGGGTGGCGGCTTCGCCGAACACGCCACCTGGTGTGTGGTCCCGCAAAACATGTGCGTGGCGATTCCCGACGGGGTCGACTTCGAATCGGCCGCGTTCACCTGCCTGGCCGCCACGGCGATCCATGCCATCCGGCGCGGCGAGGTGGCGCTGGGCATGCACCTCGCGGTCTTCGGGCTCGGTCCGGTCGGGCAGTTCGCGTTGCAGTTGGGCCGGGTGGCCGGCGCGCACGTGCTGGGCATCGACCGGTTGGCCAAGCGTCTCGAAGTGGCTCAGGCACTGGGTGCTCACGCGGTGGTGAACGCCGCCAACGACGACCCGGTCGCCGCCGCGCAAGCCTTGAGCCGCGGCTATGGTCTCGACGTCGCCATCCTGGCGTTCGGTGGCGAGGGCACGGCGGCGCTGAACCAGGCCTACCAGATGATGAAGCTGGCGCCGGACACGCACCGCTACGGCAACATCGTGGCGGTGGGTGGCGTGAAGGTCGAAGCCTTGCTGGCGGCGGGCATGGGCAATGTAGACATCCGCTCCAGTGCGCGGCCGGGCCCCGGCTATCACGACGATGCCTGGGAGCATGGTGACCACTATCCGGAGGTGTTCGTCGAGTGGACCACCAAGCGCAACCTGGAAGAATGCCTGCGCTTCATGCAGCAGCAGCGCCTGGGCGTCCAGCCGATGATCACGCACCGCGGGCCGATTGACGACGCGCCGGCGCTGTGTGAGGAACTGATCGAGCATCCGGACCGCGCGATCGGCGTGATTCTGCTGCCGAGCTGAGCCGCACGCGGGCGGTCGTTACCTTCGCGTTGATAGGCGGCATCCTGGCGGGTTGACAGCCGTGCGGGGCGGGGTATGTACTTCCTCGGCGGCTGTCCATACGCCCTGGGGTGTGTGCGCCGGGCCTGTGGCAAGCAGCCCCAAGGAGGCTAGTGTTATGCGTGGTCGCAAGTCGGCCTTTACTCTGATCGAACTGCTGGTCGTGATCGCCATCATCGCCATCTTGGCGGCGATCCTGTTCCCGGTGTTCGCGAAGGCGCGCGAGAAGGCGCGTCAGTCCTCGTGCTCGTCGAATGTGAAGCAGCTCATGCTCGGGGCGCTGCAGTACGCCCAGGACTATGACGAGAAGCTGTGCATGGGGCACAACAGCCTGGGCGGCGGGCAGTGGTACGGCACGATCAGCCCGTATCTCAAGAACACGCAGGTCCTGGCCTGTCCGTCGAAGTCGAGTCAGGCGCGCGGCTACGGGGCCTCGGTCAACCTGTCCTGGTGGGGTGGCGGATGCGCCCTCGGCGATATCCCGGCGGTGTCGATGACCTCCTTCATCATCGACGCCGGACAGTGCAACACGGCGCTGGTCACCGGCAGCGCTTCGCCGGGCACCTGGGCTGCGGCCGAGACCGGCTCCACCGACTGGCAGTGGACCTGCCCCAGTTCGTGGACCGGCGGCACCACCGGCTACTGGGCGTCGGACGATACCTGGGGCAACCAGAGCCGCCGCCCGGTCGGCCGCCACAATGAAGGGCTGAATGTCGGCTACATCGATGGTCACGTCAAGTGGCTCAAGATGGAGGCCTTCTGCGGGCCGTGTCCCGCAGGCTGGCCCTACGGCGACGCCAACAACTCCTGGGACAACAAGTAGCTCCCGGTGCGGAGCCGCCCTGGCCGGCGGCTCCGCACTGCCAACGGGGCGGAACTCGCGCTTGACCCCCTCGGAGCGGCCGACTACACTCCGCGCGACTAGCCACAAGGAGCGCGGTCATGAAGTTCGGGCTGATCCACTACAACGCCCCGGGCGAGACGCTCGAGGCCTTCCTCGACTATGCGGCGGGCGCCGGATTCGACGGCGTCGAACTCCAGATTCCAGACGTCTGGAACGAGCAGGATCCGGAGGCCAAGCCGGAGGCGAACGCTGAGAAGGTCAGCAAGCTGGTCGCCAGCAAAGGGCTGATTGTCGGCGCGCTGTCGGGCAACAACGACTTCCTCACCTCCGATGCCGCCGCGCTGCAGGCACAGGGCGAGCGCATGAAGCGGGTGATCGAGATCGCCAGCATCATGGGTGTCGACCGGATCCGGTGTGACGGCGGCTGGCCGCGCGAAGGCAAGCCGATGCCGGAGGAGGAGTACTGGGCCGACGCCATTGCCGCGGGCTTCCGCATCTGTATGCCGACGGCCGAGAAGCTCGGTGTGCGCATCGGGCTGGACAACCACGGCACGGTGACCAACGACGCGCGGTTCCAGTTGATGGTCTGCGGCCTGGTTGGCTCGCCGAACCTGGGCACAGTCATGGACACGCTCAACTACCACTGGATGGGCCATGACATCCCCACCTGCAACCGGTTCTACGAACTGAGCGCCCAGCGGGCGGTGCACATCCACCTGAAGGATGGCACCGGCACGCGCGGTGACTACAAAGGCTGCGTGCTGGGGCAAGGCGAGATTGACCTGGCCCATGCGGTGCGAGCCCTGAAGGCCAACGGGTACGACGGCCTGTGGTGTGCCGAATACGAGGGGCGCGAGCCCGACGGGTACACCCAGTGCCTGGCCTGGATGAAGGCCAACGTCCCGGCGCTGTGAGGCGAGGGTGGGGCGGGTCGGTAGCGGTCCGCCCCACTTGGCCATTGGAGGATGACCCATGGAGTTGCGACTGTCGGTGTTCACGGTCCAGACCTACGATCTGACCCCGGAGGAGTGCGCTGCGGAACTGGGCGCTCTGGGGTACGACGGGGTGGAATGGCGGGTGACCAACTTGCCCGCCGAGATACCGGCGGACCGCAACTTCTGGAACGGCAACGTCTGCACGTTCGAGATCGGCGACATCATGGCGCAGGCCGGCCGGCTGGGCGAAGTGACCCGCGCGCACGGCCTGCAGCTACCCACATTGGGCACCTATCTCGACCCGCGTCACCTGCACCTGGTCACGGCCTGCCTCGAAGCGGCTCGCGAACTCGGCGTGCCGATGCTCCGCGTGTCGTTGCCGGGTTGGGACCGGCGCGAGCCCTACGAGCCGGCGCTGAGCGCGGCCGTGGCCCTGTGGCGGCCGGTGGTCGACCTGGGGCGCCGGTTCGGAGTCCGGATCCTGGCCGAACTGCACCACAACTCGCTGATCCCCAGCGCCTCGGCCGCGGTGCGCTTCCTCAGCCACTTCGATCCGGAGCACGTCGGCGCCATCTACGATCCCGGCAACATGGTGCACGAAGGTTGGGAGCACCCCGAGCTGGTGGTCGGCGCGCTGGGCCCGTACCTGGCTCATGTACACGTCAAGAACGCGCGCTGGCTGCCGGCCGCCGAGGAGCGGGGGCGTCGCCGCTGGCGTGGCGAGATGTGCCGTCTGCGCGACGGGCAGGTGGACTGGCCCGAGGTCCTGGCGGTGCTCCACCGCGGCGGCTACCACGGCTGGTTCTCGACCGAGGACTTCGGGCCGGGCGATAGCCGCGACAAGCTCGCCGACAACCTGTCGGCGCTGCGCGAGTGGGCCGCGGCGATCGCCTAGCGCGCCGAACGGGCGGCAACCAGACCAGTGGGCGTGCCGACGGGACCGGGCCGCACTTAACATCCGGTTCACCTTCGACGTCTGTCCGGCCGGTCGATGTGGTATGGTCTGCGCCCGGGCGCCGCATCGGCAGCACAGTCGTCGGTGAGGTCGGGTTTGTGCAGATACTGATTGTCGAAGACATCGCTGTGATGGGACGGATGATTCGCCGCAGCCTGGAGCAGTTGGGGCACGCGGCGGAGGTGGCGCCGGATTTGCTGACGGCGCGCCAACTGCTGGCCGAGCGCGAGTTCGACCTGCTGCTGACCGACTACGACCTGCCGGACGGCAACGGCCGCGACTTCGCGGCCGAAGTCAAGGCCAGCCGCCCCGGCTGCCCGGTGATCCTGGTGACCGGTTCCAGTGCCGTCCAGGAGGCCGGGCCGGCCGACCTGCTGTTGCTCAAGCCCTTTACCCGCGCCGGTCTGATCGAGGCCCTGGCCGCTTGCACGGGAACCTGACTCGCCGGTCATGCCGTCGTTGACGGCAGTGCGCCCACGCGGCTACGATGCGTTGGCTCCGCGAGGGGCGGATGGGACGGCAGCCGTGAGTTCGACGCCGGGCGCAGCAGCACATGAGCAACTGCGGTCAGCCTGCGAAGGCTGGCTGGACAGCGAGTTGCGGGCCGCCGAACGCGCCCGGTGGGCACGGTGGCAGCCGGACTTCGCCTCGCTGGACGGCTACCTGGCCTCGACTCGCTCGCTGCGCCAGGCCCTGGTGGAGTGCCTTGCTCTGACCTCGCCGCCGCCGCCGGGTGACCTGTTCACGGTGCGCACAGTGGGGCAATGGGCTGGCTGCGCGCTGGACGAACTGCGCTGGTCGCCTTGGCCCGGCGTGGCGCAGGATGCGCTGCTGCTCCGCGTCGACCACCACCGGCGGCCGACCGTCGTCGTCACCCATGGACTCACTTCCAGCCCCGAGCAGTGCCTCGGGCTGAGCGGACCCCACCCGGTGACGCCGCTCCTGCAGCATCTGACCGCGGCCGGTCTCAACGTGGTGGTGCCGCGACTCGTCGCTGGTTGGCAAGCCCGGCTGCGGCTGGCGCGCAAGGCCCGCTTGCTGGGCCGCGAGTGGCTGGGCCTCGAACTCGTCGGTCTGCTGCGGCTGGTCGACCGCCTGGCGGCGATGCCGGCGGTGGCGGCGGATGCCCTGGGCGTGGTGGGCTTCTCGCGCGGCGGCCAACTGGCCATGCTGGCCGCCGCCCTCGATGGGCGGTTCCGGGCGGTCGTGGTGGCGAGCTGGTTCACCGACCGCGCGGCCAAGTTGCTGGACACCGGTGACGCCCGGCAGCCGGGCTATCTGGCGTCGCCCGAAGACGAGCAGTTCGTGCCGGGCTGGCTGTCGGCCTTCGACGACGTGCTGCTGGCGGGCCTGATTGCGCCCCGGCCGCTGCTGGTGACCAGTCGGCTGGACGATCCGGTGATCAGCTACGAGCAGACCGAGGCGCGGTTCGCCGAGGTGGCTCGGCTCTACGCGCGGCTCGACTTCGCCGAGTTCTGCCGACTGGCGCTGCTGCCCGGCGGACACGCGCCGCTGCCCGAGACGACGGCGCAGTTCTGCCAGGAATGGCTGACCTCACGCGACGTGGCGGCAACCGAGCCCACGGCGCCGGCGCCGGTCCAGCCGGCGGCACAGCACCGCCGGCGGCGCTCCCGCCCGGTCGTCTGGCAAGCGGTGCGGCGCCGCCGCCGGTGAGGTGGGCAGGACCTCGCCGCGCCCTGGCCAAAGCCGCTGGCCGGGAGTGGCTCGATGGACTGGATTGCGTTCCCCGACCCACGGCTGCCGGTGTTCGGCCTGCCGTTCTTCGCCGAGAACCAGCCGCGGCTGTGGCGTCTGCCGCAGTCGCGACGTGACACGTACCGACCGCCGGTGTGGGACCTGGCCTGCTCGCCGGCCGGCGGGCGCCTGCGGTTCGCCACCAACGCCGCGGCCCTGGCGGTGCGCCTCGACTACGGCGACGTCGGGCACATGAACAACATGCACCGCATCGGCCAGCACGCGGTCGACTGCTTCGCCGACGGCGTCTACTGGAACAACGCCTCGCCACTGGAGGGGCAGCCGCAGGTCGAGGTGACGCTGTTCGAAGGGGTGGCAGCCATCTGGCGCGAGATCACCCTCCACCTGCCGCTCTACCATCCCGTGCAGGTGCTGGCACTCGGCTTCAGCGACGGGGCCGAGTGCCGCCCGCCGGCGCCCTTCGCGCGGGAACTGCCGGTGGTCTTCTACGGCAGCAGCATCACCCAGGGCGGGTGCGCCGCGCGTCCGGGCAACAGCTACCAGGCCTTCGTCTGTCGCGAGCTGAACCTGGACCACGTCAATCTGGGCTTCAGCGGCAATGGCATTGGCGAGCCGGAGCTGGCGCAGGCGATGGCCGACATCGAGGCCTGCTGCTACGTGGTGGACTACTCACAGAACTGCCCGACCACCGAGCAGATGCGCGAGACCTACGCGCCGTTCCTGGAGACGCTGCGCGGTCGGCATCCGGCGGTGCCGGTGCTCTGCGTGACACCGATCGGCGCGGCCGCGGAAGCCTGGAGCGCCGGCACGCATGAGAACCTCGAGCGCAAGCGCGAGGTGGTGCGCGACGCGGTCGCGCAACGCTGGGTCGCCGGCGATCGGCTGTGCCGGGTGGTGGAGGGCCGCGACCTGCTGGGCGAAGCGCAGATGGACGGCATGGTCGACTCGTCGCATCCGAACGACCTGGGCTTCTGGTGGATGGCCCAGGGGTTGCGCGAGCCGCTGCGTCAAGCGCTGGCGCTATGATGCTCAGCGGGCCGGGCGCCACGCCCGGCCCGCTGACCCGCAGTGCGGACTATCCGGCATCGGCTTCGACGTTCTTCACGCCCTTGCCGGCCGCGTAGGCCTCTTTCTTCAGCCACTTGACGTGGCCGTCCATGAAAGACAGGTTGAGCCCGTCGTTGTGGCGGCTGGTGCGGGCCGACCACAGCGCGTAGTTGTAGGGCGGCGTCGGTCCGGCCTGCGTCCACGGGATGCTCGACTCACCCAGCATCAGGATGCTGGCCGTCTCGGTGGACTGGGCCAGGGCCGTGCTGTGCTTCTGCAGGTTGAACCCGTAGGTGAACGGCATGGTCGGCACATAGGCCGGCGCGCCGCGGCCCCACGTGCAGAGGTCGTTGCCCGGCGCCAGCGTGTTGTAGCTGCTCTCGGACGGGCACTTGAAGAGCTGGGTGTTCTTGATGTAGGGCAGACTCGAGATGATCCAGGCGCGCCCGTCGTAGTAGCCGGCACAGTCAGCGTCCGGCAGGACCTCGTCGTAGTCCTGGGTGTACTGGAGCACGGCCAGACTCAACTGCTTGAGGTTCGACGAACAGGACGACTGGCGGGCTTTCTCGCGAGCCTTGGCGAACACAGGGAACAGGATCGCCGCCAGGATGGCGATGATCGCGATGACCACCAAGAGCTCAATGAGCGTGAATGCTCGCGTTCTCATGTAGACTTCCTTTGCCGCGGCGCTGTTGTCTGTTGCGAATACCGCAGTGGGTATAGTGGGCACCGCGCGGGGTCAGTGGAACCGATCCTGGCCCGCGTGTCAAGTGGCGCAACCGCAGCCGGGGATGACGGCTGGTGCAAGGTGACCGCGGGGCGGGCGGCGAACAGGATGGCGAGAGGAGCGGCTGGCAATGGCGGCACGAATCGTCCTGATCACAGGTGGCGCGCGCGGCATCGGCTACGGGATTGGCGAGTGCTTCGCGGCGTTGGGCGAGACACTGGTGGTGGCCGACATGGACCAGGCTGCCGCCGAGGCGGCGGCCGAGCAGTTGAACCAGGCCGGCGCGGTGGACTCGGTTGGGCTGCGGTGTGACGTGACCGACCGAGCCGGTGTCGAGGACCTGGTGGAAACCGTCTGCCAGCGGTACGGCGGCATCGACGTGCTGGTCAACAACGCCGGCATCTGCCCGTTTGTCGAGGTCATGGAGATGACGCCCGAGACCTGGCAGAAGACGCTGGATGTCAACGTCACGGGCGCCTTCCACTGCACGCAGGTGGTCGGCCGGAAGATGATCGAGCGCGGCCAGGGCGGGCGCGTGGTGTTCATCACCTCGTTGGCCGAGAACGTGACCTCGTCGGCGCAGGTGGACTACGGCGCGTCGAAGGCCGGCCTGCGCATGACCATGGTCGGCTTCGCCATTGCGCTGGGGCCGCACGGCATCACCTGCAACGCTGTGGCGCCAGGCATGATCCTGACGCCGATGACCGAGTGGCACTGGAGCCAGCCCGAGCCGGCCGCGTTCATCAAGGAGCGCGTGCCCGTCGGTCGCATCGGCACGCCGCAGGACATCGGCCACGCGGTGGTCTTCCTGGCCTCACCCGAGGCGTCCTACGTCAACGGCATCACGGTTCGCGTGGACGGCGGCCATCAGGCAAGGTGCGTGTGACATGATCCCCATCGACTTGTCCGGGCACCTGGCGGTGGTCACCGGCGGCACCGGCGAGCTGGGTCGGCCCATCGTGCGCACGCTGGCCCGGGCCGGCGCCGATGTGGCGTTCACCTACCTGCGCTCGACTGACCGCGCGACAGCGCTGCTGGACGAGGTGCGCGAGTCCGGCGTGCGTGGTCTGGCCGCCGCGGTCGACGTGTGCGCGGCCGATGCCGTCAACGCCTTCCGCGACCAGGTGACCGGCGAGCTGGGCGTGGCCGACATTGTGGTCAACACCGCCGTCATCCAGTTCGAGTGGGCCACCGTGCTGCAGCAGGCCGATGAGGACTACGAAGGTCAGTTCCGCTCCTCGGTGCTGCACAACGTGCACATGGCCAAGGCGTTCGTGCCGGGCATGATGGCGCGGCGTTGGGGCCGCTTCATCGCGCTGAACACCGAGTGCTCGATGCAGTGCTGGCCGAGGCAGTCGGCCTATGTCGCGGGCAAGCGCGGCATGGACGGTGTGCTCCGGGTCCTGGCCCGCGAAGTGGGCGAGCACGGCATCACGGTGAACCAGGTGGCGCCGGGCTGGATGACCAGCGAGAGCCGTCACGACAGCTATGACGAGTTCACCATGGGCTACAAGCGCGGCGTGGCGCTGAAGCGGCGGGGGTTCGACCAGGACATCGCCAACGCGGTGTTGTTCCTGGCTTCGGACCTGGCCGAGTTCATCTCCGGGGTCTACCTCCCGGTCTGCGGCGGCGGCATGATGCCGGGCATCTGACTGGCCAGGTCGGGTGGGGCGGGGCGGCGAAGGACCTCTTGCGCCTCGCGCGAACGTCCCTCGACCGACGACCGACGGGAGCCCTGGGCATGGCCGAGATGACCCCGCGTGAGCGTGTCGTGGCGGCGTTCGAGCATCGCGAGCCGGACCGCACGCCGATCTACGACCTGTTGCGCAACGAGGCGGCGATCGCGCACTACGCGGGCGAGGTGGTCACGCCGGAGAACTGGGTCACGGTGGTGCCACGTGCCATCGGCCGGGTGCTCGACCTGACCCGCTCGGTGGCGGGACCGCAGCACGCGCGGCGCGTCGAGCACGAGGACGGGAGCGTCGAGGTGGTCGAACGCTGGACCACCTGGCACCCCATCAAGCGCCTCCGCACTGAGGAGGCGCTGCTCGACCACTTCCGGCGGGCGGCGGCGGCGCCACCGCCGCGGCCGGCCGACGTGCGGCAATGGGCGCAGGCGCGGCTGGCCTGGCACGACGAGTGGTCGGCGCGGGTGGCGCCGGCGCTGCACGTCTGGCAACTGGGCGGCGTGGGGCTGATGGGCGCGCACGGCCTCGCCGGCCTGGAGTTGTTCTCCTATGCCATGGTGGACGAACCCGAGACGATCGCCGCCTACCTGCAGCGGGTCGCGGACAACCACGTGGCGCTGATTCACGCGGTCTACCAGCAAGCCACGCCCGAGCTGAAGTCGCGGGTGGCGCCGGTGGCCTTTGTGGGTGACGACATCGCCTACAAGAGCGGCCCGATGTTTGCGCCGGAGTTCATGCGGCGCGACTTCTTCGGGCACCTGGCCCGCATCTGCGCGGCCTACCACGAGTACGGCATCTGGGTGATGTTCCACAGCGACGGGGACCTGAACCCGCTCATGGACGACTTCGTGGCCGCCGGCATCGACGGGCTGAACCCGATTGAGCGCAACGCGAACATGGACCTGGCCGACCTGAAGGCCCGCTACGGCGACAAGCTGACCTTCTGCGGCGGCGTTGACATCCACCAGTTGATGCGGTATGGCACCACTGACAGTGTCATCGCCGGCACGAAGCAGGCCATTCTGGACGCCGGCCGTGACGGCGGTTACCTGTGCGGCAGTTCCACCGAGTTGGACGACGATCTGCCGGGCGAGAACGTGATCGCCATGTTGGAGACGGTCCGGCAGCATGGCAGCTACCGACGACTGTGCGAGGAGCTTGGCCGATGACCCCGCTGGAGCGATTCCACGCCGCCTTGTCCGGGCAGCCCGTGGACCGACTGCCCTGTCACCCGCTGACGATGATGTTCGCCAGCCGGCTGATCGGGCGGACGTTCTACGACTACATCACCGACTACCGCATTCTGGCCGCCGGCCAGATGGCGGTGGCCGAGCAGTTCGGCGTGGACTTCGTCTCGACCATCAGCGATCCGTGCCGCGAGGTGGACGACCTTGGTGGTCAGTGTACCTACTTCGCCGACGAGGCGCCGGCCAACGACCATCGCTTGGCTCTACTGCAGGACAAGGCGCGGCTGAACACGCTGCAGTTGCCCGATCCGCTCGGTGGCGGCCGGATGCACGACCGCGTTCAGGGCGTGGCGCTGCTGCGCGAGCGCTGCGGCCCGGACTTCCCGGTGCTCGGTTGGGTCGAAGGCCCCATGGCCATGGCGGTCGACCTGCGCGGCATGGAAGAGACGATGATGGACACCGTCCTCGACCCGGGCTTCCTGGCCGACGTGTTCGCCTTCGCGGTGGACATGGAGCTGGCCTTCGCCAAGGCGCAGGTCGCGGCCGGGGCCGACAGCATCGGCGTCGGCGACGCGGCGGCCTCGCTGGTGAACGCGGACACCTACCGCCGTCTGATCCTGCCGCACGCGCTGCGGTTGGTGTCTGGCATCAAGGCGCTGGGGGTGCAGGTCCGGCTGCACGTCTGCGGGCGCACCACACACCTGGCGGCCGAGTTCGCCAAGCTGGGAGTGGACGTGGCCGACGTCGACTACCTGAGCGATCTGGCGGCGGCCCGGCGCGATATGCCGGGCACGGCGCTGCTGGGCAACCTGGAGCCGGCGCGGTACCTGCTGAACGGTACGCCCGAGCAGGTGCAGTCGGTGCTGGCCGAATGCCACCGCGTCGCGGGTGACCGGTTCGTGGTGGGTGCTGGTTGCGAGGTGCCCAAGCACACGCCGGCGGCAAACCTGCGCGCGATGGTCGAGTACGCGCGAGAGGCCATCTGAGGAGGCCAACCATGGCGAATGGTGGGCTGCGGCGGGCCACCGTCGTCGCCGCGCTGGCGACGCTGTCGGCCAGCGGCTGTACGCGTCCGGTGCCGGTGGCCCCGACGTCACCGCCGCCTGTGCCACAGGAAGGAGCCAAGACCATGAAGCTCGAGGTGAGCAGCACGGCGTTCAAGTCCGGTGCAGGCATCCCGGCCCGGTACACCTGCCAAGGCGACGATATCTCGCCGGCGCTGGCTTGGTCGGCGGGTCCGGCGGGCACGGTGAGCTACGCGCTGATCATGGACGATCCGGACGCACCGGCGGGTGACTGGGTCCACTGGCTGGCCTGGGGCCTGACCCAGGCCGAGCTGGCCGAAGGCGCGGGCAAGGCAGGCGGCGGACTGACGATGGGTCGCAACTCGTGGGGCAAGGCCGCCTACGGCGGGCCGTGTCCGCCGTCGGGCACCCACCGGTACTTCTTCAAGGTCTACGCCTTGAGTGCGGCGCTGTCGCTGCCTGAGCAGACCGACAAGGCCGGTCTGCTGGCGGCGATGCAGGGCAAGGTGCTGGCGCAGGGCGAGCTGATGGGCACCTACCAGAAGACGCCCAAGCGCTGAGGTCGGCAGTCGAGCGACGAGAGAAGGTGCCTGATGCGTAGTTGGCCGGCAGTGGTGCTGGGGCTGTGGTGTGCCGTCGCTGGCGCCGCGGTGCAGGTCGAGGTTGGCGCGAGCGGCCTGTCGTGGCGGGTGGGTACGGAGCGACTGGGGCCCGGCGACCGTTGGCTCCAGGTCAAGGACGTGGCCGCCGGCGGCGACTTCCAGGCGGTTGCCGCGGTGGGCCACGGCGGCGCGTTCGAGGGCCGGCAAGCCGACTTGCGGTTCAGCGGGCGCCTGGTCCCACGCGCCGATGGCACCGAGATCAGCCTGAGCGTGCAGGCCGAGCCGCTGCGCGACCGCGCGGTGGTGGTGCGCCTGGCGCTGCCGCTCGCCGCGATCGGCTGGCGCTGGTGGGATGACTTCGAGACGCAGCGGCCCATCGCCGCGGGCAAGCGCTACGAGCAGGCGCGCTGGTGGGGCCAGGGCCGCACGATCTCCAGGTACCCCTTCGCCTGCGTGACGTCGCCGCAGCAGGGCGTCATGCTGGCCACGCCGCAGACCGAGCCGCGCGTCTACCGGCTGGCCTACGATGCGACGCTACAGGCGCTGACCGCCGAGTTCGAGCTGGGCTTGTCGCCCGACGCACGCCAACTGCCCGGTCGCGCCGAGGTGCGGCTGCTGGTCCTGCCGGTGTCGCCTGAGTGGGGTCTGCGCGACGCTTGGCGGCGCTATGCCGAACTCCACGCCGACTGCTTCAAGCGGCGCGTGGGCGAAGGCGGCATCTGGTTGCTCGGCTTCGCGCCCGACACCATGGATTGCCCTTGGGACTACGGCTTGCGGTTCGATGAGGGCGCCGAGCGCCGCACGCCCTACGACCAGGCGCATGGCATTCACACCTTCGTCTACACCGAGCCCTGGGGCCGCTACATCGGTTTCAGGGGCCAACCGACCGCCGACGGCAAGCCAAGGCACGGCGAGAAGGCGCCGGTGCTGAAGCCGGACGAACTGGTGGCGCGCATCAGAGCGGACGCCGCCAAGCCGGACCGCGACGGCGACTGGGCGCGCACCGTGCTGACCAGTGCTATCGAGGACGAGAACGGTCACTGGGTCTGGCGGCACTGGACCGACGAGTGGTCGCCGGGCGTCTGGCTAAGCAACGTGACGCAGAACCCGTCGCCGCATCTGCCGTCGCCGAACCGGGCCGAAGCCACCTGGCGGTTCGAGCTCGATCCGGCCTTCGAACTGGCCCGCCAGAACGGCGCCGAGCTGAGCGGCGTCTACCTCGACAGCATCTCGACGTTCATGGGTTTCACCAACGACAACTACCGGCGCGACCACTGGGCCCACGCGCGGTTGCCGTTGGTGGTCGGCTGGGGCCGCAAGGCGCCCGCGCAACTGCACGGCTTCGCCTGCTACGAGTTCGCGCAACAGGTCTGGTCGCGGGCGCTGGAGCGCCGGCAGTTGGTCATCGGCAACACCGATGTGGCGGTGATGCAGTTCTACTGCCACCTGCTCGACATGATCGGTGCCGGTGAACCGAGCGGCGTGGGCAACACGGCCGACGAGCAGTTCCGCTTCCTGCGCTCCTGCGCCGGACCGAAGCCGGTGAGCTGGATGGCCTATGGGTACGTCAACCCGAAGACGGCCTGGGCGGAAAAGGAGGCCGGTCATCGGCGCAATCTGTTCTACGCGGTGCATCCCGGCACCGGGCCGTTCGAGCGGCCGGCGTCCTACGAACCGTCGCGGCCGCTGTTCAGAGCCTACGAGCCGCTGACCATCTGGCTCGACCAGGCCGGTTGGCAGCCGGTGCCCGAGGCGCGCGCGCCGGGCGTGCTGATCGAGCGCTACGGTCCCTGGCAAGGCGTCACCTTCCTGGCCTTGCGCAACCCGGGGCGCGAGGTGCGTCAGGCCGCCGTCAGCGGGCGCCTGCCCGCCGGTGACGTGGCCTGGGCGCTCTTGCGCAACCGGCCGGTGGTCGTGACGCCCGCCGGCGACCAGCGCCGTTTCGAACTGGACCTCGGGCCGGACGCGACGGAGGTGGTGGCCTTCGGCGACCGGACCGCCGTGGCGGGTTTGTGGCTGAGCCAGGCCCGGCAGTGGTTGCAGCGGGTCAACGGCGAGGCCGAGTGGATGGCCACGCGCGCGGTGGGCCTGCTGCGCAACGGCGACTTCGAGCAGGGCCTGTCGGGATGGGGGCAGGAATCGCGCGGTGGCGCCAAGGTGGCCCTCGAGGAGCGGCAGCCGCTGTCGGGCAAGCGCAGCCTGAGCTTGACCGGCGAGGGTGGCGAGGCGTTCACGGCGCCGCACCAGAACCTCGTGCTGGCGCCCGGCGACTACCGCTTGCGCTTGCGTTACCGCTGGGCCAGCCCAGGCGGCAAGGGGGCCACTCTGATGGCCCGGTTCGGCGTCAAGGGACCCGACGGGCAGTGGCTGACACGGGCCTACGTCAACTTCGCGGACCTGCCGCCGACCGCCGGCCAAGTGGCCGACATCGAGCGACGGTTCACGATTCCGGCCGGGCATAGCGCCGGCTTCTTCCAGTTCGTGGCCAGTGGCGCCTGGGGCCGCATCGAGATCGACGAGGTCGCGGTGGAGGCCGTCGGCCGGCCGGACAGCCGTGCGGCGCTGACCGCCGTCGGGCAACAGGCGCAAGCCGAGCTGGCCAACTGGCCCGCCGCGCCGCAGGTTGCGGCGCTACTCGACGGGCTGGCGGGTCGCGAAGGCGGCTTCCACAAGCTGCAACAACTGGTGGCGGCGGTGGCCGAGGACCATCCGCGACGGAGCCTGGCGCTGGCCGTGGACGGCTACGCCGAAGCGCTGGGTCGGGCCACCGAGGTCGGTGCCGGGGTGGTGGCCGAGCCGGCGGGTCCTGGGCTGTTCGGGGCCGCGGCCGTGGGCTCGAGCGTCACACTGGCCCCACGTCTGCTGCGAGCCGATGGTACGACCATGCCGATGACGGTCAGCGTCGCTGGGCAACCGGCGAGCGTGGTGCCGATCCCGGCCGAGGTGCCATACGGCTGGCACGACGTCCTGCTGGAGGGCCGCGTCACGGTCGGCGGGCGCTCGCTCTGGCTGCCGCGGCGCCGCACTTGGCAGGTGATGCCGGCGCTCCAGGTCTCCGCGGCCGGTCCGCTCAGTGCCGTCGGCGGCGCCGTGCGGCTGACGGCCGAATCGTGGCTTGACCAGCCGACGCCGGTCAAGCTGAGTGCCCGCGTGACGGTGGGTGGCCAGACCAGCGACGCTCGGCCGGCCACGGTCACCGTGGCCCGCCAGAAGCCGACCGAGGTGCGCCTGACGCTGCCGGCGACTCTCGGCGAGGCACTGGAGCAACTGGCGGCCCGGGGCGCCCAGGCCACGGTGCAGTGGCGCGCCGAGCCGCCCACCGGCACCGCGGTCGGTGGCGACGTGGTGTTGCCGGTGGTCCGTGGCGCCCGGTGCGGTAGGCTGGCCGCGCCACCGGTGATCGACGGGCGCATCGCTCCCACAGAGTGGTCGGGCGCGACGCGGCTCGAGGGGTTTGTGGCGCCCGACAGTGGTCAGCCGGCCGCGCGGCGCACCGTGGCCTGGGTGGCCTGTGACCAGCGGACGCTGTACCTGGCGTTCCGCTGCGAAGGCCAGGCCGCGCCGCGCGGCCTGGCGCGCCCGCTGGATGGCCCGGTCTGGGAAGACGACGCCGTGGAGGTGTTTGTCCAGCCGCCGGGGCAAGGCTACTACCACCTGGCGGTCAACGCCGGCGGGTCGGTCTACGACGCCCGCTGCACGCCGGCGCTCGACAGTGGCTGGAACGGCACCTGGACGGCGCGGACCGCACGCGCCGGCGAGGCCTGGACGGTGGAGATTGCTGTCCCGCTCGCCACGCTTTCAGCCAAGCCGGCAGGGCTGTGGCGGCTGAACCTGGGACGCGAGGAGGCCGACACCAAACGGGCCAGTTGCTGGTGCCCGCTACTCGGTGGGTTCCACACGCCGGCGCGCTTTGGTGAGTTGGCCTTCTGAGTGCTCGCGCTCGCTCAGTAGAGCACGTGGAGCAGCCAGAGGCAGGTCAGCCCGAGCACCATCAGGGCCACGATGCCACCGCCGCAGCCGGCCTTCTTGGCTTGGCCGCCTTTGTCGCCCTTGTCAGCCGACGGCTCGGGTTCCTTCTTCGGCGCGGCCTTGGGCTTGGCCGGCTTGGCGGCGGCCAGCATCTCACCCAGGTCCAGGCCGAGGTTGATGGACGCTGGACCCACCGACGAACTGCCCTCTTGGGTGACCTGCTCGGCGGCCTTGGCGGTGCGCACCTCGGCCTCCTTGGCCTTGGAGTGGTTCGGGTCAAGGCTGACGGCGATGACGAACATGCCGTGCGCTTCACGCAGCCGGCCCTGCTTGGCAATGGCGACGCCGCCGTAGTAATAGGCGTCGGCGTTGGAGCCGTCCTCGTTGGTGGCCTTGTTGAACGCCGATTCGGCGTCGGCCCACTTCTCTTTGCGGCCCAGCGCCCAGCCCAGGTGCATCAGCAGATCGCACCGTTGCTCTGGATTGACCTCGATGGCCTGCCTCAACATGGGCAGCGCGAGGTCCATATCGCCGCTCCGGAACGCGGCGATGGCGTTTTCGGTGATCTCGGCGGGGGTGGGCATCCCGGCGTCGGCCATTTCGGTTCTCCTTTGCGTCTGCTGCTGTGCGAGCCATTCTACAACAGGCCGGTGGCTCCGCGCTAGCCCTTGACGGGTGGTCAGATTCCCAGCAGATCGGCGTAGCTGCCGGCCAAGTGCTCCGCGGTACTGACCCCCATCGCCGCGAGGAGTTGCGCGATACGTTCGTGGCCGGCGGACTCCGTCTCGCCGTCGCCTAGTACCGCCTCGAACTCGACCAGCGCGCCCAGGCCGTCGACTCGATCGAGGTGGATGCGCACGTTCTGCCAGAGCAGGATCTCGCGCTCCTTGGTGACCTCGCCGCGCACGCCGAGTGCCGCTGTCAGCGCCGCCTTCAGCAGGTGCGGTTCGGGTGCCGGCACGAGGTAGTACTCGCTCCGTCGCGAGACGGCCTGATCCGGTCGCTGGTAGGCGATCAGCAGGGCCGTCTCGCCCGGCACTTCGCGCAGCTTCAGCCGGCCGTGCGGCACGTTGAAGTACGTGTCGCGCTGCTGCTCGATCGCGGCGGGCCGCGCTCCGAGCGTCAGCGCCGCCGCGCGCGCGCGGTCCAGGTCGCCATAGCGGATCTTCAGCTCGATGTTGGCTCGCGGCTCAGACATGGCGTCACCCTTACGCCGGCCGCGGCCAGCCGTTGTCCTGGCAGTCACCGAAGGCATCGGCGGCGGCGGCGATGGTCTGCTCGATCAGCGCCTCGTTGTGGGCCGTGCCGGGGAACCATGCCTCGAACTGCGATGGCGGCAGGTAGACGCCGCGCTCCAGCATGGCGTGGAAGAAGCTGGCGAATCGCGCCGTGTCGCTCTGCTTGGCCGTGGCGTAGTCGGTCACCGGGCCATCCTGGAAGAAGACGGTCAGCATGGCGCCGGCCCGGTTGACGGTCACCGGCACGCCGGCGGCGCGCGCGGCTTCGGCCAGACCGGCCTGCAGCCGCGCGGCGCGGCCCTCCAACTGCGCGTAGGGGTCGGTCTCGCGGAGCACGTCCAGCGTCGCCTGGCCCGCGGCGACGGCGACCGGATTACCACTCAGAGTGCCGGCCTGGTAGATCGGTCCGGCCGGCGCCACCTGGCGCATGATGTCGGCCCGACCACCGTAGGCGGCGAGCGGGAAGCCGCCGCCGATGACCTTGCCGAACATGCTCAGGTCCGGAGTCACCTCGGCGCGCGACTGCGCACCCGCGTACGCGACGCGGAACCCGGTCATCACTTCATCGAAGACCAGCAACACGCCGTGCCGATCGCACAGCTCGCGCAGGCCGACGAGAAACTCGCGCGGCGGGTCGACCACGCCCATATTGCCGGCGACGGGCTCGACCAGAATCGCCGCCACTTCGTTGCCGTGGCGTGCCAGCGCGTCGGCGACGGCCTGGAGATCGCCGAAGGGCAGCGACAGCGTCAGTTCGGCGAGCGAGGCCGGCACGCCGGGCGAATCCGGCAGGCCGAAGGTGGCCACACCGGACCCGGCGGCCACCAGCAGGCTGTCGGCATGGCCGTGGTAGCAGCCGTCGAACTTGATCAGGCGGTCGCGTCCGGTGCACCCGCGAGCGACGCGCACGGCCGCCATGCCGGCCTCAGTGCCGGAGCAGACCAGGCGCACGACCTCGACCGATGGCACGGCGGCGACGATGGTCTCGGCCAGGGCCACCTCGAACGGCGTTGCCGCGCCGAAGCTGAAGCCGTCACGCACGGCGCGGCTGACCGCCTCGACCACGGCCGGATGCGCGTGGCCCAGAATGAGCGGGCCCCAACTGGCGACGTAGTCGAGGTACTGTCGACCATCGACCGCCTCGAGGTGGGCGCCCTGGCCGCGGACGAAGTACACCGGGTCGCCGCCGACGCCCCGGAAGGCTCGGACCGGGCTGTTGACACCGCCGGGCATGACCTGAGTGGCTCGCTCGTGCCAGGCAGCGGACGTCGCAGGCGGGTTCGCGCGCATTCACTTTCCTCGGTTGCTTGCGGCCGGGCCATTCGACCGCCGCAGCCGGTGTCCTGCCGCTCGCGGCGACCGGGCTTGACGTGTGCCGATCGGCCGCCCACAATCGGCTCGGCGGGAGGTGCGCGCGATGAGATGGCTCGGTCTGTTGCTGGCGAGCACGTTGGCCTCGGCCCAGACTTGGCGCGTCGATGACGGCGCGGCTGGCTGGGCGGTCGGCCCGCCGGCCAATGGCGCGCGCCCCATCCACCAAGCCGGCGTGACCATCGGCCCGTGGGCCGAGGTGCGCTTCGCCCTCCGCCCCGCGCAGTCAGTGGCCGCGTTGCGCTGCCAGTTCGGTCTGGCGCTGGGCGACCCGAGCCGACCGACCAACCGGGCCTGCCAGCTCCAGATCGGTGACGACGGGCAGCTGGCCTGGTTCGACGGTCAGCGCGCCCACGGCCTGTGGCCAGTGCCGCTCGGGTCGGCGGTGACCATCGCGCTGTGCCTGGACCGCGACGACGGCCGGCTGACGGTCACGATGACCTCGCCCGGTGGTGAGTCGCGCCGGTCGGCCGCACTGCCGTTCTGGAACCAGGTCGGCAGTCTGGACGACGTCTACCTCGTGCTGGGTGACGGCTCGGCCGTGGAGAGCGTGCAGCTCGAGTCGTTCCCGCCGCGGCCGGCGACACCCGTTCTCGACGCGCGCGCGGTCGGGCCGCGGGCGGTGCGCCTGCGCTGGTCCTGCCGGCCGGCGCCGGCGCAGGGCTACCGGTTGCACCGCAATGGCAGCCCGGTGGCGACGCTGGGCGCCGGAACGCTGGCCTACCTGGACCAGACGCTTGCGCCGCGGACGCGCTACGAGTACCGCCTGGAGGCCGTCGGCGCCGGCCCGTCGCGGCCCGTCGCTCTCGTGACGCCGCCCGAGACCTTGGCGCGTCTGGCGCCGGGCACCGCCGAGGTGGTGGTCTACGGCGCGACACCAGCCGGCATTGCCGCTGCCATCACGCTCGGCCGGGCCGGTACGCAGGTGCTGCTGATCGAGCCGTCCGACTTCATCGGCGGCATGATGAGCGGCGGGTTGTCGCGCACTGACTTCGGCTCGGTGAACGCCCTCGGTGGCCTGTTCACGGAGTTCACGGGCGCGGTGGATCGGCACTATGCCGCGGTGGCCGGCACGTCGGCGGCGGCCGCCGCCGCCAAACGTGGCGGGCTCTACTTCGAGCCGCGGGTGGCGCGCCAGGTGTTCGAGCAGTGGCTGGGTGAACTGCCGCAGGTGCGCCTGGTGCGCGGCGCGCACATCGTCGGCGCCGCCGTCGCCAATGGTCGGGTGCGGTCGATCACGCTGCACAGCCGCGAGCGCGCGGTGCGCGCCGTGGTGCGCGCGCCGGTGTTCATCGATGCCAGCTACGAAGGCGACCTGGCCGCGCTGGCCGGCGCGCCGTACCGGGTTGGTCGTGAGGGCCGCGCGGACACCGGCGAACCACATGCCGGCAAGCTGTGGTGGCAGGTCTGGGAACGGCGCGTGGTGGAGGTGGTCGGCACCGGCGACAAGTTGGTGCAGGCGTACAACTATCGCCTCTGCCTGACGCGCGACGTGGCCAACCGGCGGCCTTGGCCGCAGCCGGAGCGCTATGAGCGCCAAGCCTATCTCGGCCTGCTGCGCGACCTGCAGCGGGGCAAGCTCAAGGTGCTTGAGGATGTGCTGTCGATTCTGCCGTTGCCTGGCGGCAAGGCCGATGCGAACAACCACCCGCAGGGCGACCCGTCCAGCGACCTGATCGGCGGCGCGGACGCCTACCCGGAGGCCAACTGGGCGACGCGCGAGACCATCGCCGAGCGCCATCGGGACCACCTCCTGGGCCTGCTGTGGTTTCTGCGCCACGACCCGGAGGTGCCGGAGCGCATGCGCGTCAGCGCGCAGTCCTGGTGCCTGGCGCGCGACGAGTTCCCCGAGCTCGAGAGCTGGCCGTCGCAGCTCTATGTGCGCGAGGCGCGCCGCATCCTGGGCGAAGTGGTCTTCAGCGAGCTACAGGCCGGCGCCGCACCCGGTGCGCAGCGCCCGCCGGCGCGCCGCGACAGCATCGCCGTGGGCGCCTATCCCATGGACAGCCACGCCACCGGCGGCCGCCAGCCCGGCAACCCGGATCTGCTGGAGGGCTTCTTCTACCTGGCGCGCGGCGAGACCAAGCCGTACCAGATCCCCTATGGCGTGCTGACGCCCCGCGGCCTCGACAACGTGCTGGTGGCCTGCGCGCTGTCGGCCACGCACATCGGGTACGGCACCTTGCGCATGGAGCCGGTGTTCATGGCGGTGGGCACCGCGGCCGGCGCGGCGGCGCAGCTCTGCCTCGACCGCGGCGCCACCATCCGTGAGGTGCCGCTGGCGCGGCTGCAACTGGCCCTGTTGCGCTCGGGTCAGGTGCTGACCTTGTTCGACGACGTGCCGCCGGGCAAGCCTGGCCGCGAGGGGTTCAACCTGTTCGGCACCTTTGGCGCCTTCCCGGCCTACACGGCCGAGCCCGACGGCCCGCTCACCGGCGCGGCGCTACGCGGCTGGCTGGCCGCGATGCCCTGGCCGAGCTGGCGCGGGCGAGCCGCCTTCGTGCCGGACGTGCCGCGGGCGCTGACCGGCGACGAAGTGGACGCGGTGCTGGCGCGGCTGGCCAGCCTGCACGGCCTGCCGACGCCGCGGCTGGAGGCCGGGGCCGAAGTCCGCCGCTGGCGCGCCATGGCCGAGCTGCACGGTCTCGTCGCTGCCTGGGTGGACCGGGGCGCGACCGATTGAGGCGCCTTACAGAGGGCGCGTGCGCGGCCAGTCGATCTCCACGCCCTGAGCGGTCAGCAGCCGCTGGAAGTCGCCCAGCAGCTCGGGCTTGGCCCGCACGTGCCGTGGGGCCGTGCCGCGTTGCAGGCAGAAGGCGGCCAGCGCGCCGGCCACCTCGCCGAGGTTCCATTCCACCGGGTGCAGCCGGTAGCAGCCGTTGGTGATATGGGTGGTGCCGAGGTTTTTGCAGGCTGGCAGCAGGTTCTCCACGCGTACGGGCAGCAGCGCGCCGAGCGGGATCCAGAAGGGATGACAGGCGGTGTCGAGGTAGTTGTCGCCGCCGGTGCTCGGGTGCAGGTCGATGCGGTAGGCGCCGACGCCGACGCGGTCGGTGTAGCGCTCGGCGGTTTCGGCCTGCCCGCGAGCCTCGACGCCGACGTCGCGCTCCGTGATGGTGTACTCAGCCCGGATGCGGCGGGCCTCGCGCACGTACGGGTACTTCGCCAGTCCGTCTGCCGTACCGCTGATGTCGCCGCGCAGGTAGAGACCGGGCCAGCCGCAACCACCGTCGGGACGCGGCGCCTCGGTCTGCAGCCAGTGCACCAGTGAGAGCGACAGCTCGCGCGATTCCTGGAGTGCCCGCTCGACGTCAGCGGTCGGGCGGTCGACGAGGGTCCCGGCGAGGTAGTCGTTGGCCGGCCAGTTGACCACAGTCACCTCGTGCGGCCGGTCGGCTGCGGCGTAGTGACCCGCGTGCACGATGCGCCGGTAGACCCACATCGACGGGGCGTCGGGCTCACGCTGATCCGGAAACAGACCGAGCTTGCGCGGCACCAGCGTGGCCGGGCTGGAGTACTCCCAGGCCAGCAGGCGGCCCGGCCAGGCGGGCTGCAACGGCGGCACATAGTCGCGCCAGCGCGCGTACGAGGCCGGTGGGTCGCTAACGTGCTCAGCGTCCGGGTCGTAGCCCAGCGCGAGGCACCAGGTGAACGCCTGCTGGTTGTCCGGTCGAGCGGCGCCGGTCGGGGCGTGCGGCTCGCCGGTCTCGCTCTGTGATTCGGCGCCGGTGACGTATTCGACGCTCGCGAGCGGCAGCAGGTCACCCAGTTCGGTGGCGTCGATGACGTAGGCCGCCTCGACGTCGCGCAACGCGCCGGAGCGCCGGTCGCGCAAGCAGACGCCGGTCACCTTGTCACCGTCGGTGGCGACGGCCACCGGTTCATGCTCCAGCCACACCTGTAGGCGACGGCTGGTGCGGTGCCAGGCCAGCATCTCCTCGAGTACGGCCAGAGCCACGCGGGGCTCGCCGCACAGCCGCGATACGGAGCCCTGGCCGGGATTGAGGTGCGGGTTGGCCCGAGCGGTCGCGGTCAGTGGGTAGTGCTCGCGATAGTACCGGCGGATGCCCTGACGCAACTGCCGGTAGCGCTGCGTGCAGCCGAACGACTCGATCCAGGGGTGCTCGTCGGGCGGCACCAACTGGCTCGTGAGCTGGCCGCCGAGCCAATCGGTGACCTCGGTGAGGAGCACGTTGGCGCCCAGCGACGCCGCGGCCAGCGCGGCGGCACACCCGCCCAGGCCTCCGCCGACCACCAGTACGTCCACGCGCTCAGACGACATGGCCCAACTCCTGCGCCCGAACTGTAGCGCAACGAGCAGTGCGGCGCCAGACCCACTGGGCGGAGTCGACGGAGGTGGCGGTCAGGCCGTCGCGAAGAGCACGCCAGTTGCATGGCCGTTGTGGGCCGGCCCGCCAAGGCAGGGGCAGCGGCGTGGACGATGACCCGGACCGCGGCCGGATGCCGCCGACCGATGGTCCATGTTGGCTCTGCTGCTGGACCCGTCGGACCCGCTTCTGTCGGCAGAACCGGGCGGCCTCGATCTGCCTGGCGCGCCACGTGGCCGGTCGCCACCCGCACGCCATCGAGTTCCTGCTCTCGGATGACGCCTATCGGCGGATCGTGGACTTCCAGGCCCGCCGGTGGGCCCGGCGCATCGAGCTGGTGGATCCCGCCAGCGACCTGTGCAACGCCGAGGCGATGGTCGACGAAGCGTGCCTGCACCTCGTGGCCAAGGCCGTGCCGGCGTGGCTGTCCAGCGGCGCCATCAGCCCGCTCGACCGGTTGGTCCGGGTGGCCTTGCGGCATCGGTTCATCAGCCTGTGGCGGCAGGCGAAGCTGAGGGGGCAGGTTCGCTCCGGCTCGCCGCAGCTCGACGTGCTGCCGGCGCCCGGCAGCGATGACGACCCCACCTGGACGGCCGTGCTGGCCTGCTCGGTGCGCGACGCGGCAGAGGACCTCGGACAGACCGACGCTGGCCTGTGTCAGGTCGCCGAGCTCTGGCTTGACGGCGGCACCGAGTCCGAGATCGCGGCCCAACTCGGCCTCGCGCTGCCGCGGGCGCGCGCGCTGATGCAGCGGGCCCGGAAGACGCTGCGCGACCGCGCCGGCGGCCGCCCGGCCCGGTAGTTGCCCGCGCCCCCGCGCCCAGTCGGCCCGGAGCTGCGCTGCCCTCGGCCCAAGATCAGGCTCGGTCAGGCGTAAGGGTAAGCACCGATCCGCGCTCGGGCGCGCTTCGGGGAGCACTGACATGCGGATCCACGCGGTCGTACTCGTCCTGAGTCTGGTGCTGCTGACGGGCTGCTTCCACCGCGCCGCCCCAGTGATGGACGGGAAGGAACCCCAAGGACAACACCAACCAGACAGCCCCGGTGCCGGCGGCGCGACGGTCACCACTCCGCGTCCAACAGATGGTGGCCTGACTGCGGCCGGCGAGGGCGGCCTGGCCTACCTGCTCAAGCACATGGCCCCCTTCGCGCCCAGCGCTCCCTGGTACGAGCTGGGCAATGACCTGCTGCGGCTGCCGCCGCCCTCGTCCGATGCGGCGGTCATCCCCAGCTTCCAGGAGCCGGTGGACTCACCTGCCTGGGCGGTGCTCACGCAGTACGGCCGGGTCATGACCTACGATGCCGCCGTCGAGAGCATCGCCTTGGCGCTGGCCGGACGGAAGGCCGAAGCGACGCGCCTGCTGCGCGCGCTGGTCGCCATGCAGTTGCCCGATGGCTCGCTCGGGTTCTCGTGGAACAGCACGGACGACACCTTCTACAACCGCTCGTACCGCCGGTGTGGCACGGTGGCCTGGGCGGCCTACGCCGCCCTGTTGGTCGACCAGGCCAACGAGGGTGACGAGTTCCGGGCGTTCGCCGTGCGCGCCACAGACTGGCTCCTGAAGCAGCGGGTGCCGGTGGACCGCGCCGACGACCCGCGTCGTGGGCTGATCAAGGGCGGCTCCGGGCGATGGTCGGCCGACTACCAGAAGCTGACGAAGGGCGATCTGAGCTGGGTCTCGACCGAGCACAACATCGACTGCTTCTTCCTGCTGGAGGCCGCGGCGCGAGTGGTCGCGCCGGAGCAGGCCAGGCGCTACCGGCAGGCCGCTGCGGAGATCAGGACGGCCTTGACCGAGCGGCTCTGGAGCACTGAAGAGGGGCGGTTCTACCAAGGCGCCCAGGTCGGCGAGACCGACCGTGGGCAGGCCCTGGACTGCTGCACGTGGGGCGCGCTGTTCCTGCACGCCATCGGCGACGACCAGCGGGCCGCCGCCGCGCTCGACACGGCCGACCGGGTGTTCCAGGCCAGTCTGGCTCCCGCCGGCGCGACAGCCGGCTGGACCATCACCGGGTACCGTCCCTATGCCGGCGTGGCCGACGAGACCGACTGGGACCAGTACCCCGATCTGGTGTGGGCCGAGGGCTCGCTTGGCGCTGCTCTGGCCCACCTGCGTCTGGGCCGGCGCGAACGCTACCAGAAGATCGTCGGCGAGGTGCTGAAGCTGTGTGCCGAACCCGGGCGGGCCGCGTCCGGCGTGCGCTACAGCCGCTACCAGACCGACCGAGACGGCACCGGCGGTGATGTGGGTTCTGACGACTTCGTCGCCGACTTCACCCGGGCGCCGTCGGCCGGGGCGACGGCCTGGCTGGTGCTGGTGGTGCAGTCGGCGGTGCCAGGCAACGAGGACCGCTTCTGGGGGCGCGTCGCGTCGCCGTAGCGCCCGGTGGGCCACCGCACGGATTCGCGCTCGTGCCTGACCGCGCTCCGCGCTGTCGGCGTGGTGCGGCCGTGCGCTGCCGGCTAAGCAGCCGCTCGGCGATCCTGTCCGGTCGGGGCGGGGCCTGGTGCCCGCCCGGTCACTGCCCGGTAGGCGCTAGGTGGCCCACAGCCGGGCGACCCTTGGGTCGCCCCTACGGGACAACGTCACCGGCCGGCTGCTTAGTGGTCGTCGCTGACCTGGATCATCACCTTCA
>CAZHGD010000107.1:0-25647 GCA_964531735.1 uncultured Fimbriimonadaceae bacterium | reverse complement strand
GCCGCCAGGCAGGTGGGACCGGACCGGCGACGAACCGTTGGACAGATTCCTAGAGCAGGCCGAACGGCACCGCCTCGACCTCGCGACTGAGCGGCAGTCGTTGCGGCGCCAGGCAGATCACCGCACCCGGCCCGCTCTGGGCCGGGAGCGCGCTGAGCGCGCCCAGCCGCAGGTCACGAGCCGAGACCAGCCCGGCCTGCTTGATCTCGACCGGGTACAGACACCCGTCGCTGGACAGCACCAGGTCGATCTCGCGGCCGCTCGGGTCGCGCACGAAGTAGGCGGGTAGTTCGCGCCCGCAGTGCCACCAACTCCTCAGGATCTCGGCCACCACCGCGGTCTCGAAGACGGCGCCCGACATGGCCCCGGCAGCCAGCGTCGCCGGCGAGCGCCACTCGGTCAGGTAGGCGACCAGACCGGTGTCCAGGAAGTACAGCTTCGGCGTCTTGCAGAAGCGCCGCGTCAGGTTGGTGTGGTACGGCTGCAACAGGTACACCTGGCCGCTGGCCACGAGAACCGACAACCACTGCTTGGCCGTGTTGACGCTCACGCCGGTGTCACGCGCCAAGTCGGAGTAGTTGAGGAGCTGCGCCGTACGGGCGGCGGCGGCGCGCAAGAAACGGCGAAAGGTGGCCAGGTCGCCCACGTTGAGCAGATCGCGGACGTCGCGCTCCAGGTAGGTCTGGACGTACGAGCGGTAGAACAGCTCGACGTCGTCCACGCGGCCAGTCTGGATGGCCGGGTACTGTCCGCGCCACAAGCGCTCGAATAGCGCGGGCTCGGTCAGTTCGGCGGCACTGTTCATCCGTTCGTCCAGCACGGCCGCCGTCGGCAAGAACGGCGCCAGACGATGGGGCCGGCCATCGGCCTCGCGGGCCGAGAACCCGAGCAGGTTGAGCACCGCCACGCGGCCGGCCAGGCTCTCGGTGACACCGCGCATGAGGTGGAACTGCTGCGAGCCGGTCAGCCAGTACAGCCCCGGCGCTCGGGCCTCATCAGCCCGCAACTTGAGGTAAGGCAGCAGTTCGGGCGCATACTGGATCTCATCGATCAGCAGCGGCGGCGCGAAGCGCTGCAGGAAGAGCACCGGATCGCGGCGCGCCAAGTCGCGCAGCGCCAGATCGTCCATCGTGACGTAAGTCCGCTCGGTGCCGGCCAAGTGCCGCAGCACGGTGGTCTTGCCCACTTGGCGCGGGCCGGTCACCAGCACCACCGGGAACTGCCGCGAGGCGCGCTCGCACGCGCCCTCGATCGTCCGCGACCGGTAGCCTCCCATGATGATTTGCACCGCCACTGCAAATTATCAGGAACGGAGTCGTGAGTCAAGACCACCTGGCCCGGCAGGTCAACCCACGGCGGGCGCCGAACGAGCCTGCTGAGCGGAGAACCGCCGTGTCCCGTCTGCTGCTCGTACTACCGCTGCTCCTCGCGCCCGCCTCCTGGGCGCAGCGCCCGGCGTCGCTGGGCCTCGACGGGCCGTGGGAGTTCCGCTTCGCACCCGACGACCGTGGCCTGACCGAGCAGTGGTTCGCCGGTGCCGCACCGTTCGAGCGGCAACTGCAGGTGCCGGGCTGCTGGGACGCCCAGGGCGTTGGCGCGCCCACCGCTAAGATGCGCCACAACGCCATCGGCGTCGGCTGGTACCGGCGCGAGGTCACTTTGCCGGCGGACTGGTCGGGGCAGCGCGTGTGGCTGCGCGTGGGCGGTGTGCACCGCTCGGCGCGCGTCTGGTGCAACGGCCAGTCGGTGGGCGAGCACTGGGGCTATCCGACCGCCTTCCGTTGCGACCTGACCACCGCCCTGCGGCCCGGCGCGAGCCAGCAACTGGTGCTGGCCGTCGACAGCCGCCATCACCGTGAGCGCGATCCGTTGGTCGGGGCCTTCGACATCATCGACTTCATGGACCTGACCTGGGGCGGCTTCCACGAGTCGCTCAGCCTGGAGGCCACCGGTCAGACCTGGCTCGACGACGTCTTCGTCAAGCCGCATCCCGGCGCCCGCCGGGCCACGGTCGAGGTGGCCCTGGCCGGCGCGACGACCGAGCCGCTGGAGCTGGCCTGCACCGTGCGCCCGGCCACCGGCGGCGCCCCGCTGGCGGCGCAGCAGGTCGTGGTGCCGGCCGGCCGGACCAGCCTCAGCCTGACGGTGGCGTTGCCCGGCGCGCCGCTGTGGACGCCCGAGACGCCCAACCTGCTGACCGCCGAACTGGTGCTGACCGTCGGCGGGCGACCCCTCGACCGGCTCGACCAGCGGTTCGGCCTGCGGCGGCTGGAAGCCACCGCGCAGGGCTTCCGGCTGAACGGCGAGCGGTTCTTCCTGCGCGGCTACGGCGACGACTACACCTTCCCGCGCGAGCTGGTGGCGCCGGCCAGCGTCGAGTTCTGGCGCGGCTACCTGCGGCGGCGCAAAGAGTTCGGGTTCAACGGCGTGCGACACCATTCGACGATGCTGGGCGAGTCCTACCTGCGCGCGGCGGACGAAGTCGGCGTGTTCGTGCAGCCGGAGCTGCCCATCGCCTACGAGCCGTTCTTCCGCGCCGCCACTCCCGCCGGCCGCGACCTCTACCGCCAGGTGTGGCGCGACTACCTCCGCCAGATGCGCAACCACCCGAGTGTCTTCGCCTGGTGCGGCGGCAACGAGCAGTGGCACGGCTTCGACCTGGGACCCGAGCTGTACGACCTGGCCACGGCGCTCGACCCCACCCGGCCGACCATCGACACCGACGGCATCTCGCCGGGTGGCCGCCGCCGCTCGCTGGACTACCACGCGGTGCAGTTCAACGAAGGCACCGTCCCGTGGGGCCACTCGCGCGGCAAGTACGCCGTGCGCGGCAACCCACGCCCGCTGATCGTCCACGAGATGAGTAATCTGTCGGTGCTGCCCGACCCGGCCGATATCCCGCTGTACGACGGCGTCATCAAGCCGTTCTGGCTGGAGCAGATGCGCGCCGCGGTGGCCCGCCGCGGCCTGCAGGACCGGCTGCCAGTCCTGCTCGACGCGTCGCGCCGGCTACAGGCCTCGCTGCTCAAGCTCAACATCGAGGCCGCCCGGCTCAACCCCGAAGTGGACGGCCACTATCAGTGGCTATTCCGCGACTACTGGACCCAGAGCACCGGCTTCGTCAACCAGTTCGACCAGCCCCGGGCGCTGACGCCGGCCATGGCGCGGCAGTTCATCGCGCCGGCCGTGCTGCTCTGGGACCGCGACCGCGCGGCCTGGCGCGGCGGCGAACGGATCCCCGTCCGGCTGTACCTGTCCGACTACCGCCCGGCCGCGGCGCCGCCGCTCGGGCCAGTGCAGGCCCGGCTGGGCGACCAGGCCATCGCGCTGGCGCCACCGCCCGATGGCGCCCGGCGCGGCGTGATCGGACCGTGGACCGGCACCGTCGAGGCGCCGTCGCGCACCGCCGCCGCGCGCCTGGCGCTGTCGGTCGCGGCCGGCGAGGTGCGCAACCAGTGGCCGGTCTGGGTCTACCCGGCGACCACCGCCACGACCAGCCCGGTGGCGGTTCGCCCGCGGCTGACCGCGGCGCTGGTGGCCAAACTGGCTGCCGGCGGCACGGTGGTGGTCAGCGGCGACGCCCGACCGTTCCCCGCCCTCACGGCCTCGTACAAGACCGCCTGGTGGAAGGGCGGTGAGCAGGAGGACCATTGCTACGGCAACCTGTTTGGCGACCATCCGGCGCTGCGAGGCTTCCCCACCGACGGGTACGGCGACCTGCAGTGCCATGCGCTGCTGAACCGGCGTCCGGTGGTGCTGCTCGACGAGGTGCCCGGCCGTCTGGAGCCCATCGTCTGGTGCCTCGACGTGCCCTGGCAGATGCGCCGCAAGGCCTACCTGTTCGAAGCCCGCGTGGGCGCCGGCCGGCTGCTGTTCGGCACCTTCGATCTGTCCGCCGCGGCCCGCGCCGCCGACCCGGCCACCGCCTGGCTGCACGATGGTCTGGTGCGCTATGCGGCCAGCGACGCCTTCCGGCCGGCCGGCGAGCTGCCGCTGGACTGGCTGCAGCAGCGCCTCGGCCAGGACGCCCTGCCGGCGCCGTCGACCTATGTCGAAGGCTACGGCAAGCTGCTCGACTGCACCGACGGCGCGACACGCTGGCTGACGCACCGCGAGGACGAGGTGACGGTCTACACGGTTCGCCAGACCGACGGCCGGCAAAAGCTGTCGTGGCGCACCGGCCCGATCCCGGCCGACTGGCGCCAGGCGACCATCACGTTCGTCTGGGCCGGCGGGCTCGGTTGGCGCTCGCAACCAGGTGGTGGTCACTTCCGGCTCGCCCTCGGCGGGCAGCCGCTGCTCGACTTCACGCACAGCACCGCCTCAGCCGTCTGGCGCAGCGCCGACGGGCAGGTCACGCTGCACTACGAAGTCCGCCGCCACACCGACGAGGACAGCTTCGGCGTGTTCTACCTGACGCTGCCGGCCGCTCGCGTCAAGCCGGGACAGGCGGTCGACTTGACCGTCACCGCCACGGCACAGGACTCGCGCCGGTGGCTGAGCCTGGCGCCCTATGCCGACGTGGCCGCCGCCGAACGCGCTGACGCGGAGCCGTAGGCGGCAGGAGTCATCCGGCCGGCGGCGAAGCGGGCCGGCGCGAGACCGCCATGTCCGACTACCTGCCGTTGGACCTGTCGTCGTTCTGCAACGCCCCACTCGACCTGCTCGCCGGCCGCGGCACACCGCCATCAGGTGCCGTGTCGCTCCGTGGCCTGCCGTTCCAGGTCGGCCCGGCCGACCCGGCCGCGAGCGGACCACGGCTGCTGGCCGCCGGCGCGGCGCACGCGGCCGAGCCGGTGACACTGCCTATCGGGCAGCCGGCCCATCGCGTCATCGTGCTGCACGTGCTGCTGCACTCGGACATTGCCGATGGCGGGCCGGTCGGGCAGATGGTCGCCGAGTACCGGTTCCACCTGGCTGACGGCACCGTGGTGGCCCAGCCGGTCCGCGAGCGGTTCGAGATCGCCGTGGCCGGCGCGCCGTGGGGGCAACTGCCGTTCGTCTGTCAGCCGGACGGCCAGGACGGCAAGCCGAACCGCGAAGCCGGGCCCTGGGCCGGCGCCGGCAACCGGCAGACCGAGGCCAATCAGGCCTGGCCGCAGCACTTCTACTTGTGGGTCTGGCAACCGCCCGACCCGATGCAGGTGGTCGAGTCGCTGGAGGTGATCCCGCACGGGCCGGCGTTCGTCATCGGTGGCGTGACACTGGGGCTGACCGACGAGGACCCGTTCGCGCGCGACGCGGCCGTGCCGGTGATCATCTGCACCACCGATGAGGTGGCGCGGTCCGGCAACCTGGACGTGCAGGTGGACCGCGGCACGGTCACCTACCCGTTCGCGCTGCCGGCGCAGGACCCGGCTGAGTTCCTGGTCGACCCGCTGAGCGGCTGGGGCCAGCCGCAGAATGCGGCCGCCGCGCCGGCCACCGCCCAGGTGGCCGCCACGCCGTCGGCCACCTTGACCGTCAAGCACGGCGGCGAGACGCTCGGCGCGGTGCGCTGGGGCGACGTCACGCGCGCCGGCGAGGCCGCCGACCAGGTGGTTCGCGTGCGCTTGGCCGACACCGGGCGCAACTGGGTCCATACGCGCGTGGTCGACGCCGACACCGGCGAGACGCTGCCCTGCCGCATCCACTTCCGCACGCCCGCGGGCATTCCTTACGCGCCGCATGGGCATCACCCCTATGCCTACTCCAACCTGGGCAGTTGGCACAACGATGTCGGCGGTGATCTGCGCCTGGGCCAGATCACCTACGCCTACATCGACGGCACCTGCCAGGGCTGGCTGCCGCGTGGCGAGGTGGTGGTGGACGTGGCGCGCGGCTATGAGTACCAGCCGCTGCGGACCACCGTCACCATCGAGCGCGGCCAGCGCGAGCTGGAGCTGCGGCTGCAGCGCACCCGCGACCTGAACGCCGAGCGCTTCTTCAGCGGCGACACCCATGTCCACTTCCTGTCGACTGTCGGCGCCCATCTGGAAGCGGCCGGCGAGGGCGTCAATGTGGTCAACCTGCTCCAGTCGCAGTGGGGGCACCTGTTCACCAACACCGAGGAGTTCACCGGCGAGCCGAACGTGCGCGCCGGTCAGCGCACGATTGTCTACGCCGCGCAGGAGAACCGTCAGCACATCCTCGGGCACCTGACACTGCTGGGCCAGAAGCAGCCGATCATGCCGTGGTGCAGTGACGGCCCCAGCGAGTCC
The DNA here is from genome assembly GCA_964531735.1 of uncultured Fimbriimonadaceae bacterium. GTDB lineage: Bacteria > Armatimonadota > UBA10988 > UBA10988 > UBA10988 > CAZHGD01. The sequence goes on along the minus strand of CAZHGD010000107.1, from coordinate 19,447 downwards.
TACCTCGGCGACAACCTCGAGACCACACTGGCCCGCTGGGCCGATGCCTGCCACGCGCAAGGCGGCACGGTGGTGCTGCCGCACGGGCCGAACCCGAACGGTGAACCAGCGGCGCTGATCGCCACCGGCCGCGCCGACGCACTGGAGTTCTGCGTCCATGAGCCGTACCAGCGGCGCGAGTGGTACCGCTACCTCAACGCCGGCTACCGGCTGCCGATTGTCGGTGGCACCGACAAGATGACCCAGGACGTGCCGGTCGGGCTCTACCGCACGTATGTCTACATCCCGCCCGACGAGGAGTTCACCTACGACGCCTGGTGCCGCCACCTCCGCGGTGGCAACACCTTCGTCAGCGGTGGGCCGCTGCTGTCGCTGACCGTCGAGGGGCAGATGCCTGGGTCGACCGTGGCTTTGCCGGGCAACGGCGGCACGGTCCACGTGCGCGCGGTGGCGACCAGCATCTTCCCGGTGCGCGAGTTGCAGCTCATCCAGCAGGGCCAAGTGGCGGCCAGCGTCAAGGAGCCGGCCGGCGCGCGCCGGCTGGAGCTCGATCTGGAGCTGCCGGTGACCGGCCACACCTGGCTGGCGGCCCGCGTGGCCGACCTCGGTGACGGGTACACGCTCCACCACGACGGCTGGCGGCGCGGCATCATGGCGCACACCTCGCCGGTCTACGTGGCGGTGGGCGGCGACTGGTGGCTGTTCGACGCGGCGCAGGCGCAGTACATGCTGACGCTGATCGACGGCAGTCTGCAGCACATCCGCACCAACTCGCGGCAGTTCCCGCACGACCGCGAGCAGGTGACGCACGCCCACCATCACAGCGACCACGCGCAGTGGCTCGAGGAGCCGTTCCACGAGGCAGCCGCGGCGATCCACCGGCGGATGCACGCGTTGGGTCTGGCACACTGAGGCCGCCCGTCATTGCCGGCGTCGCTTTCACCCCAGCGCAACAAGCCCGGCGCGCCGGGCGTTACCGATTCGTCAGACCGGGGTAACATCGGGCCAACGCGGCGCGGGAGACGGATCATGCGGGGCAAGCGGAACCTGGTGGCGACGGGGCTGGTGGTGGGACTGCTGGCGCTGCTGGCGCTGGCCTGTTGCGGCAACCGGCGCGCGCGGCTGACGCCCGAAGCGCAAGTGCAGGCGCAGGTGCGGCGGTTCTGCGAGCTGGTGGAGCAACGGCGCCCGGCCGACGCCGGCCGTCTGCTGGCGGCGACCTTCACCTGGGAGACCTCGCCCAAGAGCGAGTTCATGCGCGGCCTGCTGATGGTACTGCGGGAGTACGACCGGCTGCTGATCACCATCGACGGCGAGCCGCAGGTGCAGTTTGACGACCCGGCCTGTGAGCAAGGCACGGTCCGGGTGCGCGTGGCGGTCAGCGGCTGGCGTGGCCAGTCCGAGACCACCGTGGGCGTCGACGAGCCGGTGGTGGTCGAGGCCCGCGTGGCGCGAGTTCGTGGCGGCTGGAAGTTCGTCAGCGCGCAGGGCGGACGGCGGTTCGAGAGCGGCTTGTAGACCAGGGCCGGCTGACCGTCAAAACCAGCCCCACCGCCAGCACTGAGGAGGGGCCGGCAGGCCCCGTCTCGAAGCGCGGCGACAGAGGGTCCGCCACATCACCGCACTTCGAGACGGCCTCTGGCCTCCTCGGTGCTGGCGGCTCTGGGACGACGGACGCCGGCGATGGTCTAGGGTCAGTGCCGGCTTGTAGACTGTTCCGCCAACCACCGATCGGCTACACTGCCCGCCGGAGAGCGGGCGATGAGGCAAGCTGCGGTCCTGGCGCTCGGACTATGCCTGGCACTGGGCGCATCACGAGCCGACTGGTATCTGGCACCGGCAGGCAACGACGCGGCGGCGGGCACCGCCGCGGCTCCCTGGGCGACGCTGGAGCGTGCTCGGGACGCCATCCGCGCCGAACGCGACGCCGGACGGTTGACCGGGCCCGCGCGGGTCATCCTGCGGGCCGGCACCTACCGGTTGGCGCGCACGCTGGTACTGGAGCCGCGCGATTCCGGCCTGACCATCGAGGCCGAGCGCGGCGCGACGGTGATCGTCTCCGGCGGCCGCCGCGTCACCGGCTGGAAGCCCTGGCGTGACGGCATCCTGCAGGCCGACCTGAGCGGGCTGGACCTGCCCGACACCGCCTTCCACGAACTGACCTGGCGCGGGCGACCGCAGCCGTGGGCGCGCGTGCCCAACGCCGATCCGCAGCATCCGCGCACCGGTGGCTTTCTGCGCAGCGCGGGGGTCGCCGTCGCCGGCACCAAGACGGTGTTCCGCTACCGCGCCGGCCAACTGCAGCCGGAGAAGTGGCAGCACCCCGAGCGCGCCTGGATGATGTTCCACGACTCGCTCAACTATGAGACACAGTACGGCCCGGTCAAGCGCATCGACGCGGCCAAGCGCGAGATCGAGGCGGCCCGCGGCGTCTACGTGCTGTCGGCCGGCAACCCGTTCTACCTCTGCGGCCTGCTCGAAGAGCTGGACGCGCCGGGCGAATGGTGCGTCGACCCGACCGGTCGCACGCTCTACTTCAAGCCGCCCGACGGCGATCCCAACGGGGCCGACGAGGTGGTGGTGCCGGCGCTCGACCAGCTCATTCGCCTGGCCGGCGACGCCAAGGCCGGCAACCTGGTGTCGAACGTGCGGCTGGCCGGTCTGGCGCTACGCGACTGCCGTGGCAACGCGGTCCACCTGACCGCCGCGCGCGACTGTCAGGTGGCCGCCTGCGACCTGCGCCACGTCGGCGTCGGCGTCTACCTGGGCGACCTCACCCGCGGCTGCCGCGTGGCCGGCTGTGACATCACCGCCACGCAAGGCGACGGTGTCTCCGTGCTCGGCACCAACCTGGACCACGACCGCGTCAGCGACCACGTCATCGACAACAACTATATCCACGACATCGGCTGGGGCCGCATCCACAACCGCTGCGGCGGCGTCTACATGCACCGCTGCGCGCGCATCAAGGTGACTCGCAACCACATCCACGACACGCCGCGCTACGCGGTCGGCATGGACGTGGGCAACGACTGCGAGATCGCCTACAACTACGGGCACCACAGCAATCTGGTGACCTGCGACACCAGCATCATCGAAGCCGCCACGGCGCTCGACTGGGGTCTGCCCAGCGACAAGCAGTGGGCGCGCAATCGGGCGAGCAACTGGGGCAACTCGATCCACCACAACCTGCTCCACGATTCCGGTGGCTGGGGGCCGGGCACGCTGGGCGAGTACCAGTTCCCGCGGTTCTCCTGGGGCATCTACCTGGACACGCACTCCAGCGGCTGGCAGATCCACGACAACGTGGTCTACAACACGGTGCTCGGTGGCTACATGGTCAACGGCGGCGTGGACAACCTGTTCGCCAACAACGTCGTGGTGGACGGCAAGGAAGCGCAGTGCATGTTGGAGACGTGGCCGAAGTACGCCATGTCGGGCAACCGCGTCGAGCGCAACATCTTCGCCTATCGCGGCGGCGCCGCGAAGCTCTACTACCTGCCGCGGTTCGACCGCAGCAACGGGATCTTCCGCGCCAACCTGGTCTGGGCCGGCGGCGAGACGCCCGCGGTCTCTCCGGTGGCCGGCGCGGCCCGCAAGGAGAGCTGGGCCGCCTGGCTCAAGCTCGGACAGGACGAGGGCTCGGTGGTGGCCGACCCGCGCTTCGTAGACGCCGCGCGGCACGACTACCGGCTGCAGGCCGACTCGCCGGCGCACAAGCTGGGCTTCCAGGCCATCGACCTGAGCCGCGTGGGCAACTACGCCGACGCGGACCGGCGGACCTGGCCGCGCCCCGAGGAGACGCCGCCGCGCGATGCGGCCGACTACCTGCCGGGCTCGACGGCCGCGACGCAGATTCCGCTGCGCGACTATGAAGAGGACGAAGTCGGCGCCACCGAGCGGCAGGCGCATGTCGGCGAGGAGGGCGATCGCGGCACGGTGCGCGTCACCGCCGAGACCGCCGCGGGTGGCCAGCACAGCCTGAAGTTCACCGACGCCGCCGGCCTGAAGCACACCTTCGTGCCGTATGTGACCTATCCGCTGGAGCTCGAACGGGGCAGCTTGCGCATGGCCTTCGATCTGCGCTGGGAGGCTGGCGCGCTGCTGGCGCTGGACTGGCGCGACGACCCGTATCACTTCAACCTGGGCCCGAACCTGACCACCGACGCCGCCGGCTGGCTATCGGCCAACGGGCAGCGCACCGTACAGTTGCCCGCCGGGCAGTGGGTCCACTTCGAGATCGTCTGCGGGCTGGGCCCGCAGGCCACCGGCAAGTACACCCTGACCGTGCGGCTCCCCGGAGCCGAAGCCAAGGTGTATCCGGAGGTGGCCTGCTCGCCGAAGTTCACCACGCTCAACTGCGTGGTGTTCATGTCGGTGACCAACGGGCCGTCGGTGTTCTACCTGGACAATCTGGAATTCCGGCCACAGACGGCGCCCTGACCATCGTTGGTGCGGCCAGCCGCACCGGGTGCCGGCTGGCGCAGGCGCGGTCATCGCAACGTCAGCCCAGATCCAGCGCAAGCTGCTGTTCGGCCGGTGCCGCGGCACACGGCCCCAGCGCCAGCCCCGCGGCGGTGGCCACTTCGCCCAGCCGCTCGAGCAGGCGCCGCCGCTCCTCGTCCGGCGCCTCCTGCTCGTGTCCGTACCACCGCCGGTAGCGCGGCATCAGCTCGGGGAACTGCTCGCCAAGCCAGCCCATCAGCACCGGCCGCGCGCAGGCCGGTATCCAGAGCACCTGGCCGAACACAAAGCTGGCCCCGGCCTGCGCCGCCGCGCCGCACACCGCCGCCATGGCCGCCGGTGAGTCGTTCAGCCCCGGCAGGATGGGCCCGTAGCTGATCCCCACCGGCACACCGGCGGCGGTCAGTCGCGCGATGGCGGCCAACCGCTTGGCGGGCGTCGGCGCGCGCGGTTCCAGCCGGCGCGCCAGGTGCCGGTCGAGCGTCAGCAGCGTGAACGCCACCCACAGGCCATGTTGCTGCTGCAGCCGCACCAGCAGATCGAGATCGCGAGTCACCAGGTCGGACTTGGTGACCAGGTTGACCGTCGCGCCGCGGCAGCCGCACAGTGCCTCGAGCAGGCCGCGCGTCAGGTGCAACCGGCGCTCGACCGGCTGGTAGGCGTCGCACGCCGTGCCGATGGCGATGCGCCGACCGGCCAGGCGCAACCGCGCCAACTCGGCCGCCAGTCGCTGCGGCGCCTCGAGCTTGGCGTAGACCACGCGCTCGAACTCGCTCGGGTCCTGGTGGTCGAGGAAGGTGTGGGTGTACCGCGCGTAGCAGTAGCGGCAGCCGAACTCGCAGCCACGGTACGGGTTGAGTGTCAGATCGAGCCGCACCCGCGCGCCCGCGGCCCGGTTCAGCACCGTCGCCGCCCGCAGGTACCGCACCTCGACCGTGGGCGAAGCCGCCGCCAGCCGCTCCGCTCTGTCCATGGCGGCAGCCTGACACAAACGCCTGTTTGCGTCAAGCCGGCTCTTGCCGGCTGCGCCGTCGCGGCGCTATGCTGCGTGCGGTGCTGCCCGACCATGCCCGATCTCGAGACCGCTCAGGCGCTGACGCACTGCCTGGCCACCATCGTGGTGGCCAATGTGGCGGCGATCCAGCCGAGTCGGGTGCTCTGTGGCCAGCCGCTCGCCGAGCGCGAATCGACCCGCCCGCCGGTGGCCGTGGACTTCTACGCGGAGCGCCGCCTGACCACCGGTCTGCTCGGCCACCGCCACCTCTGGCCCGAGCTGGCCACGGTGCTGACCGGCCACCTGCTGTTCGGCATTGGTGAGCGCATCTACGAGGCGCAGGCGGGCGACTGGTTGGTCTGTGACAGTGGCGTGCCGCATGGCGAGTGCAGCATTGACCAGGCCGGCGCCTATGAGCTGCTCTGGCTCGGTGCTACGGTGCCCGGCGTGCGGCTGCACCGGAGCCGGTTCGCGCCGGGCGAGGGCTACCGCGTGGTCCACACCACGCTGCTGTCCGAGCCGCCGCGCGGCGTCACCGACGACCTGCGCACGGTGTGCCGGGCGCCCTGGCCCACGCAGCAGCCACCGCTGCCGGCGCTGCTCCGCGTGCTGGCCTGGTGTCTCGACCGGCTGCAGGCGGTGCAGCGACCCGAGCCGCAGCCGTACCATCCCGCGGTGCAGGCCGTCCGTGAACACCTGGCCGCCGCGCTCGACCAGCCGCCCACGGTGGCCGAACTGGCGCGCACCGTGGGCCTCTCGCCCAACTACCTGTCGTCGTTATTCGCGCAGCAGTGCGGCCAGAGTATTCGCCAGTTCGTCGAGGCCCGCCGCATGGAACAGGCCTGCGGCTACCTCCGCCAGACGCGCCGCAGCGTCGGCGAAATCGCCGCCGCGCTGGGTTTTGCCGACACCCATCACTTCAGCCACGCGTTCCGCCGGGCGATGCACCTCAGCCCCACCGAGTACCGCGGCCGGCAAGCGGAGATTCAGACACCAGATCGTTGATGGCGGCATTGCCGACCGCTGGCGGCAGCGCTATCTTGGCAGTTTGAGGCAAGCAGAGCAGGACCGAGGAGGAGACACACATGGCGGACTTTGGCAAGCTGGCGATTGATGGCGGCACGCCGGCGTTCACCGGCCGCACGGGCCAGGGCCAGCCGAAGCTGGGCACCGCGGAGTTCATGGCCATCGCCGAACGCTACGGGTACTCGCCGGCGGCCCTCGACCGCATCCGGGCGGCGGTCAGCGATGAGGACCTGGGCGGTGGCGCCCACCTCGGGCGCTACTATGGGTCGGCCAACCCATCGATGGGCGAGCGCTACGAAGCGCTGGCCCGCGACAAGTTCGGCGTGCGCCACGCCCTCAGCGTCAGCTCGGGCACCGGCGCTCTGCACAGCGCCTTCGCCGCTGCCGGCGTCGGGCCGGGCACCGAGGTCATCGTGCCGGCCTTGGGCTTCGCCGCCACGGCGATGGCCGTGGTCCTGGCCGGTGGCGTGCCGGTCTTCAGCGACATCGACGAGTCGCTGCAGATCGACCCGACCAAGATCGCCGCGGCCATCACGCCGCGCACCGTGGCGGTGGCGCCGACCCACCACTGGGGCAACGTCGCCGACCTCGCGCCGGTGATGGAGGTCGCGCGCCAGCACGGTCTGAAGGTGGTGGAGGACTGCGCGCAGGCGCCGGGGGCGCAGTACCGCGGCCGCTACGTCGGCTCCATCGGCGACCTGGGCTGCTTCAGCATCTCGGCCTACAAGATCATCGGCGGCGGCGAAGGCGGCATGATCGTCTCGAGCGACGAGCGGCTGTTCGAGCGGGCCTGCCAGATGGCCGAGGGCGGCGGCCTGTGGCGCCGCGACCGGTTCGGCGCGCCGCGGTACGACGGCGAGCTGTTCGTCGGCACCAACTACCGGCTGTCCGAGATGGAGGCCGCGATCGACCTGGTGCAACTCGGCAAGCTCGACGACGTGGTCGGCCGCTACCGGCGAGTCAGCCGCCGCGTGCGCGAGCAGTTGCACGGGTACGCCGAAGTGACCCCGCAGAAGCTGAACGATCCCGACGGCGCCATCGGCTATCAGCTCCGGTTCTTCCCGGCCACCTGCGAGCTGAGCGCCCAGATCGCCAAGGCGCTGTGCGCCGAAGGCATCGGCGCCGGCACGCGCGGCACCGCGCACGCGCCCGACTGGCACCTGGCGCGTGACATGTTCCCGATCACGCTCCGCCGCGGCCACACTCCGGGCGGCTCGGTCTGGGAGCACCCGCTCTACCTGGAGCGCGGCGGCCAGGCCGACTACCAACCGGGCGACTGCCCGGTGGCCGAGGACCTGTACGCCCGTGAGGTGTCGGTCGGGCTGGACCAGTGGCTCAGCGAGGCCGACTGCGACGCGGTGGCCGCCGGTCTGAACAAGGTCTTCGCCGCCTACTGCACCGAGACCGCCGGGCCAGGCGCCTGGGTCTGAGCTGCTGCCGCCCGACAGCGGCGGCACCGGCCGGTCGACTTGCGGTCGGTGTCGGCCACCGTCACCGACAGGTACATGACACAGGCCGGGTTGGCGCAGTGCGCCAACCCGGCCAAATGCCCCAATTCGTGCCGCGCCGTAACCTCCAGCCGTCGCCGGAGCGTCCCAGCATCGCACTGGCTGGCCAACCGGCGATAGCCCACCACGGCGACTTGCCCGTCTTGCTCGGCCAGGCCGAAGACGAAGGTCCGCTCCGCGGTGTTGCAGTCCAGGTCGGCCACGGCGAGCAACCAGCGCGCGCCTGACGGTCGGGGCAGCTTGGCCAGCAGGCGGTCGGCGTCGTAGCGCCCGGCCACCCAGACGTCGCGCGGCACGGGTGCCGAGTCGGCGAGCGTCAGCCGGTAGTCGGGCGCCAAGTCGGCGCGCAGATGCGCGAGCAGCTCCGGCGGCACCGCGCCGAGCGGTTGCAGTGTGACCGGCTGCGGCGACGGCGCCGTGCAAGCGGTCAAACCCAGAGCCAACGCCGAAAGGAGGCACCACCGCACAGGGCGAATCCCGAACTGGCGACAGCGTGCCACGGGTGGTACGGTCTGTCAAAGGAGGCGTGCGTGGCCGAAGCGTTCCGGGTTCGAGGCGGCCGGCGGTTGCAGGGCGAGATCCGCCCGGCGGGCAACAAGAACGAGGCCCTGCCGGCGGTCGCCGCGGCCTTGCTGACCGACGAAGAGGTCGTGCTGCACAACCTGCCCGACATCCTCGACGTGCGCTGGATGCTGGAGCTCGCCGAGCAGCTTGGCGCGCGCGTCGACCGCCGCAGCCGCAACGAGGTGGCCATCTGTTCGGCGGGGCTGAACGGCCAGGCGCTCGACCCGCTGTTGTCCGAGCGCATCCGCGGCTCGTTCCTGCTGGCCGCGCCGCTGCTGGCCCGCCTCGGCGAGGCGCGGCTGCCGCGACCCGGCGGCGACCGCATCGGCCGGCGGCGCGTCGATACGCACTTGCTGGCGCTGACCAGTCTCGGCGCCGAACTGAGCGGCAGCGACCCGCTGGTCATCGCCGCGCCTCGCGGCCTGCGCGGCGGCGAGCTGTTCCTCGATGAGCCTTCGGTGACCGGCACCGAACAAGCGGTCATGGCCGCCGTGCTGGCGGCTGGGCGCACGACGATCCTCAACGCCGCCGGCGAGCCGCACGTCCAGCACCTGTGCCAGATGCTCAACGCCATGGGCGCGCAGATCAGCGGCGTCGGCACCAACGTGTTGCGGATCGACGGTGTCCAGCGGTTGCACGGTACCCAGCACCGCATCGGGCCCGATTTCCTCGAGGTCGGTAGCTTCATCGGCCTGGCCGCGGCCACGCGGAGCGAGCTGGTGATTCGCGACGCCGCGCCGGACGACCTGATGATGGTGCGCCTGGTCCTGCGCCGCCTGGGTGTCGAGTTCGAGATCGACGGTCCCGATGTGCGCGTGCCGGCCGAGCAGGAGCTGGTGGTGCGGCCGGACTTCGACGGCGCCATCCCGAAGGTCGATGACGGGCCGTGGCCGATGTTCCCGCCCGACCTGGTCAGCATCGCGCTGATGGTGGCCACCCAGGCCGAGGGCATGGTGCTGATCCACCAGAAGATGTTCGAGAGCCGGCTGTTCTTCGTCGACCGGCTGATCGACATGGGCGCGCGGGTGGTCCTGTGTGACCCGCACCGCGCGGTGGTCAGCGGGCCGTCGCGGCTGCACGGCGCGCAGATCAGCTCGCCCGACATTCGGGCCGGCATGGCCCTGCTGATCGCCGCGCTGTGCGCCAGCGGCGAATCGCTGATTCACAACATCCAGCAGATCGACCGCGGCTATGAACGGATCGACGACCGGCTGCGTCTCCTCGGTGCGGACCTGGAGCGAGTCGAAGCGTGACCACCCCGGCGCCCGCGAGCGGCTTTCTGGCCGATGCCGATCGGCGTCTGCGGCGGTGCTGGCGCTACTGGCGCAACCGTCGCTGGCCGGAGGTCCGCTCGTGGTTCGTGCCGCGCCGGTTGGTGGAGGCGCAATGCGTGGCGGTGGCCGTCGGCGTGCTCAACCGCAGCGGGTCCCGCATCGAGGCTCTGTTCCGCAGCTTGCGCGCGCAGACGCTCCCGCCCGAGTGCGTCGACATCACGGTCTGCGACCTGGGCAGCACGCCGGACCACCTGGCCGACCTGCGCCAACGCTGCCATCGGTATCAGGTGCGCCTGGTGGCGCTGCATCTCGAACAGCCGGCCTGGAGCCGGGCGCGGGCCATCAACGCGGCGCTGCGCCAGGCCGACCCGCGGGCGCGTTACGTCTACCCGACCGACGTCGATATGCTGTTCGCGCCGGACTTCATGGCCGTGCTGGTCAGCACCCATCTGGCGATGGGTGACCGCGCCTTCGTGATCAGCGACGCACTCGATCTCCCGTCCGACTGCTGTGCCCCCGACTTCGACGTCACCAACCGGTTCGACCAGTTGGTGGCCCGCTCCACCCCCCGCGACTGCCTGGGCTCCGGCGCGTGTCAGTCGGCCACCGCCGAGTGGTTCCACCGCATCCACGGCTATGACGAGCGCATCGTCGGCTGGGGCTCCGAGGACGATGACCTGCTGTGGCGCGCTCGCCACAGCGGCCTGGTTCCGGTCGACATCCGCGGCCGGACCCACCTGCTGCACCAGTGGCACGAGTCCGAGCGTGACCGTATGGCTCGCGAAGGGCGCCTGGCGGAGTTCGTGCAGCAGTGGGACGCCAACACCGAGATCGCCGAGCACGACCCAACCGTCGACCGCAACCCACAGGGCTGGGGCGAGCTCGGCCCGCACGGCGAGGTGATCGAGCCATAGGTCCGCTAGCGCCAGATGCTGCTAATCCGGGCAAGCAGCGCTGGATCCGAACTCAAGCACTTGACGCCATGCCACTTGCCCGCGTTGGTGGTGGCATACAGCGGCTCTCGGTCAAAGCAGTTGCCCAGCGCGCCCGCCAAGCCGGTGTCTGCACCGACGACCAAGCGCCACACGGCATACGAGAACAGGTCAGCCAGCTGCAGACCGGGGGACTCCTGTGAGTCCAGGAAGAAGACCGTCTCAATCAGGTTGTAGATTGGCGACCATCGATTGCCCGCCTTCTGCGTCGTTCGCTGAAATGCCTTGAGTGTGCGAGAGAGCTGCTGCTTGTGAGGATCGGCGATGATGATGCCCTTGCTCGCAAAGCCTTCAGCATGGCGCCGCCGCAGAAACAGGTCGAATCTGCTGGATAGCTGCTCGAACAGATCCAAGTAGAGATCGTCGCCCGTCTTGGCAGGATTGGCCGAAAACCACTCTGACTTGTCGGCTATGACCGTGAAGACCCGCAGCTCGCTATCGAGTAGTCGCGTTGCCACCTGACACAGATCCAGCTTAAGGCGCTCCCTGTCCACTGGTGTGAGAGAACGGAAGGCGCCCTTGCCACCTTGCAGTTCGTTGAGGTGGAACTCGGTTGGGCGCGGCGGCACTGGCCAGTACACGGCTGTGATGCGGTCCAGATCCTCACGCAGGTGGCGCCACTTGCCTTCGAAGAGGGCGGCACCGGTAAGGACCAGATGGGTCGAGCCCTTGGGGCCAGGATCGCCGGACTCATCCACGTAGCAGAGATACATGCGAGGGTGCCCTGGGGGAGAAGGCCGACTGGGGCCCAGGTTGCCCTGGGCGCGAGCCACCAGATGGGCAGCTCTCCCAGCCCGCACCCAGATTCTAGTGCGCCGTGGCGCGCCATGTCAAGGCACCCAAGCGGGCCGGGCGACCGGTCCCCAGCAGCCCTGTCGGCCGGCCCGGGGCGGAGGCCGAACCCAGAGGGTCGCGGCCTTGGCAGGTACACCCGGTGCAGGTGCCCGTGACTGCATCTGGCCAGCCTCAGTGCCGCGACCAGTCGATCTTCATCTGCTCCCGCGCGCCGCGGGCCTCACGGATCGGCCAGGTCGCCCGCAGCTCGTCGCGGTAAGGGCCGATCTTCTCGACCGGGATGGGCTCGAAGCCGAGCTTCAGCGCCGGCGAAGCTGGCTTCAGCCGGTAGTCGTCGGCCGCGCGGTTGACGAACTGCGGGTCGGCCACCACAGAATGCCGATCCAGGCCCAGTCCCTGCCACGCCTCCCACTCGGTCTGCGGCACGGCTTCCTTCAGTTCCACATCGTCGAGCCAGATCGTGCCGGTGCCCTGCGAGATGTCGACGCGAATGCAGGCGGACTTCATGCCGTCGTGCCAGTCGCCGTCGCCCGGCGCCGGGAAGCGGAAGACGCTCTGGAACTGCTGCCAGGCGGTGCCGACCGCAACGCCCTGGTGCCGCGCCCAGAAGTACTTCGCCGGGTCGTAGCTCTGCGGCATGATGGCAACCTGCGTGTTGGGCGCCGCGGCCTTGACGCGGGCCGCCAGCCGGTAGGTCTTGCCGGGCTGCAGCGGGATGTCGGCGCTGACGAGGTTGACGCAGAGCGTCTGACCGCTGGCATCCTTGGTGAAACCGCGGCCGTCGATGCGCAGGACCTGCTTGCCCTGCCCCTGCTGCTCGGGGTCGAGGGCCGCCTGGGAGTCGTTCGGGCGCACCTGCCAGCGCCAACCGGCCGGCAGCTTGCCCGGCTCGCCCTCGGCGAAACCGGGATTCGGCGCCAGATTCGGGCCGGTGACGCCCTTGACGCTGACGATGCCGGTGCGGATCGGCTGGCCTTCGTTCCAGATCAGGTTGTAGTCGGAGTCGGTCTTGTCGAACGGCAGGCTGTAGTGCGCATAGAGCACTGCCTTCGGCTCGCGCCAGGCGACGATGTTCCGCCGGAACGTGTTGCCCGCCATCTGCCAGGCCAGCTCGAGGCTGCGGGTCAGCTCGAGGTAGCCGGGGTACTTGGCGTAGGCCGGCGTACCGGAGAACTTCCGCCAGGTGTCGGTCATCATTGGCACCGGATGACCGCCGGCCACGTAGCCACTGTACATCATCTGGCTGTCGCGACCGTCGACCAGGATGTTGTTGTCCACCTGATTGTCGCGCCCGCCGTGAACGTGGACGCCGCCCAGGATGGTCCGCGCCACGATGTTGTGGTGCACGCGCGTGCCGCAGGTGCCGTCGTCGAGGTAGATGCCCCAGTTCATGTGCGGCGAGACCAGCTTGCCGTTCTCCTGCCCGAAGCCGATCACATCGTGGAGCCAGTTGTAGCGGATCTCGGTGCCGCGCTTCGTCCAGTCGACCTGCCAACTGTAGATGGCGCCGCAATCGGCGGTCTCCAAGTTGGTGTGGCGGATCTCGTTGAACTCCATGACGTGGTCGTTGCCGCCCCAGACGATACCGAACCGCGGACCGTCGTGGATCAGGTTGTGCGCCGCGCGGTTGCCCACACCGTCGAGGGCCACGCCGACGCCCTGCTTGTAGGACACGCCGAAGTGGTGCAGGTAGTTGTTGTCGGCGTAGTTCTCCGCCGGCGTGAGCGTCTGGAAGTCGCCGCCGTTGACGCTGATGCAGTGGCTGCCGGTGTGGTGGATGTCACACCCGACGACACCGCTGCGCCGGCCGCCGGAGACCGCCACGCCGGATCCGTGGTAGTCGCCCACGTTGCGGATGGTGCAGCCGGCGACGCGGCAGTCCACGGTGTTGTTCAGCTCGATGGCCGTGCCCTCGGCACACTCGAAGGTGAACCCGCGGAAGGTGGTGTGGGCCGCGCCGGCACCCAGTCGCAGGATGGTGCGCAGCACCGGCGCCACCACGGTCATCGCCGCGGGGTCGGTGCCCTTCGGCGGCTGGAAGTAGAGCGTCCCGGTGGCCTTGTCCAGATACCACTCGCCCGGCGCGTCCAGCTCCTCGAACAGGTTCTGGACGTAGTAACGGTCACCCGGCCGGATGGCGTAGGAGGCGTTGCCCGTCAGGCGGAGCAGCCGCTGGTCGCGGTCAATCGCGGCGATCGGGATGAGGTTGTTCCACCAGTTGTACCGCGGGAACACCATCACCTCACCATCCTGCGGGCGGGCCCACTGGCGCTGGTCGGCCGCGCGGTACTGGAGCAGGTTCTGCGGCTCGTTCGGTACCTCGGCGTACATCGGCACCGGCTTGCCGTCGGCATAGGCCCAGCCACCGGTCACCGGCGCCTCGGGGTCGTAGTTGGGGTAGCGCGCCAACTGCATCCGCTGGCCGTTGCAGAACAACTGGCGGAAGTAGATCCCGCGGAAGCCCTGTGCCGCCACGTCGGCCTTGAGGATGTCGCCCCGGTGCTGATGCCAGCCGGTGATGGCGCGGCCACCGACGACCACCGGCGGCTCGGCGCCATCGGCCCGGTAGACGATCGGCGCGGCGGCGGTGCCGGCGTCGCGCGCGTCCAGCTCCAGCGTCTGGCTCAGCTCATAGAGCCCGGGCCGCACGCGGACGGTGACGCCACCGTCCGGCAGCGCGCCGGCCTGTTTCAGAGCGCGCACGGCGTCGCGCGCGCGGGCCAGCGTGGCGAACGGTCGCGCGGCCGCGCCATCGGCCGCGTCGCTGCCGTTGCGGGCCACGTACAGCGTGACCGGCGCGGCGCTCGCGCCCGCGAGTCCGCTGAGCAGCCCCACCAGCACGAACCAGTTCGTCCCTGTCGATGGCATGTCGCTCTCCATCCGCACGGGTCGGCGTCAGGGCCTGGTCGCCACCTGCAGCCGCGTCACCGTCACCGCGCCGCCGCGCGCATCCAGGCCGAGCCGGCCTTGGGTCAGCCCGTACATGCGCCGGGTGAACGCCCACCGCTCGCCGACGAAGCACTCCAGCATCGTGCCGACCACGAACGCCTGCACTTTGACCGGGCGCGTCAGGTCGAGCGCGCAGTGCTCGCGCGTCCAGCTCTGGCCGGGCGCGCGGAGCGTCACCCGCTCGGCCGACGGCTCGATGGTCAAGTGGTAGGCGCGGCCGTCGTCCTGCTCGCGGAAGGCCAGCGTGAACTGGCTGGCCGGCGACAGCGTCACCTCGGCCTCCAGGTAGTAGCTGGCCGGCACGTCGCAGCGGCAGGCGGAACCGGGCGCACCGGGCTGCGCGGTCAGCCGGCCGTCCTGCAAGTGCCAGACCGCACCGCTGGCGCGCAGCTCGGGCTTGGCCTCGGCCAGTGTGAACAGCACTCGCGACCAGGCTGCCACGGCCTCGCTCACCGGCCGGCAGTAGAGGTGGCCGCCGGCCCCGGCCACCAGTTCGCGTGGCAGGCACTGGTAGCCGCCCCAGGAGCCTTCGCCCGCGTCGGTCAGCAAGCCCTCGGCGCCGGGCCGGCCGTCCCAGGCCCAGCCGGTCCAGATATGGCGCCGGCCGTCGAACTGCCGCTTGCCGGCGTAGACACCGGGCCGGTCGATGACGTGCTGCGCCGGCCGCTGCCAGGGCCCGCGCGGGTGGCTGGCGTAGAGGTAGTGGTCGCCACCGATCAGGTACCAGGTGTCGCCGATGCGGAACACGTCCGGGCATTCCTGACCGCCGGCGCCCTGCAGCGGCGGCTGCGGGGTCCAGGTCTTCAGATCCGGTGAGGTCAACAGGCCCTGCACGCCTTGCCGCGTCTTGGCGTCGTTGGCGAACACCACCATCCAGAAGCACTGCTCCTCGTCGTTGTAGAACACGTACGGGTCGCGCCAGTCGCGGTTGTGCGGCGACGCGGCATAGATGACGCCATCGGGCGCCACCGTCACCGCCGGCTGTTTGGTCCAGTGCACCAGGTCGCGGCTGGTGGCCAGCCGCACCACCTCCAGCCCGGCCTGGTGGCCGGGGTTGTGGCCGGTGTACCAGGCATAGTAGGTGCCGCCGTGCTCCATCACCGAGCCGGTGAACATGTGCCCGCCGTCGGGTCCGTCGGCGGCCCCGTCGGAACGCAACGCCGTGGGCAGCTCTTCCCAGGTCAGCAGGTCGCGGCTGCGCACATGCTGCCAGGGGCACCAGCCGACCTCGCCTTGCAGGTAGAACACGTGATAGGCGCCCTGCCCGAAAAACGGGATCGGGTCGGCGAAGCAACCGACCGCGGGCCGGTAGTGGATGGGCGAGGTGAACCGCCGGCCGGCCGGCGTGATGGCGTAGGCGCGGCGACCGTCCAGCACCAGTCGGCCATCACGCACCACCGCGCCGTCGTGCAGCTCGGCGTCGGGAAACGTGCCGCAGCGGTCGCGGACCACCGCCTCGTCGAACGTCCACCAGCCGAGCGGTCTGGTGGCACCCACCTGGCCGGGCGTCAGGGCCTTGACCTCGTCGGCGGTCAGTGCGCCAGCGTAGACGCGCGCTTCGTCGATACTGCCGGCGAAGTAGCAGTTCGGGCGCCCCGCCGCCTTGTGCCGCAGGCCGAAGACGACACTGGTGCCCGGCCCGAACGGCACCGGCTGCGTCACCGGGCTGTCGGCCACCACGGTGTCGTCGCGGTAGATGGTGACGCGCTGGCCGTGGTAGACCGCGGTCATGCGGAGGGTCTGGCCCGGTGCGGCCGACTCCGCCGGCCAGGCGGCCTGATCGCGCGGAGTGCGCAGGAAGTTGTTGCTGCCCGGCATCCAGACACGCGCGCGGATCTCGCCGTAGACCAGGCCGTCGAACTGGTCGAGGCAGTCGAGGGTGAGCACGCTGCCGCCGCGCGAGTCGAGGTCGGCCAGGCTCACCCAGGCGACCAGCGTCTTGTCGCGCACCACCGGCAGGTCCGGCTCGACGCGCAGACCGGCCTCACCGGCCGCGAGCAGCAACAGACCCGGGACAGCAGCCAGCATCGGTGGCACTCCTCTCGCACGGACCGCCCTGCGCCGCGACACGGCATCCGTTCGGCAGGGAAGGTTCGCCACCTCTGCGGGCGAAGCCCGGCGGTTGGCGGCCGGGCCGCCGCGAGGGTGGTGCCATGACACCAAGAGAACGCGTGGACGCGGCGCTCCACTGGCAGCCGGTCGACTTCGTGCCGTTCACTGTCTACGAGACCAAGCTGCCCGACGGTCCCGTGGCCGACGGGCTCAAGGCCGATGGCTGCTGCATCGTCGAGCGGCGGCACAACGTCCTCGGCGGCGGCGCCACCGGGGTCACCACCGAACTCGAGGAGTTCGAGCGCGACGGCCATCGACTGCGGCGGTGGATCTACCACACGCCGGCCGGCGACCTGTCGACGTTGGTCGAGGTGCTGCCGTTCACGACCTGGACGCACGAGCACCTGTTCAAGGGCCCGAACGACTACGCGCCGCTGTTGGCGATGATCGAGTCGGAGCGCTACACGCCGAACTACGCCAACTACCATGCTGGTGTCGAGCGCTGGGGTGAGGCGGCATACATCCGGGCCGGCACACCGAACATCCCGATCCAGACGCTCATTTCGCACTACATGGGCACGATGACCTTCGCGTTCGAATGGATGGACCGGCGCTCCGATGTGCTCCAACTGATCGAGGCCCTCAGCCGGAGCTACTTCGACGCCGTGCGCATCATCGCCGACAGCCCGGCCACCGCGGTCAACCTCGGCGGCAACCACACGCCCGACATCCTCGGCCGCGACAACTTCGAGCGCTATGTACTCGCAGTCTGGGAAGAGACCTGTGCCATCCTGCAGCCGCAGGGCAAACTGGTCGGCTCGCATCTGGACGACGACAACAAGCTCTGGGCCGACCTGGTGGCGCGCAGCTCGCTGGACTACCTCGAGGCGATCACGCCGGCGCCGGACTGCGACCTGACGCTCGCCGAATGCCGCGCCGCCTGGCCCGACAAGGTGCTCTGGCTCAACTATCCCAGCTCGGTGCATCTGTCCAGCAACGAGGTGGTGGCCCAGACGACCCGGCAGCTCCTCGACGAGGCCGGCGACGGCCGCGGCCTGATCGTCGGTGTCACCGAGGATGTGCCGGAGTTCCGCTGGGCCGAGACCTATCGGGTGATTCTGGATGAGTGCCGCGCGGCCGGGCCGCGGTGACCTCGTGCATGCGGTAGAATGGCCACAGGACTGAACGATGAAGCATCAGTACTCGGTCGTGTACGAACCCACCGACGACGGGTGGATCGTGGCCCGGGCACCTGAGCTGCCGGGCGCGGTGAGCCAAGGTCGGACCATGGCTGAAGCGCGCGAGATGATCGAGGACGCCGTGCGGATGCTGTTGGAGTACTACAGCGAACAAGCGCGCGCTGACGCTGGGCCGGAGGCGGTCTGGGATACGCTGGACATCGAGCTGAGCGCGGCCTGACGCCATGAAGCGAACGGCGCTCGTCTAGCACCTGGAGCGACACGGCTGCCGTCTGGTCCGCGAAGGTGCCCGGCATTCGCTATATGGCAATCCCGACACCGGGTCTACCGTGGCCGTGCCACGGCACAGCGAGGTCAACGAGGTCACGGCCCGAATCGTCTGCGACCAACTCGGCATTGCGCGACCAGGCGCGTAGCGTCGCGGTGGTCTGACAACCGCCGGCCGCACAGGGCAACGCAGGAGGTACACATGCACTACGTTCAACTCGGCCGCTCCGGCGTGCGCGTCTCGCGCTTGTGCCTGGGCACCATGAACTTCGCCGCGCCGACCGATGAGGCCACGTCCATCAGCATGGTCCACCAGGCGCTGGACTTCGGCCTGAACTTCGTCGACACGGCCGATCTCTACGCCGCCGGCGAATCCGAGCGCATCGTCGGCAAGGCGCTGGCTGGTCGCCGCGACCAGGTGGTGCTGGCCACCAAGGGCGTCATCCCCACCGGTGACGGGCCGAACGACCACGGCGCCAGCCGCAAGCACCTGCGCGCCGCGCTGGAGGCCAGTCTGCGGCGGCTCGACACCGACTACGTGGACCTCTACTACCTCCACCGCCCCGATGTGACCTGCCCGCTCGAGGAGTCGCTGGCGTTCCTCGACGACATGGTGCGCCAGGGCAAGGTGCTCTACCTCGGCGTCTCCAACTACTGGGCCTGGCAGATCGCCCGCATGATGGGCCTGTGCGCTCTGCACGACTGGAGGCCGTTGAGCGTCATCCAGCCGGTCTACAGCATCGTCAACCGCGACTGCGAAGTGGAGCTGCTGCCGGTCGCGCGCGAGTTGGGTCTGGGCGTGGTCAGCTATAGCCCCGTGGCCCGCGGCGTGCTGACCGGCAAGTACCGCGAGGGCGCCGCGCCGCCGGCCGATTCGCGCGCCGCGCGGGGCAACAAGCGCCTGGAAGAGACGGAGTACCGCGCCGCCAACTTCGCCGTTGCCGACGCCCTGCGCCCGGTCGCCGCCCAGCTCGGTTGCAGCCTCTCGCAACTGGCCATCGCCTGGGTCCTGGCCAACCCGAACGTGACCGCGCCCATCGTCGGCCCGCGCACGCCGGAGCACCTGGCCGACAACCTGGCGGCCCTGGCCGTCGAGTTGCCACCGGACATCGAGCAGCGCATCGACGAGCTCAACCCACCAGGCTGGCATCCGGGCGTCGGCTACCACGACCCGCTCTATCCGGTCACCGGACGAAGCTAGGCTCGCACTCCATGGGGCACGCCTCCTGGGGACACCTCATGGGGACAGTATACTTAACTCGTAGAGTTAAGTATACTGTCCCCATGAGGTGCCCGTAGAGTTAAGTATACTGTCCCCAAGCAGGTGTCCCAGACGGCCATCAGCCGCGCTGGGGTTGACGGC
>CAZHGD010000106.1:0-25795 GCA_964531735.1 uncultured Fimbriimonadaceae bacterium | reverse complement strand
GGCCCCAGCGCTGGCCGCCGCGCTGGATCAGGCGGACCAACTCTTGGCCACGGCCGGCGACGAGTCGTCGCGGCGAGCCCTGGCCGCGCTGGTCGCCGCCGAGGGCGAGCGCGTGCGCCAGTACGTCGCCGAGCGGCTTGGCGAGCCGCTCTAGCCGGTCTGCCGCCCGGTTCACCCTTCTTTGGGTCACCACCGGCCCACCCGGTCACTCTAACGAATCAGCGGCGGTTCGCCACTTCGTGTCGCGGTCCAGGCCCCAGCGGAGCGTCGCACGGTAGTCGGAGGTACTTAACAGTCTTGGCAGGCAAGCGCGGGCGACCGGCAACTCCTCGGTCCAGCCCACCGTCCGGTCGCGCCGCGACGGTGGCACTGGTGTTGATCGGCGTCTGCGGCCTCTTCGTCATCGCCAACAACGCCGGTCTGGTCCCGTCGAGCTGGACCTCCCGCCTGGTGTTCGGCCTCGGCCGGCTGGGCCACCGGCCCGTCGCCGCGCCTGGTGCCGCGCGCGACCGCGCCGACGATGGCCGCGTGGCGGCTGCCGAGCCGCCGGAATCGCTCCGGCCCGCCAAATCCGGCGCGCACCAGCCCATCGCCAAGCCCCACCCGCCTGCGCCCACTGACGAGCCGGCGCCCGAACCGGAGCCGAAGGCGCCGCCCCAGCCCGCGCCGCAGCCGATTGCCAAGCCGAGCCAGCCGAGTTCGCCACAGCCGGCCGCCGAGCCGCCGAAGCCGGCCCCG
Organism: uncultured Fimbriimonadaceae bacterium; assembly: GCA_964531735.1. GTDB lineage: Bacteria > Armatimonadota > UBA10988 > UBA10988 > UBA10988 > CAZHGD01. The sequence goes on along the minus strand of CAZHGD010000106.1, from coordinate 25,057 downwards.
CCCGCCGGGCCGACACCGCGCGACCGGCGCAAGGCGCGGCTGGGCACGCTGACCTTGCCGCCCGGCTTCACTCATGAATGGCAAGGCGGCTCAGCCAGCCTGGAGCTGGCCGCCAACGAGCTCGCCCGCGGCCTGACCGGCCCGAAGCGCGTGGCCCTGACGCTCGACGGCTGCTGGGATGACCGGCCCGTGGGACCGATTCTCGAGACGCTCAAGTCGCGCGGCATCCGGGCCACGTTCTTCCTGACCGGCGGCTTCGCGCGCCGCTTCCCCGGCACGGTGCAACGGATTGCGGCGGCCGGTCATGAGGTGGGCAACCACAGCATGACGCACCCGCAGTTCACCCGCCTCAGCGAGTCGGGCCTGCTGAGCGAGGCCGAACAGGCCGAGCAGGCGCTGCTGCGACAGGCCAGCCAGGCCTACCGGCCCTACCTGCGACCGCCCTACGGTGACCGTGATCTGCGCGTCTTGCGGGCCCTGCTGCGTCACGGGTTCCTGCCGGTCTACTGGACCGTCGACGCGCTCGACTGGCGCAAGGGCACCACGGCCGATGACGTCCTGGCGCGCGTCAAGGCCAAGGGCTTCAAACCGGGCGCCATCGTGCTGATGCACATTGCCTCGCCGGCCACCGCCGAGGTGTTGCCGCGTCTGATCAACGAGTTGCGCGACGCGGGCCTCGAGCCCGGCCCACTGTCGATGGTGTTGCAGCCGTGAGTCACCGCCCCCCTGGTCTGATCGTGCCCCGACGCGTCCAGCGCGTGCTGGGCGCGCGATGGTTGTTCGGCGCCGTGGTGCTGCTCCTCGGCTACGGCGCCTGGGCCACGACCGGCGGCAGCGACACCGGTGGACTGCTGACCGCACTCGGCATCCTGGCCTACAACGCGCTTCTGACGGCCCTGCTGCACCGGCGCGGCGAGAGCCCGCGGGCCAACGTCCTGCAGTTGGGCCTCGACAGCTTCGCCAGCGTGCTGGCGGTCCATTGCACCACGCCGCTGACCGCCGCGGTGCAGTTCCTGTTCATCTTTCCGTTGTTCGTGGCCACACTGCTGTCACCGCGCGAGGGCCTGTTCCTGACCGCCGCGCTGTGCGGACTGGGCCACGCCGCCACGCAGGTGGCGCAGGCCGTCGGCTGGAGCACCGTGCCAACCACCACCGGCGAGCCGGCCCTATCGGCCCTGGCCGCCACGGGTGTGGTCATCGGCGCGCTGCTGGCCACGGCCTGCGTGCTCAACTACCTGGTGCGCACGCTGGCCGGCATCGAGTCCGACCTGCTGATGTCGGAGGCCAAGTACCGCGAACTGGCCGGTCACCTGGAGGACGCCGTGCGCCAGCGCACCGGCGACCTGCGGCAGGTCAACGAGACGCTGCACGCCCGCCACCGCGAGCTGCTGCGCCTGCGCGAGATCGACGCGGCGATCCACCAGAGCGAGGACCTCGACGAGGTCCTGCAACGCGTGGTCGACGGCGTCGCCGAGATCGTGCCGTCGTCGCTGGCGGTCATCTACCTGCGTGACGCCGGCGTGGACGACCTGCGCATGGCCCGCTTCTCCACCAGCGCCGAGCGTCGCGTCGCCGCGGTGCAATCGCTGCTCGGCGAGCCGCTCGCCGCCATCCGCCTGCCGTTGCGCGAAGGCACGCCCGTGGCGCAGGTCGTCTCGACGCGCGTGCCGTTCGTCTCGGGCGATTTCGCCGCCGTGCTGGGCGCCCACACACAGTCGCGCCGCTACCGGGCGCTGGTGCCCGACGTGGCCCGCATTCTCGACTTCCGCTCCTGTCTCGTCCTGCCGCTGCTCGTCGGCGACGAGCTGATCGGCCTGCTCGGCCTGGGCTCGCGCGAAGCCGTCGATACGCGTGACCTCGAACGCGTCCAAGCCTTCGCCACCCAGGCGGCCATCGCGCTCGAGCGGATGCGCGCCGAGCGCGACCTGATCGAGTACCAGGCCGCGCTCGAGCAAGCCTATCGCGACCTGGAGCGCTCGCAGGACCAGGCGGTCAACATCGAGAAGATGCGCGCCATCGGCGAGATGACCAGCGGCGTGGCGCACAACTTCAACAACGCGCTGATGGCCATCCTCGGCTCGGCCCAACTCGCGCTGATGGAGGACCTGCCGGCCGACGTGCTCCACCGCCTGCGCATCATCGAGCGCACGGCCCAGGACGCGGCCCTGCTGGTCCAGCGCATCGGCAGTTTCGCCAAGGAGGAGCCGCCGAAGACGGCCGCCTGCGATGTCAACGAGCTGGTGGCCGACGCCGTGGCCATGACCGAGCCGCGCTGGAAGCACGACCCCGGCCAAGTGGACAAGCCCATCACCGTGGAACTGGAGCTGCGCGCTCGCAACGGTGTCGAGGTGGACGCGGCGGCGATCCGCGAGGTGCTGATCAACCTGATCCTCAACTCGGTCAACGCCATGGGCCAGGGCGGTCGGATTCTCTGCCGCACCTGGGACGAGGGCGATCAGGTGGTCGTGGCAGTGCGCGACAACGGCTGCGGCATGACCGAGGAGGTCCGTCGCCGCTGCTTCGAGCCGTTCTTCACCACCGGCGGCGAGAAGGGCACCGGCCTGGGCCTGTCGGTGGCCTACGGCATCATCCAGCGCCACAACGGCGACATCCGGGTGGTCAGCAGCCCCGGCGTCGGCACCGAGTTCTTCCTGTCGCTGCCGTGCTCGCAGGAGCGCGCCGCGCGCGGCCGGGCCATTCCGGCGGCGCCGATCGAGGTCGGCGAGGCCCCACCGTTGCACGCGCTGGTCGTCGATGACCAGGCGATGGTCCGCGACACGCTCGGGCAGCTCCTGATGGCCTTGGGGCACAAGGCCACCATCGCCTCCGACGGCAAGGAGGCGGTGACGCTGTTCGACCCCCGGCAGCACGATGTGGTCATCACCGACTGGGGCATGCCCGGCATGTCGGGCCTACAGGTCGCGCGTACCATCAAGAGCCGCAGCCCGCAGACCAAGGTCGTGCTGATCACGGGCCTCGACGCCCGCTTGCCGGCCGAGGTCGTGCAGGCCGAAGAGATCGACACGCGCCTGCAGAAGCCGGTCAACCTCGAGGACCTGCGCCGCGCCCTGGGCGCGCTGGCCATGCAGGTGGCGCAGTAGCTCAGTCGCTCCTCACGCGCGCCCGCAGGTTCGGCGCGGCCAGCACCTCGGGGTTCAGCAGGTTCGCCGGCACTCGTCGGGCCAGCACGGAGACCACCGCCGATGCCGTCTCGTGAGAGACGGCCCGCGCACTGGCCTGCGTGTTGAAGCCGCTGTGTGGCATCAACAGCGTCCGCGGCGCACGGCGGATGGGCGCATCGGCCGGCAAGGGCTCCAGGCCGTAGACGTCGAGCGCCGCGCCGGCCAGTTGCCCGTTCTCCAGCGCCGCGAGCAGCGCGCCCTCATCGACCAACTGGCCGCGCGCGGTGTTGATCAGCAGCGCGGTCGGTTTCATGGTCGCCAGCGCCGCGGCGTCGATCAGGTGGCGGGTCTCGGCACTGGTGGCGGCGTGGAGTGAGACGAAGTCACTCTCGGCCAGCAGCGTCGCCAACGGAGCCCGCGAGGCACGATGCGCTCTCAGGACGTCGTCGCCCTGGTACGGATCGTGCACGAGTACGCGCATGGCGAAGCCGCGCGCGCGGTCGGCCACGCCTTGGCCGATGGGTCCGAAGCCGACCAGACCCAGCGTCGCGCCGGCCACCGCCACGCCCTGGAGTGGCCGCCAGCCACCGGCCCGCAGTTGCTGGTCCCCTTCGGCCAGCCGCCGCGCCAGCGCGAGGAGCAGCGCGAAGGCGTGGTCGGCCACGGCGTCGGTCAGACAGCCGACCACCCGGGTGGCGAGCACGCCGTGCCGCGTGCAGGCCGCCAGATCGACCGAGTCGAACCCGGCCCCCCACCGCGCGATGAGCTGCAAGCGAGGACAGGCGGCCAGCACCTCGTCGGTATAGGCGTCGCCGCTGGCGATGACCGCGTCGGCGTCACGCAGCACCGGCACGAGTTGCGCGGCGGTCAGCGGACCATACGCGACCTGGCCCAGCCGCGCGCCGGCGGCCTGTAGCCACGGGAGCTCGTCTTGACCGTCGTCCATGAAGGCACGCGCGGTGACGGCGACGGTGAAGTCCATGGACAGCAGTTGGCCGCCGAGGTCGGTGATCCTGCTCTTGACGCCTCCGCTTCGACGTCACCACAATGGACCCGATAGTGACTCCAGACTCGGCGGTGATGGGCTCAGCAGTGCCGCCTCGGGGAGAGACAGATGGCCTACTTGCGCGATTGGCGTAAGCTGGCCGTTGTTGCGGTGTTGGTCCTGGTGGGGCTGGCCGCCGGCCGGCTTGCTAGCCAGGCTGTGCAGGCGAAGAAGAGCGCCCTGTGCCTGTACCGTATGCGGGTCCTGAGCCTTGTGGTGCAGACGTACACCATGGACTGGGACGAACGACTGCCCCTTGCCACCAACTGGTGCGCGGCCATCGAGCCGTACGCACACCGCCACCCGCCTGTGCCCGACGACAGGTTGCCGGCGCTGAAGCTGTTGGACAGCGAAGTGGCGCAACTGATCGGCGCAGCTGGAGGCCCAGAGGCGCTCTTCCAGTGTCCTAGCCGCAGATCGGCACGGTGTTCGTTCGGTTACAACTCGGCGCTGGCCGGGACGCACACCGCAGATATCGGAGGAGCGGCCGGCCGCGCGATTCGTGATATGCAAGCCAACGCTACTCCCGAGATGAGCCGTGGCGAACATGCTGTTGGAGTGGTGCTGCTCTTTGAAAGCGAGGCTGGCTGGAACGCGCATGGCGACTTGCGTGCCGTGTCCTGGGGCCGCCATCCCAATGAGGGCCGCGACAGGGCCAACTTCGCGTTCCTCGACGGCAGCGCACGCGCTTGCACCGCGCGTGAGGTTGCAGCACGCCCTGGCCAGTAGTCCGAAGTCGAGGAAGCCCAAGGTGGCGCTGGCGGCCACGCCCTGGTGTGGCCGCCAGCCGCCGGCCCGCATCGGCTGGTCACCTTCGGCCAGCCGCCGCGCCAGCGCGAGGAGCAGCGCGAAGGCGTGGTCGGCCACGGCGTCGGTCAGACGGCCGGACCGTGGCGATCCCTGCGCTGTAATGCGGCGCCCGGTGACAGGACTCCCCGTCACGGCGGCGGGCGTGTGCTATCATGCCGGCCTATCAACCGCAGAGGTGGAGCGATGACGCGATTCGTACTGACCCTGGTCCTGCTGGGCCTGCTGTTCACCGGCTGCAACAAGGCCAAGGAACCGGCCAACGCGGCCAAACCGGCCACCCCGACCGCCTTCGCCACGGCGCCGGCGCCGGCCGAGCCCGAAGTTGCCAAGGGCCCGGTCAAGCCGGGCTGGGAGCGCGACGCCGAGGACGCCTGGCCGAAGCAGAAGGAAGAGCCGAAGCCGGCCGCGGCCGCCGGTGCCACGACGACGCTGCCGTCGGGCCTCAAATACGAGGACGTGAAGGTCGGCGACGGGGCCGAAGCGGTCAAGGGCAAGAAGGTCAAGGTCCACTACACCGGCACGCTGGAGAACGGCACCAAGTTCGACAGCTCGGTCGACCGCGGTGAGCCGTTCAGCTTCAACCTGGGCGCCGGGCAGGTGATCAAGGGTTGGGATGAAGGTGTCGCCGGCATGAAGATCGGCGGCAAGCGCAAGCTGACCATTCCGTCGAAGCTGGGCTACGGTGACGCTGGCAGCCCGCCGAAGATACCCGGTGGCGCGACCCTGCTGTTCGACGTGGAGCTGCTCGGCGTCGAGTAGCCGCACTCAGCGCGCGATCAGACCGACCGGTCGGCGGCCGACCGGTCGGTCTGCTGACAGGTCCGGCCGCACCAGCCAGCCCACCCACCCGCTCGCCCTCAGGAGCCCAACATGCCCTGGAACCCGACCTGGCCCGTGCTGACCCGCTACCGCGGCGAGCACCTGCGCTGTGTGGCCCTGCCGCTCGGCGGTCTCGGCACCGGCACCGTCTCGCTCGGCGGACGCGGTGACCTGCGCGACTGGGAAGTGGTCAATCGCCCCGCTAAGGGCTTCACGCCGGGCCAGGCGTTCTTCGCGCTGTGGGCGCGACCCGTCGGTGGCGCCGCGGTGACCCGCGCGCTGGAGGGCATGCTCCAGCCGCCGTACGAAGGCGGCTTCGGCGCCGGCACGCCCAACCACGGCCTGCCGCGCTTCCGCGAGTGCGAGTTCGCCGCGGCCTACCCGCTGGCGCAACTCGCCCTGGCCGACCCCGATGTGCCGCTGCGCGTGCGCTTGGAGGCGTTCAACCCGCTCGTGCCCGGCGACTCCGAGGCCAGCGGCCTGCCGGTCGCCATCCTGCGCTACGTGCTCACCAATCCTGGCGACGTCGCCGTGGACGCGGCCATTGCCGGCACGGTGCCCAACTTCATCGGCCACGACGGCAGCGCCGGAGCGGCCAAGCAGAACCGCAACGAGTGGCTCGCCGAGAAGTCGGTGCGCGGCCTGCGCCTGTCGAGCGACGGCGTCGCGCCGGCGGCCGAGCAATGGGGCACCATGGCGCTGGCCACCACCGCCCGGGCCGGCGTGACGCACCGGACCGCTTGGGCCAGGCTCAACTGGGGCGACTCGCTGCTCGACTTCTGGGACGACTTCTCGGCCGACGGTCGGCTCGACGAGCGCGCGGTCGACGGCGTGGACGACCCGCGCGCCTCGCTGGCGGTGCGCCTGCGCATTCCGCCGGGCGAGCAGCGCACGGTGGTCTTCGTGCTGGCCTGGCACTTCCCCAACCGCACCACCTGGACCGCGCTGCCCGACACGCCGCCCGAGGTGATCGGCAACTACTACACCACGCGCTGGCCGGACGCCTGGGCCGTGGCCGCCGACGTCGCCGCGCGCCTGCCGCGCCTCGAGCAGCGCACCGTGGCCTTCGTCACCGCGCTCTGCGACAGCGATCTGCCGGCGGTGGTCAAGGAGGCCGCGCTCTACAACCTGCCGGCGCTGCGCTCGCAGACCAGCTTCCGCACGCCCGACGGGCGCTTCTACGGCTGGGAAGGCTGTGGCGACCGGCAAGGCTGCTGCCACGGCTCCTGCACGCACGTGTGGAACTACGAGCAGGCCACCGCGTTCCTGTTCGGCGACCTGGCCCGCACCATGCGCGAGGTCGAGTTCGCCTTCTGCACCAGCGACCGCGGCCATATGAGCTTCCGCGTCGACCTGCCGCTCCAGCGCGCCACCCGGTTCGGCCTGGCCGCCGCGGACGGGCAGATGGGCTGTCTGCTCAAGCTCTACCGCGACTGGCAGCTCAGCGGCGACCGGGCCTTCCTCGAGGCGCTCTGGCCGCACGCGAAGCGCGCGGTCGAGTTCTGCTGGGTCTCGGGCGGCTGGGACGCCGATCAGGACGGCGTCATGGAGGGCTGCCAGCACAACACCATGGACGTGGAGTACTACGGCCCGAACCCGCAGATGACCGGCTGGTATCTCGGCGCCTTGCGCGCCGCCGAAGAGATGGCCCGCGCCGTCGGCGACCGCGCGTTCGCCAAGCGCTGCCGCGACCTGTCGCGCCGCGGGCGCAAGTGGGTCGACCGCCACCTGTTCAACGGCGAGTACTACGAGCACCGCATCGTGCCGCCGGCCGACCCGCTGGCCATTGCGCCGGGCCTGCGCCACGACAGCATGGGCGCGCGCAACCTGACCGAGCCCGAGCTGCAACTGGGCGCCGGCTGCCTGGTCGACCAGCTCGTCGGCCAGTTCGTGGCCCATGTCTGCGGTCTCGGCCACCTGCTCGACCCTGCGCACGTTGGCGCCACGCTGGCCAGCATCCGGCGCTACAACTTCAAGGACAGCCTCCACGCGCACTTCAACCACCTGCGCAGCTTCGCGCTGGCCGATGAGTCGGCGCTGCTCATGGCGACCTACCCGAAGGGCCGGCGACCGAAGCGGCCGTTCCCCTACTACAACGAGGTCATGACCGGCTTCGAGTACACCGCCGCGGTCCACATGCTCTACGAAGGCCAGCTCGACGAGGGTCTGCGTTGTATGCAGGCCATTCGCGACCGCTACGACGGACGCCGCCGCAGCCCGTTCGACGAGGCCGAGTGCGGCCATCATTACGCGCGCGCCATGGCGAGCTGGGCGGCCATTCTGGCGCTGACCGGCTTCCAGTGGTCGGGCGTCACCCGCACCATGACCTTCGCCGCGGCCGACCAGCCGGTGACCTGGTTCTGGTCGAACGGCAGCGCCTGGGGCACGCTCCGCCAGGAGCCCACGGCCGACGGCCTGACGGTGACCTTGAGCGTGAGCGAAGGGTCGGTGCGCCTGCGCCGGTTGGTGCTGACCGGCGCGGGCGAGCTGACCTGGCCCCGCGCGGTGACGGTGCGGGCCGGGCGCGAGGTGACGGGGCAGGTCGCGCGGGGCTGACTGGCCTAACGCCGCAAGAGGGCGAGGCCGCCGGCAGGAACTGGCCGCGCAACCGTCGAACTCGCACCCATGCAGGCTAGGGTGGCCGCAGACGGGCTGGTGCTGGCGCGCGCCGAGGGTCAGGCGCTGGTCCCCTGGGCCGAGGTGTTCACCATCGAATGGGGCCGCCGTAGCTGCTGGGTGGCCACCTCGCAGGGCATGGTCCGCGTCGATCACGATACCGCGGAGGCCATCGAGCGGCGCATTGCGCCGTGGGAGGCGGAGCGTGACGCCTGCATCGAGTCGCTGCCGGCGGAGCACCGGGCCGGCTGGCTGGGGCTGCGGCCGGGCGAGACGCTGCTGGTCGCGCCCTCCACGTCCGGCCGGCGAGCCGAGAACACCTGCCTGATCCTGCTGGCCACCGGCTCTGCTCTCCTCGCGGCGGCGGCCATCATGCTGGGTCACGCCCGGCTGGCCGTGATGGCCGCGTTGCCGACGGTCGGCCTGCTGACGGTTGCGCGCAGCAAACCTCGGTTCACCTTGTCGGCCACCGCCGATGGCGTGGTGACTCCCGCTGGCCGGTTCCGGTGGTCGGAACTGCGCGAGTCGACGGCAAGGGGGCTGCTGGACCCACCGGCACCGGACGAGTGGCTGCGGTTGGTGGCAACGCGCCGCGGTCCATGGCCGGTGGTGCGCACCTATGCCGGCGCTGACCGGCTGGACGCGGCGCTGGATCGCTGTCTCGCCGAGCGCGCGGCAGCGGCGCCCGCGCCATCGCCGCGCGGGGTGTTCGCCGACGCGTGTCCGTGGCTCTACTTCGATATGGCTCGCGCGACGGTCGGCGGAGCGGCGTTACGGCGCGCGGGTCGCGCCCGCCTGTGGCTGGACGACGACGGGCTGTGGCTCCTGTCGCCGGGCCGAACCGAACGCTACGCCTGGTCGCGGATCACCCGGCTCGAATGGCTCGCCAAAGGGCCACGGTTGGTGCTGGACAACCGGACCATCAAGCTCTGGTGGCATCGGGGCGGTGCAGCCCTGGCGCACGCCGTCGAGGAGCACCTGGCCGCAGGCGTGCCGGCCGGTGACGACATGGGCCAGGTGACCCCCGAAGCCATCGAGCGCTGGCTCGGCGTCGCGCCGGGCGGCGCGCTCGAATGCCGCCTGAGCCGCAGTACCATCGCCATGGTCGGCCTGAGCGCCTTGCTCGCGGCCCTGCTCTTCGTGGCCCTCCTCTGGGCCGGCCGCCCGGCCTTCGCCGGCGCCACCGGGCCGGTCTTCATGCTGCTCAGCTCTGCCGCCATGCTGCTGGGCAGCGCGCGAGCGGTGCGGGCCGACGCCCAAGGACTCAGTGTCCTCCGGCGCGGCCGGCGGGAACGGTTCGCCTGGTCCGAAGTGACCGGCGTGGAGCCCATGCCGCGGCTCTGGATCCTCCGCACGGCACGCGGCAACGTGACCATCTCGATCTTCGCCCGCGGCCACGACCGCATCATCGGCATCATCCGCCGCTTGCTCGCCGCGCGCGAGGACGGCCTGGCGCTGCCGCAAGAACAGCCCGTGCCCGAAGCGGCGCTGTCGCGCCTGACCGGCGACGAGGGGGCGACCGCGGCGCGGGGCCTCTCGCTCAGCCAGCCCGACGCGTTGGCCGAACCGCCCGAAAGGTAGCTCGATGCGTGTGCGCGTTGGCGGCGACGGGCTGATCGTGCGGCGCTGGCGCCGCATCACCGTCGTGCCCTGGGCCGAGGTGTTCTTCATCGACTGGCGCCGGCGGCGCTGCTGGGTGGTCACGGCGCAGGGCGCGTTCAGCGTCGACCGCGCCACGGCCGAGGCCATCGAGCGCCAGATTGCGCCGTGGGAAGCCGAGCGTGACGCCTGGGTCGAGTCGCTGCCGGCTGAGCATCGCGCCGGCTGGCTGGGGCTGCGGCCGGGCGAGCAGTGGGTGGGCCGGTCGTCGGCGGCGGACCGCCGGCGGCAGTCGCCGTGGCTCGGCGTCAGCGCATTCGCGCTCCTGGCCAGCTTGCCCTACCTGACGCTGCTGCCGGCGGTGGTCTGGGGCCCGCTGGTGGCAACTGCCGCGCTGGGGCTGGCCCATGCTCTGCTGGGCACCCGAGCACGGGCCGACGCCTCTGGTGTCCGGTCCGCGCCGTGGGCGCACTTCCAGTGGTCGGACATCCGGTCGCTGACCGCTGACAGAGCCGACCTTCAGGGCGAAATGCTGACCGTTTGGACGCGGCGCGGGCGCTGGTCATGGCCCGTTGCGCACGAGGGCCTCGCGGACTTGCGGCAAGCCGTCGAGCGCTGTTGTGCTGAGCGGCTGGCCGCCGTGCCCGCGCCGGAGCGGGCGGGTCGCGCGGCCGCGCCGACGGGTCTGGCCCGAACCTGGCTCTGGCTGGATGAGGAGCGGCTGTGGCTGCTCACGCCGGGCCGCGCCGTGTCCTGGCCACTCGGGCGGATGCCTTACTTCGAGTGGCGGCCGCACCGGGCACGACTGGCCATTCCGCCGGTCGCCTTCTGGCAGCTCCACGGCGGCAACGCTCTGGCAGACGAACTCGCACGGCGCCTGGGGCGCGACCAGCCCCAACCCGCCGAGGCCGCAGCGCTGCCTCCCGAGGTCATCGAGGAGTGGCTGGGGGTGCCGCCCGGCGGCTCACTGGTCTGCCGTGTGGATCCGCGGCGCCATCCCTGGGTCCTCGTTGGGGCAGCGCTGTACATCCTGTGCCAGGTCATGGAGGCCATCTCTATCGGCTGGCTGTTTGCGATCTCGCAGATGAGCGTCTTGCTGGCCGTGTGTGGCCCGGCATACCTGCTGCTGAGGGGCGCCCGCGAAGTGCAGGCCGATGGTCGTGGACTGTCGGTCCGATTTCGTGGCCGTCGCGAGTGCTACGCCTGGTCCGAGGTGACGGGCATCGCGCCGGGTCGCCACGGTTCCGCCATCACCACGACGCGCGGCACCGTCAGCCTCTCGACCCACGCGCTGGAGTATGACCGGCTGGTGTCGGTGGTCCAGCATGTGCTCGCCGCGCGGCACGCTGGACGCGCGTTGCCCGATGACCAGCCCGTGCCCGAGTCGGCGCTGTCGCGCCTGACCGGCGACGAGGGCGCCAGCGCCGAACGAGGGCTGTCGGTGAGCCGGGAGGATGGGAATAGCGGCCACCACTCGACGCAGACCCGTGTGTGACCAGGTACTCACCAAGCCGTCAGCCAGGGGGCCGGGTCGGGCGTGCTGTGATGCAGAGGTGAAATAACATGCGGACTTGCGGGTTCCTGTTGAGAAGGTCGTTTGGCGTTCGTTCGCGGCAGGGCGGGTAGTCGGGCCGTCGGCAACCGGGAGCAGGGGGTGGTGCAGAACAACGACGGCCAGGGGCCGCGCCGGACAAGTGCGGGGTGCGCCACGAGCCTGACTGGCGTATCGCTCGTCGGTGCCGTGGCAGCTCTTTGTGTGGCTGATGCTGACGCGCCTATCGCCGAACGTGGCTGCCGGCATACTGGCGGCCGGGGCCACGGTGGGCGTAGCGCTTCATCAGCGCAGACAAGAGCGGCAGATCGAGCTCGACCGACAGCTCGGACCCGACAAACGGCGCGTCTACGAGGAGTTCATGGCCTCCGTCATCCTACCGATGCTTCGCAATGGTGTCGGGGATGACCCGGACGACTCCTACATCGACCGGCTACGAGTCCTGACGACGCAGATGCTCCTATGGGGCGGCGATGACGTGGTCGCCGCTTGGGTCGCCTTCCGTGCGGCGGCCATGCAGGCGGCCCGCGACGGCGAGCCCACCGACACCAACTATGGCAGCCTGGTCGCGATGGAGTGCGTCCTCAGGGCGATCAGACAGGACCTGGGTTACCCATGCAGAGCACTTGCTCACGGTGACCTACTTCGGATGTTCATCAACGATCTGCCAGACGCCCTGCCCTTCGACGAGGCCGAACACCTGCTTCAGCCGGCGAGTGGAGAGCCGTCCGCTGAAGCGGCGGCGGTCTGAGCGCGACCCACCGTCACCTTCGCTTCGGGGCCAGCGGCGGTTGGTCGTCACTGGTCAACAGGGGTAGTTCCGTCAGCACGGCCTCGGACAACTCGTAGACCGTCTCGAAGTCGTAACGGCGGCCGAGCTTGGGCGTCCAGTAGCGTCCGTGCGCCAACCAGTTGCGGTAGCCAAACGCCCCCTTCAGGTCACCCAATGCATGCCTCTTCGATGGGTCGTGCACCTGCCACGTCGTGAGTATGTCCTCATCGAGCTCGGCTCGCTGCTGTTTGGCTCTGTAGATGGCCCGGAACGCCCGTGACAGACGATCCCTCTTGCGCTGATGGCATCTCACCAGGTAGTCGACCCGAAGGGTCGCCTCAACCGCCGCCAGGAGAGCCATGGTCGACTGGCGGTCAAGCTCCAGCAGGCACGCCGACAATTCGCCGCGGACCTCATCTGGATCGTAGGTGGCCCAGCGATCGACGGCACCGGGGCTGTCCGGGTCGTAGTGGCCACGCAACGCCGCCACCGCGTTCGCACGGAACGTGGCCACCTCCCGCGGACTCTGCTGCTGGCCTGAGAAGCTAACTCGGTCCGCCATTGACAACCTGCAGGAGCGCTTCCAGGAACACCTCTTCGGTCAGGGCGCGGTAGCGCACATCGGGCGGTGGCGTGGCCATCTTCCATACACAGTCCGATGCCGCTGCCTCAAGCTGCCTGGTGCTCGGGCGGTCGGCATCCTCCGGCACCAGCACGAACCTCACGGCACCGTGGAACCCCTTCAGATCGGCCCGCCCGCGGGCGCCGATGATCTGCGCGCCGACGGGCTCCAGTCTGGCTTCCAGCCCGTAGAAGCGGATCAGCAGCCCAGGCGCCCGGTACCGCCCCAGGCCCTCCTCTTCCAGGTCGCACCACATGGCCTCGCGGATCACCCCGTCGTCCGAGTACTCGGCCAGCCACCCCTGCACCGTCTCTAGCAGCTCCTGGAGCGCAGCGAGCCACTCTTGCCGACGCCTTCCCCAGTCCACCACCGACGAGCTTCGAGTGCGAAGGAATGCCGTGAAGTCCGCCTTCTTCATAGGTCGCGTCCTGTTGGCAGAGCACGTGCCGACGCGGCGGGGCGCCGGTGACGAACATACCGACGCGCTGGCTCGGTGCACCGGTGCCATTGTACCATCTGTCTTTGCACCACCGCGGCAGGAACTCCTCGCGTCTGCGGTGCAGCGCGTCCTCTCCGCCCGGGCGGCCGACCCGTCGCTGCCCAGCAAGGAGCCGATGCCCGAGACCGCCCTGTCCCGCCTGGGCGGTGCCGAAGGCTCGGCGGCGGCGCCGGTGCGAGGGGTGAGCCGGGAGAAGCCCCCCGATGGGTAGCGTCGCGGCCCGACCCGACTGCACCGGCAGGGCCAAGCATGGGCCTTCGGCCTCCTCGGTGCGGGCGCGTCTGGGCGAGCCCCGACTGACGGTGGCTTGGACTCAACCCGTCCACACCGCGTGACATCGCCATCTGAAATGCAACTCTGGTATGCTCGACTGGTACCACCTTCCAGAGGCAGACGATGGGTTCAGATGGCGCAGTGACCAGTGTCTCGGTCCGCTTGCCCGGCCCGCTCTACCAGGCTTCACGCGACTTGGCCCGGCGCCGCGGCATCAGCCTCAACGCCCTGCTGCGCGAGGGCCTGGCGGCCGCTCTGCAGGCTGACGAGGAGCAGCGGTTCTACGACTCGTTCACCGTCCTGGGCGGCGACGCCGAAGGCTGCGAGGTCGAGTACGCACTGCCGGCGCAGCAGGAGGTGATGCTGCGTGAGCAGGCATAGAGGTGACCTTCGCCGCGGCGACCTCTGCTGGGTCGACTGGTCGCCGGGCCGCAGGTCGGAGCAGGCGGGCTTGCGTCCGGCGTTGGTGGTCCAGGCCGATGCCGCGAACCGCAACGAGAACTACCCGAACACCGTCGTCGCCGCAGTGAGCCGCTCGGGCCGCGACGTGCCGTCGCACGTGCGGCTCGAACCGACGCCGGAGAACGGTCTGCGGACGACCTCGGACGTGAAGTGCGAGCAACTGCAGACCATCAGCAAGGAGCGGCTGGCCGACCCAATCGGCCGCCTTGGACCCGACGACATGCGCCGCGTCTCGGCCGCCCTCAAGCGGATGATGGACCTGACCTGAGTCGGCCCGCGCGGTCCGGTGCGGCCAGCGCGTCGTCAGCAGGTCTCCGACCGTCCCCGCCGAACCCAACCCGCACGCGGCGCCTCCGCGCCGCCACCGCCGGAGACGCCCATGCCGCGACCCACCCGCACCGCCTTGCTGGCCGTCCTGCTCTGCGCGCTCGCGGCCTCGGCGGCCGAGGTGCCGCTGACCGTGTTCCACACCAACGACCTGCACCAGTCGGTGGCCAACCTGCCGCGCCTGGCGGGCAAGGTGGCGCAGTGGCGCGCCGAGCACCCGGCCACGCTGTTCCTCGACGGCGGCGACTGGCTCGACCGCGGGTCGCCGGTGGCCACGGCCACACGCGGCGAGACCATGGTCGGCACGCTGGCGCGCATGGGCTACGATGCGTTGACCTTCGGCAACCACGAGTGGATCTACGGCGGCGCCCGGCTGTACGAGTTCGCCGAGACCAGCGGGCTGCGCTTCCTGTGCGCCAACGTGGCCACGCCACGCGAACGGCTGCCGCGCGGGCTGACCGCTACCTGGCTGACCGAGCTCGCCGGCGTGAAGGTCGGCCTGTTCGGCCTGACCCTCGACACCTACGGACTCAACCCGAAGCACCCGTCCGACCTCTACGTCTCGAAGACCATCGTGCCTGCCGCGCGCGAAGCGGTGGCCGAACTGCGGGCCAAAGGCGCCGAGTTGGTCATCGCCGTGACCCACATCGGCCTGCAACCGATGTCGTTCGAGGCGCCGGACAAGGTGACCGACAGTACGCTGGCCGCCGACGTGCCGGGCCTCGACGTGATCGTCGGCGGGCACACGCACTCCGTGCCGCCCGCCGCGGTGACCGCGGCGCTCTGGCAGAAGACCGGCGTGGTGGTGGTCCAGGCCGGCGCGATGGGGCAGTGCCTGGGTCAGCTCGACCTGACCTGGGACACCACCGCGCGCAAGGTGGTGCGCTATCGCGCGCAGCACCTGACGCCCGCCGCCGACTGGCCGGTGAAGGCCGAGGTGGCGCAGTGGCTGGCCGAGCAGTACACCCAGCACATGCCCAACGCCAAGCAGGTGGTCGGCCGGCTCGACCAGCCGCTGGAGCTGTACAATCTGGGCGCCTGGTATGCCGAGTTCCTGCGCGTGCGCGCGCAGGCCGACGTCGCCATCATCGCGCGCAAGTGCCTCTACGACGAGCCGGAACGGTTCGGGCCGCAGGCGGCGCTGACCTTTGAGGACCTGGCCGCTTGGCTGCCGCGCGCGCGGGTCACGCGGTGGCGGGTGCCGCGCGCCAAGCTGGCCGAGTATCTGGCCGGCGAACGCGTCCGCGACCGGCTCAACCCGCTGCACGACCAGGGCCGGCCCTTCACCGGCGACTGCTGGTACTACGCCGGCTTCGACGTGGTCTTCAGCCCGGAGACCGGCCGGGTGACCTGCCGGCTGCCCGAGCAGGACGAGCTGACGGTGGCCAGCTTGTGGCCGTTCACCGAGTGGTACGAGGCCCGTACCAAGGGCTCGCCGGCCACGGACGAGATCGCGCGGCGGCCGGTGCTCGGCGGCTGGCGAGTGGACGGTGTCGAGGTGCTGCCGCAAACCACCTGGGAGCTGCTGGCCACGGCGCCGTTGCCGCTGACCTTCACGCGGCGCTGGACCGCGCCGGACCCGCTCTGGCCGGTCTGGCGACAGCGCTGGGCCAAGCCCGCGGGCAAGTAGGCCGGCAGGATGGCGCCCGCGGTTGGCCAAAGATCACCGGCTGGCCGGTAGACTGGGCGGCCCGGCGGGGCCGCCGCGCCGAAAGGGCTGTCGCCATGCGCCATCGGTTCGCCGTGACGTGGTTGATCATGCTGGCCGCGCTGTCGCTGCTCGCCGCGTGCGGCGGCGGACAGGCGCAGAGCACCGGCCCGAGCGGTGGCAGCAGTGCCACCGGAACGGGCGGCAACGGCAACAACGGCGGCAACGGCGGCACGGCCGGTCCGGCGGTGCTGCCGACCGGCGCCCGGTACGAGATTGGCAACCCGGCGCCGCTGAACGACCTGTTCGTCAGCCCGAACGGCAGCGACACCGGCAACGGCCGCTCACGGCAGGCGCCGCTGCGCACGCTGGCCGCGGCTTGGGAGCGGGCCGCCGACTTCAGCGCCGCCGGCTGGCGCATCAACTTCCTGCCCGGCGTCTACCCCTACGACGAGGCCCATTTAAACGACTTCGCCGACCGCCGCGCCAGCGCCGCGCACCCGCTGATCCTGCAAGCCGCCAACGGCGCCGGCACGGTGACCCTTCAGGGCGGGCTGAACCTGCGCAACGTCGCCTACCTGTACCTGCTGAACCTCAACCTGGTCGCCGGCGGCGCGGCCAACGGGTGGGGCAACAACGTGCTGCACTTCGAGGCCGGCGACCATGTCCTGGTGCGCGGCTGCACCATCGTCGGACAGACACCGCAGGCGTTCCAGGAGGTGCTCAAGGCCAACCAGTGCCGCAGTCTCTACGTCGAGGACTGCGACGTCAGCGGCGCCTACCAGACGGTCGTGGACTTCGTCTCCACGCAGTACGGCCACATCTTGGCCAGCCGCCTTCACGACGGCGGCGAGTGGGGCTGCTATGTCAAGGGCGGCTCGGCCTACCTGCGGATCGAGGGCAACGAGATCGACCACTGCGGTCTGGGCCTGCAGACCGGCGAGGGCGCCGGACTGGAGTTCATGGTCGCGCCGTGGCTGCACTACGAAGCCTACGACATCAAGGTGGTCAACAACGTGCTGCACGACATTCAGGGCGTCGGCCTCAGCGCGGCCGGCGGCTACAACATCCTGTTCGCGCACAATACGCTCTACCGCGTAGGGATCGCCACCGACCGCGGCTATGTGTTGGTGCAGTTCGTGCACGGCAGCCGCAGTTGCGACGGCAACGTGGCCGAGTGCCAGCGCCTGCTCGCCCTCGGCGCCTGGGGCACGGCCACGCCGAGCCAGAACGCCACCAACGAGGTCATTCCGAACAAGCACGTGTACGTGTACAACAACCTGCTCTACAACCCGCCCGGCACCCGCACCATGGACCAGCACTTCGACGCCCATGGCCCCGTCACGCCCGGCGGCCTGTTCCAGAACGTCCCCAGCCCGTCGCTGGCCGACGATGACGTGCGCCTGGCCGGCAACGTGGTCTTCAACGGCCCGGCCGACCTGCCCCTCGGCCTGGACAACGCGACGCATATCGACCAGGCCCAGGTGCGCGCGACCAACACCATCAACGCGGCCGAGCCGCAGTTGCAGTCGCCGGCGGCCGGCGACTTCCGGCCCGTGCCCGGCGGCAACGTCGCCACGGCGACCGGCGTGGCGCCGCCCGACTTCGCTTGGAGCGACGCGCCGACCGCGCCCGCGGTGCCGGCCGGTCTGCCGACCAACGCCGTGCTGCTGACCCGCGACGGCGCCACGCGGAGCGGTCACCGACCCGGAGCGTACTGACGCGCCGGCCGCGCCGCTACGGCGCCTCGACGCAGCGGAAGCCGAGGCAGTCGATGCGGCCGCCCGGTTCGAGTCGCCCGCGGTAGTAGACCCGCTGGAAGCGCCGGTCACCGCACCACGAGCCGCCGCGCAGGACGCGCTTCGGGCCGGGCTGGGTGTTGCACGGGTCGACGCTCGGCATCGCCGCGTACCACCGGTCGGCGTAGTAGTCCTGGCACCACTCCCAGATGTTGCCGACCATGTCCAACAGGCCGTACCCGTTCGCCGGGTAGGTGCCGATGGCCGTCGTGCGCCCGCGCTCCTTCGCGCCGTTGGCCTGCTCGGCCGACCATTGGTCGCCCCAGGGGAACCGCGTCGTGGTGCCGCCGCGGGCCGCCTTCTCATACTGGGCCTCGGTGGGCAGCCGCGCGCCCACCCAGTCCACATAGGCCACCACGTTGTCCCAGTTGATCATGACCATCGGGTGGTCGGGCTGGCTGAACGCCGGCAGCCACAGCCGCGGGCGCCGGGTGACCTCCAGGAACCGGCGGTACTGAGCCACCGTCACCGGGTGCAGGTCAATCCAAAAGGCGGACACCTGGACCACCTTGGCCGGCTTCTCGTTATCCAGGGCGTCGCGCTCATCAACCGGCGCGCCCATGCTGAACTCACCGGCCGGAACCAGCGCCTGCGGCATGTGGTCCTGCGCGCGGACCCGGTACTGCGACCAGGTGCGGCCCGCCGGCAGCCGGTAGTCCTTGAGGTAGCGCGGCCAGTTCGCCGGCGGGCCATCGTCGGCACGCAGCCCCGCGACCACCAGACCCAGACCGACGATCAGCGCGCTCACTATACGCATGGCCCTGCTCCACCCGCCCCCAAAGGTCCGCGCGCGACCATTGTCGCACCAGCACCGGTTGACTCGCAACCCAGCCCTATGGTAACGTTACCACATCGAGCGAGATGAGGTGAGGCGAGGCGGATGCCGACCATCCAGGACGTGGCCAAACGCGCCGGCGTGGCACCGATCACGGTGTCGCGGGTGGTGAACAACTCGGGCTACGTGGCCGACGAGTTGCGCGCGCGGGTCGAGGCGGCGGTGGCCGAGTTGGGCTACGTGCCGAATCGGCTGGCGCGCAGTCTGCGCTCGCGGCGAAGCGAGACGCTGGCGTTGGTGCTCACCGACATCACCAACCCGTTCTTCACCACCGTGGCGCGCGGTGTGGAGGACGCCGCCAGCGAGGCCGGCTACATGGTCATCGTCTGCAACAGCGATGAGCGCGCCGATAAGGAGCAGACCTACCTGCAGTTGCTGCTGCAACAGCGGGTGGACGGCATTCTGCTGGTGCCGGCCCGCGGCGCGGCCGAGTCGGTGCGCTTCGCGCGGCAGCAGCACACGCCCGTGGTGGTGCTCGATCGCCGCGCCGACGATGTGCCGGCCGACGTGGTCCGTTGCGACTCGGAGCACGGCGCCTGGTTGCTTGGCCGGCACCTGCTCGACCTGGGCCACGGGCGCTTCGCCGTGCTGGCCGGTCCCGCCGGCGTGGCCACCTCCGATGACCGCGTGAGCGGCTTCCAGCGCGCGCTAGGCGAGTCCGGCGCCGACACCGTCTGCACCGTCTACCACGGCGAGCTGACCCAGGCCAGCGGCGCGGCGCTGGTGCAGCAGGCGCTCGCGTCCGCGCCGGCGCCCACGGCGGTGCTGGCCGCCAACAACTTCATCACCATCGGCGCCTTGCGCGGCCTGCGGGCCGCCGGCTGCGAGGTGCCCGCCGACATCACCTTGGTCGGGTTCGACGACCTGCCCGAGGCGCTGGTGACGTTCCCGTTCCTCACGGTGGTGGCTCAGCCGGCCTACGACATGGGCCGCCGCGCCGTTGAGTTGCTGCTGGCCCGCCTGCGTGGGCCGGCCACCGACTATCAGGAGATCGTCCTGCCGACCTGGCTGGAGGTGCGCTCGTCCAGCGCGGCACCGCGCGCGAGCTAGCCCGCCGCTGAGCGCCTGGACCAGCCAGCACACGACAACCCGGGCCTGACCATGGTAACCTTACCACAGGGTTGGACCGGCCCGCCGAGAGGGAGACCCGATGAGCACTCTGAGCCCACAGACCATCCAGCGCGACCTGGCCCCTGATGACCTGATCGTCATCACCGGCGCCGGTGGCTTCATTGCCGGGTCACTGGTCCGCTACTTCCACAACCTGGGCTACACGCGCCTCCGCGCGGTGGACCGCAAGCCGCTGCCGCAGTGGTACCAGCGCGTGCCCGGCGTGGAGTGCCTGAACCTCGACCTGAGCGAGAAGGAGAACGCCATCCGCGCCGTGGAGGGCGCGGTCGAGGTGTACAACCTGGCGGCCGACATGGGCGGCATGGGCTTCATCGAGCACTTCCGCGTCGAGTGCCTGCGCAGCATCCTGGTCAACACGCACCTGATCGACGCCGCCTGGCGCGCCGGCGCCCGGCGCTACTTCTTCTCCAGCTCGGCCTGCGCCTACAACACCGACCTGCAGCGCGACCCCAACGTACGCGCGCTCAAGGAGTCGGACGCCTACCCGGCGATGGCGGAGCGCGGCTATGGCTGGGAGAAGCTGATCAGCGAGATGTTCTGCCAGGAGTACACCGCCGAGCGCGGCCTGGAAACGCACATCGCGCGCTTCCACAACATCTACGGTCCGCACGGCACCTGGTTCGGTGGCCGCGAGAAGGCGCCGGCGGCGATGTGCCGCAAGGTGCTCGAGGCCAAGGACACCGGTGACCTGCGCATCGAGATCTGGGGCGACGGCACGCAGACGCGCAGCTTCTGCTACATCGACGACTGCACGCTGGGCATCGACGCGATCATGCACTGCGACCAGTTGATCGCCACGCCGATCAACCTCGGCTCCAAGGAGCTGATCGCGATCAACGACCTGGTCAGCATGGTCGAGTCCATCGGCGGCGTGAAGCTGGCGCGCAGCTACGACCTCGACGCGCCGAAAGGCGTGGCCGGACGCAATAGCGACAACACGTATATCAACCAGATCCTCGGCTGGGAGCCGTCGACGCCGCTGCGCGTGGGCATGGAGCACACCTACGAGTGGATCGCTCAGCAGTATGCCGACCGCAAGGCGGGCAAGCGCGTGGTGGAGGACTGAACGTGGACATCACCACGGTGATTGGCCGCCTGCCCTACCGCATGGCGCTGGCCGGCGGCTGGATCGACCAACCGTTCGTGTCGCAGCTCAACCCCACCCCGCCGGGCTCGATGGTGGTGGTGGCGCTGGAACCGACGGTGCGGTTTATGGACCGGTGCGGCATGGCCACGGGCACGCGCAAGGTCGCGCTGCAGTTGTGGGGCGACGGTCTGCCCGACCGCGACCCGGCGGAGCTGACGCGCGAGTTGTACCGCGCCGAGAATGAAGGCCAGGCCGAACCGTCGGGCTCGCAGGATATGATCGGCTTGATTTACCCTGGCGTCAGCCGGCTCGACTACGATGCCGTGGTCGAGGGCGGGTACTTCCCCGCGCACATCGAGTCGACCCGCGACGCGGCGGTGGCCCGGTGGATCGAGGACGTGTTCTATCTCGTCCCGGTGAACCAGCGGCCGGCGGGGTACAACCCGTTGGGTGAGAAGCACCTTGACGCCGCGTGGGTGCGCCGCCTGGGCCAGACCGGCAAGGACTGCTACGACGCCATTGTGGCGCGGGACCTGGCCGGGCTGGCGGCGTCGATGAACGAGTGCATGAAGTGCTGGTCGGCACTGTTGCCGCACACCGTGGCGCACCCGACCATCACGCACGACCTGCGGGCGTTGCTGGCCTGGTACCAGCAGCGCTATGCCGGCGCGATGTACTCCGGCTGCGGTGGCGGCTACCTGCTGGTGGTCTCGGGCGAACCGGTGGCTGGCGCGTTCAACGTGACGGTGCGGACGGCCTGAGGAGTGGCGGGCCGCGGCGGAGTGGGCTTCCTGGCCACCACCCCTCGGCCCGCATCCAGCAGACGGGCAGGCAGATGATGGCGACAGTGGCGGTCTCGGGCCGCTTTGATGATCTGAAGACGATCCACGTCCGCTGGCTGCAGGAGGCGGCCCGGCTGGGCGAGTTGCACGTGCTGCTCTGGTCGGACGCGCTGGTGGAGGCGGTGACCGGCCAGCCGCCGAAGTTCGCCGAGGCCGAGCGGCGCTACCTGGTCGAGTCTCTGCGGTACGTCAGCCGGGTCAGCCGCGTCGAGCCACCGTTCGACCCGGACACGTTGCCGGCCGAGCATCGGCCCGACGTCTGGGTGGTCTGCGACCGCCAGATCAACGAGCGCAAGCAGGCCTGGTGTGCGTCGCACGGCGTCCGCTGCCAGCACATACCGGACACGGCCCTCGGCGGCTATCCGATCGAGCCGCCGCCCGCGGGCAGCGGCCGCCAGCGGGTCATCGTCACCGGCTGCTACGACTGGTTCCACTCCGGGCATGTGCGCTTCTTCGAAGAGGCGTCCGAGTATGGCGACCTGATCGTCGTCGTCGGTCACGATGCCAACGTGCGCCTGCTCAAGGGCGACGGGCACCCGCTGTTCAGCGAGGACGAGCGGCGCTATCTGGTGGGCTCCATCCGGTATGTCCACCTGGCGCTGGTCTCCACCGGTCACGGCTGGATGGACGCCGAACCCGAGGTGGCCCGGCTGCAGCCGGACATCTATCTGGTCAATGAGGACGGCGACAAGCCGGAGAAACGCGAGTTCTGCGCCCAGCACGGCCTGGCGTACGTGGTGCTCAAGCGCGAGCCGAAGGCGGGCCTGCCGCGGCGGCAGAGCACCGATCTGCGCGGATTCTGAGGAGCAAGGGCCGATGGCCGACGCCGCCTGGATGTCGGGCAGGTGGGGTGTGATGGTGCACTGGATCGCGCCCGGGCCGGCGCCCGAGCACGGTCCCCGACTGACCGACACCAACGCGGCGGTCGACCGCTTCGACCTGGACCGGTTCATGGCGCAGTTCGCCGCCACCGGTGCCCAGTGGCTCATCTTCACCGTGGGCCAGAACACCGGCTACTACTGCAGCCCGAACGCCGTTCTGGACCGCCTGGCCGGCCCAGGGCATTGCTCGCGCCGCGACCTGCTGCGCGAGTTGGGCGAGCGGCTCCATGAACTGGGTCGGCGCCTGATCGTCTACCTGCCGACCGAGGTGCAGGCGCCGACGGTCCTACACCAGCCCTTGGCCTGGAATCCGGACGACCAGACTGAGTTCGAGCAGCGGTTCACGGCCTTCATCGCCGAGTACTCGCGCCGCCTCGGACCGCTGGTCGCCGGCTGGTGGCTCGACGGCTGCTTCGACTGGCCGTTCTTCCCGCAGAGCGACCGGCGCTGGCCGCTGTGGCTCGAGGCCGCTCGCGCGGGCAACCCGGAGGCGGTGGTCGCCTGCAACGACGGCTCGCTGTGCTGCGGCATCACCGCTCCGGTGACGCCGCTGCAGGACTTCCTGTCGGGGCAGGCCGAGGTCCTGCGCGACGGCCAGATCCGGCTCGGCCGCTCGCACGCCGCGCCGCTCTATCTGCCCACCGAGCGCTTCTGTCCAGGCACGCGCTGCCAGTGGCACGGGCTGCTGCCCATCGACTGCTTCTGGGGTCACCACCAGCCCGGTCCGATGGAGCCCCCGAAGTACACCGACGATGAGCTGATCGGCTTCGTGCGCCACTGCCTGTCGGTCGGTGGCGCGGTGACGCTCAACACCGGCATCTACCAGGAAGGCCACCTCGCCGCGGCGAGCGTGGCCCAACTGGCCCGCCTGCACGCCGCACTGACCTGAAGGAGACGACCGTCCATGCGCTATGCCGTCATCATTGCCGGTGGCTCGGGCACCCGGCTGTGGCCGATGAGCCGCGCCGACCAGCCGAAGCAACTCCTGCCGTTCATCGGCGGCCGTAGCCTCCTGCAGATCGCCGCCGACAACCTCGACGGCCTGCTGCCGGCCGAGCGCCTGTTCATCTGCGCGGCCGAGCGGCACCGCCAGCCGATCCTGGCGTCGCTGCCGCAGTGTGCAGACGACCAGTTCCTGGGCGAGCCGACCGGGCGCGACACGCTCAACGCAGTGGGCTATGCCGCCGCCGTGATCGGCCGTCACGATCCGGACGCGGTCATCGGCGTCTTCACGGCCGACCACCTGATCGAGCCGCGCGACGCGTTCCAGCGCTGGATCGACCAGGGCTATACGCTGGCCGAGCAACGGCCCGAAGCGCTGGTGACCTTCGGCATCACGCCCACCTCGCCGGCCACCGGGTACGGCTACATGGAGATGGGCGAGGCCCTCGAGTGCGGCGCACACCGCGTGAGCCAGTACCACGAGAAGCCGGATCTGGCCACGGCTGAAGCGTACCTGGCCGCCGAACCGGGCCGCTACCTGTGGAACAGCGGCCTGTTCGTCTGGCGCGCCGCGACGCTGCTCGACTGCATCGCGCGCTATGAGCCCGCCAACCACGCCGGCTTGCTGGAAGTCGCCGGCGCCTGGGACACCGCGCAACGATCGGCCGTCATCGAGCGGGTCTACCCGACACTGCGCAAGATCAGCCTCGACTACGCCGTGATGGAGCCGGCGTCACACGACCCGCAGGTCACCGTGGCGGCGATACCGATGGCCCTCGACTGGCTCGACGTCGGTTCGTGGCCGACCTATGCGCGGACGTGCCCGAGCGACGAGGCCGGCAACGCGCTGGCCGCCGCGCGCCACCTGCTGCTGAACAGCCGCGGCACGCTGGTGGCTTCGAGCGACCCGGAACACCTGATTGCCGCCGTCGGCTGCGACGACCTGCTGATCATCCACACGCCCGACGCCACCTTGGTCTGCCGCGCTGGCGACGCCGAGGCGATCAAGGCCGTACACCAGAAGATCGGGGAGGTATTCGGCCCCGAGTTGCTGTAACAGCACCGGGGCTGCTCGCCGGAGCGGCACAGCGGGGCCGGGCGATGCCCGAGCGGGCCGAGCGGGTGACATGGCGAGTCAGATGGGCGGGCCGGCGCGCAGCCGCGCTGGTGGCCTGCCATGCCGCACCCGACGCCGCCTGCCGCCGCGACGAAGCGCCGTGGCTCCGCTGGGGCCAGACCTGCCTGGCCGCCGGCTATGCGCCGGAGGCCGCCATCGCGTTGGGCCACGCCGCGGTCCGCGAGCCGGAGCGGCTGGACGTGTGGCTCGCACTGGCCGCCGCCCGGACCGCTTGCGGTGACGCACCGGCCGCCGCC
>CAZHGD010000105.1:0-25905 GCA_964531735.1 uncultured Fimbriimonadaceae bacterium | reverse complement strand
CGTGTCGGACAGGCGGCTGTCGTTGCCCGCACAGGCCGCCGTGGCCGCGGTGCCGTGAGAGCCTTGCACCAGGTCGGCGGCGTTGGGGCGGCCAGCGCCGCTGCGGGCAACCACAGCTCGACCGCCTGCCGCCGCGGCGCGCAGAGGCGCAGCACGTCGTCGACCCAGGCCCCCAACTCCGAGTCCGTTGGTGCGCGCCGCCAGCCTTCGAACAAGAGCGCGATGGTCCCCGCGCGGGTGCCCGCCAGGGCCGTCAGCCACTCGTCCAGACGCGTCGGGACCACCTCGCGCCGGCCGCCGAGCGGCAGGTAGCCCGGGTTCTGGCTGCTCTCCCAGCCGGCCGTGCCCACCGTCGGGGTGACCACCACCAATCGCTCGGGCCCCACGACGGCCGCCAGTCGCTCCAGGCAGGCCACCTGCCTGGCCAAGTCACCGCCGGCCGTCGGCGTGGCCACCGGCACCGCGTAGCGGTCGAAGCGGCCGAGTTGGTCCCAGTCGGGCAGCCGCGCGGTGAACGTCGCCTCGTCACGCTCGTCCAGCGGTCGGCCGAGGGCGAAGGTGACCTGCGGCCAGGGGGCCGCCAGGGCGCCGGTGAGCGTCACCAGTAGCAGGGCCAGCGAGCGCATTAGGCGTAACCTGCCTCGGCGCGGAACGTGGTCAGGAGCGCCTCGAGGTTCTCCGGCGGCACATCGGCCTGCACGTTATGGATCGGCGCGAAGACGTAGCCGCCGCCCGGGGCCAGATCGCCCAGCCGGCGTTTGACCTCCTCGCGCACCTCGGCCGGCGTGCCGTGCGGCAGCACATGCTGCGAATCGCACGCGCCGCCCCAGAACGACAGGTCGCGCCCGAACTCGCGCTTCAGCCGTGCGGTGTCACCCATGCCGGCGGCGCTGACCTGGACGGGGTTGAGCGCGTCGATGCCGATCTCGATCAGGTCGGGCAGCACCTCGAAGATGGCGCCGTCGCTGTGGTAGACGATCTTGACGTGTGGGGCGAAGGACTTGATGCCGGCCATGAGCCGCTTCTGCTCCGGCTTGACCAGCCGCCGGTACATTGCCGGCGAGACCATCAGCGCGTCTTGCGCGCCCAGGTCGTCGGCTTCGTAACAGACATCGACCAACTGGCCGACCTCGCCGAGCGCGCGTTCCCAGTAGGCCAGCTTGAGATCGACCATGTGGCCGATCAGCCACGAGGCCAACTCGGGCTCAACGGCCATGTCCAGGAGGAACTGGTCGTAGCCGCGCAGCCACAGCGACATCTCCCAGACGCCGGCACAGACGCCGCCCATGATCACGGCCCGGCCGCTGTCCGCCAGGTGCCGCACCTCGTCGCTCAGTCCGGCGAACCGCACCGGCTCCACCGGGTCGGGCCAGTCCCAGGCCTTCAACTCGGCCAGGCTGAGGCCCTGCAACGGATGCTGGAACAGATCGAAGTACAGCCCGTCCGGCACCGGCCGGCGCCAGCCCAGACGCCATTCGTCCACGAAGCACTCGTAGTCGCCGTCGCTGAACAGGGCGTCGGTCTGCCGCGCGGAGCGTCCGCGGCGAACCGGCCGGGTGTCGATGCCCAGGCGCTCGAGGAACCGCTCGTCGCAGCGGGCGAGCTGCTGCTTCACGTCGGCCAGCTCGGGCGCCGGCAGGTCCCAGCCGGTGTGCGCCACGTAGCTCCGGTAGGCGCGGTCAACAATGCCGCTGACCGGCATCGAGCCGAGGTCGAACGGCACGCGGTCGGCCTCGCGGTGCGCCAGTGCCAGCTTCACCCGTTCGCGACTGGTCATCGTGACTCCCTGACGCAGGCCCGATTCGGGCTGCTCGTAACGGTTCCTCCAACGGCAACGGCGCCGTGCAGTCGCACGGCGCCGTTGCCCGTCCAGTGGACCCCCCGAGGCTTGGTCGGTGCCCCCGCGTCCTTCCTTGCCTCGACTGATCGCGTATACGTAGCCCAGCGCGCGACATTGCAACGGCTTCTGACACCGGTGTTACAATCGCCGGCCGACAGGATGAGAGCGATGGCAATCGGCATCGACACCGCCTTCGACAGCGGTGCCCTCGGTGAGATCCTCGAACTGGGCGAGCGGCGGGTGGTGGCGCGGATCGCGCGCGACTGGGACCAGGAGCGACTGAACACGCAAGCCACCTGGTACCACGTGCGCCTGAGCGGTCTGGCGGGACGGCCGTGCGAGCTGGTGCTGACCGACCTGGGTGGCGTCTACAACGGTCGGCCCAACTCCGGCGGCCTCATCCAGGCGGACCAGCCGTTCGTCAGCGACGACGGCCGCCACTGGCGCAAGTCGGAGACGGCCACCTTCGACGAGTCGGCGCGGACCTACACGATCGCGCTGGCCCCGGCGGGCGACGTGCTGCACGTGGCCACCCTCGAACCGTACGTGGCCGCCGATCTGGCGCGCCTGGCCGCCGCTCTGGCGCCGCACCCGGCGGTGCGCCAGGAGGTCTGCGGGCAGACCGTCGAGGGTCGCGACCTGGCCTTGTGGACCATTGGCGCCGAGTCGGCCGCGCGCTGTGTCTGGGTCATGGCGCGCCAACACGCCTGGGAGACGCACACCTCCTGGTGCCTCGAAGGGCTGGCCCGTTGGCTGGTCAGCGAGGCCGCGGCAGCGGTGCGTGAGGCGTGCTGCTTCAAGCTGCTGCCGATGGTCGACCCCGACGGCGTCAAGGCCGGTGCCAGCCGGTTCAACCGGCTCGGCTACGACGTCAACCGCCACTGGGACGAGACCGACCCCAGCAACCCGGAGCACCGGCGGCTGCGCCCGGAGATCAGCGCGGCCAAGGGCGCACTGGCCGACTGGCTGGCCGCGGGCGGACGCTGCGACTGCCACCTGAACCTGCACGACACGCAGGTCGACTTCATGTCGGTCGACCAGCCCCTGGCTGACCACCCGGTGGCCCAGGGCGTCCACGAGCGGATCTGTGACGCCCGCTTCGATGGCCCGCTCCGCGGCTCGACCGGCGGGCCGACTGGCGTGGCCGAGGTGGCCCTGTACCGCGAG
The DNA here is from genome assembly GCA_964531735.1 of uncultured Fimbriimonadaceae bacterium. Lineage (GTDB taxonomy): Bacteria > Armatimonadota > UBA10988 > UBA10988 > UBA10988 > CAZHGD01. The sequence continues at coordinate 22,898 of CAZHGD010000105.1, read as the reverse complement.
TTCGGGGTGGTGGCGGCCCTGATCGAGCTGGGTACCACGCGCCTGGAGTCGTACGGCCGGCATCCCACCGCCGCCGACCGGCTGGCATTCGGTGCGGCTCTGGGCCAGGCGTTGGCCGAGGCGGTCAGCGCCTGAGCCGGCGCCGCGGCGGATCGCGCCGGGGGACCGGCCGGGCGCCGGCCCCCCGAGGTGCTACCGCGGCCGACGGCGGCCTAGACGGTTGCGACGCCAGGCGCGACCTGGGCGACGTTCGGCGTCACATCGGCCTCGGTGCGACCCGTGGCCCAGTCGAGGCCGGCCTTGAAGACGGTCAGGAAGACGTCCGCGGCCCAGTTGTCCGGGCGGTGGCCCATCGAGATGTAGAACACGCGCCCGTGGCCGTGCCGGCGGGCCCAGACGGCCGGATAGCTGGGCTGGCCCTCGTACATCGCACCGGTCATGCCCGCGGTGCTCTGCAGCAGGACGACGTGCAGGTCGGCCGCGTAGTTCTTCTGGCAGTACCACTCGTCGTGCGTGACGAAAGACGCCGGCAGGTCGGCCAGGCTGGGGAAGTGCGGGTCGACGAGCTCCTGAGTCGCGTCCTGCTGGGCGCCGTGGGTGAGGAACTCGCCGCCGAGCATCGCAATGTAGGGGTCGACCACACCGTCACCGTGGAACGTGTCCGAGCCGTTGTGCACCGCGAGGAAGCCCTTGCCCGCGGCGATGGCGGCCAGCAGCGCCTCCTTGCCGCCGGCGGGGAACGGCGGCTGGCCGTCGTGACCGGCCTCGGCGAGGTTGCCGGTGGTGCAGAAGCAGAAGGCGTCGAAGCCGGCTAGGAAGTCGGCGGTGAACAGGCTGCCGTCCTTGGTGCACAGCACCTCGTAGCCGTGCTCCGGACACCAGCTCTGCAGTTGCTGCTCCACCGGGCTGAACGCTGCGTCGCCCCGCTTCACCGTGTCGTGCTCGAAGCCCGCTGACTTCGAGAAGAACAGAATCCGCTTCGTCTCACCGGCCATGATCATCTCCCATGGTGCCAGGGCGGATTATAGCCGAAGGGGGCCAAGCCGGGGCCGTCCGGGTCGGCGGTCGCGAGTTTGACGCGCCTTCTGCGCCTCGGTTATACTGCCGGCGTTCGCCCGGCGCAGCGGGCTGGTTGGCCCTGGCGGCAGGGGCTGTTCATGATCCTTAGCTGTCCACAGTGCAGTTCCGAGAACGAGGCCCGGCGGCGGTTCTGCAACTCGTGTGGCGGTGGCCTGGAGCTCTCCTGCGCGGCCTGCGGTTTCAGCAACCGGGTGGGTGACTACTACTGCGGCGGCTGTGGCATGCAGCTCGCCCAAGCGCCCGCGGCGCCACGGCCGGTGGCCGCGGCCGCGCCGGCGCCCGTGGAGCCGGAGCGCGATCAGGCCGAGGGCAAGCGCGACGAGCTGCGCACCATCACCGTCATGATGGCCGACATCGGCGGCCTGACCGAGCTGACCAACGCGCTCGGCCGCGAGCGTCAGACGGCCATCCTCAACGAAGTCGTCGAGCGCATGGCCAAGAGCCACATCTGCGATGAGTTCGACGGCTACATCGACAAGGTGCTCGACGGCGATGTGATGGCCCTGTTCGGTGCGCCGATTGCCCATGAGGATGCCCCCGAGCGCGCCCTGCGCGCCGCGGTGCGGATGCACCAGACGCTGCAGCAACTCCATGAGGACGGCACCATTCCGGCCGAAAGTCCGCTGACGCTCCGGATTGGCCTCAATACCGGCCAGGTGCGGGTGGGTGGCGTGGGTGGCGGCGATCGCATGGAGTACACGGCCATGGGCGACACGGTCAACCTGGCCGCGCGCCTGATGACCGCCTGCCCCTGGGGGGCCAGCCTCATTTCGGCGAATACGCATCGCCGCGTGGCGCATAGCTTCGAACTGCAAGAGAACGAACCGATCAAGGTCAAGGGCAAGTCGCAGCCGGTCCGCAACTGGACCGTCCTGGCCGAGAAGCGGTATGCCGGCCGCCTGGCGACCAGCCAGGAACAGGGCATGAGCCGCATCGTCGGCCGGGCCGGCCTGCTTGAGACGGCCCACCAGGTCTACCAGCAGATCCGCGAGGGCGATGGTCGGGTGCTGGCCGTGTGTGGCGAGGCCGGCATCGGCAAGTCGCGCCTCATCTTCGAGCTGCAGCACCAGGTCGCCGCCGACGAAGCGCGTTTCCTGGAAGGCCGGTGCCTCAGCTACGGGCAGAACCTGTCGCACCTGCCTTTGCGCGAGACGCTGTCGCAGTTGGCGCACATCGTCGATGCGGACAGCGCCAACAGCCGTCTCGAGAAGATCCGCGCGCTGCTCAACGAGGTCGGCCTGTCCGTCGATCGCCAGGGGCCGCCGCTGGCGTTCATCCTCGGTCTCGACTGGGGCGACCGCGACTTCGATGAGCTGCAGCCGCAGGACTTGCGCGAGCGGCTGCGCGAGGGCGTGGTCGAGGCGGTGCTGCAAGCCGCCGCCAAGCAGCCGGTGGTGCTGTTCATCGATGACCTGCAGTGGTGCGACGCCGACTCGCTGGACATTCTCGACGCGCTGGTGCGCCGGGCCGCCGAGGGCCACCTGCTGCTGCTGCCGGCCTACCGGCCCGACTTCACGCACGAGTGGGAGGGGCTGCCGCAGTTCCAGGAGCTCCGGCCGCGGCGGCTCAACGCCGAAGAGACCGGGCACGTGCTCTCGTCGCTGCTCCACCAGCGCGGCCGCACCAGCGAGGAAATCGCCATCGACCCGGCGTTCGCCGCCGCCGTCCACCACAAGTCGCAAGGCAACCCGTTCTTCATCGAGCAAACCCTGACCGCGCTGCTCGACCGCGCCGAGCAGACCCGCCGGCCGACGATCGACCTCCGGCGCGGCCGCCTGCTGGTGACCGAGGACGAACTGGCGCAGTTGGTGCCCGACAGCGTCGAAGAGATCCTGCTGGCGCGCATCGACCGGCTGCCCGAGGACGCGCGGGCACTCTTGCAGGCCGCCAGCGTGGCCATGATCGGGCGCTTCTTCCGCAAGAGCGCGCTGGCCTGGTGTCTCGGTGGCTCCGACCTCGACCATCGCCTGGAGATGCTGCAGAGCCGCGAGCTGATCCGCTTGGAGAACCTCAGCGAGGACGACGCTGCTTACGCGTTCGAACACGCCTTGGCGCGCGACGTGGCCTACAACAACTTGCTCCGCTCCGAGCGCCGCCGGCTCCACGGCCGCGTCGGTGCCTACATCGAGCACCACTACGCCAACAGCCTGCGCGCTTACCTCGACGACCTTTCGTACCACTACTACCACTCGGCCGAGACGACCAAGGCGCTGCTCTACCTGCCCCAGAGCGCCGACCGCGCCCAGCGCAGCTACTCGAACAAGCAGTCGATCATGTTCTACAAGCGCGCCCTGGAGAAGGCCGAGGAGCTGGCGCGCGACGGCGGCCCGAGCGACCTGCCGCAGCAGCGGCTGGTGCTGCTCAAGGGCATCTGTCTGGTGCAGTCGCTGATCGGCGACCGCGAGGCGCTCGACTACGGCCGCCAGCGCCTGGAGCTGGCGCGCACCACCGGTGACCGTGACGGCGTCATCGATGCCTCGTACATGCTGGCCAACCTGTACACGACCTGGGGCATGTTCGACGAGGCGCAGGACGCCTGGTTGCAGGTCCGGGCCGAGTACCAGACCATCAACAAGTGGGACGGGGTGCGCGACACCGAGGTGGGCATCGGCAACCTGCACTATCTGCAGGGCCACTACGAGGAGGCCCTGGAGCACTTCCAAATGGCCATGGAAGTGCAGACCGAGCGACTGCCGTTCGAGCCGTTCGGGCTGTGGGTGGCGCACAACAACCTGGCCGCGGCCTACGACCAGATGGGCCGTTACGCCGACATGCTGGAAAGCTGCAAAGTGTGTGGCGAGCTGCTCGGCAAGCTGGCGCCCGAAGACCCGATGCGGCTGCGCCTGGAGAGCTACACCGCCGGCAACCTCGGCTCGGCCAACCGGCAGCTCGGCCATCTCACCGCGGCGCTGGCCGCCTACGAGCGCGCCTTGGAGATCAGCCAGGAGACCGGCGAGCAGGCCGTTGAGGCCGAGGTGCGTCACCGGCTGGGTCAGACGCTGGTGCTGTGCGGCCGACTGACCGAAGCGCGTGCGCAGCTCGACGAGTCGGTGGAGCTGGCTCGCGAGACCGGCGCGGCCCGGTGGGAGGCCGGCTCGCTGGCGGCGCTGGCCGAACTGGCCATGCTCAACGATGATCTCGACGGTGCCGCGCAGCTCCTCGACCAGGCCCGGGCCCTGCTGGCCCAGGTCGGCGAGTTGGCCGGCACGGCCGAAGTGGGCATCGCCGATGCGACGCTGCACCTGGCCCGCCGTCAGGCTGACCTGGCGGCGATCGAGCTGCAGGAAGTGCTGGTCGGCGCCGAGCGTAGCCACAACGTCGTGGATCAGGCGCGGGCACTGACCGAGTTGGCCCGGGCGGAGGTGGCCCTCGGGCGCCCCGAGTTGGCCCGCGAGCATGCCGACCAGGCTCAGGTGCTGGCCGAACGCTCCGGGCTCAAACTCGTGCTCTGCCGCGTGCTGGGCATGCAGGCCCAACTCGCGGCGCCAACCGATCGGGGCGCCGCGGTGGCGGCGGCCGCACGGGCGCTGGCCCTGGCCGCCGAGATGGGCGCACCCGAAGAGCAGCTCGCGGCACTCGGCCTGCACACCGAGCTGGCGGCGCCCGGCGCGGCGCGTGACGCCCTGACCGCAGCCGAGGCTCTGCTGACCGCGACCGCTGCCGGCGCCGGTGCGGACTACGCGGTGGCGGCACACCGGCGACACCTGGCCGCTGGTGCGAGGCGTCTGGCGGAGAGCGGCTGATGCGGCGGCTCTGCGTGCTCCTGGGCCTGCTGGCCCTGGCCGGACCCGGCCGGGGCGCCACTCTCACCGGCACCGTGCAACGCGTCGGTGGGCAGGTCGCCGGCGAGGTCGGCCTCGATGCCGTCCGCATCGAGTTGGCACCGCTCGGCGGCGGCGCTCGGGTGAGCGCGGCCTGCGATGTGTCGGGCCGCTTCCGCTGCGACGACGTGCCCGCGGGCGACTGGGAACTGGCCGCCAGCGACGGGGCCGGGGCCGGGGCTCGCCGCTTCTTGTCACTCCCGGCGCAAGGCAGTCTGAACCTCCAGGTTCGTCTGGCCACCGCCCGGCAGACCACCCTGTTCAGCGCCATCTGGCTGCTGGTGGCCGTGTCCGTGACCGGCGTCTTCGGGGCCGGCATCGTGCTCTACGGGACGGGTCGAGGGCCGCGCCGCGGCTCGGCGCCACGGTCGATCACCGTGGCCTTGCTGCTCTGGTGCCTCGCTTTCCTGATGTTCCGCTTGCTCAGTCCCGAGGCGCAGCCGCTGTCGGCCGACCTGGCTCCGGGTCTCTCAGCGCTACTGGCCGCCCTGCTGAGTGGCTGTGTCGTCCTGGTCACCGTCGACCTGTGTCCGCCCTGGCAGGCCGCGGCGGCGGCGCTGGCTTCGGGTGTGCTGCTGAGCCTGGCCGCCCGCGTCGGCTTGCGCGACGAGCCGCAGTGGCTTGCCTTGGGCCTCGGGCTGCTGCTCTGGACCACGGCCGCGGGCTGGCTGCTGTCGCTCTGGCTCAGGCGCACCAGCTATCTGGTGCTGGCCGCGGTGGTGGTGGCCATCGCCGACATCTGGTCGGTGTTCTTCGGGTTCAGCCATGCCGCGGTGAGCGGCGAGCGCCCTGAGCTGCAGGCGGTGGCCGCGCTCGGGCTGTTGCCCTGGCCGGTGTTGGGCTCCAACCTGGTCCATGGCCAGATCGGCATGGGCGACGTGCTGTTCCTGGCCTGGTTCCTGGCGGCCGCGCGCCGGTTCGAACTCGGCGTCGGACGCAACTTCTGGCTGCTGATGGGCGCCTTCACCGTCGGCATCACCATGGCGCAGGTGCTCTCGCTCATTGGTGCCATCGACACCGGTCTGCCGGCGCTGCCGTTCATGAGCGCGCTGTTCCTGCTGGGCAACCGCGGCCGCTTCGCGCTGCCGCGCGAGGACCGCCGGCAGATGGCGTGGGTGGTGTCGGTGCTGGTGCTGGTGTTGGGGCTCCACGCCGCGGGCAGCCGGCACGCCGCACCGCGCGCCGCCGGCGCCACCAATGGCGGCGTCGCCACGGCACCGCGGCGGCCGTTCACCTCGCCCTGGGACCCGGCCATGGCGCGCGCGCTGCCGGTCACCTGTGAGCCGGCAGCCGAGCCGACGCGGCCGGGCGCCCAGCCGGTCCAGTTGACGGTCACGCTGCCCGACCGGCGGACCATCGGTGGCCCGGGCCACCGCGCCACACCGTCAGGCACCGTTGGCCGTCCGGTGGTGTTGTGTCTGGTGGACGGACCGCAGCCGGGCACCCAGGCCATCGCGGCCGGTCTAGCCGACGCCGGCTGGGCCGGTCTGGTGCTGCCCTGGCGGCCAGCCACCCCCACGCGGCCGTCGCCGTTCGACGTGACTCCCGGCCCGCCGGCGTCGCCGCTCTACGACGCGGGCCTGCAAGCGCTGGCGGCGCTGCAGTGGCTGCGCACGGCGCACGGCGGCGCACCGGTGGTCCTGATCGGCGAACGCTGGGGTGGGCTGATCGCGCTGGCGGTCGCGGCGCTCGAGCCCCATGTGGCGGCGGCGGTCACCGTCGACCTCGGCACGGTGACCGAGGAGTGGAGCGCCGCCGGCGGCGAGCGGGCCCGGCGGACCGAGCGTAGCCGCGCCGTCTGGGCGCAGCACTATGCCCCGGAACGCTACGCCGCCGCGGTGCACTGCCCGGTGCTGGTGGCTGGCGGCACCAACGACAGCGACTTCGGCCTGCCCGCGATGGTGTCGCTCTACGAAGCCGCGGCCGGACCGAAGGCGATCGGCCTGGTGCCGAACAGCGCGGTGGCGAGTCTGCTGCCGGCCAGCCCCGCTGGCCAGACCCCCGAAGGCCAACTGGGCAAGGTGCTGCGCTGGCTGGAGCAGGCGGCCCGCCAGCCGCGCCGACTGCCTGCCGAGCCCGGGGTGGTGGCGAGCGTGGACGACGGCGACCTGCGGCTGCGCCTGCCGTCGGCGACGCGAACCGGTGTGCCTCCGGTCTTCTGGGTGTCGGTGGGTACCGGCGGCTGGCCCGGTCGTGACTGGATCGCCGTGGCGGCGCGGCCGGCCGAGGACGGCTGGGCCACGCGCGTGGCGGTGGCGGCGCCGGCCGCACAGGTCGCGGTGCTGGTGGGAGCCGAGCCGTCGGACTGGCCCGCGGCCTCGCGCCCGCGGCAGTTCAGCCCGCGCAGCCTGGGCCTGACGTTGCGCCCGGTGCCGTGGCCGCAGGTCTCGCTCGGCGCCACGCAGGGCGCCTGGCGCCCGACCAGTGACGTCTGGCGGCGCACCGGGCTGCGTCTGCAGCGCGACGAGACCCTCGGCGAGCTGCGGTTGGTGCGGCCAGCCAGCGGTTCGACGGCACCGGTCGAGGTGGTGCTGGAGACGAACCGGATCGCGGCGCTGAGCCGCCTGGGCTCGCAAGCGGAAGGCATCGAACTCCGTCTCGACCCGCAGGGAGCGGCGCCGCAGGTGCGAATGGAGTTGGTCGAACGCTCGGGGCAAGTGGCGGAACGCCGCTTCGTGGCCAGCGCCCCGCTGCCGGCGGGTGAGCGGGCCACCGTGCGCTGGCCGTTGGCGCGCTTCCGCGGGCCGGCGCCCGGTGCCCGGCCGAGTTGGCCGCTGGTGGACGGGGTGCGGCTGGCGCTGACTCTGAACGAGGCGGCCGCCCCGGTGCTGCGCGAGTTGCGGCTGTATGGGCCGCCTGGAGGCGAGGTGCGCGAGGTGACGGAACGATGACGGTGACGAGATACGGGCGGCGGCTGGCAGTCCTGGTGCTGTTGGTCGGGGCCGGGTTCGCGGTGGGCGACACGCCACCCCCGCCGACGCTGGCGTTGGCCGTGGGCGGGTTGACCTACGGCTATCTGGAACCGTGCGGCTGCGGCGGGCAGCAAGCCGGCGGCCTGGGCCGCCGGGTCAGCATGTTGCGGGCGTGGCGCAAGGACCTGCCCGATCTGGTCTACCTCGATACCGGCGGTCTGACGGACAAGCCGGAGCTGCTGCCGCTGATCACCCGCTCGCTGGCCGTGATGGGCGCGGCGGCCTGCGGGCTGGCCAGCGAGGATTACGGCTTCTATCCGCAGATCCGCGCCGCGGCCCAGCAGGCGTCGCTACAGTTCACCAGCACCACGCCGCTCTGGAAGGAGCCGCCGGCCGACACCCCGGCGCCACCGGCCAGTCTGCTGGTCGGGCCGGCCAATGGCCCGCAGGCGGCGGTGCTGTCGGTGGCCTCGGGCCCAACCGGGCTGGATGACACCTTCGAGCGCGCCAAGGCCGAATGCCTGCGGATCCGCAGTGCCGGTAAGGCGTTGGTCACGGTCCTCATTTCGCACCTGGGCCGTCTGACCACCGAACGGCTGATGCAGCAGATCCCGGAGGACAGCCGGCCGGCCATCGTGGTGCTGGCCACCAACAGCGATTTCTCGCAGCCCGTCTGGGAACGGATGGGCACGCTCTGGGTGCCGGTGGCCTGGAAGGGCCGTTCGCTGTCGCTGATCACGATTCGCCGGAGCGGGCGCCGGATGACCATTGAGTCGGACCAGCAGATGGTGCTCGAAGGCCCGCGCGACGAAGTGGTGCAGGCGTGGGTCAACGACTACTACAGCGCCACCAAGGCCACCGAACGCGCCGGGGGGCTGCCACTGGTCAGCAAGATCCCGCCGGTGACGGCGTGCGAACCGTGCCATGCCAGTACGGTGGCCGCCTGGCGCCAGCACCCGCACGCGCGCGCGGTCGAGACGCTCGAGAAGGCCGGCCGCGATGTGGCCGCCTGCCTGCCATGCCATAGCGAGATGTTCCGCCGCGAGGGCATCCGGCCCCAGACTGCCGGTGATCGCGGCATCGTCTGCGCGAGCTGCCACCGCGATTTGAACCTGCACCTGGAGGACAAGCGGCACCTGCCCATCCGGTTGGCGCCGAGTTACTGCCGCCAATGCCACTCGACGGAGAACAGCCCGCACTACGACGAGGACGCGTACTTGGCCAATGTGGCAGGAGTCTGCCGCGGCAAGGCGCAAGAGCGCATTCGGCACGCGGCGGGCCAGTCACCGCCGAACGCGCCGGCCGGCGGCCAGGCCCGCCCGGCCGGGGGAGGCCCCAAATGAGACGGGTGCGACGGTTTCTGGCCGCGCTGCTGCTGGCTCTGCCGCTGCTGCTGACCACCGGAGGGTGCAGCAAGAACGACAAGTGGGGCGAGGACATCGAGTCGCCCCCAGCGGATCTGGCGGAGATCCGCCGCAAGGCGGCGGAGAAGCGGAAGAGCCAGGGCAAGCCGGCCGCGCCGGCTAACCCGACGCAGCCGAGCTCCGGACAACGTTAGGCGCCGCACCGCGAAGGCGGGCGGCCGGGAGACGGACGAATGCCCACAGTCGAGCCACTGGCTCTCGGTGTCATGATGGGTCTGCACGGCGACCCGTTCGAGTTGTTCGGCAAGGTCAAGGAGCTCGGCTTCACCACCTGCCAGCTCGGCGGCCCGCCCGAGAACTACCTGCGTGGCCCCGAAGCCAAGGCGAACAACGAGCGCTTCATGGCCGCGATGGCCGAGACCGGGATCACCGTGACCTCGACCTTCATCATGTGGAGTGGCCACATCTGGAACAACTTCGGTGGTCCGCGCACCATCGGTCTGGTGCCGCCCGATCGTCGCGGTGCCCGCGTGGTGCAGGCCTGCCGCGTCAGCAACTGGGCACGCGAGGTCGGCATCGACGCGGTGACCAGCCACGTCGGGTTCATCCCCGAGGATCCCGAGGACGCCAACTACCAGCCGTTCATCGAGACCATGCGCGAGTTGGTCGACTACTGCATCGAGAACGGCCAGACGTTCGCGTTCGAGACCGGTCAGGAGACCGCGCAGACGCTGGTGCGGGCGATCCAGGACATCGACCGCGCGCCGCACGTCGGCATCAACCTCGACCCGGCCAACCTGCTGCTCTACGGCAAGAGCGTGCCGATGGAGGTGGTCGACCTGGTGGCCCCGTACGTGTTCAACACGCACTGCAAGGACGGCAAGGCGCCGAAGCCGGGCCAGGGCCTGGGTGAGGAGTACGCGCTGGGTGAGGGCGACGTCAACATCCGCGCGCTCATCCCGGCACTCTACCGGCTGGGCTACCGCGGCCCGCTGACCATCGAACGCGAGATCAGCGGCGAGAAGCAGACGGCCGACATTCTGGCGGCCAAGGCCATGCTCGAGGAGATCAAGCGGGCCTGCATGGCCTGATAGTCTCAAGACGCGGCAGGAGGCGGGCTCATGTGGGCGGTGTCAGCGATCGTGCTGAGTGTGCTGCTGGCGGGTGAGCCCGCCTGCTACTGTCGCGGCGACGGTGTGGAGGCGCTGGGCGGCGAACTCCGTCTGGGGCGGCTCTGGTCGGAGCGGTGCCACGAGCGGTTCGACCAGGAGCCGCTCCGCTGGCGCTTCGAGAACTACGAGAACAAGCTCCAACTCGAGCGCCAGACGGGCGGCGGCCTGCGCGTGGCCAACCAGCAGGCCACCGGCGACACCGCGTTCGAACTCGCCTCGCCGAAACTCGCCGTCAACGCCGGCGCCGTCTGGCGGTTCCGCTTCCACTGGCGCGCGGCGCTCTCGGTGACCCAGCCCGAAGGTCATCAGGGCCATTACCTGAGCGAGTTGCAGTGGCTCGATGCCGGCGGCCGCGAGGTGGCCGCCACGCCCTTCGCCTACGGCCAGGCCACCGACGCCTGGCAGACGGTCGAACTGACCGGCGAGGTGCCGCCGGGCGCCGCGGGACTGGTCATCCGCTTCGGCTTCGACCAACCGAACCTCGGCCCGGGCCAGTTCCTGGCCCTCGACCACGTGCGCTACGAGGAGCGGCAGACGGCCGGCTACGAGCGCGCCGGCACGGTCCTGTCGCGCCCGTTGCGAGCCGGCGCGCCCGGCCCGGTGCGCTGGCAGGCCACGCGACCGGCGGGTACCAGCCTGCAACTGCGCGTGGCCGGGGCGCCCGATGTCCGCGGCTGGCCGGGCACCTGGTCCGCCTTCGTCGGTCCCGACGGCACGCCGGGCTCGAGCTATGGGGCTCCAGCGGCGCTGCCGGCGGCCGTGGCCACGTCGGCCTGGCTGCGCTACGAGCTACGGCTGACCTCGGCCGATGGGCAGACCACGCCCGTGGTGCAGCAGGTGTCGCTCGGCGCCGCGACCGACGGTCCGTGGGCCGGGCTGGACACGGCCGCACCGGTCCTGAGCGACCGCAGCGCGACGCGGACGGCCGACGCGGCGGCGCCCATCTCGTTTGTGCTCCGTGATCCCAGCGGCATCGTGCCCGACAGCCTGAGGGTGGCCCTCGACGGCCGCGACGTCACCGCCCAGACGGCGCGCGAAGGTGACCGGTGCACCTTCCGGCCGACCAGCCCGCTCACCCCGTCGGAGACCGAGGCCGACCCGGTGTTCTGGACGGTGGACAACTACCAGCGCGCCCTCACCATCACCCGCGAGGCTCGGCGCAGCCCGACCAGCCTGCCGTGGTTCCACGTCACGCGCACCGCGCCCGAGGTGGATACCTCGTTCACGCTCCGCTCGCCCCTGATACCGGTCACCGCCGGCGAGCGCTACCGGGTCTCGTTCTGGACACGGCACTCCATCGCCGTCGGCGTCGCCGGCCAGGTGGCCTGGCTCGGCCGCGGCGGCGAGGCGGCCGGTCCGCCGACGCCACTCAAGCTGGGCGCCGCCGCCACCGATTGGCATCAGGTGCAGGTGGAGGCCACCGCGCCGCCGGGCGCCTGGCAAGCGCAGATCGTCGTCGGCTTCGACAGCCCGAACTTGTTCGGCGGCCAGTACGTGGACGTCGCCGAGGTGGCCTTCGAGGGCCCGCGGCCGGCGCGGCCCGACGAGCGGCCCAACGTCCACCGCCTCGCGGTGACCGCCACCGACACCGCCGGGAACCGGCTGGCGCGGCAGTGGTTCATCCTGGTCAAGCCGCCGCTGACCACGAATGTGGTGACCATTCGCGACGACGGCGTGACGCTGGTCGATGGGCGACCGTTCTTCCCCATCGGCCTCTACGCCGTGTGGAAGAAGCCGTTCAACCAGAACAGCTTCGACCGCGCCTTCGCCGACCTGCGCGCCGCGGGGTTCAACTTCGCCCATACCTACAACAGCGGCCGCGGTCCGGACTTCGCCGAGTTCTACGCCGCGGCGCAGCGCCACGGCATCAAGCTGTTCGTGGCCTCGGGCGCCGGTGCCAACTGCACCGACGTCTCCCGCGTGCTGGGTGATGTCGTGCGCGAGGAGTCGCAGCCGGCGCTGCTGTCCTGGTACCTGGCCGACGACACCGCCAGCCACGTCTCGGCCGCCGATCTGGCCGAGGTGACCGCGGCGATTGCCGATGTCGACCCGGCCCACCCGACGGTCCAGGCCGACGGTGTGGGCGATGCGGCGCGCTCGCGCTACGCCGCCTTCGTCGGCGCCACCGACGCCTTCCTGCCGGAGATCTACCCGATCCACGGCGACAGTCCGAAACAGGTGCCGCGCGTGATCACCGACATGCGCACCATCGCCGCCGACCTGCAACGCGCCGGCACCAGGCGGAAGGCGATCTGGGCCATCCTGCAGCATTTCGAGGGGTGGGGCTGGCCGCGCTACCCCACGCGCGACGAGCTGTGGGCGACCAGCTACCTGGCCATCATCCATGGCGCCAAGGGCGTGACCTGGTACACCTACGGCGGCCATGGCAAGAACCATGGCGTTACGGAGACGCCGGAGCGGTGGCGCGAGATCTGCGACCTGGCCGGTGAGCTGGCCAAGCTGCAGGACGTGCTGACCGAGCGCGCGGTGCCGCAACCGCCAGCGCCGCAGGTGACCAGCGGGCCGGCCAGGGACGCCCTGGATTACCCCAGCCTGAGTGCGCTGTACTGCGAACATGCCGGCCAGCACTGGCTGCTGGTGGCCAACTCGGCCGCGGCGCCGGTGACCGGCCGCTTCGCCGTGGCCGGCGGGGCGACCGTTGAGGTGCCGTTCGAAGGCCGTCGCCTGCGGGCCGAGGCCGCCGGGTTCAGCGACACCTTCCGCGCCTACGGGGTCCACGTGTACCGGTGGTAGGGCGCCACCGCGCCCGGTGGGTGCCACTGGTGGCTTGTCCACCAGTGCGGTCGCGGCTCGCAAGGCACTGGTGGGCAAGCCACCAGTGCCACCCGCCAGTTGGTCGCCGGCCAGCGTCTGCGGCCGGCTGCCGCGCGCTACTGCGCCACGATCACCCGTCGCGCCGCCGCCCCGAGGTTGCCGGCGCCGTCCTTCGAGCGCACCTGCAGCAGGTACACGCCGGGCGCCGGCGCCTGTAGCGTCGCACTGGTCTGGTCGGCCACCACGGCGTCGGGCGCTGGGCCGTTGAGGCCGGGCGTCAGGCTGACCGCCGCGCCCTGGATGCCGGACGCGTCGTAGTTGACCCAGGTGGCCTGAAGGTTGGCCTTCGGCATGGGGCCGAACACGGCGACGTTGTCCACCAGATAGCTCACGCCGCCGTTGCTGCCGTACTCGTCGATGAACACGTAGTGCAGCGTCAGCGCATCGGTCTTCAGCGCGGCGCGGGCGATGCTGAAGATATCCACCAGCGCGGTGTGCCACTGGCCATCGGCGGCGATGGGCGCCTCGCCGATCTGCGTGTAGCTGCGCGAGCGGCCGTTGAGCGCAACCGCGTAGTACGCGCCGTTGATGTAGCACAGCAGGTGGGCCACGACGCCGGGCGTGAACTTGTAGTCGAAGCTCAGGTACGGCGTCTTGGCCAGCTCGACCGCGCCGAGCCAGAGCGGGATGCCGCTGCCACCGGTGGTGGCCTGGCAGGCGAAGTCGTTGCGTTCGGGATCGAGCACGCGGCGCCGCGCCGAACGGTAGCCCGAAGCGGTATAGCCGAGGTGGCCCAGACCGTGCGTGCACGAGGTGGCCCGCGCCAGCGGCTGCTGCGGCAAGGTCAGGTCCGGCGCGATCGGCGCTTGCTTGTCCGCCGCGAAGTTGACGGTGTAGTTCCAGGCGGCCGGGGCCAGCTCGTTGCCGGCCAGGTCCTTGCCGGTGACGGTCATCTTGAGCGCGGTGCCGTCGGCCACGCGGCCGCCGAACAGCTTCGTTGCCCAGGACCAGTACCAGCTCAGCTTGCCACCGCCGGGCACGTAGTCGACCTCGCCGGGACCCACCGGCACGGTCTGCTGGCCGACGGTGAGCCGCAGTGTCTCGGGATCGGCCTCCGCGCCGCTGCCGCCGCCGATGGCGAAGCTGAGCGTGGAACTGCCCAGCGGGCCGGGCGCCGGCGTCGGTGCGCCAATGGCCGGCGGCGTGTTGCGCACCAGCAGCGCCACGCGCGTTACGCGGCTCCAGTTCCCGGCCGCGTCGCACGCCTGCAGGCTGAACCACTGCAGCCCGTCTTGGGTCGGCTTCAGCTCCAGAGCGGTCACCGTGCCGGCCAGTTCGGTGGTCGGGGCCGCCTTCTCGTCGGCGCTCAGGCCATAGCGGTACTTGGCGATACCGCCGGCATCTTCGGCGGTCCAGCTCAGCTTGACACCGTTGCGGCCACTGACTTGCGGCACCAGCCGCGTGTCGCCGAGCCACCAGCCGGCGCCCGGCGCGGCGCCCGAGTAGCCGTGGTCGGCCAGACTCAGTTGCCGCAGATGGTACATGCCCGGCTCGAACTCGGACGCGGCGGCGACGGCCTTCTGCAGGTCGAACAGACCGCGATGCCAGGTCCGGTCGCGCTGCGGATTGGCCACCGAGCCAATGGGCAGGTAGGCGCCCGACTGGTCGGTGAACAGGATGCTGTAGTAGTCGCTGGGGAAGTAGAGGGCGAAGTCGGCCCGCAGCGGCGGCGGCATCTTGTAGTCGAACAGCAGCAGCGGCTGCCGGCCGATGTTGAAGTCGCCGCTGCACAGCGTCACGCCCATGCTGCCCGCGGGCACCAGGCTGACGATGTGCGTGCTGCGCGACTGCTCGCCCAGCGGGCCGTCGGCCTCGACCGAGAGCGCGGTCTGCGCTGGTTGCGTGGCGGCGTACGGGCTGGTGCCCTGCTCCGCGGTCAACTGCAACCCAGCGCCGGCGACCACCGGCGGCAGTGGTGCCAGATGGTCGGCCGTGCGGCTGTAGACGCGCTGGAAGGCCAACTCGGTCTTCTGCCCGGTGGCGAAGGTGGCCGCGACCTTCATCGGCACCACCGCGGCGTCGGCGAAGACCAGGTGCGCCGCCGTGGCGTCGAGCAGCAGGCGGCGCTGCTCGGCGTCCACCTTGACCGCCTGCGCCCAGGTCAGCGGCTTGTCGGCCACGGTGAAGGTCAGGTCGACCGGCGCCTGGTCACCCAATGCCAGGGCAATCGGCCCGCCGTCCCAGACCGGGTCCTCGGTGGCGAGCTTGAGCGGCGGCGCCGCGTCGGACACCAGCACCGGCTGATGCGCCACGTTGGTCAGCGAGCCGTCCTCCAACTGGCCCTGCGCGTGCAGGTACCAGAGACCGCCCGCGGGCGGCTTGAGCGGCGCCGTTGCCGGCGCCGTGGGCAGCGTGCCGGGATTCTGGTCGAGGGCCAGCCGCACCGTCTTGACCGACGGTACGGTGCCTCCCAGGCGCGGAATGAGCGTCAGCGTCGGGTTGAGCGGCTTGTCCTTGATGGTCTCGGGCACAATGGCCAACTGGTCGATGGCGTACCAGGCGCCGCGCGGATTGCCGCCGAAGCCGGCCAGCAGATAGCCCTCCTGCAAGTTGCCGAAGCGCACATCGGACAGCATGACCGGCGACTTGCCGAACCGGCGCCGCAGGGCCGCGCCCAGCGGCAGGCGCAGGTTGTGCCAGGCGCCGTCGGCCACGATCTTGTCCGGGCGCGCCAGCACGGGCATCACCGGGCTGTCATCCTGGATACCGGTCAGCGGCACCACCAGACGGCTCCCGTTGAGCGTCAGATAGAGGTTGACCTTGGTCTCGGGCGGCAGCCGGTAGTCGAACTGCAACAGGGCCGCCGAGGTCAGTTCGACCGTCTCGGGCTGACCGGCCTTGCGGTCACCCAGCGGCGCCACGGCCTCGAACGAGTCGCCGGGGAGCAGGTTGCGCACCATCAGGTACTGCCGGCCGCCGTCGGTGCCGCGCTCCAGATCCACGTTGCGGTAGCGGTCGCGCGTCGACCAGCCGCCGAGCGAGGCATCGAAGTTGAACGCGATGCCGGGCGCCTCGGCGCAGGTGATCAGCGCGGCGGCCGATTCGTCCGCCAGTGGCGCCGCGGGCTCGCCGTCGAGCAGCCGCTTGGGGATTTGGCGATGCTGGTAGGTGAGCCGCACGCGCGCGACGACGATTTGGTTCTCCTGCGTCCAGACGGCCACGCGGTCGCCGGTCAGCTTCGGCGCCGCGGTGCTCAGCACCTTGACGTTGTCGAAGTAGCCTTCCAGCAGGCCGTTGACGCAGCGGCTCTTGACGTAGTACCAGGCGCCGTGGACATCGCGCCCGGCGGAGATGTAGGGCACCGGAATGTAGCGCTGGCCGCCGTCCTCGCGGGTCCGCGGCACCAGCGGCCGGTCGGTCTCGGCGATCACCTTGTTGCCGTTGACGAACCGCGTCCAGACGCTGCTCCAGTCGGAGTCCCAGGCGCCGGGCAGCAGGCTGACGCCACTGCCCAGGTCGAACGGCTTGGCGCCGAAGGTGCAGTTGAAGTCGCCCGGCCGCGGGTAGATCATCGCGTAGCCGGTCTGCATGCGCATGCCGGCGTAGTACTCGACGGTGACGTTGCCGGGGAAGGCGTCCTTGTGGAACAGGGCGCCGAGGCCGCCGCGTTCGAGGGCCGTCATGTGCGACCAGGTCGGCGTGCAACTGAACCGGTTGGTGATCTCCCAGTTGCCTTGCTGCACCCAGCGCACCGGCGCCTGCTCGAAGACCTCGTCGATGATGCCTTCGCGGCGGCACCTGACGTTGAACAGCACGTCGTTGCCCTTGACGCGCAAGGCCACCCGCGGCCCGGTCAGCGGCTGGTGGTCGTGGTAGACCAACACGTCCTTGCCGCCGGCCTCGACCCAGGTGACGCCGCCGTCGTGGCCGATGGCGATCTTGTCGGTGCCGTCGGGCAAGGTACCGTCTTTCACCCGCACGCCTTGACGCAGCAGGTAGAGTCGGGTCGGCCCGTCGCCCTTGACGATGTGCAAGGCGTAGCCGTCACCGGCATACTGCTTGTCCGGCACGGCGAGCAGCCGGTGGACCGTGGCCGCCACGGCCTCGTTGCTCGGCGGCAGCCAGCGCTCCTCGGTGGCGCACAGCAGCACGGCGGCGTTGTCGGCCGCCGGCAGATCGAGCCGGAAGGCGTTGTAGAAGTCGCCCTTGTGCCAGTAGACCTGCTGCTTGAGAGCGTCCTTGGCTGCCTCACCCACCGGGAACCAATCGGCCAGCGACGAGGCCCAGTGCAGCATGAACGGGTCGGCGGCGAAGGCGTTGTTGTCGACGGGCACTTCGGTATCGACCGGCACGTACTGGCGCAGGACCAGGTCGCTGAAGACGGCGCCGGTGCCGCGGCAGCCGACGCCGATGCGGCCGACGGGCGCCTCCTTGACCGCGGCCCGCAGGCGCAACATGCCGTCGCGGCGCACCTGCACCCGCCCCTCGGTGATCAGGTCGAGCGAGACGGTGTGCGGTTGGCCCGGCTCGAGCCGGTCGGTGACCGAGCCCAGCGGCTTCAGCCGGCCCTCGACCACGCGCGCCAGACTCAGTTTCTGCTGGGCACTGTCCCAGGTCACCCGCCAACTGTTGTCGGCGCTCTGGTGGCCGAAGACCAGCGAGACCTGCCCCGCCTGCTCGGCCTGCACGGTCGCGTCGAGCCGGAAGCCCTTGCCCGCCGCGTCGCCGAAGGCATACCAGGCATCGTCGCCGCCGGAGCAGTGCAGCGCGCGCGGGCCGGGATCGTTGCCGATGCGCTGGGCGCTGGTCGCCGGCAGCGACCAGTTGCCCTGGGAGTCGACGGTCGGCGCCTGGAGCGAGGCGACGCGATCCATCGGCCATTGCAGGTTGGTCTCGCAGTGGACATCGTCGAACAGCGTCTCGGCGCCGGTGCCCATGGCCCACAGGCCGACCGGACCGCCGGCGGCCTCGGGATCGACGCGGTCGAAGATGACGTCGCCGTCCAGCAGGCACTGGATGCGGCCGCCGCGCAGGCGCACGCCGAAGCGGTACCACTGGTCGGCCGACAGCAGCGCCGCGCCGCTGTCGAGTACCACGGTCTCGGTGCCTTTCTGGCGCACCAGCTCGATCCGGCGCGGCTCCAGGCGTTGCTCGCGCAAGTCGGCTCGCAGCAGGTAGTAGTCGTCGGCGGCGCGCTGGGCAAAGACGAGGCCGGCCCAGCCGCGTCCGCGGCTGCGCAGCGACGCGCCGTACTCGTAGTCGCACCAGAACGGGTAGCCGGTGACCACGACGGCCGGCGTCTTGCCGTCGCTGTCCAGGCCCAGCGAGAAGGGGTTGACGCTCAGTCGCGGATCGGCGCGCTCGTTGGTCTCGAGCACGCTGTAGAACCGCCATTTGCCGGACACGTGCCGCCACACGCCGAGCTGCTGCTGGTCCTTGGTCCGCATGAAGTCGTCGTGGAAGAAGATGTCCTCGACGCTCTGGTAGCCGCCGTCGGGCACCTTCACGCGGGCCGCGTCGGCCTTGGCCACGGCGGCGGCGCCACCGCTGTAGACACCGTCGGTCGCCGACAGCACGAGGCGGCCGTCGACGATGACGTAGACGTTGACTTCGCGGCGGCGGAAGATCACGGTGTGCTTGCCGGTCGCCGCGTAGGGCCGCTCGCCGCGGGCCACCAACGTGGCGGGCGTGCCGAGTCGGGCCAGTTCGGCGGCCTCGGCGTTGAGAGTCAGGCGGTAGCCGTGGGTGGCGTCCTGCAGGGCGAAGAACAGGGTGGCCCGCTCATCGCCGGTGACTTGCACGGCCAGGTCGTATTGCGCGTCCGGGGTGGCGTGCAGGGCCGCAGTTTCCGGCGGCAGGGGCGGCGCTTCAGCAGCGCAGACGGCGGCTACGGCCACCAACGGGACGACCACGGCCCACGGCCAGTGCTTCATGTCCTCTGACTCCTCCGGTCGCGCGCCTCCGCCGACCAGATTAGCCCGCGTTATAGCGGTTCATCACCTCGTCGATACCACTGCGCAGCCACAGCTCGATTGCGTCAGCGGCCCGGTCCACGGCTTCGCCGATGACCGGACGCTCGTCCGGCGCAAACGTTCCCAAAACATGGTCGATTGGATCGCCCGTCGGCGCCGCGATGCCGATACGCAGGCGCGCGAACTCGTTGGTGCCCAGCCGGGAGATGGTGTCGGCCAGGCCCTTCTGGCCGCCGGCGCTACCGGAGCGGCGGACGCGCAGGCGCCCCAACGGCAGGTTGAAGTCGTCACAGACCAGCAGCAGTGACTCGAGCGGCAGCTCCCAATAGCCGACCGCTCCGGCCACCGCGCGGCCGGAGACATTCATGTAGGTGAGGGGTCTGAGGAGGGTCACCACCGGTCCGCCCTCGAGGCGGACCTCGAAGACGTCGGCGTGGAACTTGCGCAGTGAACGGCTAACCGACCACCGCGACAGCAACCGGTCCACCACGTGGAAACCGACGTTGTGCCGGGTGGCCTGGTACTGCGGCCCGGGATTGCCCAGCCCGACGATTAGCCGACGCTCAGCCGTCGCTGCCATCCGGCACGACCAGGAAGTCGATGTGGCGGATCAGGCGGCTGACCGGCACCCGCTGGACTTCCTGCACCCGGCACAAGGTCGGCTGTGCCTGACCGGCGATGTCCAGCGCAATCGTCGCCTGCTTGCCGTCGGCGCGCAGGATGCGCGCCAACTCGCGCTCCTCGACCTCCAGCGCCACCGTGTCGATGCCCTTGCCATACATCACGGCCGGAACGAAGCCCGTGCGACGAGCTTCGCGGGCCGTACTGCGACCAACCTGAGCGCGCTCACGCGCGGCTAGAACCTGTGCTGCCATTGCCACTGCCTCACACCGCTCCGGCCCGAGCGAGCAGAATCTGCTCCACCCGCCGGAGCTGCTCCGGGGTGTTCACGCCGAGGGCCATGTCATCCGGCGCCTCGACCGCCACAACGCGTCCGTCACCCCGGCCGTAGTAACGCGCCACATCGGTGACGTAGTATTCGCCTGCCTTGTTGTCGTTCTTCAACGCCGCCAACGCCTGCCAGATATCCGGCGCGTTGAACACGTAACTGCCCACGTTCAGCTCGCGGATGGCCCGCTGCTCCGGCGTGCAGTCACGCTCTTCGACAACGTCCTGGACGTAACCCGATTCGGCGCGGATCAGCCGCCCGTACTCCAGCGGGGTCTCCGGCGCCACGTACAACAACGTCAGATCGGCCTGCTCCGCCTCGTGCGCCGCGCGCATCTGCGACAGCACCTCGCCGGTGACCAGCGGGCTGTCGCCGTTGAGACAGAACACCCGGCCCACGAGACCGGCCAGCGCCGCTTGCGCCTGCGCCGCGGCGTGCCCGGTACCCAACTGCTCGGTCTGCTCGGCAAACCTCACGCCGTAGCCGGCCAGCGCCTCGCGGACCAACTCGGACCGGTAGCCGACCACCACCACGATGTCGTCGACACCGGCGGCGCGGCAGGCCTCGATCACCCAGTGTACCAGCGGGAATCCCGCGGCCTGGTGCAAGACCTTCGGCAGGTCCGAGTTCATCCGGGTGCCCTTGCCTGCGGCAAGCACCACGGCGGCTTCGTTCATCGTTGCGAATCCCAGTCCGGGTCGGGCATTGGGGCGCCTGGATTCGAACCAGGGATCGAGGATCCAAAGTCCTCTGCCTTGCCGCTTGGCCACGCCCCAGACGAGGCGCCAGTATAGCCGGCCAAGCCGCGTAGCGTCAAGGTTCGCGCGTCCGGGCTATGTCGCCGCCAGGTGTCCGGCGTACACCATGGTGTCGTAGTTGATGGTCACCGTGCCGCCGACCTGGTGTTGCTCGAACAGCCGGTGCAAGCCGGCCATCAGCTCCTCGTGGCCGGGCCGGCCCGCTGTGGGCACGCGCGAGCGAGACATCCACAAGCCGACGAAGCCGGCCAAGTCGAGGACCTGGTGGTTCTCACAGGCCTGCTGGGTGTAGCCCTCGCCGCCGAAGTAGCGGCCCAGCAGCTCCGGGCCCAGCGGCCAGTACTGCGCCGGCGGCGGCTCGCGGTGGCGGCGCATCAGTTCCTCCACCGCGCCGCCCAGCGCGTCGCCAGCCACTCGCCGGCTGTTGTTGAGGATCGCCAGCCAGCCGCCCGGTCGCAGAATGCGGCGGAACTCCGCGGCCGTGGCGTCCGGCTCGAACCAATGGATCGCCTGCGCCACGGTCACCAGATCGACGCTCGCGTCGGGCAGGCCCGTCGCCTCGGCGCGACCGGCCTGGCTGTGGAAGCTCAGGTTGGGCTGCAACCACGACTCGGCGGCCCGGCGCATGGCGTCGTTCGGCTCCACCGCGTAGACCAGGTTGCCGTGCCCCACCAGCACCGCGGTCAACAGGCCGGTGCCCGAGCCCACGTCGGCGATGACCTGCTCGCTGGTCAGCCCGCAGGCGCGCTGCAGAATGCTGATCACCTGCGGCGGGTACGAGGGCCGGTGGCGCGCGTAGTCGTCCACTCGGTCGGTGAACCGCTGCGTTGGATCCTCAACCACTCCCGCTCTCCCGGTGCGCCGGTCCGCCCCGCCCGGTGTGGTGGACCGGAGGACAAGACTACACCGCAGAGTCACTGTTGTCTATTGCGCGCCGGCAACGCTCCCAACCGGCAGGCAGCGTCAGCTAACATAGTGCAGCGCCGGTCGGGCGGCGCTATTCGCCTTGGCCCGGCGGGATCACGCGCCCGTTCCGCGCGCCGGTGCCGCCCGGCACCGGCCAGGGCACCGGGCCCGTGGGCTCACGGAGGTCGAGCGCCACCAGCGCGCCACCAATGGTGGTGACGTAAAGCCGTGGGCCGACCACCGAGACGACGCCGCTGAGGTGCTCGACCGCCTGGTTCTCATCACGAATGGTGTACTGCCAGGCGTGGCGCTCCGGCGCAATCGGCGTGGCCACCAACGCCCCGTCGCCGTTGACCGCGAAGACATGGCCGTAGCCGATGGTCGGGCTGCCGAGCGGCGGGGCCGACTCGGCGCGCCAGAGCGTCTCGCCGGAGGTGGCCTCGACGGCCACCAGCTTGCCGGCCTGGTCGGCGGCGAACAGCCACGGTCCGCCCAGGGCCAGGTGCGGGGCGAAGGCGGCGCTGACCGCCGCCACCTGCCAGGCCTCTTCGCCATCGCCGGCGTCGAAGGCGCGGAGTGAGCCGTCGGCCAGTCCGAGCACGACCAGTCCGGCGGTCACCAGCAGACCGGTCTGCGGCGCGTGGGGCAGGGCGGTGCGCCAACGCTCGCGGCCATCCTCAGCCGCCAGGGCCACCAACTGCTGGCCAGCGGCGGCGAACACCGTGGCGCCGTCGCAGGCCATGGCCTGCGTCACCGGCCCGCCGACCTCGGTCTTCCAGCGCGGCTGCACCAGGTCGCTGACGCACTGCACGCGCAGGCCACCGGCGAACACGAAGGTGCCACCGACCACCAGCGGCCCGACTCGCATCGGCCCGCCGGCGTCCACCTGCCAGGGCGACAGGTCGCGCTCACTGGTGCCCAGCGGCCAGACGTGCAGGCGGCCTGAGGCATCACCGGCCAGGACCACCCGCCGCAGCATGGCCGGCCAGCCTTGCACGCCCTGCCCGGTGACCAGCCGCCGGATGCCCCAGCCGCGGTCGGAGACCAGGCACGCATCGCCCAGCGCCGGTGTCACCGCGGGGTCGCCGGCCTTGGCCGCGGGCATCCGGGCGCCGCCTACCAGCAGTCGCCCGGGCGGGTCGCCCGCCACGGCCACCACGCTGGCGCCCGGCGGGACGCCTTCGAGCCG
>CAZHGD010000104.1:0-25938 GCA_964531735.1 uncultured Fimbriimonadaceae bacterium | reverse complement strand
GCGGCACGGCCCCGGCGGTGTCCGCTCACGGCAGCGGCGGCAGCGGCGTCTTCAGCGCGGCCTCGGGCAGCGGCAGCTCCTCGGGCAGGTCCTGCACCCAGCGCACCTGGGCCACCGCCGCGGCGGCTTCGGCCACGAAGCGCACCGCGGTGGGCGCTGCCAGGGCCGACCCGGTGGTCGGCGGCAGGTTGCGCCGCTCGCCGAGCGTGGCCGGCACAATCTGCGCCGGGCCGCCCGGAATGCCGATGTAGCGCTCGTTCTCCAGCAGACGCGCGTTGATCATCTGCCGCTGGCCGCCGGCCTCGAACCCGAAGCCGGACAGCTCCGCCGGGTCCATCGCCGGAATCGCCCGGATGCCGTCGACGAGCATCGTGATGGTCTTCTCGGCCGGCAGCGCGTTGTAGTAGAGCAGCAAGTGGCTCAGCCGCGACCAGTCGAAGGTCGGTGCGCCGGTGACCTGCGGGTCGTGCAACTGCACGAAGCGCCAATCCGTGAAGTCGTTCTTCACGTAGTAGTCGGCCGCGGTGCCCGCCGCGTCGCGCAGTTGCAGCTTGAACAGCCCGCCTTGCCCGTCGCCCTTGAGCCACAGGCCGATGTACTGGGCCGCCGACAGGTTCAGCGCCGGCTGGTAGGCCCGCCCGATGGCTGAGTAGCCGCTGTTGTCCTTCAGCGTGCTGGTGGCGGTGTAGCGGCCACAGCGACGACCATCGCGCCCGCCCTCCACCGATTCCAGGCGCTGGGTGCAGCCTTGCTTGACCGAGCCGGCCTTGCCCGGCCCCAGGACGAACACGTCCGCCGTCTTGTCGCCGCCGAGGAACGCCGACAGGTCCTCGAAGGACTCCAGCGCCACCGACTGCGGCGCGGTGTAGGACGGGCCGGCGCCAGTGCGCGTGCCACAGCGCACTTCGAGCCCGAGGCGGGCGCCCGGCCCGGCCGGCTGGATGGTCTCGATCGGCGCCGTGGTGCCCGGCGCGACGGTCTGCCACTCACCGTAGGCAATCCGGCGCAGGCGCAGCGGGTTGGTCAGCGTGCGGTACTCGCGCTTCGGCACCCGCAGCTTGGCCAGTGTCTCGGCCGGCACCAGGCCCGACAGGCGCAGCCGCTCGTAGAGGTTGACCAGATCGAAGATGGTGCCCATCTCCGGGTGGGTGCGCAGATGGTGCGGGCTGGTCTGCACCGAGATGGTGGCGTTGTAGCCGAGGCACTTCTGCAGGATGTAGTCGTACTGGTCGCTGGTCACTTGCGGGTCGTAGACGTAGTACCAGCCGCAGTCCACCGGCATCAGGTTGTCGAAGTACCACTTGAACGGCAGCCGCTCGTCCAGGTAACCCTTGACGTCGCCATGCCCGTCCGCCGAGGCGTAGCGCGTGGTGAAGTGCCACGAGTACGAACTGTGGCTCGAGCCCTGCATCAGCGTGTTCGGGTTGGTCAGCTTCTCGTAGTACTTCCGCTGCAGCTTGGCGTTGTAGTACCAGTGGTCGCCCTGCAGCCGCTCCGAGCCGTCCATGTAGAGCATGTCGGCGCCGATGGCGTTGGCCACCTTGGTGACCGCGCCGGTGACCTCGTCGGCCAGCGTCGTATCGAGGTCGTACAGGAAGTAGCCATAGGAGCGCAGCACGTGCCGCACCGGCGCGCCGGCGCGGTGCGCGGTGGCCTGGGTGCCGAACGCGCCGCGCTGGCAGGCGCCGAAGCCGAACGGCGCCGTCGTCCGCAGGACGCCGTAGGCGATCAGCTCGTCGTCAATCTGCAGCACCGTGCCGTCGCCCTCGTACCCGCCGTCCTTGTCCGGGTAACCGGCCGGCGCCGCGGTGGTGGGCACGTCGTTGGCGTCGGCGGTCAAGTCGGCCGCCAGCACCGCGTCGCCGCGACGGAACAGGCGCGGGTCGGGCTTCGGCGTGACGTAGGGATCGTTGCCGTAGACCGCCGGCGCCAGGAAGTGCAGGCCGACCCGCAGACCCGCCGCCTTCAGCTCGGCGGTGGCCTGCTGCAGGCCGGCCAGACCGCCGGGATAGTTGTGCTCATTGACCGGATAGTGGCCGGCCGGGCCGTTCCACGAGCCGTCGCAGATGAGCACCATCGGCAGGCCGCCGCGGTGCGCCCAGCGGATGATCTCGGGATTGTCCTTGGCGCCGCAACTCGTGATGAACAGGTAGCTGCGCCGCGCCCACTCCGACTCCTTGCCCCACTTGCCCGCGAACCGCGGCGACGGTAGACCGGCCCGCTGCTCGAACGCGGCGATGGTCCGGGTGAAGCGCTCACGCGGCCCGGCCATCAGGCCGAAGGCGGCTCCCGCATGGCCGTAGCGGCGGTGCGTCTGCACGCCCAGCC
This sequence comes from uncultured Fimbriimonadaceae bacterium, assembly GCA_964531735.1. Classification (GTDB taxonomy): domain Bacteria; phylum Armatimonadota; class UBA10988; order UBA10988; family UBA10988; genus CAZHGD01. The sequence goes on along the minus strand of CAZHGD010000104.1, from coordinate 23,610 downwards.
GCACGCCGCGCCCATCCCACAGGTCGCTGTTCGGGTCTTCGAACGACTCCAGCAGCACCTCGCCGCCGGGCAGCACGGCGCGCACCTGGTCGATGCGGCAGGTGACCTTACGGCCCGCCGGCAGGCTGTTGTAGTAGAACCCGAGCTGGGTCACCTGGCCCGGCTTGAGCGTGTTCAGCGACGGCTGGTCGCAGGTCACCTCGCGCCAGCCGGTGAAGGTGATCGGGATGTAGTCGTCGCGGTAGCCGCCGGCGCCGTCGTGAAGCTGGATCTTGAGCTGCTCGCCGCCGCCGTCGCCCTTGACCCAGACGCGGATGGCGCGCAGGCCGGTCAGATCGAGCGGCTTGCTGAAGCCGCGGCCCCGGAACGACCAGCCGTCACCGGTCGGCCGCTTCGATTCGGCGGTGAACTCAGCCGCCGTCTGCGCGTGCTTCACGTCGTCGGTCACCGGCGCGAAGGTGTGCGTGACCTGCTGGTGGTTGGCGCCGCCGGCGCTGCGGTGTACCGCCACCGGCTGCACCTCCATCGCCGCCGGCATCAGCGCCACCGCGTAGCGGTCGCTGTAGGCCGCGCCGATGGTGCCGCCCACGGTCGGCAAGCCGTCGACATTCAGGCGCCCATGCTCGATCAGATCGGGCCCGGTGGCGCCGAACCCGCTCACCGCGGTCAGCTTGACCAGCCAGAACCCCTCGCCGCTGACGAGTTGGTAGGTCAGCTTGCCGCCGCCGACGAACGTGAACTCCAGGCGGTCGCCCTGACGGCTGACCGACACCGGCTCCAGCGTCTGTCCGCCGGCGGTGACGCGGCAGAACGCGCCGCCCGGCACACCGTAGGCCGTGCCATCGTCGGCCACCAGCGCTTGCAGGCGGCCGGTCTCGTCAAGGGTCAGCCGGCCGCCGGACCAAGCGAGGTCAACCGGCGCACCAACCGCACACGCAAGCCACAGACACGCAGGCGCGACGAGCATGGTCATCTCCGCTACGGCCGGCTTTCGGCGAGGTGGCTCGGGCTCCTGCCGGGCCGCGGGAGAAGGGCTTGTCGCTCCCGCGCCGAACCAGCGGGTGGAAAGGAACGCCACTCATGCGAGTGCGACTCATACACGGGCCCAACCTCAACCTGCTCGGCACGCGTGACCCCGAGGTCTACGGCAGCCACACGCTGGCGCAGATCAACGACGAGGTGACCGCGCTGGCCAACGAACTGGGCATCGAGATCCGCATCAGCCAGCACAACAGCGAAGGCGAGATCATCGACGCCATCCATGAGTGCGGCGAGTGGGCGCAGGCAATCATCATCAATCCGGCCGCCTACACCCACTACTCCATCGCCATCTGCGACGCGCTCAAGGCGGTGCGCCTGCCCACCGTCGAAGTCCACTTGAGCAATATCCACGCCCGTGAGGAGTTCCGCCACCGGTCGGTGACGGCGCCAGTCTGCGTCGGCCAGATCTGTGGCTTCGGCGTCAGCAGCTACCTGCTCGCGCTCTACGCCGCCAAGGACATCATCCAGAAAAGGTGGCGCTGATGGCCGACGAGCGCACGGCCGCCCTGATCGCCCGGCTGGGCGAGCTGGAGGTGGCCGCGGTCTGGATTTCCAGCCGCGCCGATGTGCGGTATCTGAGCGGCTTCTCCGGCAGCAACGGCCACCTGATCATCAGCGCCGAAGAGCGCTTGCTGGTGACCGACTTCCGTTACCGAACGCAAGCGTCCGAGCAGGCCCCGGACTATACGCTGGTCGAGATGAAGCCGGGCCAGTACCTCCATGAGGCCCTGGCCGAAGCGCTCACCGCCCGCGACCTGTCCGCGGTCGGCTTCCAGTCCGACCAGGTCACCCATGCCACCTGGACCAAGCTGGCCGAGAAGCTCGCGTGGTCGCCCGAGCGGCTGAAGCCGCTGTCCGGCGCGGTCAGCCCGCTGCGCGAGGTCAAGGACGCCGGCGAGGTGGCCGCACTCCGCCGCTCGGCCGCGCTGACCGACCAAGTGATCGAACGGGCCTTCGAGCGCGCCCGGCCGGGCCTCACCGAACGGAAGCTGAAAGCCATGATCGAGTACGACATGCTCGATCTGGGCGCCGACGGCGCCGCGTTCGACACCATCGTTGCCGGCGGGCCCAACACCGCGCTGCCTCACGCACCGATTACCAGCCGGCCGCTGGCCGAGGGCGACCTGCTGACCATCGATCTGGGTGTCCTGGTGGACGGCTACTGCTCCGACCTGACGCGCACCGTCGCGCTCGGCGCGTGTTCACCCGAGCAGCAGGCGATCTACGAGTTGGTCTATGAGGCGCACATGGCGGCCCTGGCCGCGACGCGTCCCGGCGTGCTGGGCAAGGACGTCGACGAGGTGGCCCGGAGCATCATCCGCGGCGCCGGCCACGACGATCACTTCGGCCACGGTCTGGGCCACGGCGTGGGCGTCGAGATCCACGAGGGCCCGCGCCTCTCCAAGCTGGGCGACAAAGAGCTGGTGCCGGGCAACGTGGTCACCATCGAGCCTGGCGTCTACGTGCCGGGCCTGGGCGGCGTGCGCATCGAGGACCTGGTGGTGGTGACCGAGACCGGCTGCGAGCGGCTGTCGCTGGCGGACAAACCGCCCCGGCTGCGGATCCTCTCGTGACGTCGGTCGTCCAACCGGTACCGAGGAGTCGGGAGACGTCGATGCGTAGCGCACGTTGGGCGCTGCGGGGGTTGGTGATCGTGGCGGCGGTCGGGCTGCAACCGGCCACCGCGCAGGACGGGCCACCAGCGGGCTGGCCCGCCTATCTGCAGGAGTTCCGCTTGCCGGCCGGGCGCAATTGGTCGCAGTACCGCGTCCGGGCCATCGACGGCATGCCGCAGGCGCTGGTGCCGGCCGGGACGTTCCTGCTCGGCGCCGTCGAGGGTGACACGCTGGCGCGGCCCGAGGAGCGGCCGCGGCGGCGCCTCGAGCTGAGCGCCTACTGGATTGACCTGCACCAGGTGACCAACGCGCAGTTCGCGCGCTTCGCCGCCGCCACGGGTCAGGCGGTCAGCGACGCCTGGCGCCAGTGGGCGCGCGACACCGGCCCGCTGTTCCCGGCGGTGCAGGTGTCCTGGGACGAGGCCATGGCCTACGGCCGCTGGGCCGGTGCGAGTCTGCCGACCGAGGCGCAGTGGGAAAGGGCCGCCCGCGGCGGCCGGGACGGGCTGCTCTACCCTTGGGGCAACGATCCCGACGCGGCGAAGGCCAACGGCAACTGGGACGGCCAGCGAGAGTGGTTCCAGCGCCAGGCTGCCCAGCGCTTCACCAAGCCGGTCGGCCGCTACCCGGCCAACGGGTTCGGCGTCTACGATATGTGCGGCAACGTCCACCACTGGTGCCGCGACTGGTACGCCGACACGGCCTACGCGTCGCTGGCCCACCAGGACCCCGAGAACACCACGCCGGCGCTGGGGCGGGTCCTGCGCGGCGGCTCCTGGCGCAGTCGGCCGAACTACCTGCGCATCTCCGCGCGCGACCGGCTGGTGGCCAGTATCCGCAACGACCACCTGGGCTTCCGCTGCGCGCAGCGACAGTAGGGCCGACGCCTCAGCCGGCCACGGCTGCGGCGAGTTCGGCGAGGCCGGCGTTGGCCTCAGCATCGATCGCCGCCGCCTCGGTGAGCGCGGCGGCGCGATCGGCGTCGGGCTGCTCCTTGCTGCTGGCCCGGTCGAGTAACTCGGCCACGCGGGCATACCGGCCTGAGAGCGTGGTGGCCGCCGCCGCCGCGGCGGGGTACAACTGCCCGACCTCGGTCAGGTACTGCGCGGCCTGGCTGCGGCACTCGGCCCAGACCACGGCGTTCCACCAGTTGCCGTGGCTCGGACCGTGCCCCGCGGCAATCGCTTGCAGCCAGTTGCCATAGGCGTTCGGGCCGATGCCGTACGCGTCGCGCGCGTGGGCGGCGGGATTGGCCCAAAGGTCTTGCGCGTAGGCCAGACTGGCCAGGACCGCGGCGCGCCGGTCGAGCGGCGGCACCGGGTCGAGGAGGTGGAAGTCGACGTGGATGCCGTCGCCGAACTCCTCCCAGGTGCCGAAGGTCAGATGGGCCGGCGGGTACGCGTGCTCCGGCCCCCAGGGCTGCGCCGTCAGCAGGCCGGTCTCGTCGTAGCCGGTGATCAGTTGGTACTCCATGTTGCAGAGGAAGCCGGGCCGGCCGGCGTCGAGCGCGGCGCGAAGCTGTGCCTCGACTTCCGCGCGCGGGCCGCTGCCGCTCTGGGCGCCGAAGAAGCCCAGCCCGGTGACGCCGAGGCCGACGTGGCGGAGCAGAGCGTAGACCCGCTCGCGCGGGAAGCAGTACGGCCCGCTCGGGCAGAGGGCCTCGTGGATGTGGACGAGGAAGGCGTGCCCGGTCAGGCCGAACAGCATCGGCGTGCTGACCTCCAGGCCGTAGTAGTCGGCTGCCCCCCGCATCACGCCCAGGAGGGTGGTGTGGTGACCCGACTGGCGCAGGTTGGCGAGTTGCATGGTGGACTCCCTGGACGACCCGGATCCCCATCGCCGGCGACCGGCCGAGTCCTCCTTGGCCAGCAGCGGCCGCGCTGGCCTGATAATATGGGTGACGTCCCTGGTTTTCCACGTCCCTGGTTTTCCTGGCGACCGCGCTGGCCTGGTAATATGGGTGACGTCCCGGGTTTTTGGTGTGGCTGACGTTCTCTCCTCGCCTTGCATTGACATATCAATGGCCGTTGATATAATGGTCAGTGCTATGGACATGACGCAGCGTGTGGATCAGCTCAAAGCCCTGGCGGACCCGTTGCGCTTGCGCATCCTCGCGTTGCTGCGGGGACGGGGCAAGCGGTGCGTGTGCGAGCTGTTGGCCGAGTTGGGCACCACGCAGAGCAACATCTCGGCGCACTTGCGGGTGCTGCGGTCGGTGGGGCTGATTCGCAGTCAGAAGATCGGCAAGTGGGTCTTCTACGCGCTGGAGGCTGAGGCGGCCGGCGAGTTGCTGGCGTGGCTGGAAGAACTGGTCGGGTCGGTGGAGCCGCCGGTGACGCCCAGCGACGGGCTGTTCGCGTGCTGCCAGACCGGCAGCGTCCCGTTGAGCTGGACGGCCGCGCAGCAGTCGAGCGACCGCGTCGAGGAGTCTGGCTGCGGCGCGGTGGCGCCGCGCGCAGGGGAGTGTGAGCGCAATGGCAGTTGAGCAAGCGGGTCGGCCCGGGCGCCTGGCCTTTCTGGATCGCTGGCTGACGCTGTGGATCTTCGCCGCCATGGCGGCGGGCGTGCTGGCCGGCGCTGTCGTGCCCGGCCTGGTCCAGCGGCTGAACGCCGCGTCGCAAATGGGCACCACCTCACTGCCCATCGCCGTGGGGCTGATCCTGATGATGTACCCGCCCTTGGCGAAGGTGAAGTACGAGGAGCTGGGCGAGGTCCTGCGCAACCGGCGGGTGTTGGTGCTCTCGCTGGTGCAGAACTGGATCATCGGGCCGGTGCTGATGTTCGGCCTGGCGGTGCTGCTACTGCGCGACAAGCCCGACTACGCCGTCGGCCTGATCATGATCGGCCTGGCTCGCTGCATCGCCATGGTCATCGTCTGGAACGAGCTGGCCAAGGGCGACACCGAGTACGCGGCCGGACTGGTCGCCTTCAACTCGGTGTTCCAGGTGCTCTTCTACTCGGTCTACGCCTGGTTCTTCATCAAGGTGCTGCCGGGCTTGCTGGGCGTCTCGTTCGGCGCGGTCGACCTGTCGCGCATCACCATGGCCGAGATCGCCAAGAGCGTCTTCATCTACCTGGGCATCCCGTTTCTGGCCGGCCTGGTGACGCGCGTCTGGTTGCTGCGGGCGCGCGGGCGGCAGTGGTACGAGGAGCGCTTCATTCCCCGCATCAGCCCCATCACGCTGGTGGCGTTGCTGTTCACCATAGTGGTGATGTTCTCGCTGAAGGGCGCGGTGATCGTGCAGTTGCCGCTGGACGTGGTGCGCATCGCCATGCCGTTGCTGGTCTACTTCGTGGCCATGTTCCTGATCAGCTTCTGGATGGGGCACCGACTGGGTGCCGACTACGCCAAGAGCGCCACGCTGTCGTTCACGGCGGCGAGCAACAACTTCGAGCTGGCCATCGCCGTGGCGGTGGCCGTGTTTGGTCTGGACTCCGGCGCTGCCTTCGCGGCCGTGATTGGGCCGCTGGTCGAAGTGCCGGTGATGATCGGTCTGGTGAACGTGGCGTTCGCCCTACAGCGGCGCTGGTTCGCCGAGTGACGCAGCAGGAGGTGGTCATGGCTGACTTGGCAGAGCAGATGGACCCGGTGGCGGAGGCGGCCGCGCGGTTCGGTTCCGGCAACCATTGCGCGCAGGCGGTGTTCGCGCCGCAGGCGGCCCGGATGGGCGTGCCGGCGGAGACCGCCGAGAAGATCGCGGCCATGTTCGGTGGCGGCGTGGCCCGCACGGGGCAGATGTGCGGCGCCTGCATCGGCGGGCTGATGGCGCTCGGGCTGGGCCTGGCCAAGGACGGCCGCGACCGCCCGTACGCCGCGGCGCACGAGTTCCTCGAGCGCTTCACCGCGCAACACGGCTCGATTCAGTGCCGCGAACTGCTGGGCCACGACCTGAGCACGCCGGAGGGCCAGCAGGGCGCCAAGGAAGCCGGTGTGTTCCAGAGCGTGTGTCCGCAGGTGGTGGCCGGCGCCGCCGGTCTGGTGCAGGAGTTGCTGTCCCGGGAGTAAGGTATGTCGAGCGATTCAGCCGAACTGAAGACCGTGGTTCGCGAAGCGTATGCCCGCGTGGCCAAGGGCGGCCGGAGCTGTTGCGGCGCGGCCGACGCCGACGTCGTGCAATTTGCGGAGGTGCTGGGCTACCAGCGCGGTGATGCCGAAGCCGTGCCCACGGGTGCCAACCTGGGCCTGGGCTGTGGTGCGCCGCTGGAGTGGGCCGACGCCCAGCCCGGCGAGACGGTGCTCGACCTCGGCAGCGGTGCCGGTTTCGATGCCTTCATCGCGCGGCGCGTGGTCGGCGAGACCGGCCACGTGATCGGCGTCGACATGACGCCGGAGATGATCGCCAAGGCGCGGGCCAACGCCGAGAAGGCCGGCTACGCCAACGTCGAGTTCCGCCAGGGGGAGATCGAGGCCCTGCCGGTCGAGGACGGCACCATCGACCTGGTGATCTCGAACTGCGTGCTGAACCTGGTGCCCGACAAGGGCCGCGCCTTTGCCGAGATCGCTCGGGTGCTGAAGCCGGGCGGGCGGCTGGTGGTCTCCGACATCGTCCGCACCGGCGAGCTGCCCGCGGTCATCCGCGAGTCGCTGGCGGCCTACTCCGCTTGCGGCGCGGGCGCGCTGCCGCGCGAGGAGTACTTGGCCAAGCTGGCGGCGGCGGGCCTGGAGCAGATCGAGGTGGTGCGCCAGGTGGAAGCGCTGTCGCTGCTGGTCAGCGCGGCGTGCGCGCAGGGCCTGGAGCACCTCGGCGAGGGCATGTTGGCCTCGGCCACCGTGCGGGCCCGCAAGCCGATGGGCTGACCGATGGCAGCGCGACCGCCGGACGAGGGCGACGAGCCGAGGCGGCCCTGTGCGGGTGAACGGGCCGCCGCGGACCGCTGCACCGAGCTGAACGGGGCTGACCTGCGCGGCGTGAGCCGCTGCTGTTGGGACCTGTGCTGTAGCGACTTGCGGCGCGCCGACCTCCGCGGGTCGGCGCTGCCGCGAGCCGTGCTGACCAGTGTCGACCTGCGCGGCGCCCGGCTGGACGGTGCCGACCTGACCGAGGCGAAGCTGGACGGCGCGTTCCTGCAAGGGGCCGACCTGACGGGGGCGACGCTGGTGGGTGCCGATCTGACCAACGCCGACCTGCGCGATGCCCGGCTGGTCGGGGCCGACCTGCGCGGGGCGCAACTGGCGGGTGCCGATCTGCGCGGGGCGCAGTTGGCCATGCTGTATGGTCCGGCGGCCAACCTGACCGGGGCGCGCTACAACCGCACGACGCGCTGGATGGGCGGCTTCCGGCCGCGGCAGTGGGGCGCCGTCGAGGATGCGTGAGGGCTGGGCCGCCGCTCAACCGGGAAGGGGCTACGGTGATGGTTCGTTCGCGGGTGCTGTTCCTGTGTACCGGTAACTCGTGCCGGAGCCAGATGGCCGAGGGCTGGCTGCGGCACCTGGCCGGAGACCGGTTCGAGGTGTGCAGTGCCGGCCTGGAGGCCCACGGACTCAACCCGCACGCCGTGGCCGTGATGGCCGAGGTCGGCATCGACCTGCGCGGGCACACCAGCGATCTCATCGAGCGCTACGCTGGCACGCCGATGGACTACTACATCACGGTCTGCGATCGGGCCGCCGAGAGCTGCCCGCTGACGCCGCCGGGCAGCGTCACGCTGCGCTGGTCGTTCGATGATCCGCCGGCCGTGGTGCGCCGCGAGGCGCTCGAAGGCGAGGCGGCACTCGCGGTGTACCGGCGGGTGCGCGATGAGATTCGCGCGGCGGTGGCCGCCTTCGCGGCGGCACCGCCGCAGGGACCGGGCCGCCAAGACAGGCCGTGACGGCCAGGATCGCTTTCGCGGGAGGGTGGTCGGCGAACCGGCTCAGTGCGTGGCGCCGGGCTCGGCGACGGCGTCGAAGTCACCCGTATCGCGCAGCCAGCGGAGCCAGCCGGCGGCTTCGTCCTGGGTACAGCCAAGCGACTTGGCCAGCGAGTCAGCGTCAAAACCGGTGGGGTTGGTCTCGGCGAGCTTCACGGCGGTTTGGTAGACGACCCGTTCGAGTCGATCATAGCGGCGCACAGCACGCGGCGTGAGGGTCACCGGTTTCTCCCTTCTCGGACGTTCCACTTGGTTGGACACCCCACCAGCCTCAAGGTCGCGAGCGAAACCTCGGCTGGATCGCCAGACTGCGAACGCAATCAGCCCGGCACGCGAAGGGCCCGCCTGGCGAGCCGCTCGGGTGTCCCCTCACCCGCCATCTTACTCCTCCCGGCCCCGGGTCCTCCCAACTGGCTTATGTTTCCGGCTAACGATTCCCTCACGCCACCGCGAACCCGGTCACAGACCGGGTTCGCTCGCCGGCCGCCGCGGCGGCCGGTAGCCGACCGGTCGCGGCGGCGACGAGTCGCGGAGGCTGGCCCAAACGGGCTACGCAAGCGGGGCGCGTCGGGCGTCCGGACGTGTTCATGGGGCCGGCGACGAGTCGCGGCGAGGGCCGTGGCCGGCTACGCCTGGCGGTGCGAGTAGACGCTGCGACGGATCTTCTCGAGCAGGCGGGTGAGCGTATCCATCTCGGTGCCGCTCAAGGTGCCACAGATGCTGCGCCGGGCCTGGTGGACCGGTGCTCGCAGCGACTCGACCACCGTCTCACCGGCGGCGGTGAGTCGGGCGTAGACCACGCGCCGGTCATGGTCGGCGCGCCGACGCTCGGCCAGGCCCTTGGCCACCAGCCGGTCGAGCAGTCGGGTGACGTTCGGGCAGTCCTCAATCAGATTGTCGGCGATGTCCAGCACCGGGATGCCGCGCGCGCCGCCGCGGCGCAGCGCCATCAGCACGTTGTACTGCTGCAAGGTCAGGCCAAAGGCGGCGACCGCCTGGTCCAACTCGCGCTCGATGACGTCACCGCTCTTGAGCACGGACAGGATGGCCTCGGTGGCGGGATCGTCAAACGGCCGGGGTTGCTGCAGTTCCTGTTCCAAGAGCGACATGCCGAACACCTCTCCTCGGGGCTTTGACAACTCCGCCGGCAGGTGGTTGTCGCCGCTCGCGCAGATCGGCGGGGTCCGGCTCAGTGGCCCGGTGCGGTACGGGGGTGGGCCGCCGGTGCCGTGGGCGAGGTCCGCGAGTGAGCGCCGGGCGCCGCGGGCAGCAGCGTGGCCGGGTCCAGCGGCTGCGTGCCTTCCTCGCGAGCGGCGGCCTGCATCTGGCGGATGTCTTCCCGCAGGCGCTGGTAGTCGGCCCGCGGGTCGAGGCGGACGGCCTGCTCGACATCGGCCAGGGCCTGGCCCAGGCTCGACGGTGTCGGCGCCTCGGTGCCACCGAGGCCGACGGCCGCGCGCAAGGCATAGGCTTCGGCCAGCACGGCGGTGCCCGTCCGCCCCGCGGGGCCCCTGGCCGCCAGTTGCGCCGCCGGCTGCGGTCCGAGCCGCGCGATCAGCGGTCGCAGGTGCGCCAGCGCCGTGGGTGCGTCGCTGCGCGCCTGCCAGGCGATCAGGGCCAGCGCCAAGTGGGCTTCGGGGTCATCGGGCCGCACGCGCAGGATGGCCGACCAACGCTGCTCGGCGTGCTGCCAGGCGCGGTCGCGAGCGGCAGCCACCTGCTCGGGCTGGGCGGCGCCCTCCACCTGGGCGTCCAGGCGGCGCGCGTCCTCCAGCAGTGGCCAGGCCCCGGCCGGCTTCAGCCGGCAGGCAGCCAGCAGGCTGAGCAGCGCCATCACCGCCAGCACGGTGGCGCTGCGCCGGGCACCGCGGCGGGTGACCGCTTTCAGATGGGGGCGGGTGCCAGCCATCGCTCCAGCGCCTCCCGAAACGGTGTCAGCCGCAGGCCGAAGGCGACCTCGACGCGAGCCGGGTCGCACAGGTTGTCCTCGCCGAGCAGCAGCATCAGGTCACGGGTCAGCGGCGGCTCGATGCCCAGCCGGTAGAGCGGGCCGCGCAGGGCGTCGCCGAGCCAGGCGTTGAACTCGACCAGCGGTTGCGGCAGGCGCAGATGCCGCTGCTTGCGGCCGGTCACGCGTGCAATCAGGCGCAGCATCTCGTTGACGGTCAGCGCCACGGGTCCGCCCACTTCGTAGGTCTGGTTGACGATGTCACTGCGGCGGAGCGACTGCACCAGCAGCTCGATCAGGTCGCCAATCCAGACCGGCTGCACTTCGCAGAGACCGTCGCCGGGCACCGGCATGGGCGACTCGGCGAACTTGGAGACCAGTTCGTCACCCGGCCCGTAGACGAACGACGGCCGCCAGATGACATGATCGAAGGCGCCCGCGCGCACGACGGCCTCGGCCACGGCCTTGGTCCGGTGGTAACGGCTGAGCGCGCGGAGCCGCGCGCCCATGGCCGAAACGAAGATGAACCGGTCGATGCCGGCTTCCTCGGCGGCGGCGACGAGGCTACGGGTGCCCTCGGCCACCACGCTCTCGAACGTGATGCCCGGCGGCTCGCGGATGAGACCGGCCAGATGCACCACGGCCTGCACGCCGGCAGTCGCTGCGGCCAGTCGCCGCGGTTGCGTCACGTCGCCCAGGACGACCTCGACGCCGCGGTCCAGCAGGTGCTGGTGCGGCGTACTCGCGCGCACCAGAGCGCGCACCGCGGTGTGGTCGGCGAGCAGGCGGTCCAGCAGGTGTCCGCCGATGAACCCGGTGGCACCGGTGACGAGGATCATGAGGGCGCGCCTCCGGCCGGCAGTGGCGTCAGGACCAGATAGGGCGTAGTATAATGAGGCCGCAGCCTAAGGTAAACCCCGCGGGGCCGATAGAGAATCGGGTATCGGAGCAAGCATGGAGGAGCCGCCGACCAACGACGTCTGGGGTGAGGACGCCGTGCGAGCCGCCACTGCACTCGGTGAGCGACCCTGGTGGGACGACGAGGCGCTGGCGGACGTGCTGCGTCTGTCGGCGTTGCCCGGGCCGGCCGAGGATCGCGCCGCCGGCGTGCTCTCGCGCTTGGCCGGCGACCGGGTCACCGCGGCGCTGCGGCAGTGGGAGGCCGGCCGCTGGACCACGCTGGCCGCGGCGGGCTGGGCGCGCGTCAGCGTCATGAGCCCCGAGCCCGACGGCCTGCTCGCCGAGGTGGAGGTCGTCGGCCCGCTGGAGATCCCCGATCTGCCGAGCGCCTCGCGCTGGAGCGACGAGGGCTGGTGGCGCCTGGTCACCGCCGCGGGCTTGCGGTCGGCCCTGATCATCCCGCTGTACGACGATGACGGTCGCCTGGGCCATGTGCTCGCGCTTTACGCCGATGGCCCGGGAGCGCTGGTCGGCATCGCCCCGGGGCGGCTCGACTTGATGGCGCAGGCCGTTCTGGCGGTGCTGGCCGGCCACGCCACGGGTGCCGTTGAGCCGGCCGATCACAGCGACGCCTTCCAGGATGCCGTGGCGGCCATGCACGTCGACCGTGACCCGGACGACGTCTGCCAGCGTGCGGTCGACCAGATTGGCCTGCTGACCGGCGCCGACTGGGTGCTGGTGGCGCGGAGCGAGAGCCCGCAGCACCAGCAGTTCGACTGCCATTTGGCCGTCGAGCGCCTGTCCTTCCTGTCGTCGGAGGCGCCGCTGCTCTACCGCGTGGCGACCACCCACACGCCGCTCGAGGATCCCGTTGGCGGCGCCGAGGGCGACCTGCTGCTGCGCCGCTTGCGGGCCGCCGGCATCGTCACCTCGTTGTGGCTGCCGCTGACCTTCCAGGGCACGGTCTACGGCGTCGTCCAGGTCGGCTACCGCATCTCGGGCCGCGTCAACTCCGATGTCCGCCACCTGATGGACCAACTGGCGTTCCATCTGGCTCTGGCGCTGCGCGACGCCAGCCTGGTGCGCACGCAGGAAGTGGCGCTCAGCCGCCTGCGCGACATCCAGCAGGACGCGATGCAGGGCGCCAAGTTCCGCGCGCTGGCCCAGATGGCCGGCGGCGTTGCCCACGAGTTCAACAACGCGCTCGGCGGCATCCTGGCCCGCGCGCAGATGCTCCAGCGGCAGACCCAGGATCGCCGGATCCTCAAAGGGCTGACCACCATCTCCGAGATCGGCTGGCGGGCCGCCGAGACGGTACGCCGCTTGCAGGAGTTCACGCGCGAGCGCTCCGAGGAGGACTTCGAGCCGCTGGCGGTGGAGGCGCTCTGGGTGCGCCTGTCCGACGCGGTCCGCCAACAGGTGGCCGCGTTCTCGCGCGCCGCCGGTGCCCGATACCACGTGGAGCTGGAGAGCGACCGCCTGACCGGCAACCTGCAAGCCAACTGCGAGGAACTCATCGAGGCCGTCGGCAACGTGGTCTGCAACGCGCTCGAAGCCACCCCAGGCGGCGGCGTGGTCATGCTGCACGCCAGCGCCGTCGAGGACCACCTGCACCTGACCGTGGTGGACCGTGGGCGCGGCATGTCGGCCGAGGAACTGCAGAGCTGCTTCGATCCGTTCTACAGCACCAAAAACGAGACCGGCGTCGGCCTTGGCCTGTCGGTGACCTACGGCATTGTCGCGCGGCACTGCGGCGAGGTCGAAATCGACAGCGCCCCCGGCCGCGGTACCACCGTCAGCATGACTCTGCCGCTGATTGGCGAGGCGCCGTCGAGCGTCTCGAGCGTGCCGCACGTCCTGGTCATCGACGACGAGCCGGCGCTGTGCGAAGTGCTCGGCGAGCTGTTCAGCAACGCCGGCTACACGGTCGAGTCGTGCGCCGGCGGCCGCGAAGGCATCGAGCGGTTCCAGACCACGCACTTCGACCTGGTCTGCACCGACTTGCGCACCGAGGACCTGTCCGGCTGGGAGGTCATCCGCGCGGTCAAGGAGTCCGGCCGTGGCACGCCGGTCATGCTGCTGACCGGCTTCCGCGAGCAGTTGCGGCAGGACCAGATCGAGGAGAGCGGCGTCGACGCGGTGATGGGCAAGCCCTTCACGCTACAGCAGGTCATGGAGACCGCGCAACGACTGCTGGCGCCGGGCGAGTGAAGCGCGCCAGGTCGGGTGGAGCTCACCCCGGTGGGTCCTGGTGAACGTCGACGCTTTCCTGGCCGAGTTGGAGTCGGACCGCAGCTATAGCGGCCAGATGGCCGCCCACGAAGTGCTGCCAGCCCGGCCGGCGATGTTCGCCGAGCTCGAGCCGCTGCCACCGGACCCGCTCTCTCACGCCCTGGCCGGCGTCGGCATCACCGCCTTCTACAGCCACCAGGCCGAGGCCATCGCGCTGGCCCGCGAGCGCCACGACGTGGTCATCGCCACGGGCACCGCCAGCGGCAAGACCTGGTGCTACAACGTGCCGGTGATCGAGCGCATCCTGGCCGACCGCCAGGCCCGCGCGCTGTACCTGTTCCCGCTCAAGGCCCTGGCGCGCGATCAGTTGGGCAAGCTCAACGCGCTCGGCCTGTGGCAGCAGGTGCGCGCGGCGGCGTACGACGGCGACACGCCGGCGCACGAGCGGCGGATCATCCGCAACGCCGCCCACATCGTGCTGACCAATCCCGACATGCTGCACGTCGGCCTGCTGCCGCGCCACCAGCTCTGGAGCGAGTTCCTCTCGCGCCTGGAGTACATCGTCATCGACGAGCTGCACACGCTCCGCGGCGTCTTCGGCAGCCACGCCGCGCTCGTCCTGCGCCGCCTGCTGCGCCTCTGCGAGCGCTACGGCAGCCACCCCAGCTTCATCGCCTGCAGCGCCACCATCGGCAACCCGGCCGATCTGGCCGAGCAACTGACCGGCCGCCGGTTCACCGTGGTCGACCGCGACGGCGCGCCGGCCGGCGCGCGTCACATCGTCGTCTGGAACCCGCCGGCCCTGGGCGAGACCGGCCTGCGCCGCAGCGCCAACGTCGAGGCCACCTGGCTGCTGGCGGCGCTGGTCCGCGGCGGCACGCGCACGCTGGCCTTCACCACGTCGCGGCAGGAGGCCGAGTTGGTCCTGCGCTACCTGCGCGCGGCGCTGGACAGTGACGGCCTGCCGCCCGACCGCGTGGCCGCTTACCGCGCCGGCTATCTGGCCACCGAGCGCCGCCGCATCGAGCAGGGCCTGGCCACTGGCCAGCTCGGCGCGGTGATCTCGACGGTCGCCCTGGAGGCCGGCATCGACATCGGCGGCCTCGATGCCGTGGTCTTGGTGGGCTACCCCGGCACGGTGGCCAGCCTGCGCCAGCAGATGGGCCGGGCCGGACGCGGCCGCGCCGATTCGCTGGCCATCCTGGTGACCCGCGCCAGCCTGATCGACCAGTTCTACGCGGTACATCCCGAAGCGCTCTGGTCGGCGCCCACCGAAGCCGCGCGCATCGACCCGGACAACCTCTACATCCTCGGCGGCCACCTGCTCTGCGCCGCTTACGAGAGCCCGTTGACCGCCGCCGACCTGGCCGGGTTCGGCGAAGTGTCGGAGAGTCTGCTGCCCATCTTCACCGAAGAGGGCTTCGGCCAGCCGGCGGGCGACCGCTGGATGTACACCAGCGACGTCTATCCGGCCGGTTCCATCAGCCTGCGCGCGGCGGACAACCAGAGCTATGAGCTGGTCGCGCAACCGGACGGCACCGCGCTGGGCGTGCAGGAGAGCACGCGCGTCTGGGAGGAGTGCTATCCCGGCGCCATCTACCTGCACGAAGGCGAGCAGTACGAGGTGCTCTCGGTCACCGAGGCGCAGCACCGCATCGAGGTGGCGCCGGTGGACGTGGACTGGTTCACCCGCCCGCTGATCTCGTTCGAGGTGGAGATCGACCAGGCCAGCCCCTGCGAACGCCGGGATCTCGGCGAACTGGCGGTCCACTTCGGCAGTCTGACGGTGACCAAGACCACCATCGGCTACAACTGCGTCAAGTCAGCCGGCGCGGCGCCGCTGTCCACCCACGACCTGGTCTGCCCGCCGCAGACGTTCGAGACCAGTGGCCTGTGGTTGACGCTGTCGCCGGCGCTGCTGGCCTGGGTGGCCGAACACGGCGGCGCGGTGTTGGGCGGCCTGCACGCGGTGGAACACGCCCTGGCCGCGGCGCTGCCGCTGGTGGCCTTGTGCGACCTGCGCGACGTGCAAGGCACCTCGCTGGATCACCACCCGCAGCTCGACCAGCCGGCGCTGTTCATCTGGGATCAGTATCCCGGCGGCGTGGGCCTGACCGAGCGCGGCTTCGAGGCCATCGAGCCGCTGCTGGCCATCGCCCGCGACGTGGTGACGCACTGTCCCTGCCCGGCCGGCTGCCCAGCGTGCATTCAGTCCCCGTTCTGCGGCGCGAACAACCAGCCGCTGGACAAATCGCTGGCGGAGGTGGTGCTGGATCCACCTCAATAACCAGGTGACATGATACTAGTTTTCAATAACCAGGTGACATGAATAACCAGGTGACATGATACTAGTTTTGGCCGCCCGGCCTAGGCGCCCGCTCCGAGCCGCGACGACGGACCGCCGCGGAAACTAGTATCATGTCCCCTGGTTTGGTTCAGTCTGCCCGCTCATACACCTCGATCCGGCGGGTGTTGTTCTGGACGCCGCGGGACCACAGCGTGCGCTGGTCGGTCGACAGCTCGAAGGTGGCGGGCATGCCGAGTTGCTGGTTGTCCACCACTTGCACGCGGTACACGCTGCCCGCCTGGCTGTACACCGCGACCACATACAGATGGCCCGACGACGTGAACGCCGCCGTGTTCTCGGTGCAGACCGCCTGACTGGCGTCGAACACCTGCTCCGCCACCGGCGCCGTCAGGCTCGGTTCCCAAGTGCCGCTGGCGGCGCGCTTGAGCACCCACCGGTGGAGCAACTCGGATGGGAACAGCGGGGCCGCGGTGTAGGTCTGGGCCGGGTCGATGCGCTGCATGATCTGCGCGATGGTCTGGCCCGGCGGCGTCAGCGCGATCTTGTTCGGTCCATCCCAGGTCAGCGGGGCCGCCATGGTCACGCCGGCGCGCAAGCCACCGCCGCAACTGGCCGTCTCGCAGCCGACGATGAACACGCCGTCCTTGACTTGCGCCAGCGTGATCTGCCCGTCCTGCGACGACCAGGTGCCCAAATTCACGGCCTGGCGCTGATCGTCGATGACGTAGTACCAGCGCCAGACGCCGCCATCGACATACTCGAAGATCTGCTTCTGCACCTTCAGCCCGCAGGCGCTCTCGACGGCGGCGAACAGCGTCGCGGGCGACACGGCTTCATAGCCGCCGACCACGGCGTGGTTGGTCTGGATCAGTTCCCACTGGCCGACCAGTGATCCGCCGCTGCCGGTCGCGGTGCCGGTGGGACTGGTGCTGGTGTAGGTGAGCGTCGAGGCGGTCGTGTTCAGCTCGACGCGGAAGGTCCAGACCGTGCCGTTCTTGTCGGTGATGGAGCCTTCGATGATCAGACCGTTGGCGGTGCGCGTGACCGCGGTCAGCGTGGCGCGCACGTCGACGAACAGACCATCGGACGACGTGATGCGGCACTCGATGTCGTTTTTGGAGGTGGCTCGCGTGTTCGTGCCCAGATCGGTCACGGTGACCTTCAGGGTGGCGTTGTTGAGCCCGCCGCCGGTGACGCCCACCACATCGTACGAGCGGCTGCCCGTGTACGGCAGCAGGCTACCCGCCGGCTGGCCCGCGCCGAGCACGAAGGGCGGCGTGACCGAGGAGTCGTAGTGATAGGCCTCGCCGCCTTTCCACAGCGCGATGGCGTTGGTCACCAAGTTGATGCTGTCGTAGGTGCCGGCCTTCCAGGCGGCAATGTAGGCGGTCACCTCGTTGATGGCGATGCTGCCGTCGGAGTTGGTGTCGGCCTGGTGGTAGGTTGCTTGTCGTCCCGTCGCGGTGGCGGTCCGGCTGTTCGCGCCGCCTTGGCTGTGCCCCGCTCCGCACCCGCCCAGCCCAGCGGCCAGCGCGGCCAGCACCAACGCGGCCAGCACGTTCACGGTCACACGCATCACATGCCCTCCTCGCCGCGCAGCAGATCCCCGCCCGGCGCCCTCTGTGAGCGCCGATACGGCGCGCCCGCCGCGTCTCCTGCAACTCCCGGAAGCACATCGCGCGTCGAGCAACCGCGCTGCGGAGGCAATGCGCGCCATGGGGACACTCGCCACGGGGACAGTACACTCGCCACGGGGTCAGTATACTTAACTCCCACGCAATAGGGACAGCACGCAATGGGGACAGTATACTTAACTCTGTGGAGTTAAGTATACTGTCCCCATTGCGTCCATTGCGTGCTGTCCCCATTGCGTGTACTGTCCCCATTGCGTCGACCCCATTACGTGGCGGCCCGATGGCCACGGCCGGTCAGCGGCTGGCTTCGGCCTTGGCCACCTTCGCCGTTTCCAGTTCCGCCGGCAGCGCGGCATCGCCCAGCACGACGGGCGGTGGGTAGGCCGCGGGCACCAGGTAGGCAGTCAGCCGGTCGGCCGTCTCGTCGTTGCCGCCGGTGGTGTAGTCGATCGTGAACACGCCGCCACTGCTCAGCGCGGTCACCGGTTGCGCCGCGGTGGGCTTGCTCCACCAGCGGCCGGCCACGCGAATGTACAGCGCCACGCGGTAGGCCGCCGGCTGGAAGTACATGGCGCGGCCCCAGACGTTGTCCGTCGAGCCCACCGGCGGCACGTAGGTGAACTCCAGGCGGGGCGCGCGATCGGGCGTCACCGTGGGCAGTTGGTCGTTGAACACGGCCTCGAAACCTGGCTTGAGATGCCGCGCCTCGGTCCAGATGCCCCAGTGCGCCCCACAACTGCCTTCGCCGTTCTGGTTCCGGGTCGACTTCCACGGCTCATTGAAGACCTCGAAGTAGAAGTAGGGCACCGAGTTGCCGGTGGCCCAGGCGACCGCCTGCTGCCAGTACGTGGCCGCGTTGGTGGGCGAGGCGACGGCGGCGCCGCGGGCCTCACCGGCATCGGGCCAGCCCGTTTCCGAGACGTAGACGGCCTTGTTGCCCGCGGCGGTGGTGACCACCCAGTGCATGGCGTCGAGCGTGGCGACGGCGCGGTCGACGGCCACGCGCTCCCAGTAGGGGTAGTAGTTGGCCAGGACCACGTCACCGGCCGCCATCACCTCGGGGTGGTCCAGCAGTTCGCCGTAGACGTCGGCGGTGGCCACCGGCACCGGCCGGTTCGGTGCCGCGGCCGCGGCCTGCTTGACCTCCTGAATGTAGGCGACCAGTTGGCTCGCGGGCAGCCGGCCGCGCCGCAGCACCTCGCTGCCCACGATGGCCAGATCGACGTCACCGGCGGCCAACAGCAGCTTGAGTTGGTCGATCTCGGCGCGATCGGCGTCGGTCGCGTCGAGCCAGGCGCCGATGGCTGCCTTCCGGCCTTGCGCATGAGCCAGCCGGCCGACCTGCGACAGGCCGGCCCGGCAGCCGAAGGTGCGGATCCAGTCGGTGTAGGCGCCGAAGAAGGCGATCTGGTCGCGCACCACGTCGGCATCGGCCACGGCGCCCAGATCCGGGTTGGCGCCGTCGGTGAACGGACCGTAGCTCAGCCCGTACACGCGCCGCTTCGGCGACGCCGCGTAGCCGGCCACATAGGGGGGCGTCGCCGCGGCCTCGTAGTGGTAGGCTTCGCCGCCCTTCCACAGGGCAATAGCGTTGGTCACTGCGTTGATATCGTCGGTGGTGCCTTGCTTCCAGCCGGCGATGTAGGCCGACAGCTCGTCGATGACGATCTTGCTGTCGCCGTTGCTGTCGGCCGGGTGGGGCGTGGTGTTGAGCTGACGGCTGACGGGCGCCGCGGTGTCGCGTCCACTCCGCCCGCCACAACCGGCCAGCAGCGCCAGACCCAGCAGCCAGACGAGCCACACGATCCCAACCTTGACCATGTCGTCCCTCCGCGCGGTCGCCCACCGCGCCCCACCGACACCAGCGTGCCACAACGCCGGTGGCAGCGCAACTCGCGTCGCCGACCGAGCCGGGTTGCGGTGGAGTCATTGTCGCGCCGCCGCCGCACCCGATCCGCCAGCACTGAGGAGGCCGCAGGCCGTCTCGAAGCGCGGCGGTGACGGTGGGCCGGGCTGGGTCGTGACGGTGACCGAGCCCGGCCACCCGAGTCGCGGTCAGCCCTGCAACGACAACGTCGCCTGCACGTCGCGCACCGGGGCGCCGCTGCCGGCGTGCCGCACCTCCAGCCGGGCGAACGGCGTGATCAGCGGCAGGGCTCGCGTGACGGCCGCGGGCCCTGGGCCGCGCGACCACTGCTCGCCAGGCTGGCTGGCCAACCGCCCATCGGGGCTGGGCGCGACCGTCACCTCGAGCCGGTCGGCCGCCGCCGCGAAGGTCGCCGTGACGGTCAGCGCGGCCCGCTGCGCGCCACCGAAGCAGAGCGGCGCGCCCATGGCTGGCGCGGCGGTCTCACCGGGCTCGAGCTGCGCGCGGTGCACCACCGGCACGGTCACCTGATAGGGCCGGCTGAGGGCCAGCACCTGGGCGCCGACGTCCTCGACGTTGTCGCGCTCGGCGTCCACATAGCGCAAGGTGTGGTAGCAGTAGACCAGCGGCGGCTCGAAGCGCGCGTGGACCTCGGCGAAGGCGGCCGCGTTCGGCACGGCCTGGCGGCCGGCAACCGGGTTCAGCGGGTGGCGGTGGAACTCGATGCCGTCGTCGCTCCAGGCGTAGCCGATGCTCTCACGGCTGAGTATGCGCGTCGGGTGCAGCTTGGCGCCACCGTAGAAAACATGGAAGCGGCCTTCGTGCCGCACCACCTTGGCTTCGGAGTAGCCGCCGTCGTCCCAGGCGCCCCACTCGGTGGTGGGCAGGACGGTGTAGTCCAAGGACCACGGGCCGTCGGGCGCCTCGGCGCGGGCCAAGGCCAACGGGCCGTAGTCGGGCCCGCTGGCGCCGATGGGGTGCTCGGTGTAGAGCCAGTACTCGCGGCCGACCTTGACCACGCCACCGGCGTAGCCCAGGCCGGGCAGCACCGGGTTGCGCGGGTGCCGGGTCCACGGGCCGAGCGGTGAGGGCGCCGTGGCCAGGCCGATGCTCCACTCGCGGCCCAGGCCCGAGTACCACATCAGGTAGCGGTCGCACCCCTCCTTGAGCAGCGTGGCGCAGGCGACGTGCGTGCCCTCCCAGCCGTCGGCGTCACCCAGGTCGAGGATCGGGTTGCCGGGGTGCTTGACGAACGGGCCCAGCGGGTGCTTGGCCGTGGCCACGCCGAGGCGGTAGCCGCGCCGCGGCCAGCGCGCCGCATCCAGCGGCGTGCCGTGGTAGTACAAGTAGTAGGTGCCGTGATCTTCCAGCAGATCGCAGGCTTCGATCAGGCACTCGTCCCACTCGCCCGGCCCGCCGCGCGTGATCAGCGGATGCGCGATGGGCACGTGGCAGAAGTCCCAGCCGGACGGATCCAGGCGTGCCATGACTGCTCCTCACTCGGCGCTACTGTTTGGCCGCGGTCACCGTCACCGTGCGCTCGGTGCGCTGGCCGCTGGCCGTGTCGCGCGCCACCAGGCGCCAGGTGCCCGGTGCGTCGTTCAGCGCCAGCGGCAGCACCGCCTGACCTTCACCGGCGGCGCAGGGCACATTCTGTGAGTATTGCCGATGCGGCCGGGTCGCGCCGGGCGGGTAGACGTCGACGCGGACCACGTGGTAACCGGCCCGGCCGGCGTCGGGCACCACTCGCGTGCGAACGGTGACGGCCTCGCCGGCCGCGCTGGTGGGCGGAGCGCTGAGCTGGACCGCCTGCACCGCATAGGGCAGCAGGGCGTAGAGCAGCGGCCGGCCGCGTGAGGCCACGGCGTCCCACTCGCGCAGGCGGCCGGTGCCCACCCGCCGGCCCGCGCGCACGTCGTAGACCACCGCCGCATCCGCGCGCCGGATGTGGATCGGCTGGTCGGGCAGCTTGCGCAGCAGCAGGTCGGGCTGGATGGCCAGGTAACGCAGCGCGCCGTCGGTGTAGTGGATGCACTCGGTGGCCAGTGCGCGGCGCCCGTCCTTGGCGGACAGCTCAGTCGGCTCGAACCGGCGGCCGACCATGGCCGTCGCGCCGAGCAGGATCGACGGCACCGTGTTCTCCGCCTGCAGGCGCGCGTCCTCGAGGGCCGACCAGGCCAGGTTCATCAGCAGGGCGCGGCCCGGCCCGTGCGGCTTGGCGCTCATCAGCGGCGCGGTGCCGAACGACCCGTGCGCTTCCACGCCGCCGCCGGCCAACTTGAGGCCGGGTTCCCAGACCGTGCCGCCGGGCTTCAGGCCCGGCTCGCCCTTGGTGACCTCCAGGACCAACGGGCCGGTCTTGGTCGGTGCCGTTAGCGCTGGGCGGCCGGCCGGCGACTGGACGCCGAACAGGTCGTCCAGCGGCCGCCGTTCGCGGATGCGCCCGTTGCCGTCGAGCAGGCCGGCGCGGCCATCGGCCACCAGGATGCCGCCCGCCTCGACGTACTTGCGCAGCGCCGCCACCTGCTGGTCGGACAGGCAGGCTGCCAGCACCAGGTAGAGCACCGGCTCGCGCTCCACGCTCAGATCGCCGCGCTCCAGTTGCTCACTGGTCAGGTAGTGGTACTGGTAGCCCAGGTCGCGCAGACCGTGGGCCAGCGCCTTGTGCTGGCGCAGGTAGGCGCCGTCCGAGCCGTAGGCGCCGTCGCCGCCCAGTTTGCCGAACAGCGTGGCGGCGAACAGATCCGGCTGCGAGAACAGAATGCCGATGCCCGAATCGTCGCGCTGCGCGTGGAGCAGCAGCTTGCCCGGACCCGCGCCGGTCTCGTTGACCGCGCGGAAGAAGCCCTGGCCGAGCTGGTTGAGCGACAGGTCGGGGTTCCACGGGATGTAGTCGCAGCCCCAGGAGGTCCACCACCAGACCGAGTTGTCGCCATGGAGCAGGCCGTCCCAGACCCAAGCGTCGAACCCGGACTCGCTGTCGGCGATACCGTTGCCCCACTTGCCGGTCAGCGCGCCGGGCCGCTTGAACGAGCGCACCAGTTCGCCTTCCTGCCAGTCGGCGGTGTAGGTCTGGTTGAGTTCGAGGTTGGCGCAGAGCTTGCCGAAGTCGTAGCCGGCCTGCCAATGGTAGCCCAGCAGGCCATCGAACCCGACCTTGGCGCCCGGCGACGCTTCGCGCACCGTGCGCGCGAACTCCTCGTGGCAGTCGGCGAAGGCGCTATCTAGAAACCGCTTGTGGTCCAGCCACGGCGCGAAGCTGACCGTCTGCTGGACCGCCTCGTCGAGCAGCATGGTCTGCGCGATCTGGTCGAAGTCGGCCAGGGCGGCACCCCAGGCGGCGTTGAGCTGGGCGATGTCGCCGTACTTGGCCCGCAGCCAGGCGCGGAAGGCCACCAGCGTGTCGGGCCGCCGGCAGATCTCCACGCGGCCGTCGTTGAGGTAGTTCTCGTCGCCCAGCGTGTAGGCCGCCGGGCTGTACGGCGCCGCCTGCCGGCAGGTGATGGTCAGCGCGCGCTTGGTGTCCGCGCGGTACTTCGGGTCGTTCAGGCCGGGGTTGCGCTGGTGGCGCTGGTCGCCCTCGCCGGCCACGCGGGTGACGTAGGGCACCAGGCGCAGGCCCGACCGGGCCGCGACGCTGTACTCGCGCGCCGCGCCGGCGTCGTTGTAGCCGCCCATGTGGCAGATGTCCTGCATGTCCGCGCCCAGCTCGTAGCCCAGGCGCGTGGTGGCCTGCAAGACCGGCTCGCCGCCGGCATAGGTCCACAGCAACGCGGTGTAGTCGTCATACGGGTAAGGCACGGCGATGGTGAAGCGCTGGCGGCGCTGCGCCAGCTCCGTCTGGCCGCTGACCACCGCCAGATCGAGCACGTGGCAGACGTCGACCGGCCGGCAGAGCGTCACCGTGGTCTCGATGCGGTCACCGCTCAACGGACCGGCGGCGCGGCCCAGCAGGCGACCGTGGACGTCGCTGACGGCCAGCCGCCATTGCGCGCCCGCCGGCGCGGCGGCGCTCAACTTGGCCGCCACGCGCAGGTCACCGCCGGCCGGCAGCGCCACTGTCGGCGGGGCCGGTTCGTGCCCCGTGCGGGCCGGCGTCAGCGTGACGGTGTCGATGGTCGGCCCGGCGCCGGCCGGCAGCGCGACGCAGCCGAAGTCGAGCGTGCGGCCGTCGCCGTCCAGCACCGCCAGATCGGCGAACGCGCGGCGGCCGG
>CAZHGD010000103.1:0-26069 GCA_964531735.1 uncultured Fimbriimonadaceae bacterium | reverse complement strand
CTGAGTGGCTTCAGAAGCTTTGACCCGATGGACTATGACTCTGACTCAGCCCTGTGGTGAAGTAGGCCGACCACGCCCAAACGCGATTCCGGGCGTATGCTGGTGGGCGGGAGTTGTTGTCGATGTCGGACCTGCCGCCGCTGCTGCACCTCGACCAGGCGACCGTCCAGCGTGGTGAGTGCGTCGTGCTGGACAGCCTCAGCCTGTCGATTCCGCTGGGCCAGCACACCGCGCTGCTCGGGCCGAACGGGTCGGGCAAGACCTCGCTGATCAAACTGCTCACGCGCGAGTTGTGGCCGCTGCGGCCAGACGACGACGGGCCGGCCGTGACCATTCTCGGCCACGAGCGCTGGAACGTGTTCGAACTGCGGCAGATGCTGGGCCTGGTGTCGCCCGAGCTGGACCGCGACTTCATCCACGAGCGCCTGCTCGGCTGGGAAGCCGTGGTGTCCGGCTTCTTCGCCAGCCACGGGCTGTGGCATCACCAGGTGACCGCCGAGATGGAGCGTGCGGCCGACGCCGCGATGGCGCGGTTGGGCGTGGCGCAGTTGGCGCAGCGCCGACTGAACACGCTGTCTACCGGCGAAGTGCGGCGTCTGCTGATTGCGCGGGCGCTGGTGCACCACCCGCGCGCGCTGTTGCTCGACGAGCCGACCACCGGGCTCGATCTGGTGGCCCGGCGCGACTTCCTGCACGGGCTGCGCGAACTGACCGCCACCACCACCGTCTTGCTGGTCACCCACCACGTGGAGGAGATCATCCCCGAGATCGACCGCGTGGTGCTCTTGCGCGACGGCCACGTCGCCGCCGACGGCCCGAAGGCCGAGGTGCTGACCGACCAACGCCTGTCGGCCGTGTTCGGCGCCGGCGTGACCGTCCACCGGCGGGATGGCTGGTATACGGGTGAAGTGGTGGGGTGAGGGCAGCGCGCCGACCTCACCCCCTGCCCCCTCTCCGCCCGCGGAGAGGGGGTGTTCGGTGGGAGGGTTGCGGAGGTCAGCCCAGATCGACGATGTTCCACCGTCCCGGGCCGGCGTGGGCCAGTTTGCGCGGGAAACCCGAGCGCAGGAACTCCATGTAGCGCTCCACCTGCTCCAGTGGCGCCGCCAGGCCATGGCGTTCGGCCAGGCCGGCCTGCACCTGTGCGGCCGTGCAGGTGCCCAGTTCGGCCACCAGGTCCAGGATGCGCTCGGAGTTCTCCTGGGACAGCTTGCTCAGGTCACCCATCGCCCCGCCCTAGCCTTTCTCCGCCGCCTCGATCGCCTCGCGCAGCCGCGCGGCGACGCCCTTGGCGTCCTCGGCCGACATCATGCAGTTGTGGTTGACCAGGCGCGGCAGCAACGCTTCGGCGTTCGGGCAGAGGCCGTCGCGGTACTCGTAGCTGCCCTCGTAGTACGGGCAGTTGTGCGTCGGGCAGCCCTTGTTCTGGTAGGCCATCGGCTGCTTGAACAGCTTGTACTGGTAGGCCGGCACTTGCGTGAAGCCGACGTTCCAGGTGTCGCCGGTGGCGAACAGCGCCTGCTTGAAGGCCTCGATGTCGACGCCGTGGTCGTCGCCGCGGAAGAGGAACGAGAAGATGTACGGCGAGTTGCCGCAGCCCGGACGGATGACGCGCGGCTGCAGCCAGCGGCAACCGTCGACCGCCGCCGAGAGCTCGTCGTACGCCTTCAGGTACTCCTCGAGGTAGCCCTTGACGCGCTCCAACTGCGCCAGGCCGATGGCCGCCTGCATCTCGGTCATGCGGAACACCGTGGCCAGGTGCGGCGGCGACTCGCCGAAGCAGGTGATGCTGCGGATGCGCGCCGCCAGGTCATCGTCGTTGGTGATGGCGATGCCGCCGTCACCGGTGGTCATGTGCTTGCCCTGGCAGAAGCTGAACACACCGATGTGGCCCCACGAGCCCGCGTACTTGTCCCGGTAGGGCAAGAACATGGCGTGGGCGCAGTCCTCGATCAGCAGGACCTGCTGGTCGTCGGCCACTTGACGTAGCGCGTCGAGCTCGGCCGGCTGACCCCACAGGTTGGTCACGCAGATGGCCTTGGTCTGCGGCGTGATGTTGGCGCGCGCCGAGGCCGGGTCCATCAGCCAGGTGTCGGGGCAGACGTCGGCCCAGGTGGGATAGACGTTCTGCCAGAGCGCACCAATGGCGTGGAACTGCACCAACGGATCGCAGACGATCTCGTCGCCGGCGCCCGCGCCGACGGCGTAGGCCGAGGAGATCAGCAGCGACATGGCGGCGTTGGCCGCGATGGCGTGCTTGACGCCGTAGGCCTCGGCAAACGCCTTCTCCAGCTTGCCGTGGAAGCCGTCGCCCTGCCCGGACAGTCGCCCGCGGGTCAGGATCTGCTTGAGATAGTCCAATTCCGGGCCGTCAAACCGGTCGACACCCATCGGATACTCCTTGGTCGGCAGGCCGACCCCTAGCGCGTCGTGTTGCTCGGCAGCACCGGCACGGCTCCCGACTCGAGGTCGGCGATCAGGCCGGCGACATTCTGGAAGGTCACCTGGTGGTCCTGGCGAGCGATCGCGAAGAACTGGCGGAGCAGTTCCTGCGAGAGCCCGTCCTCAGCCCCGACGCACTGCACATGGCAGACGAACAGGAACACCCCACCCACCTCGTAGACGCGGCCCAGGTCCTCGACGGCGAGCGCCAGATGCCGCGGGATCTTGGCTTCGGTGAGGTACCAGGCGTACTCGCTGATGATCGGCAGGTTGACCAGCCGGTCGGTGTACTGGTACGGCCCGGCCGGCACCGCCGGGTCCCAGTCACCCGGATCGTCGTACTGCTCGATGATGTAGGTCCAACCGCGCGGGTCGGTCACCGCATTGGAGGTGTAGCGGAAGCCGACCTCGGCCATGGCGTCGTAGAGCGCGGGCAGTTGCGAGAGCGCCCCGGTGCGCACGCTCTGCGGCAGGCGGCCAAAGGCCCGCTCGAAGATGCCGCGGGCGGTAGTCAGCCGGTCGACGAACTGGTCGTGGCTCCAGAGATGACCGAAGCTGGCCGCGTCGCGGCGCTGGCGCTCGGTCACGTCGGCCCCGCCGAGGCGGACGATCATGTCCGGGTAGGGCCCGAACTCGCAGTCCTTGTGGTCGAGGCCGTGCAACTGGCAGTTGTGCCCGTCGCGCTCGGCGCCGTGCAGGGCGGCCAGCCATTCCGGCTGCTCGTCGAGCAGCCAGCCGCCCTCGCCGCGCGGCACCACATAGAACGTGGCCGGCACGCACTCCTGGTCGAAGAACCGCCGCGCCCGCTCGAAGATGTCGAGGTCCTGGATCAGACCGCCCGGGTCGTCCACGGTGACCACGAACCGCTTGTCCGTCGCCGCTGTGTTCATCATGGCGCGCGCGTTCGCCCGGCCCGCCGACCTTCCTTCCGCCCACCGCAAAGTTGCCGCGCTAGGGCCGGCTGCCCTTCACCGCACCCACGGCGTGGACCGGCAGACCGGCGCGGAAGCGCGCAAAGACCTCGCCGGCACTCAGCGCGCGACGGTACACCGCCACCTCGTCCAGGTCGCCGTTGAAGAAGCCGTAGGACCCCAGCCAGCCCAGCCGGAACGGTTCGCCGGTCTGCCGGACGGTGACCTTGGTCGGCCGGCCGGCGCCCGTCTCGCGGCCGTTCACATACACCCGCATGAACTGCCCGTCGTAGGTGGCGGCCACATGCGTCCACACGCCCGGCGAGAGCGCCAGATCGGTGGGATTGTAGTGGTGGCGCGTACCATTGGGTTCGTCCACCTCGAACCACAGCGTGCCGCCGGGGCGGATGTGCAGGCTGTAGGCGCCCGAGCCCTCGTAGCCCTTGCCCATGATGGCCGGATACCAGGTGCTGGTCGGCTCGTAGCGGACCCAAGCCACCAGCGACAGCGGCCCGGTCAGGTTCAGCGCCGGCGGGTTGCCCAGGTCCACGTACTGGTTGTGGCCGTCGTCGAACGACAGCGCCACACCGGCCGGCTGCTTCGGCGCGTTGACCAGCCGACCGTGCAGCCCCTGACCGGACTCGTCGCGCACCGCACCGGCCGCGCCGAGCGCCCGCCAGAGACCAACCAGGTCCTGGCGCGCCAGCGCCGCCAACTCGGCGCGCGACGGGAGCACCGTCGGAATGGTCTCGGCAGCGTCCGGCAGGAACTCGACCAGCCGCGCCGGGTCGGTGAACTCGCCGAAGCTCGGCGAGTACATCACCTCCGCGTCGCCCGCCTGGCGGCGGACGTTCAGGTACACGCGCGCCGGCGTCGCGGTGGCACCGGGCAGGGCGGCCCGCGGCAGCACCAACTGCGCCGTGCCACCGGTGGCGACCACCAGCAGCGCGTTGGTCACCGCGACCGGCGCCGCGCCGGCGCTGTCCAGGCGTTCGCAGACAGCGGCCTCACCCGGCTTGACCCGCACGCGCAGCACCGGCCAACCTCGCTGCGCCGCCGCCAGCACGGTCCAGTCGCCGCCGCCGCCGGTGGCGTCGTGCAGCCGCAGGTAGAGCCGCGTGGCATCGGCCAGCAGGCTGCCGCGGACCTCACGGCGGCCCGGCTCGCCGAGGCGGGCGCGCCAGTCGGTCAGCACCGCCGCCTCGGTCCAGTCGCAGCGCCGCAGATCGCCATCCGGGGCCTCACCCGACACGAACGGCACGCGCCGCGCCTCGCGGCCGGTGTAGCGCGCCTTGAGCTGGTCGAGGTAGACCTTGCGGCCCTGGACCATATAGCTCCAGGTGCCGGTCTCGAAGAGGGCCACGCGCCGCCGCGCCAGGTCGGTGTCGGCGGCGGCCTTGGCCTGATCCAGCAGCGCCTGGAACCGCGCCATGCGCTCGGCCGTGCCCAGCCAGCCCCAGGCGATCTCCTCGGTCTGATGGTCGTGCGTGGCGTTGTCACGCACGTACGGCGGGTAGTTGGCCGGATCGCCATAGGTTTGCTCGATGGCCGTGTAGAGCGCCTTCATGGCCGGCCCGGCGCCCTCGTAGTAGCGCCGGAAGTACTCCTCGAGCAGCGGCTCCACCGGCGCGGCGGGATCATCCATCAGGCGGAAGGTCAGGTCGGCCTCGACCTCCTGGCCATAGCCGCAGTGGAACATGCCCTGCAGGCCCAGTTCGCGGAACAGCCGGAACTGCTCGCCGACAGTGCGGGCGAAGAAGCCGGGGAAGCAGTGGAAACCACCACCGGCGGCCACCTCGTTGGGGAAGGTGTCGTAGAGCCACAGGTAGAGCGGCCGGTCCTTGGCGCCGGCCCACTGGCGCAGCAAGCGGACCTCATCCTCATACGGCCGGCGGTCGTAGTGCAGCCGGTTGGCGGCGAAGCAGAACTGCACCACGACGTTCGGCTCCAGCTTGAGCCGTACCGGCGGCGCGCCGTGGCTCATGTAGGCCAGCGTGACGATGCGCTTGTCCGGATGCGTCCGGCGCAGCTCCTTGGCCACTTCGTTGACGAACCGGAAGAAGTAGTCGCTGTGCCGGCCGTTGGTGAAGTAGGTGTTGTCGCCGTCGCGGTCGCCGAGCAGCGCCTGGCACGCGGCACACTGACAGAACTGGTTGTTGTCCATCGGCTCGACGGCGAAGCAGTCCTGGCCCCAGGGCAGCGGCTGGCCGGCCGGCAGCGGCCGACCGGCCCACGGATCGCGCCCCTTGCCGTCGAAGTAGTCGCGCGCGTCCTGGGCCACCTGCGCAATCAAGCCGCGGTTGGTGTAGCACAGTTGCGGCGGCTTGCCGGCATAACCCTGGGCGAACCAGTCGGCGTGCTGCCCACCGAACACCTCGGCGTTCTTCGGATTCCGCGCCCAGAAGCGGTCGTAGTAGGCATAGAGCGAGTGGTTCGCGAAGCACTTCTCGCCGCCGGCGCGGCGGCGCAGCAACCAGGCCATGACCGTGGCGCGCTTGGCGTGCACGTAGCGCCAGCCGTCGGTGAAGCGCCGGTGCAGGTCGGCGTAGGCCGACTGCTCGTACTGCCGGAACGGCTCGGTGTTCGGCGGCCAGAACACGTTGACGGCGTCGTAGCCCTCGACGTTGCCACCCGCCCAGGCGTTGCGGCAGCGGAAGAACGGCGCGCGGCGGAGGTCGGCCGGCGACACCCTGAGCGTCCGGGTGGCGGTGTAGACCGTGCCGAACTCGGTCGGGTTGTACCAGCGCACGCCGCAGCACCGCTCGAGGAAGTCATAGACGGCATTCAGCGTGCCGCGCTCGGCCCAGTAGTCCGGCCAGGTGCGGAAGGCTTCGAAGTTCTGGTCCAGGTCATACTCGACGCGGCCGCGGTCGTCCTGGTCGCGGCCGACCAACAGGATCTGTCCCGGTCGGCAGCGGATGGCGTACTCCTGCGGCTGGAACCCCGTCGCCGGCAACCCGGCCTCGCGCGCCGCCGCGCCCTGCCCCACGGCGAGCAGCACGTGTCCGGTGGCCACCGGCGCACCCTCGGCGAGGATCGGCAGCACGGCGCCGGTAATCTTCCGCACGTGCGCCTGCAACTCGAACGCGGCGAACTGCGCTGCGCGGGTCGGTGTGGGCTCCAGCACGATGGCCGAGGTAGGTGCTCCGTCACGGGTCAACTCATACGGCGCGGCCGAGACGGCGGTGACGAAGCCGGTCAGCAGGACGACCAGAGCGAGCGTGTGGCGCATGGCGAGCGACCTCCGGCGAGCGGACGCGGTGAGTGTAGTTGGTGAGGCACCCGCGATCAACCGCGTCGAACCGGGAGCCAGAACGGTGTATGATGGGACAGGGCTCCGCACCAGGATAAGGGCCATGTTCGAGTGGGTCGAGATCGAAGGCTTCCGCGGCATCAACAAGCTCCGAATCGATGGACTGACACGGTTCAACGTGTTTGTGGGCCAGAACGGCGCGGGCAAGACGACCGTGCTGGAAGCCATGGCACTCGTCTGCGGGGGCGCCAATGTGGCGCGGCTGGCATCTCTCAACGGCATCCGTGGCGCACTGACACCGACCGCCCCAGGGACCTGGGCAGCGTCCTTCCACCGCCGACAGGGCAACGGCAAGCACTCGCCGATGCTGTTGGGAGCCGGGCCGCTGGAGGAGGCCGCCGAGGTCAAGTACAGATGGTTGCCGATCGTGGCGGGCGCCTCTGTCCCAACTGCCGGGGGCGGACTGGTGCTGTCTGGTGAACAGATCACCGGCGTCCAGGTGGTCTGCACCATACCGGCCCGCAAGCAGGAATGGACACACTCGTCGCAGGCCAGTGCTGCCCCTGCCGGACCGGTTCCACGGACCTGCGTCCAGTTCACCGAGGGCGGCCAAGTTGGTATCGACGACCTGGCGGCGTGGTACAGCGACTATGTTGCCGCTGGCCACAGACTCCGGCTGCGAGAGTACTTGCAGACGATAGACCCGCGAGCACAGGGCCTGGAGGTCCTCGCGCCCGGAGGCAGACCTGGTCTCTGGCTCGAGATGGACGGCGAGCCGGCCCCTCTGCCATTGGAGTTCCACGGTGCCGGACTGCGGCACGCCGTGGCGTGGGCGCTGGCAACCATGATTGGCGGCGGAGGCGCCATTCTAATCGACGAGCTGTGCCGGGAGCTGCACTACTCGTCGCTGGCGCGCTGTGTCCGGATGCTGGACCAGGATTGCGCACGCACCGCAGCGCAAGTGTTTGCCACGACTCACAACGAGGAACTGCTGGGTTGCCTACTGGAGGCGTTCGCCGAACAACCGGAGGCCCTGTCGGTGTTCCGCATCGAGGCCGGTGCCGACCAGCACCGGGCGGTTCGCATCGACTACGAGCAACTGCGGACTACGGCCGAGTTGCGCTGGGAGATACGGTGATGGCAGGTGGGCCGAGGAACGAACCACTGCCCGTCACGAAGCCGGGCCTGCTACTGGTCGAAGGCGACGATGAGGTGGCCGTGTTCACGTCCCTCCTCCAGCAGACACCATTCGCCCAGCATTTCGCTGTCGAGGCCATCCGCGGTAAAGACCGGTTCGCAGAGACAGTGCGAGCGCTGCCGAACCGCACGGGCTATCGCGAGCTACAGGTTCTCGGGCTGGTCCGTGATGCGGACGAATCAGCGGACAGCGCAGAGCAGGCGCTCCTCAACGCCCTCGCCAGCGCCGGCTTGCCGGTCCCGAGCGCATCGGGTCAAGTGGCCCCGGGCCGGCCAGCCGCAGCTCTGTTAGTCGTCCCCGGCGGTGGGCGCCAGGGCTACCTGGAGCATCTCCTGCTGGACAGCTTGGCGGACCATGCTGACCTGGCCTGCGTCGACAGCTTCTTCCGATGCTGTGGCCTGGATCCCCTCGACTACGACCTTGGCAAGCGCCGGCTGCGGACTTGGGGCTGCGCGAACTCGGCGAAGGGGCGTGCTCTGGCGGACCTGCTGCGAGAAGGCCCCATTGAACTGGCGCACCGGGCCTTCGACCCACTCCGCCAGTTCGTGCTCGATCTGGCCAACCACCTCGACGCTTGAACGACACGGGGCAGGTCCCCACGCCGCCCCGGCGAACACCGCCGCGGGCGCCGTTGACCGCCGCCCGCGGACTCCGGAGTTCGACATGGCTCGTTGGTCGCAGTGGCTCGTCCTGTTCGTCCTGGCACACGGCGCGGTGGCGGCCCCGCCCGCCGCCGATCCGAACGCGGTCGCCGAGGTCAAAGCCGGCCGGCAGAAGGTAGCGCACGCCACCTGGTGGGGGTTCAACGCCGAGAACGCCACGGCCACCTTGCAGGCCGCCCTCGATTCGGGCGCCGCTGAGGTGATCGTCGACCACGTCGGCGCGCCCTGGATCGTCGATGGGCTCAAGTGCCGCTCGAACCAGACGGTCACCTTCGCCAAGGACGTCGAACTGCAAGCGCGCAAGGGCCAGTTCAAAGGCACCAACGACTGTCTGGTGGCCATCTACGGCGTCGAGAACGTGACGCTGCGCGGCTATGGCGCCACCTTCCGCATGCACCGCGCCGACTACGACGATCCGCAGCAGTACCAGCGCGCCGAATGGCGCCACTCGGTCAGCATCAAGAGCAGCCGCAACGTCAAGGTGCTCGGCCTGCGCCTGTTGGAGAGCGGCGGCGACGGCATCTACCTCGGCGTCAGCAAGGCCGGCGTGACCAACACCGACGTGCTCATCAAGGACGTCGTCTGCGAGCGGCACTACCGCCAAGGCATCAGCGTGATCAGTGCCGAGAACCTGCTGATCGAGGACACCGTGCTGAAGGACACCGCCGGCACGGCGCCGATGGCCGGCATCGACTTCGAGCCGAACCGACCCGACGAGAAGCTGACCAACTGCGTCATGCGCAACTGCACCGTCGAGCACAACAGCTCGTATGGCATCGTGATGTACCTGGTGCCGCTGACCGGCAAGTCCGCGCCGGTCTCGCTGCGCTTCGAGAACTGCCGCACCAAGGGCGATCGCAACGGCGTCGGGCTGGTGACCACCAACGGCCACGCCGACGGTGACGTCAAGGGCACGGTCGAGTTCGTCGGCTGCCAGATTGAGCAGCCCGAGAACGACGGCATCATGATCGGCCAGAAGCCGGCCGACGGCATCCAGGTGCGCTTCACCGATTGCACGCTGATCGAACCGGCCATGAAGAAGCCCGACACGGCGCCGGTGGTCTTCCAGGGTCGGCACGGCAACCGCCTGCCAATGGGTGGCGTCGAGTTCCGCAACCTGACCATCGTCGACCCGCTGGGTCGGCAGCCGCTGGCCCTGCACGACTGGGCCGGCGGGCTGGGCATCGAACGGGTGACCGGCAACCTGCAACTGCGCGGCAAGGACGGGCAAGCGCAGACCGTCGAGATCACACCCGAGCGGCTGAAAGCGTGGATGCCGCAGACCGCGTTCCTGCGGTTCCGCGACTACCCCGTGAAGAGCCTGAAGCCGCTGGTGCCGCAGGCCGAACCGAAGTCGTTCGACCTGGGCAGCGTGCGCCTGCGGCGCAGTGCGCTCTGGCTCCTCTACGCCGAGAAGGGCCAGACCGTGCGTTGCGACGTGCGCTACGGCCAGGTGGGCAAGTATGCCGGCGCGCCGATGCTCGTCCGCGCGGTGGCGCCGTCGGGCGCGCTCGCCGGCAGCCTCAACGCAGCCTTCGGCGAGACCACGCCGCTGACGTTCGCCGCGGGTGAGACCGGCGTCTACCGCATCAGTGCCCAGCCGGGCGGCAACTGGGTCGCGCTGGCCAAATCGAGCCACCCGGTCTGCCTGACCTCGGCCGGTGAGCCGATCCCGTTCTTCGCGATGACCGGCGAGCTGTGGTTCTGGGTACCGGCCGGCGTCCAGGAGTTCGGCATCAAGTGCTTCGGCGACGGCACCGAGGGCAGCAAGGTGGCCCTCTACAACGCGGCCGGGACACTGGTGGAGGAGAAGGACGACATCACCAAGCCGCACCAGTTCGCGGTCAAGCGACCGGCCAACGCACCCGGGGAAGCCTGGCGGCTGGTCTTTTCGAAGGGCTCCAAAGCCTTCTTGGAGGACTTCGCCGTCGAACTGCAGGGCCTGCCGCCATTGCTGGCGCCGTCGCGGGATGGTCTGCTGGTGCCGGGCGAGTAGCGCCAAACCGCGAGGTGCCGCTGACCATCGAGTGTCAGCGGCACCTCGGGTCCGGCCTGGACCGGTGATCAGGCGCCCGGCACCTCGATGCCGTGGCTGCGGATCACCGCCACCACGTCTTGCGGGTCGAGCCCGCCACCGGCCGCCAACGCGTCCAGCTCGACGAACATCTGCTCGATGCCCGCCGGGCGAGCCATCACGATGAACGTCGTCGGCTCGTTGCTGCGGTTGGCGAAGGTGTGCAGGTGGCCGAGCGGCAGGTGCGCCGCGCCGCCGGCCGGCACGATGGTCCAGTCGCCGCGGTCACACACGGCCAGCTCACCAGTGACCACGCAGAACGTCTCGCTCTCGCGCGAGTGAACGTGCGGCGGCGGGCCGTCGCCCGGCGGGATGGTGACCTCGAACAGCGCGTACTCGCCATCCGTCTGCGCGCCGGTCAGCAAGGCGACGTGCGCCATGCCCAGCACGTTCAGTGCGGGTCCGCTATGGGGTGGTACCAGCCGTGGCGGCACCAGGGAAGCGATCATCGAACGTTCTCCCAGCAACCACTATGCGGTGGCGCCAGAGCCGCGTCATGGTAGCTTGGCCGACGGCAGAAGGTGGTCGGCGGTCGGCGCCGAACCTCTGGCGCCATGAGACCGCGTGTAGGGCTGACCTGTTCCACCGCCGACAACGGTGACGGCTCGTTCGCCGTTCGGTGCCTGACCAACTACTCGTACCTGAACTGGCTCGAGCGGGCCGGTGCGCTGCCGTTGCTGCTGCCGAACCTGTCGCCGGAACTGGTGCCGGAGATGCTCGCCGGCCTGGACGGGCTGCTGCTGACCGGTGGCGCCGACGTGGCGCCGCGACTGTATGGCGCCGAACCCGAGCAGCACATGGGCGCGGTGGATGTGCCCCGCGACCGGTTCGAGTTGCCGTTGGCGCGCGAGGCGCTGGCCGGATCGCTGCCGCTGCTGGGCATCTGTCGCGGGATCCAGACGCTCAACGTGGCGGCCGGCGGCACGCTGCGCCAGGACCTGGTCAGCGATGCGGCGGCCTGGGTGCAGCACGGCATGAGGCTCGTGGCCGGCCCGACCTGGCAACACACCATCGTCCTGGAGCCGGACAGCCGGCTGCGGCAGATGGTCGGCGCCGACGAGGTGCCGGTCAACAGCTACCACCATCAGGCGGTGCGCGACCTGGC
This sequence comes from uncultured Fimbriimonadaceae bacterium, assembly GCA_964531735.1. Lineage (GTDB taxonomy): Bacteria > Armatimonadota > UBA10988 > UBA10988 > UBA10988 > CAZHGD01. Next base: position 14,424 of record CAZHGD010000103.1, on the reverse strand, counting down.
GCCTGGCCTGCGTGTGGCGGCCCGCGCCAAGGACGGCACCATCGAGGCCATCGAGGCGCCCGGTGACCGGTTTGTGCTCGCGGTGCAGTGGCACCCGGAGGTGATGGACACCGGCGAACCGGTCAGCGAGGCGATCTTCAGCGCATTCGTGTCCGCCTGCCGGGCTGGACGCGACAACCGTTAGCATTTGGGCGAAAGAAGGAGACAGACCAATGGTCAAAGTCGGGTTGGTGGGCCTGGGCTTCATGGGCCTGACCCACTATCGTGGGTGGCGCGAGATCGCCGGCAGCGGCCTGGCCGAACTGACGGCGCTCTGTGAGATGGACGAGCAGCGCCTGCGCGGCGACTGGAGCAACATCCAGGGCAACATCGGCGAAGGCGGCGGGATTGAAGACGTCAGCGACCTGGGGCAGTACACCCAGATCGAGGAGATGCTCAAGGACGACCGCATCAACCTCGTCGATATCTGCCTGCCGACCAAGTTCCACGCCGATTCGGCCGTCAAGGCCCTGGAAGCCGGTAAGCACGTCATCTGTGAGAAGCCGATCGCGCTGGAAGTGGCCGACGCCGACCGGATGATCGCGGCGGCCAAGGCCAGTGGCGTCCAGTTCATGGTGGCGCAGGTGATCCGCTTCTGGCCGCAGTACCAGTGGCTCAAGGAAGCGGTGGCCAGCGGCCGCTACGGCACGCTCAATGCCGTCAACTTCCGCCGCGTCATCACGCTGCCGACCTGGAGCCCCGCCATGGCCAACCTGGCCGCCATTGGCGGACCGCTCAAGGACCTGCACATCCACGACGTGGACTATGTCCTCCACCTGCTCGGCAAGCCGGCCAAGATCATGGCCAGCGGCCAGGACATGGGCGACTACATCAAATACGTCGCGGCCAGCTTCATCTACCCCGGTGGCCCGGTGGTCAGCCTGCAAGGCGGCGTCTGCACCACCGCCGGACGCGGCTTCCAGCACACCTTCGAGGCCTACTTCGAGAACGCCACGGTGGCGTTCAGTGAGGCTGCTGATCCGGCCTGCGCCGACGCGGCCCAGAACCAGACCTCGACGCAAGTGCTGACGGTCTACCTGCCCGACGGCACCGCCGAGTTCCCGGAGGCGCCGGGCGAGGCCGGCTACACCGCCGAACTGCGCCACGCCGCCGAGTGCGTGGCCAATGGCCAGCCGACCACCGTGATCGGCGCCGACACGGCGCGCGACGCGTTGGCCATGACCGATCTGGAAGCGCAGTCGATCCGCAGCGGCCAGGCGGTCGACGTCGCCTAGTTCGACGGCCGTGACCGGCCCGTCGCCTGGCGGGCCGGTCACTCTCACCGAGGAACCGCATGGGATCGCCGCGACTGGCTGACGGCGAGTTGGCGTTCATGGCCGCTATGCAGGACCAGATGCGCGAGCAACTGGTCTTCGAGCCGCTCGACGTCACCGGAGTTCGCCTGGTGGCCGCCGCCGATCTGTCGGCCAATCCGCGCGACGACCGCATCTGGGCCGCGGTGATCGTCTGGGACACGGTGACCGGCGAGGTCATCGAGTACAGCGCCCTGCAAGGGCGGACGACCATGCCGTACGTGCCCGGCTACTTGGCCTTCCGTGAGTTGCCCGCGGTGGAAGACTGCTTCGCGTCGCTGCAGCACCAGCCCGAGGTGCTGCTGTGCGACGGCCACGGCTACGCGCACCCGCGCCGCCTGGGCCTGGCCTGCGCGGCCGGCCTGAGCCTCGGCCTGCCCACCATCGGTTGCGCCAAGAGCCTGCTGTGCGGCCAGTGCGAGGAGCCCGGGCCGGAACCGTGGGACACCAGCGACCTCACCGACGCAGGTGAGGTGATCGGCCGCGCGGTGCGCACACGGCGCGGCGTCAAGCCGGTCTACCTGTCGGTCGGCAACCACTGCGACCTGGACAGTGCCGCTGACTTGCTATGGCTCTGTTCGCGTGGCCACCGTCAGCCCGAGCCGCTGCGCGCCGCGCATGACATCGTCAATCGGCACCGGCGCGGGGAGCTGGAGTGATGCGGCTGACGCTGACCGAGGGTTGGCCGTCGCTGGTCGACACGCTCGAGGTGCAGGACGCCGCCGGCGCCCTGCGCTGGACGGTGCGCGCCAAGACGCTGGCGCTGCGCGACCGTCTGAGCCTGCGCGATCCGGCCGGGTCCGAGACCGCCTGGCTCCAGGCCGGCTGGACCGGTGGCTACGCACTGCACACCGCCGCCGGCTGCCTGGCGAGCATCGGCGACGGGCGGGTCCGGCTGGCAGCGGACGGTGCGGAGTTCACCATCACCGGCGACGTGGCCGGCCGCGAGTACAAAGTGGCCGACCGCCAGCGCGTGCTGGTCACCGTGTCGCGGTCATTCTTCAGCTTCACCGACCGGTACGGTCTGGACGTGCCGGTCGACAGTGAGGTTCTCGTGGCAGTCGGCATCGCCGTCGCCCTCCACCGCGACGCCACGCGATCGCGCTGACGGCTCAGCCTGGCGGCTCGATGCGATAGCCGTAGTGCAGCACGGCCTGGAGCACGCCGCGGGCGATCCGGCGGTCGTGGACCTTCTCCTCGTCAGGCAGTTGGTCGTAGGGCACCAGGCACGGATTCTGTCGGGTCGCATCGTCGCGCTGTGGCCCCCAGGTCCAGCCGTCCGCCACACGCTGCGCGGCCCACTGTTCGTGCGCGTCGGCGGCCAGCAGCTCGACGAGCGGCTCCAGTTCCGCCGGCAGCTTCAGGTCGCCGGTGTCCAACGGGCGCGGTACGTAGGCCATGGTGCTCACCACGCCCGACTTCCTCAGCCAACCGGCATGTCCTTTGGCGGCGGGGCTTGTCGGCGGTCGGTCGAGAGCGTCATACTGAGGCAGCCCGCCGCGGCGAGGAGAGAGATGTGTGGGATCCGGCAGCACTGGCAGACCGCCTGGCCGCCACCGTGTCGGCCGCTCAGGCCGCCTGGACGCAGTTGCACGTCGAGCTGTGCGAGGTGCCCGCCCCGCCGTTCGGCGAGGCCGCGCGCGGGCTGGCCTTCGCTGACGCGCTCGTCGAGCGTGGCCTCCGCGAGGTGGCCACCGACGAGGCGGGCAACGTCGTTGGCCGGTACGCCCGCGGCGGTGACGGGCCGACCACAGTGGTCTCGGCGCACCTCGACACCGTGTTCGGCCCGGACACCGACTGCCGCGTGCGTCGTGACGGCGAACTGCTCCAGGCACCGGGCATCGGCGACGACGTCTCCGGCCTGGTGCTGCTGGTGGCGCTCGCCGACAGCCTGCTGCAGCACGAGGTCGACCTGGGCCTCGACCTATGGGTGGTGGCCACAGTGGGCGAGGAGAGCGCAGGCAACCTGCGCGGCGCCCGCTATCTTGCGGCCAACGGCGCGGGCGGCCGACCGGTGAACGCCTTCGTGACGCTCGACAGCAGCGTCGCCGGGCAGGTGGTGCGCCACGGGACCCACTCGCACAACCTCGAGCTCGCGCTCTTCGGTCCCGGTGGTCACGCCTGGGGCGACCATGGCGTCGTCAGCCCGTCGCTGACGCTGGCCCGCATCATCGCCGGCGCCAGCAGCTACACCTTGCCCGCGCTGCCGCGCACCACGCTCAACTGTGGCCTGCTCCACAGCGGCTTCGCGCCGAACGCCATTCCCGACCAGGCCCGTGGGCACCTCAACCTGCGGTCCGAGAGCCAACACGAGCTCGAACGCCTGGTCAACCACGTCAACCACACCATCGACACCGAAGTGGCCGCGGCCGACTGCGGCCGGCAGCACGGACCGGCCCTGCGTTGCGAACGGCAGGATGCGACGCGGCCAGGTGGCGAGACGCCCGCCGACAGCCCGTTGGTCGCCGCGGCGGTGGCGGCCGCGAGCCGGCTCGATCAGCCGGTCAGCCACCCCTACAGCTCCACCGACGCCAACGCTTTCATGGCGCTGGGCATCGATGCGATCTGCTTGTACCGCGGCCACGGCGGCGGCGAGCACACGTTGGAGGAGTGGTACGACGCCAGCAGCCGCGCCGAGGCCCTGCGGCAGCTCGCCGAGACCGTGCTGCGCTACGATGTCGCCATGGCGGTCGCGCCGTAGGCACACGCGCCCAAACCCACCCGCCGCCGGCCCCACGGTGGGGTCGGCGGCGGGTCGCGGTCAACGCGAGGCGGCCAAGTCAGTCCGGGAAGCGCATCTTGGCGACGATCTGCTCGAGCTCGGCCGCGTCCTTGTCGAACTGCTCGGGCGTCGTCATCATCATCACGCCGTGCGACATGTTCGCCGTCTGCATGCCGAGCGCCAGCAGACCGAGCTGACCAATCGGGAATTGGCCCTTGGCGATGACGAAGTGCGCCTTGATCTTCGGGTTGCCGGTATCGAGCGCCTGCTGCTTCATCGTCTCGAACTGCTGCGCGTTCTGGCGCATGGAGTTGACGATCTCGGTGGTGATGGCCTCGGGCGAGTTGTATTGGCCGCCGCAGGCGTAGACCACCATCGGCAGGTTGGCATTCTGCCGCCGGAGCAGCAGACGATTGGTCTGCGGGTCGAGTTGGGCCACCCAGCCGGCCGGTAGGTTGAACTGGACCTTCGACACCGGGTGGACCAGCGTCGACGTCGCGCCGGTCCCACCGCCGCCGCCCGTGCGGCGGCTGCCGCCGACCACCTGCACGCCGCTGTCACCCGACTCGATGACCGAACTGTCGGTCCAAGGATCGTGACGCACCTGGAAGTTGTCGGGGCCGATCTGCGCCAAGGCCAACTTCAGGCGGGTGTCGCTGGTCGGGTGGTCGTACTTGTACTCAGGCTCGTCCGGCTTGCTGGCCAGGTGCTTGAACACGTTCTCCAGCGTCGCCGAGAAGCCGAACTGGTGGATGACGCCGCCCTCCCAGATGTCGGTGTCCTGGTCGGCCGCGCGGCGGATCACCGACAAGGCTTCCTGGTCGGCCATCAGCTCACGCTGCTGGATGCTGAACGGGTCGTTGGTCTGGCCACTGGCGCCGTGCTGGAGGTAGTAGTGCGCCATCTCGTGGGCCACCACGCCCACGATCATGCCGTAGAAGACCTTCTCCCAGCGCCGCCGCTCCTGGTCGTTGGCCATGTTGACGCGTTCGGGCTGCGGCGGATCCTGGTTGCGCAGAATGGCCTCGGCCAGCCGCTCGGAGTAGGCGGTCAGCACCGGCCCGAGCTGCTCGGGCGTCAGCCCCTTGGCGCGGAGCGCCGCATACTGCTCGGCCAGGAGCGCATAGGAGCGGACCAACGGCACGAAGAACACCAGGAAGCCCGGACCGCCGGGGTTCGGGTAGACCGAGTAGGCGTTGAACTCGCGCATCGGCGCGCAATAGGTGTTGATCTTGCCGATGCGCGCGCGGGCCCGAGCGTCGAGGTACTTCTCCACCTTGGCGCGGATGTTCCGCAGGGCCGGCTGGTAGGTACCGCAGAGGCCGATCCAGGCCGGGTTGACCTTGTTCTGCTTGTCCATCATGTCGAACAGGGCCAAGAAGTCCTTGTTGGCGTCGCCGTAGAGCCGCCGCTTGGCCTGCTCGAACGCCTGTCTGGCCTCGCTGTCGTCGCTGCCGCGGATGGCGTGGGCACCGTAACTGCCGGCCACGAAAAGCTGCACCAGGTCGTCGAGGCGCAGTTCCTTGGCCAGGATGTTCTCGGCGTAGCAGAAGCCGATGGTGCCGGTCTCGCGGCCGCTGACCGTCATCACGTAGCCGGTGCAGCGGAAGCCGTACTGCCGGAAGGTCACCGTGGCCAGCCGCACGCGGGGGCGGCCTTGAGGAGCGTTGATGGAGACGTTGCGCCAGTCGTCGAACTGCTTCGACCAAGCCACCAGCGCGCCGTCGATGAAGGCGTCGGGCGTCGGCGCCCGGTCGAACTCGTAGAAGCCGAGCAGCGCCGTGCCGAGCACGTCGTTCTTGGCCTCCTTCAGCGCGCGCAGACCACGGGCCTGCTTCTCAACGCGCCAGTCGCGCGGCACCTTGACCGTGAGCTGCCGCTCGCCGTCGTTGTACGTGTAGTCGGCCATGGGCGGCATCATCGCCGCTGACAGGCTGACGGTGAGCAACACCAGCACCAGTGGCCAACCGGCCCGGCGGGTGCTGCTCAGCGGTTGTCCCATCTCTGGCTCCTTTCAAGCCCCCACAGCGGGGTCTCGATCCGACAACGGGCCTGGACGCACCGCCCCAACGGGTGGTTCCGGCACCTTTGTGAACGGCACCTGACGGCGATCGGAAGCCGCTCGCCTAGCTGAACAGCGCGCGGGTGCGCCGGTCGTTCAGGGTCACAATGGTGTAGAGCGGCATCCCCAGTTTGAGCAAGGCGCCGAACGGATAGGGATGCGGGAAGAGCACCTGGAGCAGCGCGATGATGTCGAAGACGGCCAGTTGCACCGCCCGTTGCCGCGCCCACTCGCACAGGTAGTAGAGGCCGATGCCGGTGGCGATGTGCCACAGCGCCATCACGGTCAGCCCGATCCACCACAGCGGGCTGTCGAACTGCGTCGCGCGGACCAATCCGATCAGGCCCAGCAGGATCTGCCAGGCAGCAGTCAGCAGGACCGCCGGAGGTCGCTTCGGGATCATCGCGCAACACCTGTCGAACACAGCGTTGACCGCGATTATAGGGGCCGCCGGAGGGCGGTGTCAACGCCGTTGCGAGCGCCGCGGCCCGGTGCTAGAATGAGCGGGCGGACCACGTCGCCGACGCGGCGAGGAGAGCCGGCGTGAGTGGCAAAGGGTGTACCAGTGGCTGCCTCGGCATCATCGGCGCCTCGTTGGTGCTGGCCGCCGCGCATGGCCTGTCGACCGGGCTGGGCGTCCCACCCGCGGTCTTCATCCTGGCCATGGGTGCCGTGCCGCTGTGGATGGCCTGGTCGCTGTACACCAGCTCGCTGCAGGACCTCCGCGCCCAAGCCGAACGCCAGCAGCGCGACCGCGAGCGCGCCGTGCTGATGGTCGCCGCCCAGAACGAAGGCCGCGTCACTGCGGGCCTGCTGGTGGCCTCCACCGGCTCGTTCACCATCGCGCAGGCCAAGGCGCTCCTCGACGAGATGCTGGCCGAAGGCCACTGCGCGCTGGAATCCGATGACGCCGGCAACCTGTTCTACCAGTTCGACCTGGGCCATCTGGCCGCGAGCGGTCCGACGCATCCCACCCGGTCGACCAGCCGAGCCCAGCGCCGGATGACCGGCGAGGACGACGACAACTTGCTCAACGCCGGCCGGTGAGCCAAGATACCTGCCATGACGTCACCCAGCACACCCGTCGACATCGCCGTCAGCCGTCAGGCCGCCACCTGCACCATCACCTGGTCGGATGGCTGGCAGCAGGTGCTCCCGCTGGCGGCGCTCCGGCGCTCCTGCCCCTGCGCCGCGTGTAACGAGCAGCGCGCCAAGGCCAATCCGCTGGCGGTTTTCAGCGGCGCACTGCCAACTGCCGAGTTGGCCACCGTCGAGGCGGTCGGTGGCTACGCCGTGCGCTTTGGCTGGGCCGATGGCCACGACACCGGCATCTACAGCTACGACGTGCTGCGTCGCCTGGGCGAGCCGCCGGTCTAGGCGCGGCCACGCGGCAGGACAGCGAGCGGACGGTGCGAAACTCCGCCGCACCGAGGGAGCTCAAGCCGTGAAGATCGCGTTCATGACGTTCGCCTGCCCCGACTGGGACCTGACCGAAGTGCTGCGCGTGGCGGCCGAGCTCGGCTATGACGGCGTCGAGCCACGGACCGACGCCAACCACCGACACGGCATCGAAGTCGATATGTCGGCCGCCGACCGGGCCACAGCGCGGCGCCAGGCCGGCGACTCCGGCGTCGCGCTGTGCTGCCTCGCCACTTCGCTGCAGTTCATCAAAGTGGCCCAGCCCGACCGCGACCAGCTCTACGACGACACCATGCGCCGCATCGAACTGGCGGCCGACCTCCAGATCCCCGGCCTGCGCGTGTTCGCCGGCGGCGTGCCCGAGGGCGTCGAGCTCGACGCGGCCCTGGACTGCGCCGGCGACAACCTGCGCGACGCCGCGTCCGCCGCCGCCGAAGCCGGCGTGGAGCTGTGGCTCGAGACGCACGACACCGTCAGCAAGGCGGTGCTCACAGCGCGCATCCTCCGCCGTGCCGACCATCCCGCCGTGGCCTGCAACTACGACGTGATGCATCCCTATCGGCTCGGCGAGCCCCTCGACGAGACCTTCGCCGCCCTCGACGGCCGGGTCCGTCACAGCCACTTCCACGACTCCCTGGCCACGCCCGGGGCACCCGAGATCACCCGCTTCGGCGAAGGTGAGCTGCCGCTGGTCGACATCCTCCGCTGGCTCAAGAGCCAAGGATTCACGGGTCACCTCAGCGGCGAGTGGTTCAACGACCAACTCGGCGCCACGCCGCGCGAGTCGCTGGCCCACTACCTCGCCGGCACGCAGGCCCTGCTGGCGCAGATCTGAGCCGGATCCGGTGCCGCAGGAGGCCGACCGTGCCCGTACCGCTCTTCCCGTCGCCCAAGCAGCTCACCTGGGAGCCTGGCGCCTACGTGCTACCGCGGCCGCTCGCCGCGCTGACGCCCGGCGCCTGGCGAGACGCGCTGCCACCGGGCAGTTGCCTGCTCGTGGCCCGCGACGCCCTCGGCTGGGCACCACCCAGCGCCGACGGGTTGGCCGAGTGCTATGAGCTGCGGGTCACGCCCGCCGCGGTGACCGTGCGCGCGCTCGGCATCGAGGGCCTGCTGCGCGCCGAGGCCACCCTCGGGCAGCTGCTCGAGCGGCACGCACAGGGCGACCGCCTGCCCTGTTGCACCATTCGCGACTGGCCCGACTTCCGCCGGCGGTGTGCGGCGGACTGGCTGCTCAACTGCGAGATCAACCGCTGGAGCTACGACTGGGGCGACGGGTCCGCTGCGTGTCTGGCTCGGCTGAAGCGGAAGCTCGACTTCTGCTTCGCCCACAAGATCAACCAGGTCTGGTTCGACGGGTTCGGCTGGGCGGTCGAGCGCGCCACCGGCGGGCCGGGCGGCTATGCGCACCTGGCCCGCGAGTGCAACCGTTACGCGCGCGAGCGCGGCATCCAGCTCGTGTTCGCGGGCTACGGCGGCGGGTACGGCACGGCCTACCAGCACTCGGAGCTGTACCGGCTGGGCTACCAGGGCCAGGTCTTCTGGAACCGCCGGCCGTGGCCGGACGGCCCGCTCTACGACTGTGTCGGCGCCGAGGCACCGGTCAGCCGCCAGGTGGGCACCTGCCCGTCGAATGCGGGGCTCCGCGCCGCGCGCATCGCGGACCTGCGGCAGTTCGTGCAGGCGGTCGAGCCCGGGCTGATGTACATCCACGACATCGATGCCGGCAACTTCGAGCCGAGCCGCCAGAGCTGGCTGATGCGTTGCGACGACTGCCGTCGCCGTTGGCCGAGTGACGAACTGACCGACCCACGCGGCCAGGCCGGGGCCTACGCCGAGTGGTTCCGCGCGGTGGCCGAGGACCTGTTCCGCGTGCGGACCGAAGTCTACGATGCGCCGCGCGACCTGACGCTGGTCTTCACCTCGCCGGTCTACACCACGTACAACGAGCCGGGACAGCCCGAGCTGTGGGCCGCCGAGGTGGCCTACTTCCGGCTGCTCAGCGAGTTGATCGGCCCGCAGCCAAACGTGCTGTTCGGCGTGCGCGAGCAGTTCTACCGCGCCGACGGCGCCCCGAAGATCGCCCAACTCCGGCAGGCGCTGGATGAGGTGGGCCACGGTCATGGCGCCTACGTGATCGCCTTCGGCGGTGGTGACAACTACACCAGCGACGACCTCTACAACCTGTCCGGCGCGGTGGCCCCGGTCTACCGCGGCGCCACTGCGGTCTGCGTCAGCAACGGCGGGGTCCACGAGGAGCCCGTGCAGGTGCTCAACGCGGAGCTGCTGTGGAACAGCGCCGCCGACGGCTTCAGCATCGATCCGGGCGACAACGCCCGCATCGCAGCCACCTGGTCGGAGTTGCTGCGCGGCACCTGGCGGCCGGCGGAGTTGTGCGGCCCGGCCGGCTACCTCGCCGCCGCCTGCCGCCATCTGTGGGGCGAGGCGGCCGGCGACCTGCTGCACCGGGCACGGCTGTGCGGCACCACGGGCGAAGACGGCCCGGTGGCGCGAGTCTGGTGGTCCGTCACGCGTGAGATCCGCCGGCTCACCGGCGAGTACGAGCCGTGGAACGACCGGGTCAGCCGCGAGGTCCTGGCCGACCGCTGGGCGCGCCGCGTGGCCGCCACGCGTGAGGCGCTCGCCCTGGCGCGGCAGGCGGCGCAACTGAACGCCGACGAAGACATCACCTGGTTCGCGCGCTGCCTCGAAGTCGGGCTGGGCTTCGCCGAAGTGCTGGCCGCGGCGTACGGGGCGACCGGCGACACCGCGGCTGCACTGGCCCGCCTCGAACGCCTCTTGGCCGAGTTCACCATCGAGCCGACTGATGTCCTGGGCGGCGACCCGGGCTGTTGGCACGACACGCTGGCCGATCTGCGGCAGGCGGTCGTGACTGGCGCCAGCCAGGCCTGACCAACCAAGCCCGCGCGAGAAGGACGGCCGGTTGGTGTGGCCAACACGGCGGTGTCGCTGACCCGATCGTGACAGGGGCACGGGCGGAGACCGCCATGCGGCACGCTCATGGTACGCAGGTCGTACTCGCGGTCCTCGCCGCGCTGCTGGCGCGGCCGGCGCCGGGCGACGGTGGGCCGTACCATTTCCTGGGCGACGCCAGCCGCTACCAGACGTTCAGCCCCGGGCCGGTGAGCGGACCCATCGTGGAGACCTGGCGCTTCCGCTGTGGGGGCGTGTTCGCCAGCCCGCTGGTGGTGCAAGAAGTGGTCGTGTTCGGCAGCCGCGACGGCTACCTCTACGCGGTCAACCGGGCCAGCGGTCACCGCATCTGGCGGTGCAGCGTGTCCATCCCCGGCCTGGAGCCAGCGGCGCCGACCGATGAGCGGCGCTGGCGTTACCAGCCGCTGACGGAGCAGGGCCTGCTGGCCACCTGCGCCGCCGATGGCAGCACGGTCTATGTTGGCGGCCTGGCCGGCGACTTCGTCGCCGTCAACCTGGCCGATGGCAAGCGCCGCTGGGCGTTCGCCGCCGGTGGCCCCATCAGCAGCTCGGCCGTGCTCTTGCCCGATCGCGTGATTTTCGGCACGCGCAACGGCGAAATGGCCGCCTTGGATCCCGCCAGTGGCCGACTGCTCTGGCGCAAGCCGTTCGCCGGGCCGATCAACAGCTCGCCGGCGTTTGCCGACGGCCGCCTGGTGGTCGGCACCGCCGCGGGGCTGGTGGCCATCAACCCGGCCAATGGTGACACGCTCTGGTCCGTGGCCACCGAGAGCTTCAAGCGCGTCGACTCGACGCCGGTGATGGTCAAGGGCGTCGTCTACGCCGCCAGTTGGGAAGGCACCGTGGTGGCGGTGGCCGCCGACAGCGGCAAGGCACTCTGGGAGCGGCCGATCTCGCGGTTGCCGATCTTCGCCGCGCCGGCCATCGGCCATGACAGCGTCTACGTGGTAACCACGACCGGCGTGTTGGTGGCACTGGAGGCGTCGACCGGCGCGCCGCGGTGGCATGCCGCGCTGTACCGCGGCTGCTATGCCACGCCGCTGGTCTGCGGCCCGCTGGTGCTGCTGGCCACCAGTGGCGCGGCGCTGCAACTGTTCGACGGCGCCACCGGCGAACCGCGCGGGCAGATGCAGCGTGGACTGCGCGGCTACCTGCACGGCACGCCGTCGCTGGTCGGCGGCTCGCTCTACCTGTCGCTCGACAACCGCACCTCAGACGGCAGCGTGGTCTGCCTCGGTCCGCCGGCCACCTCCACCGCGGCGCCGGCCAATGACGCGCTGGTGCCCACCTGGGAGTTCGCCGCCCTGGCCTGCCGCGAGCTCGGCCTGCTCAAGCAGGCGGCCACACCGGGCACCGACTGGGCGGCGGCGCTGGTAGCCGCCGGGGCTGAGCTTGGCGGTGACGCCGCGGCCCACCAGCGACTGGCCTCGCTGCGGTTGATGTGGAGCTACGGCTGGCAGCACAATCGCCGCCCGCTCACCCGCGGCCCGCTGGCGGCGTTCTACTACAAGCTGTTCTGGGAGCCGAACCCGTTCGGCGTCGAACTGCCCGCGGCCGCGCCCGTGCGCCCGTCGGACCGGATTCCGTACTGGGGCCAGCAGGGCTTGCCGCTGGTCATCGGCATGGGCCTGATCGACCTCATCGACGGCCGCTTCGAGGAGCGCCGACCGGTCACCTACGCCGAGTTGCAGAAGTCGTTCGCGCGAGCCAAGGAACTCCTGGCCAAGCGGCGTCACGACCGGCCGCTCGACGAGATCGGTCGCTGACCCGCACTCACTGCCAGAAGCAGAGCATCCACGACAGCCCGGCGACGCCAAGCTGGCCCGGTACCCCCGCGCACCACCCTGTCGTCGCCAACAACGCGCCGCACCGCGGCCCGCGCCGCGTCGACGGTGACGGCCGGCGACCCATCGCGGCGCTGCAACTGGATGGGGCCGCCGCCAGCATGCCGAGAACTACTCCGGCGCCGAACAGCCTGGCCAGCCTGCGCCAGCGGGTGCGCTGTGGCCGACGTTCCGGCCTACCGAGTTCCTCCCTCCTCCATGGCGGGCTCGCAATCCGGGCACCGCTCGTGCCACACGCTGTCGCACCCGCCCTCGTACGCGCGCCGGGGCCCGTCGCCAGCGTGATCGGCTGCCACGCCCGGGTCGGGCTGCCGCGGCCGGTTCGTGGGTGCTGAAAGAGGTTGCGCCCCCCGTAATGACCCCGTGATGACCGGCGTCACGACTCGCGCCGTGCCTTGACCAGTGATTCGAGCGGATCGACGAACGCCCGCTTCCAGTACGGCAGGCCGAACACCGCGACGAGCCACGCGTATAGCGGCTTGAGCCAGCGGCGCCGTACCTTGACGAAGTACGTGTACTGGATCCGCGTGCCCTGCGGATCGTCGACGAGCAGCAGTTCCTCGTCTCCGGTGGTATCGAAGGTGAGGTTGTGGGTGGTGCAGCGATAGCCTCGACCGGGCAGCAGCGTGGCCGTGATCTCGATCGTGACCGTCGGGAACAGCGCGCCGAACGAAGCCGCCTCCGCTTCGAGCGTGAGCACATCGCCATGGCGCTGGATGAGTCTCATCGCGCGAGCGATCTTGGGGAAATGCTCCGGCATGCGCTCGAAGTCCGAGACGATCGCGTAGATCGACTCGCGGTCGGCTGGCACGAGCCAGTCACCGTGAACTGCCACCACGTCGGAATCGGCCACCCGATGGCTCCGCTCGTCGGCTGTCCGGCCAACAGCCTGGTTCGTCGCGCCGAGCGTAGCCCCGCGTCCGGCCCCGTGTCAAGCGCGTGCCTCCCAGCCTCCAGGGCTGACTCACAGCCGGGTCCTGGGTGCCGAACTGGCGCGGGCGGACGACGAGAGCGCCCGGCGGCGACGGGCCGGGGCAGGCGATGCGCCGGCCCGATCGGCTGCCGTCCTGGGGCCGACAAGGGCTGCCGCTGGTCGTCGGCCTGGTCCTCATCGACGGCTGCTTCAAGGAGCGCCGACCGGTGACCTACGCCGAGTTGCAGAAGTCGTTCGCGCGGACCAAGGAGCTCCTAGCCAAGCGGCCGAATGACCGGCCGCTCGACGGGCTCGGGCGCTGACGCGCACTCACTGCCAGAAGTAGAGCATCGCGGCCATGCTGGCCGCGCCGGGGACGAACCGGTCGCCTTTGAGCCACTTGACGTGACCGTCGGCATAGGTCACGTTGACGCCCTCGTTGTGCCGCATGTCGGTGGCGCCACAGATGTAGCCGGCCGACCGGTTCGGGTAGCCGGTGCAGTTGGCGTTGCCGACGTAGTAGCAGACGCCGGTGGCGCCCTGGTTCCAGGCGTCGTTCATGATCACGATCTCCGCCGGGCGCAGAATGGTGGACAGGGCCGCGCCACCGTTGCCGTAGGCCCAGGTGGGGTAGTTGGCATAGGCAGTCAGGTAGTAGTTCAGACCGTAGTTTGCCAGGCAGCCGTTGGAGCTGGGGCAGACGAACAACTGGCCGCTCCTGATGTAGGGCAGCAGCCGCGAGCCGAGCACGCCGCCGTTGTTGTACACCCACATGCTCCAGGCGTTCGAGGTGTTGTCGTACGTCGGACAGGTGCGTTCGTCATAGTCCTGCGCGTACGACAGCCAGGCGACGCCGAGCTGCTTCAGGTTGGACGAGCAACTCGACTGCCGGGCCTTCTCGCGCGCCTTGGCAAACACGGGGAAGAGAATCGCCGCCAGGATGGCGATGATCGCGATCACGACGAGCAACTCGATGAGCGTAAAGCCGCGCGGTCGCTCCATGGCCGAGCCCTCCTCACGGTGGCGGTGCCACCTGATCCGAGCTGCGCCACCTCACCCAAGCATGCGATGTCGCGAACGGCCCGTCAACCTCGCCGCGCCAACGGGTGTGCTTCCAGGCGAGTGGGCCGTGCGGTTCGCCGCTCACCACCTCCTGG
>CAZHGD010000102.1:0-26699 GCA_964531735.1 uncultured Fimbriimonadaceae bacterium | reverse complement strand
CCACTTCTTCGACGGGTTCCGCACCTCGCACGAGGTGACCAAGATCGAGCAACTGACCGACGACGACCTGCGCGCGATGATGGATGACGCGTTGATCGCCGAGCACCGCGAGCGGGCGCTGACGCCGGACCGGCCGAAGATCCGCGGCACCGCGCAGAACCCGGATGTCTACTTCCAGGCCCGCGAAGCCGCCAACAGCTTCTTCGACGCCTGCCCGCGCATCGTCCAGGAGACGATGGACGACTTCGCCAAGCTGACCGGTCGCGCCTACCACCTGTTCGACTACGAAGGTGACCCCGCGGCCGAGCGCGTCATCGTGGTCATGGGCAGCGGCGCCGAGACCGTGCAGGAGACCGTCCAGTACCTGTGCGGCCAGGGCGAGAAGGTCGGCGTGCTCAAGGTGCGCCTGTACCGCCCGTTCTCGGTGACCGACTTCGCCGCGGCGCTGCCGGCGAGCTGCCGCTCGATCGCCGTGCTCGATCGCTCGAAGGAGCCGGGCGCCGTCGGCGAGCCGCTCTACCAGGACGTCATCTGCGCGCTGCGCGAGGCCAACGAGCTGGGCGTGCTGCCCACCGCCGGTGAGCCGAAGGTGATCGGCGGCCGCTTCGGTCTGTCGAGCAAAGAGTTCACGCCGGCTATGGCCAAGGCGGTGCTCGACGAGCTCAAGTCGGCCACGCCGAAGAAGCACTTCGTCGTCGGCATCACCGACGACGTGACCAACCTGTCGCTCGACGTCGACCCGTCGTTCGACCTCGAACCCAAGGACGTGGTCCGCGCCGTCTTCTTCGGTCTCGGCTCGGACGGCACCGTCGGCGCCAACCGTAACTCCATCAAGATCATTGGTGAGGAGACGCCGAACTACGCCCAGGCCTACTTCGTGTTCGACTCGAAGAAGTCGGGCGCGATGACCATCTCGCACCTGCGCTTCGGGCCGCGGCCGATCCAGTCGGCCTACCTGATCAAGCGCGCCAACTTCGTCGCCTGCCACCAGTTCGTCTTCATGGAGAAGTACGACGTGCTGGACTACGCCGAAGAGGGTGCCACCTTCCTGCTGAACGCGCCGTTCGGTCCGGACGAGGCCTTCGCGCACCTGCCGTGCGAGGCGCAGCAGCAGATCATCGACAAGAAGCTGAAGTTCTACGTGATCGACGCGGTCCAGGTGGCACGCGACACCGGCATGGGCGGCCGGATCAACACCATCATGCAGACCTGCTTCTTCGCCATCTCGGGCGTGCTGCCGCGCGAAGAGGCCATCGCCAAGATCAAGAGCACGATCCAGAAGACCTACGCCAAGAAGGGCGAAGAGGTCGTCAAGCGCAACTGGGCCGCGGTCGACCAGACGGTCGCCAACCT
The DNA here is from genome assembly GCA_964531735.1 of uncultured Fimbriimonadaceae bacterium. Lineage (GTDB taxonomy): Bacteria > Armatimonadota > UBA10988 > UBA10988 > UBA10988 > CAZHGD01. Next base: position 25,346 of record CAZHGD010000102.1, on the reverse strand, counting down.
CTACGAGGTGAGCGTCCCGGCGGCGACCACGCACGGCCGCGGCCGCGCGCCGATGGTGGCGCCCGATTCGCCGGAGTTCGTGCGCGAGGTGATCGCGCCGATGATGGCCAACCTGGGCGATTCGCTGCCGGTCAGCGCGTTCACGCCGGACGGCACCTGGCCGACAGCCACCACGCAGTGGGAGAAGCGCAGCATCGCCATCGAGGTGCCGATCTGGGACCCGAACGTCTGCATCCAGTGCAACAAGTGCTCGCTGGTCTGCCCGCACGCCGCGATCCGCTCGAAGATCTACGACCCGGCGCAGCTCGACAGCGCCCCGGCGGAGTTCCGCTCGGTCGACTTCAAGGGCAAGGACTTCCCGGGCCGCAAGTTCACCATCCAGGTGGCCGCGGAGGACTGCACGGGCTGCAAGCTCTGCGTCAGCGTCTGTCCCGCCAAGGACAAGGCCAATCCGAAGCACAAGGCCATCAACATGGAGGTGCAGGCTCCGGTGCGCGAGCGCGAAGCGGCCAATTACCGCTTCTTCCTCGACCTGCCCGACCTGGACCGCACGGCACTGACCAAGATCGACGTCAAGAGCAGCCAGTTCTTCCGGCCGCTGTTCGAGTATTCGGGCGCCTGCGGCGGCTGCGGCGAGACCCCGTACGTCAAGCTGATGACACAGCTCTTCGGTGACCGCGCGCTGATTGCCAACGCCACCGGCTGCAGCTCGATCTACGGCGGCAACCTGCCCACCACGCCGTACTGCCAGGATGCCAACGGCCGCGGTCCGTCGTGGTCGAACTCGCTGTTCGAAGATGCCGCCGAGTTCGGCTTCGGCCTCCGGCTGGGCGTCGACAGCAACCACAAGCAGGCGATCATCCTGCTGCACCAGCTCTCCGGCCAGATTGGCGACAACCTGGTCGACGAACTGGTGACCGCCGACCAGCACGGCGAGGCGAGCATCGCCAAGCAGCGCGAGCGGGTGGTGGCCCTGCGGCAGAAGCTGGCCGGCCTCCACGGTCCCGAGGCACGGCGCCTCGAGACGCTGGCCGACTACCTGGTGCGCAAGAGCGTCTGGTCGTTCGGCGGTGACGGCTGGGCCTACGACATCGGCTACGGTGGCCTGGACCACGTACTGGCGTCGGGCCGGGACATCAACATCCTGGTGCTCGACACCGAGGTCTACTCCAACACCGGCGGTCAGGCCTCGAAGTCGACGCCGATCGGTGCCGCGGCCAAGTACGCGGCCTCGGGCAAGAGCGTCGGCAAGAAGGACCTCGGCCTGATGGCCATGAGCTACCGCAACGTCTATGTGGCCTCGGTCGCCATGGGCGCCCGTGACGCGCAGACGGTGCAGGCCTTCGCCGAAGCCGACAGCTATCCGGGCCCGTCGCTGATCATCGCCTACAGCCACTGCATCGCGCACGGCATCGGCGGCGCCAGCGACCTGTCGCTGGGCATGGAACAGCAGAAGCTGGCGGTCGGCAGCGGCATCTGGCCGTTGTACCGCTACGACCCGCGCCGCATCGAGGAGGGTCAGCCGCCGCTGCAGCTCGACTCGCCGGCCCCGAAGCACCGGGCGCAGGAGTACATGCAGAACGAAGCTCGCTTCCGCATGGTCGAGAAGATCGACCCGGTGCGGTTCCGCGCCTTGGCGGAGGCGGCGCAGAAGTTCTCCAGCCAGCGCGTGGCGCTCTACGAGCAGTTGGCCCGCATCGTCGTGCCGTCCTCGGAGTCCTTGGCCAGCGAGGCCGCGGACGCCGACGGCCAGGGCGATGCCAGCCAGGCTGCGGAGTGATGCTGCGGCCCTGGGGCGGGCAACCGCCCCAGGGCGCCACGTCTTGTCGATGCCAACGGGACTGACACACCCGGCCTGATTGGAGGCCAGACGAATGGACCTGTCGACCACTTACCTGGGCTGCGAGCTGCCGCACCCGTTCATGCCAGGCGCTTCGGCCATGTGCGAAGACCTGGATACCATCAAGCGGCTGGAGGACGGCGGCGCCAGCGCCATCGTGCTGCACTCGTTGTTCGAAGAGCAGATCGTCGGCGAGCAGATGGCGGCCATGGGCACCATGGAGGCCACCAGCGACAGCTTCGCCGAAGCGCTGTCCTACTTCCCCACCCCCGAGCAGTTCCGCCTCGGGCCGCACGAGTACCTGGAGCACGTCGGCAAAGCCAAGGCCGCCCTCGGCGTGCCGCTCATCGCCTCGCTCAACGGCACCACTCCCGGCGGCTGGCTCGACTACGCCAAGCTGATCGAGCAGGCCGGCGCCGACGCGCTCGAACTCAACGTCTACTACCTGGCCACTGACCCCAGCGAGACGGGTCTGTCGATGCGACAGCAGACCCTCGAGATGGTCAAGGAGGTCAAGCAGGCGGTCAAGCTGCCGGTCGCCGTCAAGATGTCGCCCTTCTACACCTCGGTGGCCCATGCCGCCAAGGAGATGGTCGACGCCGGCGCCGACGGGCTGGTTCTGTTCAACCGGTTCTACCAGCCTGACCTCGACATCGAGCAACTCGAAGCGTCCCGCACGCTGCGGCTGTCGGACTCCTCGGAATTGCTGCTCCGCCTGCGCTGGCTGGCCATCCTCTCCGGCCGCATCGACACCTCGCTGGCGGTGACCGGCGGCGTGCACACCGCGGTCGACGCCATCAAGGCCATCATGTGCGGCGCCCATGCCGTGCAGTTGGTCTCGGCGCTCTACAAGAACGGCCCGGCCCACCTGGGTCGCCTCCGCGACGAGGTCTCGGCCTGGCTCGAAGCGCACGAGTACGAGTCGCTGCGCCAGATGCAGGGCAGCATGAACCTGCTGCGCAGCCCCGACCCGAAGGCCTACGAGCGCGCCAACTACATGCACATCCTCAAGGGATGGGAGATGTAGTCGGTCCGCACCGCAACACCAAGCACAACGGGCGAGGTCCTCAGCAGACCTCGCCCGTTGTGCTTGGGCGCCGGCGTAGCGCTCAGCTCACCAGGTCATCGGCCACCGCGCCGACCAGCGTGTAGTCGGTGCGGGCCAACTGCAGGATGCTGCCGGGCACCCACTGGTTGACCGGACCGAAAGCGACCAGCCGCGTGATGAACCGCTGCCAGCTCACACCACCCAGGTCCACGTTCATCCAGAACGACCGCAGCTTGGCGCCGAGCACCTCGGCCGGACCGATGGTGACCGCCTTCGGCGGCACCGCCGACCAGTTGCCACCGTGGTGCAGCGCCGTCTGCATGATGGTCATCGGGTGCAGTTCGACGAGCCGCGCCCCGGCGGCGCAGTAGTCATCCAGGTTGGCGAACTCGTCACCCAGGTGCGCTTCCCAGAAGGCAATGTGCCCGCACCAGCCCAGCCCACCGTAGACCACATCGGCACCGCCCAGATCGGCGATCTGGCGCCCGTAGTCGCTGATGTTGTCCGACGAGGGGAAGTGGATCTGCTCCAGCGGCGGACGCAGTTCGGGCTCAATCTGGCCGAAGAACCGGCGCCACATGGCGTGCTGGAACGATCCGGGCCAGTCGGCTGGCGCGCTGTGGCCGTCCTGGTCGGCGAATTCGTCCATGTTGAAGGTGTGGACGTGCGCCATCGACAGGCGCAGGCGGTTGATCATCGCCACCGCGTAGTCGTACTGGGCCATCGGTCCGGCGGGCAGGATGACCACGAGCCGCTGTCCCGCCTCGGCCGCCGAGCGGATCCGCTCGACCAGGTCGAGCGCCATGGCCAGGAAGAAGGCGTCGGTCTGGTCGATGACCCGGATGCGGAAGTCCGGGTTCGGATGCCGGCACAGGTCGGCGCGGCGGATGGCAGCCACTCGCCGGCAGGCCTCCTGGTCGCGGAACGGGATGAACCGCGCCATCTCGAAGTCGAACGCCATGGCTACTGACCTCCTGTCGTGTCCAGCCCGAGGCGGTCGAGGCGGGCTTCGACGTCCTGGCGAAGTCGCTCGATGTGCCGGCCGACCAGCTCGCGTGCCGAAGCGCACGCGCCGGTGACCAACGGCATCAGGTCCATCGCGAACGACATCTGCGGCGTGCTGTCGGTGGCCAGCGGGGCATGGTAGGTGGCGTGGGCGCGGCGCCGGCCCAAAGCGGCCAGGTCATAGCGCTTGCCGCCGCCGATCTGCGAGTCGAACACGCCCAGCAGCGCCACTGCCAGGTTCTCGTGGGCCGACACGTCCAGGGCCACCTTGTCGTCGTCGGCCATCCAGTCGAGGTCGCGCCAGACCTCACAGCCGAGCACCTGGTCCGGGCGATGCTCCGCCGGCAGTTGCCGGATGGCCGCGACCGTCCGTAGCGCCACGGCCACGTGGGCGTCGTGCTTGTCGGCCGGGTTGTGCGTGTAGACCACGCGCGGCCGCGTCGCCTGGAGCAGCGCCACCAGGTCGGTGGTGATGGCCGGGTTGACGGCGTCGCGCACCGCCGGGCTCGGGTAGTCGAGCAGCGCCACGGCGGCGTACTCGCCGACGATCGCCGCCTTCTTCTGCTCCTGGCGCCGCGTCGCCAGCATCTGCTCGTCGGTGTACGCCGCATAGGCACCGGCGCGCGGACTACCGGCGCCGTTCGTCACCACCACGCCGGTGAACCAGCGGTCGCTGGTACCGAAGCACTCGGCCACCCCGTGGTAGGCCATGATCTCGATGTCATCCTGGTGCGCGGCGACAGCCAAGTGCGTCGTGCGCGCCAAGGCGGCGTCGAGCGGCAGGCCGTCCGGCACGAACACCTCGGCCGCGGGCAAGGTCAGTTGCATCAGAGGTCCACCCGTTCGTGTGTCTCACCGGCGCGCAGCACGGCCAGCGCGATGGCCAGCGCCTTCAGGCCGTGCTCGCCGGTGGCCAGCGGCGGCTGGCCGGTCTGCACGCAGGACACGAAATGCGCCATCTGCCGGTCGAACCAATCTTGGCCGGTGGTCGGCTCGTAGGGGATCGGCTCGGCCTGGCCCTCACCGTTGATGAAGAACAGGTTCGCGCCGTCATTGCCGGCCGGGAACCGCAAGCTGCCACCGGGCCCCATGACGTCCTGCGTGGCGGCCACCGAGCAGTTTGGGCCCGGCAGACCCCACGACCACGTCCGCACCAGCTCGTCGCCGGACTGGAAGTGGATGATCGCCGTGCCGGTGTCGAGCGCGGTGGAATGCTCGCTGAAGCGCGTCAGGCTGCCCATGGCCCAGGCGGCCTCGCCGAAGATGGAGCGCGCGAAGTCGTAGTCGTGAACCAGACCGTCGACGAACGGGCCGCCGCCCTTCTGCGCGTCGACGAACCACCGCAGCGGCGGCACGCGAATGCCCACAGAGTGGCGCCAGATGACCGGGCGCCCGAGGCGGCCGCTCTGGATGACTTCGCGGAGCTTCAGCCACTCGCTGGAGAACTGCCGCACAAAGGCGACCTGGAACCGCACGCCGGCGGCTTCGCAGGCGGCGGTCATCCGGGCGCCGTCCTCCAGCGTCAGCGCGATGGGCTTCTCGCACAGCACGTGCTTGCCCGCCGCCGCGGCGGCGCAGACCACTTCGGCATGGCAGAACGTCGGCACGCAGACCACCACCGCGTCGACGGCCGCATCGGCCAGCAATTCGTGGTAGTCGGTCACCCAGCGCGCGGCGCCGTGTTTCTCGGCCTGGCGCTGGGCGGTCTCGGGGTTGATGTCGGCCACACAGGCCAGGCGCACGTCGGGCAGCTTGGCCAGGGCACTGAAGTGGACCTCGCTGATGCGACCGCAGCCGATGACACCGCAACCGATCTGACTCATGTCAGGACTCCTTGGGCACCCGCCGATGCACGACCCGAACGATGCTGGCTGTCAGAGAGGCAGTCGAACCGTGGGGCAAGTGTGGCAACGTCTCGCGCGACCGGTACGGCGGTGCTCGGTCTGACGCTTCGCCGAGGGGCGGTGGAGTCCTCCGCGCCAACCACCGCCCTGTGCTATGATGCGGGTAGGGCTACACCTGCCACAACTGCTGGAGACCGCGATGGCGCGCATCCGTTATGTGGTCGAACGCCACCCGGAAGGCTACGTCGCCTACCCGCTTGGTATCGAAGGCATTGTCATCGGTGAAGGCGACACGGCCGACGAGGCGTTGGCCGACGCCCGCTCCGCGCTGGCGTTCCACGTGGAGACCTTCGGTCCCGAAGTGCTCCAGGGCAGCGAACCCATACTGGATGTCTATCTGGTCGACAGCGAAGCGGCCTGATGGACAGCTTTCCGGTGGATGCTCCGAAGGAGCGGGTGCTTCGCGCTCTGGCCACACTCGGCTTCCATGTGGTTCGCGAACGGGAGCACATCGCGTTGGCGAGGACCAACTCGGACGGCAGCCGTACGCCGTTGACACTCCCCAACCACACGCACCTGAAAGGAAGCACACTCCGGGCGGCGTGCCGCCAAGCACGAATCGAGCGCCAAGCCTTCCTCGACGCGTACGAGCAGGCCTGAACAGCGCGCCCCGTGTCGCACCTGCCCTACCCCCTCCGCCGCAACACCACCTCCTGCCCGGCGCGCAGCGCCCCCTCGAACCGCCCGGCCTCGCGGCACAGCTCGGCACCCGTCATAATGACCTCGGCGCCGTCGAACGGGTCGCTCAGCACCAGCTCGCGATCCACGCCCGCGCGCACGGTGACCATCAGCGTGCGGCCGTCGCGGCGTTCGGCGGAGACCCGCCAGGCGCCTTCGCACCGCAGGTCGCGGAACGCGACATCGCGCCAGCGGCGCGGGATCGCGGGGAAGATGCGCACCACGTCGTGCCAGCCCTGCACCAGCATGTCGGCGATGCCCTGGCTCAGCGCGCAGTTCGCCTCGATGGTGAACGGCGCCGCACCCGAGGCGGTGTCCTCGAACGGCTGGGTCAGCCGAAAGCCGCTCATGCCGCAGTTGTCCAGATCGCGGTTGAAGTGCAGGCCGTTGGGCGCCAGCCAATGGTCGATGAGCTGCCGCAGGAACTCGTACGCCATGCCGCCACGACCCACCACCGCCGCCAGACCGATCATCTGCCCGTAAGTGTGACCGGTCCACAGCCACTGGCCCAGCGCGCAGTAGCGGTCCAGACTGGCGTGGATCACCGCGCGCTCCTGGTCACCGCCGGCGATGGTCAGGTCCATGGCCGGGTGAATGGCCATCAGATGCGACGGGTGCCGGTGCGACTCGGTGAGCGGCTGGCCCGGCCAGAGCATCAGCGCGCCGCCTTCGTCCAGCGCGTATGGCGTCAGGCTCTCATGCACGCGAGCCGCCTCGCCGCTCAGGTCGTGGCGGTCGAGGGCGGCCTCCATCTCACGGAGCCAGGCGCAGCAGCGGCGGATCAGCGCCAGGTCGATGTTCGGATCGTGGCACCAGGCGGCCGGCGTGTTGTCGCGGAACTCCGGGCTGTTCGACAGCGGCACGTGCAGCCGGCCGTCATCGCCGGCGGCCAGGTTGGCGCGGTAGAACCGGAAAGCCTCGGCCATCAGGGGATAGCCGACCTCGGCCAGCCAGGTCGTGTCCAGGCTGTAGCGCCAGCGCAGCCAGACCAGGTGCGCCAGCCAGCCGGTGTGGCTCCAAGCCCACTGGACCGGCGCCCAGCACGGCACCAGCACGTACTCGGGCAGACTGGAGCAGACCCAGAACGTGCCGTCACTGCCGAAGAAGCGGCGCGTCAGCGCCTGACAGGCCGCCAGGTTGGCCATCATGTGGTCGCACCAGCAGTCGAGCAGGTCGAGGTGGCCGGAACCCAGCGCGGGCCAGAACGTCTCCTGGACGTTCATGTCCGCGTGGTAGTCGCCGCGCCACGGCGGCATCACGCCGTCCATGGCCCACAGGCCCTGCAGGCCCGGCGGTGTGGCGCCGCGCCTGGCGCAACTGGCCAGCAGGTAGACGCCGTAGTACCACAGGGTCTCGGCGTCGGCTTCGGGCAGCCTGACGGCCGATACGCCCCAGAACTCGGCCCAGGCTGTCTCGTGCTCGGTTCGCAGCGCGGCGAAGCCCAGCTTCGCCGCAGCCGACCAGGTCGCGCGCGCCCGCTGCTCCGCCTCCGCAGCGGTGGCTGCGCTCTCCACGGCCACGTACACCTGCGGGCCGCTGGCGTTGTAGACCACCGCATAGGCCGGGCCGTCGGGGATCTGCTGCACCAGGCCGCGCAGCTCGCCGTCGGCGAACAGCCGCGGCGCCGGGTGGCCCAGCGTGGCCAGTTCGCCGCAGGTCTCGGCCAGTGGCACCAACCGTAGCGTTTGATCGGCCGGCCACGGGTCGACCGCGAGGCAGAGCACATTGCGTGTGCGGCAGACGAAGCTGCTCACCGTGCGACCACCGCCGACGCGCGCCTCGAACACGGCTCGGTCGAGGTCGAGGCCGCCGGCGAAGTCGGGCGCGCCATCCAGCGTCAGCTCCACCCGACCGATGCTGATCTTGGTCGGGCCGACGAGGTTGTCCAGCCGTTGTCGTTCCTCGAAGATCTCGAACGCCTCATCGTGGCGCCCCTCGGCCAGCAGGCGGCGCAGACCCGCCCAGTTCCAGTCCGGATGCCGTTGGTAGGTGTCGTTCTCGCGCAGGTCCCACAGATCAGCGCGGTCGAGCGTCCAGCACAGCCGGTTCGAACCGCCCCAGACCATGGCACCCAGCTCGCCATTGCCCAGCGGGTAGCCCAGGTGCCAGGCGTGCGGCGCGGCGTCGGTCAGCAGGCGATGCGTGGTCGTCGCGGAGGAATCGGCGGTCGTCATGGCAACCTCTCTGCCGGCGGAGCTTAGCGCACCGCGCGCGCCAGGGCAATCCGCGGTTTTGCCATGGCTGGAGCACAGCATGTCCGATCCGGTCGGCCACACCGACGTGGCCCTCGTCAGCGGCTCGATTCTGCGCGTGTCGGCCCTCACGCCGCACGTCTTCCGCGTTCGTCTGCGGCCCGACCACCGCTTCGTCGAGCCCGGTCTGGTGCGCTATGGCATCGTCCGCCAAGACCAGACGGCCGTCGCCGTCAGCGTCACCGAGACCGCCGAGGCCGTCACCTTCGCCACCGGCGCGGCGTCGCTGACGGTCTGCCGCGCCGACGGCCGCGTCACCTTCGCTGAGGCATCTGGCCGCTGCCTGCTCCGCGAGGCCGAGGCGCCGGTCTCCGACCCGGCCACCGGCTTCCGCGCCAGCTTCGCGCTGGCCGACGGCGAACGGCTCTACGGCCTGGGCGACACCACCCGCGACCGGCTGAACAAGCGTGGGCACCTCACCTCGATGGTGCTGCGCAACGTGGCTGCCTACGCGCCGATCCCGTTCCTGATGAGCACCGGTGGCTGGGGCCTGTTCCTCAACACCACCTGGTTCCATGAGGTGGACGCCGGCGCCCGACAGGCCGACCGGCTGGTCTATACCAGCCAGGGCGGCGACCTGGACTACTACCTGATCGCCGGTGACAGCCTGCCGTTGCTGCTCGACCGCTACACGCAGCTCACCGGCCGCCCGGCGCTGTTGCCGCAGTTCGGTTACGGCCTGACCTGGGTCTGCGACGAGCGCGGCGTGCGCGCGCGGGACGTGCTGTACGAAGCGTACGAGTTCCGCCGCCAGGGCATTCCGCTGGACACCATCGGGTTGGAGCCCGACTGGATGAACCAGCACTATGACTTCTCGGTCAACAAGGAATGGAGCCGCGAGCGGTTCCACCAACCAGAGTGGATGCCGCACGAGCGCAAGGGCGGCTTCTGCGCCGCGCTGGCCAACATGGGCTTCAAGCTGAGTCTGTGGCTCTGCTGCGACTACGACCTGAGCGACCACGAGGAGCGCCAACTCCGCGCCGCCCCGGCCGACGACGCCGCGCCCGCGCCGGCCGAGGACCGCTACGACGAGGACATCATCCGCGATCCGCACTTCTTCCCGACCTATCAGGACCGCATCACCAAGCTCGGTGAGCCGTGGTTCGAGCACCTGAAGAAGTTCGTGGACAACGGGGCCGCGGCGTTCAAGATGGACGGCGCCAACCAGGTCTGCTTCCATCCTGACCGCCGCTGGCGCAACGGCATGGCCGACGAGGAGATGCACAACCTCTACCCGGTGCTGCTGGCCAAGCAGATGAGCCAGGGCTTCTCCGAGCACACCGGCCGCCGCGCGATGATCTATACTGCCGGCGGCTATGCCGGCGTCCAGCAGTACGCGGCCACCTGGGCCGGCGACACCGGCGGCGACGCCAAGCCGCTGGTCTCGTTGCTCAACCATGGCCTGTCCGGCCACTCCAACACGAGTTGCGACATGCAGGTCTGGAACAAGCCGGGCATCCACTTCGGCTTCCTGCAGCCGTGGTCGCAGATCCTCAGTTGGCACATGTACAACCAGCCGTGGTTCCTGCCACCCGACATCTACGCGGTGTTCAAGGACTACGCCCGGCTGCGCTACCGACTGCTGCCCTACCTCTACAGCGCCGCGCACCAGGCCGCCCGCACCGGCCTGCCCATCATGCGCGCGATGCCGCTGGTCTGCCCCGACGACCCGCGCTGCGATGAACTGCTGCTGCAGTACCTGCTCGGCGACAGCCTGCTCACCTGCGCCTTCACCGAGTCGATCCACCTGCCGGCTGGGCGCTGGATCGACTACTGGACCGGCGAAGTGCATGAGGGGCCCAAGGACCTGGCCTACGTGCCGCCGGAGAACCGTGGCGGCCCGCTGTTCGTCAAGGCCGGCGCGATCATCCCGATGTGGGACGATGTGGACTACGTGGGTCAGCGCCCGGCGGACCGGATGCACCTGGATATCTGGCCGCACGGCACGAGCCGGTTCACGCTGACTGAGGACGACGGTCTGACCGATGGCTACCTCCGCGGTGAAGTGGCCGAGACCGAGATCGTCTGCGAAGAGACGGGCGGCGCGACGGTGGTGACCATCGGGCCACGGCGCGGCGCGTACGCGGGCATGGTGACCCAGCGGAACTGGGCGGTCTGCGCGCACTGGGGCGACCGGACCGCGATGGCCACGGCCACCGGCGTGGATGGCGCCGTGGTGCGTCTCGGCTGAGCAGCGGGCGCCACGGCCTGCTTGCCCAACCAGCGACAAGGATCCGGCGCTCCACGCCGAATCACGCTTCTGCAATGGCCGCCCCGTAGCGGGCTGGACCCGAACGTCGCGCGGCCCAGGACATGACCATGTTGTATCTCGCCTCGCTCGCCATGCTGGTCGGTGGGCCACTGGCCGTTCCGGCCGCCAATCTGCTCTCGAACGCCGGGTTCGAGGAGGTCACCAACGGTCGGCCGGTGGGCTGGAGCCCGGTGAACTTCCGCACCGGCGGCTCCGCGCGCGTCGAGGCCGATGGCCACGGCGGCGGGCGCTGCGTCGCCCTGGAGAGCGCCAACGCCACCGAGCGGATCGCCTGGGTGGGCTCGGCCCCGCTGCCGCCGAACACGCCCTATGTGGCGGCCGGCGGCTGGTACCGCACCAGCGGCGTAGCGGCGGGCGCGCAGCGTGGCGCGTGCTTCCGGGTGCACTTCCACGGCCGTCGCGACGGCCGGATGCAGGAACTGGGACTGCAACAGGCGTTCTTCGCCCCGAGCGAGACCTGGACGCGCACCGGCGACCGGTTCTTCGCGGTGCCGGCCGGGACCGAACGCGTCGAGCTGCAGGTGTTCAACTGGCTGACGCCGGGCGTCACCCGGTGGGATGACGTCTGGGTGCGTCCGGTGGCCGCGGCTGAGTACGCCGCGGCCCCAGCCGGCCAGAAGCCCGCGCCGCCGCCGGTGCCGGCCGTCACGCTCGAAGCGGAAGCGGCGAAGCTGACTGCCGACCGCGCCGAGGTGGTGACGCAAGCGTCGTTCCCCAGCGGCAAGGGCGTGAGCCTCAAGGCCGGCCAGACTTCGCGCGTGGACCAGCCCGACGCCGCGCCGGACCTGGTCTTCGCGTTCACCGCCGCGGCGCCGGGACGCTACCGCATCCAGAGCCACGCCGCCACCGATGCCAAGGGCACCGAGTTGATGCGGCGCGCCGCGGGCAAGCAGGCGTCGCTCTACCTGCGCCTGGCCATCGGCGACAGCCGGCCGACCAAACGCGTGGTCTTCGTGCCGTGGAGCGGGCCGCAGAGCTGCTTCCAGGCCCTGGGCAAGTTCAACTTCAGCGGCCGCCCGCAAGAGATTGCCGTCTGGCTGCCGGAGGGGGTGCGCCTCGACCACCTCCAGATCAGCCCGTATGTGCCGCCGAAGGTGCCCGACGCCGTGGCCGCCTATCGCCCGACCATCGTGCCGCCGGCCACGCATCCGCGAGTGTGGGTCAACGCCGAGTCATTGCCGCGCGTCCGCGCCAACCTGGAGCGCGGCGAGAACGCCGCCGTCTGGGCCAAGCTGCGCGAGCGCGCCGCACGCCCGTTCGAGGTGACCATCAAGCCGGGCACCGAGGTCACCTACCACAGCGCGCTCGAGACGGCGGCGGTCCAGAAGGCCTTCGTTTCGCTGATGGCCGCCGACCAGAAGCTCGGCCGCGAGGCCGCGAACCTGATCCTGGCCTACCTGCCGGCCGTCGAGTTCGGCAACCTGCTCGACATCACCCGCGAGATCGGCCGCGCGATGTACTCGGCCACGTTGGTCTACGACTGGTGCTTCGACCTGCTCACGCCCGCCGAGCGGGAGACCATTCGCACTCACCTGATGCGGCTGGCCGACGATATGGAGATCGGCTGGCCGCCGTTCCTGCAGACCATCGTCAACGGCCATGGCAACGAGGCCCAGGTCAACCGAGACCTGCTGGCCATGTCCATGGCCATCTACGGCGAGGACCCGGTGCCCTATCGCTACTGCGCCTACCGCATTCTCGAAGAGCTGGTGCCGATGCGCCGCTTCGAGTACCAGTCGCCGCGCCACAACCAGGGCGTGAGCTACGGGCCGTACCGCTACGGCTGGGACCTGCACTCCGCCTGGCTGTTCCGGCGCATGAGCGGTCGCCCGGTGTTCGACGACAACCTCGGCGGCGTCTACTACCAGTGGCTCTACATGCGCGTGCCCAACCACCGCGCGCTGCGCGACGGCGACGGCTTCTCCGACAGTCAGCCCGCCAACCTCGGCCTGACGACGCTGCTCAACTACGCCTACACGGCGGACCCGGTGGTCAAATGGGACTTCCTGCGGCAAGGCGGCCTGGACAGCGACCCGGTGATGGTCTTGCTGCTCAACGACCCCGACCTCAAACCGGCCGCCGGGCTCGACGAGTTGCCGCTGACCAAGGACTTCGGCCCGATCCTCGGTTCGATGATCGCCCGCACCGGCTGGAACATGGGCCGCAACACCAGCGACGTGGTGGTCGAGATGAAGGGCGGTGGCTACCACTTCGGCAACCATCAGCACGCCGATGCCGGCAGCTTCCAGATCTACTACCGCGGGTTGCAGGCCGCCGACCTCGGGCAGTACAAGTTCTACGGGACGCCCTACGACTCGAACTTCACCAAGCGCTCGGTCGCCCACAGCATGTTGCTGGTGGTCGATCCTAACGAGCAGATCACCGGTGCCACCACCAACGACGGCGGCACGCGCAACATCCGCAGTTGCCCGGTGACGCCCGCGCAGGCGATGACCGACCCGCTGTTCGCCCACGGCAAGGTCGTCTCCAGCAGCTTCGGTCCGGCTCAGGACCGCCCGTACTTCAGCCACTTCGCCGTCGATCTGACCTCGGCCTACAGCGCCAAGGTCCGCCGCTACCTGCGCAGCTTCTGCTTCCTGAACCTGGCTGACGAACTCCACCCGGCGGCGCTGATCGTGCTCGACAGCCTGACCTGCGCCAAGCCGGAGTACCGCAAGTACTGGCAGGTCAACACCCTCCACCAGCCCGAGCGCACCGCTGACGGGGCGGTGCTCCACAGCAGCGACCTGGGCCTCAAGGGCCGCGTCAACGTCCATATGCTGCGGCCGCGGCCCGATGAGCGCACGCTCGACATCCTCAGCGGGCCCGACGCGAACAGCGTCTTCGGCACCCGCTTCGAGCCACCGTTCGCCGACCGGCCCGAAGCGACCGGCCACCGCCTGATGTTCTCGCCCAAGGCCGCGCGTGACCGCGAGAGCTTCCTGACGGTGATGACCATGGGCACCGAGGACGCGCCCGAACTACCGGTCAACGTGGCCGAGACCGACACCGTGTACGTGGTCACGCTGGCGGATCGCGCCGTCGTGCTGGGCAAGGCGGGCGAACTGCTCGAACAGGGCTTCAGCCTCGAACTGCCGGCGGGCCGCAACTGGCAACTGCTGGTCGCCGGGCTGGCGCCGGGGACCTGGAGCGTCACCGGCACGGCCGCCAGCCACCACCTGCCGGTCGCGGCCGGCCGGCACACGGCCTTCGCCGTCGTGCCCGGCGGCCGCTACGAAGTCCGGCCGGCGGCTGCGCCGGGAGCGCGCGAGTTCGTGGCGCCGGCCGATCTGAAGCCGGCGCCGGCGCGGTCACTCGCCAACGTCGTCTTCGTGGGCGGCAAGGCGCTGCCGGAGGCCCGGGCGAGCGTGGTGGACGGCCGCTGCTACGTGCCGGCGCAGGCCGTCGCCAAGGCGCTCGGCCTGGAGTGCGCCGCCTCGGCCACCGAACTCCGCTTGAGCCACGGCGCCGACACGGCGGTCTTCGGCGCCACCGCGGACCGGTTCACGCTGAACGGGTCCAGCTTCGTGCTGCCGGCCGCCGTGCGGCGCGACGGGGCCACCTGGCTGCTGCCGGCACCGCTGCTCGGCGCACTGGCCGGCCGCGGAGTGGTCGAGGAAGCGGCCAGCCAGACCGTCGAGTTCTCCGTGGACGCGCTGCCGCTGCCGCGCGAGGTGCTCTGGATCCAGTCGGCGCAGACGCCCGACCTGCGCGCCTTGCAGGGCTTGCTGACCGACCTGCCCGGCCGCATCGACTACTGGGCGGCCGAGGGCCGCGACGTCGGGTTCGAGGTGGTCCTGCGCCAGCCCACGCGGCTGGCCGGCGTCGGCATCCGCTGGCATCAGGGCCAGCAGCGGCAGGCGCGGTTCGCCATCGAGACCAGCCTCGACCAGCAGACCTGGCAGCGCGTCTACGAAGGCACCAGCTCCGGACGTAGCGCCGAACTGGAGACCTATCGCTTCACGCCGCACGATGCGCGCTACGTGCGCTTTGTCGGCTTCGGCAACTCGGTCAACCGCTGGAACTCACTGGTCCACTTCCGCGTGCTGCCCGCCGCCACCGACCAGTAGGGAGCGCCCCATGGTCCGTTGGTCACTGTTGCTCGTGCTCGCCGCCCCCGCCTTCGCTGGCGGGGGCCTGCTGGACAACGGCGACTTCGCCGCGGGCCTGCGGGGCTGGGCCACCTGGAGCCCGGCCCCTGACCGGCTGCAACTGGAGGCCGGCGGCGGCGCGGCGCGACTGACGGTGAGCACGGGCGCGCCGATCGCCGGCTGCCTGTACGCCACCGCCGGTGCGCTGGACCCGGCGCACACCTACACCGCCACGGTGGACATCGACGCCACGGCACTGACCGCCGGGCGGGCGCTGCTGCGGATCGAGTTCTGGGGCGGCGGCGACCGCACCGGGCCGACCAGTTCGCTGGCCTCGCCGCCCATCGCCGCCGGACGTACCGGCCGCGCTGCGGTGGAGTTCCGGCCACCGGCCGCGGCGAGGCTGGTCCGCGTGGTCGGCCAGGTGGTCGACGCGGTGGGCACCGCCGCGTTCGACAACTTCGTGCTGCTCGACCGCACGGCGCCGGTGGTGCGAGCCATGGGCCGCCGGCTGTTCAACGTCGGCGAACCGGTGTCGCTGGCCCTCGACCTCAGCAACGGCACCCCGCAGACCTTCGCCGCGCCGCTGCGGATCAGCGTGCGCCGCGGCGCCACCGCGGTGAAGTCGCAGTCGGTCAACGCGGCGGTGCCCAGCGGCGAGAACCGCGCGCTGCCCGTCGCTCTCGGCGCACTGCCGCGCGGGGCGTATGAGGTCGCCTGGGCGGCACTGGGCATCAGCGGGCAGCGCACCGTCCATGTGCTGGAGCTGCCCGGAGCGCCATTCAACCGCTACGGCGGCTGGGCCGAGGCCGCCGGCACGGCGACCGGGTTCTTCCACACCGAGCGGCTGGACCACCGCTGGTGGCTGATCGACCCGGCCGGCCAGCGGTTCTGGAGCACCGGCGTGGACGGGGTCGGCGAGCAAGGCACCGGCTCGCCGGCGCTGAGCTATGTGCCTTACCGGCGTTCCGTCAGCGCGCTCTACGCCGACGACGAGGCGTGGGCCGCGAACACCACCTCGCGGCTGCGCTGGTGGGGGTTCAACACGCTCGGCTCGTGGTCCTCGACGCTGGCCGAGTCGGCTGGCCTGCCGTACTGCCACATCCTCAGCATCGGCCGGCGAGCCACCGCCAAGCAGTTCACCCAGGCCCCGCGCGGCCACTCGCCCTGGTCGTGGTTCCCCGATGTGTTCGCGCCCGAATTCGCCGCGGGCGCCCGCCGCGTGGCCCAGGCCGAATGCGCGCCACGGCGCGATGACCCGCTGCTGATCGGCTGGTTCCTCGACAACGAGTTCCGCTGGGAGGGGCTGTGGGAAGCCGCCTTCGCCACCGCGCCGGACTCCCCCGGCCGCGACGCCTTCGTCGCCTGCGCGCGCGCCCATTTCGCCGACGCCGGCAAGCTCCGCGAGGCGTGCGGTGTGGCCTCGTTCGACGCCCTGCGCACGGTGACCGCGCCGCTGCCGGGCAACCAGGCCTGGCGCGACGCCTGGACCGAGGCCGTGGCCGAACGCTACTACTCGGTCTGCGTCGCCGCCGTGCGCCAGGCCGACCCGCACCACTTGGTGATCAGTGAGCGCTACGCCGGCCATGCCCCCGACCCCAGCGCCCGCGCCGCCGGCCGGCACTGCGACGTGGTCTGCGTCAACTTCTACAACGACGGCCTGGCCTACGGCATCTCGCCCAACCTGCAGCAGCGGTTCACCGAGCTGGGCGAGCTGACCGGCAAGCCGCTGCTGATCGGTGAGTGGTCGTTCAAGGCCATGGACTCCGGCCTGCCGAACACCAAGGGCGCGGCCACACCGGTCGACACTCAGGAAGACCGCGCCGTCGGCTATGCGGCGTTCCTGGCCACCGCGGCGGCCAACCCGTACCTGGTCGGCGCGCACTGGTTCCAGTTCTCCGATCAGCCGCTGGAGGGCCGGTTCGACGGCGAGAACTCGAACTACGGGTTGGTCGACCAGTGCGACACACCGCACGGCTGGCTGGTCTCGGCCGCGGCCTACGCCAATCGGCTGGTCTATCCGCTGGCTCGCGCCGCGCGGTTCGGCACCAGGTCCGTCGAGGTTCTGCCGGCCGGGCCGCAATGGGTGCGCGCCACCGGCGACGGGTTCACCATCGGCGGGTCCGACACGCACCGACTCACCGCGACGGCCCCGGCCGTCGGCGGCCAACTGCGCATCGGCGGCGGCGTGACGGCTGAGTGGCGCGAGGGCCAGGCGACGCTGCGGGCCAGCGCGCAGGCCACCTACGAACTGCGGCGCGGCGACGAGCTGCTGGACGGCACGGTCACTCGGCCTGACGCCAGCCTCGAGCCAGCCTTCCTGCCTGCGGGCGTGGCGACCCACCGGGTGACGCTCGTGGTCCACAATCCCACCGGGCGGACGCTGGCCGGCCCCTGGGAGGTGGTGCCGTCGCCGGGCTGGACCATGGCGGCGCTGCCACCGCTCGATCTGGCACCGGGCGCCACGGTCCGCCTGGAGACCACCTTGACCGCAGCCGCCGACGCCACGGTCTGGCCGCGGCTGGTCGTCTGGGCGCCGTTCGTCGGCGTGGTGCGCTGGCGGGTCGGGCCGCCGGTGGACCTCGTCGCACTGCCGACCGCCGACGGCACCGAACTGGTCGTGCGCCGGCGGAGCGCCGGGGCTGAACCAGCACAGTTGGCGGTCACCTCACAGCCGGCCGGCCTGAGCGGCTCGTCCACCTGGACCTGGGCGCCGGGCGAGACGCTCCACCGCCTGCGCCTGACCGGCACCCGACCGGCCGGTGCCCGCGCGGTGTCCATCAGCGGCACCTATCGGGCCGGCGCCGGCCCGGCGAGCGAGGTTGGCACGCGGCTCTACGACGTGGGCGGCGAACTGCGCACGCAGCCGGACTGGCCGCTGTCCGAGGGCGTCACCTGGCAACCCGACCGTGGCGCCATCCGGCTCCAGCGCCAGACGCCCGGCACGACCAGTTGCGCGTTCCCGGCCGTGCCCCTCGACGCGACCTGCCGGTCGCTGGTGGTCTCGGCGCGCGTGCGCTGGCAGAACGTCGTTCGCGGTCCGCGTGAGACCTGGCACCGAGCCAACGTGGCGGTGTTCTTCACCGACGCCAACGGGGCCTACCTCCGCCACGAAGACCTGCTGCTCGGCGACGGCACCGCCGACTGGCACCAGACCACCCGCGCGTTCCGCGTCCCGCCGGGCGCGGTCGGCATGTCGGTCCAGGCGCGGTTGCTCGACTGCACCGGTGAGCTGTGGATCGACCGCGTCTCGGTGGTGGACTGCCCGGCGGACCTGAGCCGGCAACTGGTGGTGGACCGGCGGTGAGCAGTGGCGCTCCGAGCGGGCGGCTGTGCGCCGTCGGTCTTGGCGGGCCTCCGGGCCATGGTGCCCCGGTGTGCCGCCGGCTGCGCGACAATGGCCAGCCAATGCTCAAGCTGAGCCGATTCCGCGCCACAGCCAAGCGCTCTGCCCGCACCGGACCGCCACCATGCCTGTCCGCCTCTTCACGTGGTAGGCAGCCAGCCCAACCCGACAAGCCGCGACCGGTTCGGGCGCCGGTCGTGGTCCTTAGTCTGGGCTAAGGCGGGGCCGCTACAGTCGCGCTACACCACGAGCTGGCACGGAGGCAGTTCATGCACCGACGCACACAAGCGTTCACCCTCATCGAACTACTCGTCGTGATCGCGATCATCGCGATCCTGGCAGCGATCCTGTTCCCTGTCTTCGCCAGAGCCCGCGAGAAGGCTCGGCAGTCTAGTTGCGCTAGCAACCTCAAGCAACTTGGCTTGGCCGCACTCTCCTACGCCCAGGACTATGACGAGACCTGGATGCCCGTTGCCGCCGGCACTCGGGGCGAGTGGAGTGGTCACTACGGCAACGCAGCCAGCACAGCAGGCTGCTGGATCCGGCCATACCTGAAGAACGACCAAGTGCGCAGTTGCCCGTCGTTCATCCGTACCGGCGACATCAACGCCTTCGCCTACAGCCCGTACCTGGGCGGCACAGCCGGGACACTGGCCCCCGTGGTCCCTGGCCTGCCCTACTGGCCATCCTCGCTCGCCAGCGTCGCGTCGGCCTCCGAGACGATCATGATGGCTGAGGAGGTGCTGATGTTCTCCAATGCCATCCCGCAGACGCCAGAGCCCTGGCTGCATTACCCGGGCGCGCCCGAACTGAGCAGCGGTCAGCACTTCCGGCACAGCGGCGTCTGCAACACCGGCTTCGCTGACGGACACGTCAAGGCCATGCCGCGGGCACTCGCCGCCTGGGACACCGCCCTGACCGACATGGGCTATGTCGGCAAGGACGTGTCGCTGTACGACCTGCAGTAGCCGGCCGGGGCCATCGGCCGCGTCAGCGCCCCATGGCCCCGACCAAGTCGATGAAAGGCGGGGACATGATGAAAGGCGGGGACATGATACTAGTTTCGGCCGCACTGATGAAAGGCGGGGACATGATACTAGTTTCGGCCGCACTGCTCCTGTCCACAACGATGGGAGACACCAGAAACCAGTATCATGTCCCCGAGTTTGGAATTCGTATCGCGTCCCCTGGTTGTGGGCTGTTGGGCTGGTTCTGGCGCCGGCGCTGCTACTTGGTCCACCGCATCGACAGCACATTCTCGCGCTTGGCCCACTTGACATGGCCATCGCAGAACAGGAAGTTGTTGCCTTCGTTGTGCCGCAGGGCCATCAGGCAGCGCTGCTGGATCGCCGCCGCGCTGCTGCCGTCCATGTCCACCCAGATGCCGTCGCCCACCCACACCGTCTCGCTCACCGCCGTGAACTCGGCCAGTGAGGCATTCGCCGCCTGCGTGTTCATCACGTAGCTGACATACGGCGCGGTACACCAGGCGCTCCAGGACGAGTCCTTGGTACCGAAGTCGGCACTGCCCGCGTTGATGACCGTCCGCGGGGCCGAGGGGCAGTAGTACAACTGCACGTTCTTGGTGTAGGGCTGCGACCACTCGGGCCAGGACCAACCAGCACCGTAGCCGGTCTGCCACAGCACCGCGTAGCCGGTGCGCTCGTCATAGTCCTGGGCGTACTGGAGCAGCGCCAGACCGATCTGCTTGAGGTTGCTCTGGCAGCTCGACTGGCGCGCCTTCTCGCGGGCTTTGGCGAACACGGGGAACAGAATCGCCGCCAGAATGGCGATGATGGCGATGACGACCAACAGCTCGATCAGCGTGAAGCCACGACGAGTGTCCCAACGCATGGCGCGACTCCTCTGCGCAGCGGCGCGATCCACCGTGCGCCGGGGCGGAGTATAGCGGCGGCGGCGGAACAGGTCGAGGAATCACTCGGAACGAGTGCGGCGGTTGGTCGGCGCGGCCGCTGCCGGGCAGCGGCCGCGCCGTGAGACCTACTTGGCCCACTGCAAAGTGGCGATGTTCTCGGTCTTGGCCCACTTGGCGTGGCCGTCGCAGTGCACGAAGTTGGCGCCGGTGTTGTGCCGGGCACCGACGGTGCAGCGCGCCAGATCGGTCGCGTTGCCCCACATGTCCACCCACACGCCGTCACCGATCCAGACCGTCTGCGCCGGCGCCGTGAACGCCGCCAGAGCCTGCTGCGCGGTGTTGCGGTTCATCACGTAGCTGACGTACGGCGCCGTGCCCCAGGCCGACCAGCAGTGGTCGGTGGTCAGGTTGGTCGCATCGGCGTTCGTCTTCGGCGCCGATGGGCAGTAGTACATCTGCGTGTTCTTGCTGTACGGCAGCACCAGTTCCGGCCAGGAGACGCCCAGGCTGCCGCTCCACTGCACCGAAGCCGGCGTGGTTTCGTCGTAGTCCTGGGTGTACTGCAGGAGCGCCAGGCCGATCTGCTTCAGGTTGCTCTGGCAGCTCGACTGGCGCGCCTTTTCGCGCGCCTTGGCGAACACGGGGAACAGGATCGCCGCCAGGATGGCGATAATGGCGATCACGACCAACAGCTCGATCAGCGTGAACCCGCGACGGGCTCGATCCGACATGGTTATTCCTTCCATGGCGTGGCACACGACGTCGCCGCGCCATGGAAGCGTGGCCAACACAGCGTCTACGACATGTACGACACGCACGCCTGCCCGGTCCGCCGCGCGGACCGGGACATCCTTGGGCCGCCTGAACTCAGGCGCCCGCTTCCACTTGTTGCTGGTAGGCGGACACGCGCCCATCCAGCACTTCGGCGACCGACACGGCCTGCCCGGCCGCGGCCGATTCCAGCATGGCGTAGATGATGGCCACCGACCGTAGCCCCACCTCGCCGCTGACCTCCGGCGCGCTGCCGGTGCGGACGGCGTCGATGAAATCCGCCAACTCGGCGGCCAGCAGCTTGCGGTCGGTGATCGGGTACTCCTGCTGGTAGCCCGCCGGCCGCGCGCCCCAGAGCCGTGTCTCGATCTCGGGCAACTGCCAGTCGGGCAGCGCCTCGACCACAGCCGCGCCCTCCAGCACCTCGTTGCCACGCCGGATGCGCACCGGTTGGCCACTGCGGTCGCCCGGCGTCTCCATACTACCACGGGTACCGAAGATCACCCGCTGGTTCTGGCCGAACCCGCTGCTGGCGAAGTGCGTGGTCCAGGTGCCGCTGGCCCCGTTGGCGAACGCGACCGCGGCGGTCAGCCAGTCGGGCGAGTTGCAGGGCACCGTCACCGGCTCCTGGCCCGGCCGCTGCCAGACGCGCTCGGCTTCCAGCATTCCGGCGCGCGCCCAGACCTGGTCAATCGGACCCGCCAGGAACTCCAGCATGTAGGCGAGGTGGATCCACACGTCCAGCGCCAGGCCGCCCATGCTGAGCTGGTGCCGCCAGGGCGTGCCGCAGACGCCGCCGCCGCGCTGGTAGTGTGTCATGTCGGCGAAGACCACCTCGCCGATCAGGCCGGCCTGGACCGCCGCGCGGCAGAGCCGGTTGACCGGGTCGCGGCGGTTGTTCTCAGCCACGCCCAGCACGCAGCCCGAGCGCTCCGCGGCCGCCAGGATGCGCCGGCCCCGGGCGATGGTCACCGCGAACGGCTTCTCCAGCAGCACGTGCAGTCCGGCGCTGAACAGCAGTTCGCACAGATCGTCGTGGGTGCGGTTCGGCGTCACCACGTCGGCGGCCACGGCGCCCGACTTCGCCGCCGCCTCGGCCAAGTCGCAGAACACCTGGGGGCGACGCCCGAGCAGGTCGGCGGCCTCGTCGGCGACGGCGTTGGCCAACGCCTCGTCACGGTCACACACCGCCACCAGATCGAGATAGCCCGGCGCGGTGCGCTCCAACTCCGCGTGGCCGCGCATATGCCGCGCGCCCATCATGCCACAACCCACCAGCAGCAGCGGCAGACGTTCCATGGGACACCTAGCCCTTCTGCTTCGCGTCACGCGCGGCGTTGAGCAGCTTCATGTACTCGCGCATCCAGGGCGTGCTGTCCCACCAGGTTCGCGCGCAGACCAGATTGCCGTCGACGACGCACGGCGCGTCAACGAACGTGGCACCGCAGACCTCGGCATCGAACGCGCACTTCGGCACGGTCGTCACGCGCCGCCCGCGAATCACGTCGGCGGTGGCGATGATCTCGATCCCGTGGCAGACCGACGCCACCGGCTTGTTCTCGGCGAAGAAGTGCTTGGTGATGCGCATCAGGTCCGCGTCGTAGCGCAGGTACTCGGGCGCGCGGCCGCCGCTGATCACCAGACCGAGGTAATCGGCCGGATCGACGTCCTTGAAGGCCACGTCGGCGTTCAGCTTGTAGCCTTCGAACTCGCGGGTCACGTCCCACCCGGGCGGGACCTGGTGGGCGACCATGTGGATCAGCCGCGCCTCCGGCGCGCCGACGTGCAGTTCGTAGCCGTCCTCGGGTATGCGGAAGTACGGGTACATCGTGTCGAACTGCTCGGTGGCATCACCGATGACCAACAGCACCTTTTCCATACGCTCTGCTCCAGCCCGGTGCAGCACCGGGCGCAACCTCATCGTGTGCGTCGCCGTGCCATCGTCTGGACACGGCACAAAGCCCATCGCCTCGTACAGCGCCGCCGCGCGCCCCGCCGGTGCCCGAACCCGCAGCTCGGCGAACGACCGCCTCGCCTCGTCGATCACCGCGGCCACCAGCCGCCGCCCCAGACCGTGGCGCCGGTGGTCCGGCGCCACGAACAGCCGCCGCACCCGACCCACACCGGCGCGGTCGGCGTACGGGTCCAGGTTCAACCCCGCCACGCCGACGACCTGCTCACCCAGCCAGGCCAGGTACAACGCCTCACCGCGTTGCGCAAAGCAGTTGGCCCCGCTTGACCAGTCCGTCAGCAGCCGGTCCACGATGCGGCAGCCGTCCTCGCGCGCCCGGTCGGCCAGTTCGCCAAGCGGTGGTGGCTCGCTCCCGACATGGCGCGCCACGCGGTAGTCGCCGCCGCCCGGCATCAGTCGCGGTGCAGCCCTGAGTGGGCCAGCGCGCCACTCAGGAACTCATAGCAGCGACCGGCCGCGGCCAACGCGTCATAGCCCTCGGCGCCCCACACCATGCCGCTGACCTCCACGGTGATGTAGCCGTCGTAGCCGTGTTGGTGCAGCAGGCGAAAGAACTCCGGGTAGTCGAAGTTGCCCGCGTCGCCCGGCAGCAGGAACTTCACGTGCTCGGCATCGCCGAGCGCATCCTTCACGTGCGTGGCCACGGCGTGCGGCGCCATGATGGCACATGACTCGGCGGTCGGGATCGAGCGCAGCACGAAGTGGCTCTCGTCATAGTTGAACTTGACCGCCGGCGAGTCGACCTGCTGGCGCACCCATTCGGCCTGTTCGGCACGGTGGACCACCCCACCGACATGCGGCTCGAGGGCCAGCACCTGGCCCTGCTCACCAGCGATGGCGGCCCAGGCGGCGACACTCTCGGCGACGCGCTGCCGGTCGTCGTCCCAGCGCACGGGCGAGCCGCCCAGCGTGGTCACCAGCACCGGCGGGCTGTCGAAGGACAGGTCCTGCGCCAGGCCGATGGCCGCACGCAGGGCCTCCCGCTGCGGCGCCTGATCGGCCGCCACGGAGTCGAGCGCCAGCATCAGCGCCGGCAGTTCCAGACCCTCGGCATCCAGCCGGGCACGGACCTCGGCCCGGGCGGCCCGGTCCAGGTGGTCCGGGTGCGCCGGATGGTTCGGTATCGCCGCCAGCTCCACACCGTCATAGCCGATGCGGGCCACCGCCGAAACGGCCTCCACCACCGACAGCTTCGGCATCCCGTAGGTGCCATAGCCCAGCTTCATGCGCTCCCGCCTTTCACCCTCACTTGCCGGTTACGGTTTCCACCAGCCGGTTCGCCGCCTCGTCGCTCAGGCCGGTGACGAACAGCGGCCAGTTCGACAGCGACAGCACGGTGTCCTCGCCCTCACGCGGCAGGGCGAGCGGCTCGCCGGTGGCGAGGCACGCGGCCACCTGCTCGCCGAGCTTGGCGCGCAGCGGGGCCGCCGCGCGCGTGGTCCAGATCGCCGCCAGCTTGGGCTGCCCGCCGAACAGCACCACCTGGTTGCCGTCGCGCTCGACTCGTGCCATCACCGTCCGGGCGCCGGCCAGACGTCGCAGCGTGCACCACACGGCCACCACCGGCCGCGGCGCGCCGTCCGGCCCGCAGAACAGCGGCGTCACATAGCGCCCAGCCTGCGCCGGCGCCCAGCCCTGGTTCGGCCACAAGAGAGACCGCTTGCCCGCGGCCACCGCTTGCATCAACGCCAGCACCGGCTGGGCCGACGCGGCCAACGGGTCGGGTTCGCCGGCCGCTTCCAGGGCCTCCACCCGCGTCGTCTCGAAAGCACCCAGCGTTGGCGCCGGCAGGCGGACCCACCCGCCATCGGCCACCAACCGCGCCTCGGCGTCTGCTTTGGTCAACGTCTGCTGCGTCTTCGCCAGCAGCGCCGCCCGCCCGGCCTCGGGGGTGCCCGCCAGGGCGTACTGCAGCCGCTTGCCCGCCAGGGCCGCGGCCACGCCGCTCACGTGCTGCACCCAGACTTCGACCGGCGCCGCCACCCGGCCGGGCAGCTCCTTGACCGCCGGGCCGGTCAACCAGTCCGGCGCCGCGTCGCGCGTCGGGTACGGGTCGAGCTCGACCACCGTCTCCAACTTGGCCGCCAGCCCCGCTTCCACCATGGTGGCCAACGGCTGCGTGCGGAACTCGCCTTGCCGTGGCTCCAGAGTCAGCCACAGCGCGGCGGCGTTGCGGCTCAGCCAGCGCGTCGTGATGCCCAGCAGCGCCAGTCGCTCCAGCGGCGACGGCCGCGGACCGCCCCACCCGCCGGGCGCGCCGCCTTCGGGCCGACCGCCACCAGGCGCGGCAC
>CAZHGD010000101.1:17530-26992 GCA_964531735.1 uncultured Fimbriimonadaceae bacterium | reverse complement strand
TGGCCGGCGCCGGGCCGGCCGGTGTGGCGGCGGCGGTGGCGGCTGCGCGGGCCGGCGCGAGCACGCTGCTCATCGAGAGCCAGGGCTGCCTCGGCGGCATCTGGACCGCGGGACTGCTGTCCTGGATCATCGACCACGGCAACAAGCCTGGCCTGATGCGTGAGATCACCGCCGAGCTGCAACGTCGCGACGCCTACGCGCCGCGGGCCGAGCGCAGCGACTACGCCTACGACCCGGAGGTGATGAAGCTCCTGCTGGAAGAGCTCTGCGCCGCGGCGGGCGTGCGCGTGCGGCTGCACACACGAGTGGTGGCGGCTGAGGTCGAGGGCGAGCGGCGGCTGCGCTGGCTCCTCACCGAGTCGAAGTCGGGTCGCGAAGCGTGGTGGGCGGACGCCTTTGTGGACTGCACCGGCGATGGCGACTTGGCCGCGCGCGCCGGTTGCGGGTTCGATCTGGGCCGGCCCGGCTCGGGCCAGATGCAACCGATGAGCCTGATGGCGCTGGTGGCCGGCATTCAGGCCGACGAGGTACAGCCCTACCTCGGCGGTGGTGGTGAGGCGGCCAAGGCGGCCTTGCTGGCCGAGATGCAGCGCGCCGGCGTGGATCCATCCTATGCCAAGCCGACGCTCTTCCGGATCCGGGACACGCTGTTCGCGCTGATGGCCAACCACGAGTACGGCGTCTCCGGCCTCGACGCCGACGAGCTGACCGGCGCCACGCTCCAGGCGCGGCGCGAGGTGCACCGGCTGGTCGAGGCGCTGCGCGGCCTGGGCGGTTGCTGGCGCGAGCTGCGCATTGTCGCCACCGGGGCGCAGATCGGCGTTCGTGAAGGCCGGCGCATCCACGGTCGCTACACGGTCGGCGAGGACGATCTGCTGCACGGCGCGACTCACGCGGACGCGGTCTGCCGGGTGACCTTCGGCATCGACGTCCACGCCACCGATCCGGCGCACGGCAAGGGTTACGGCACGGACAACCGCGCGCGGACCCAGCCGTACGACATTCCCCTCCGCGCGCTGCTGGCCCGCGATGTCGACGGTCTGCTGCTGGCCGGGCGGTGCATCAGCGGCGACTTCCTGGCGCACTCGAGCTACCGCGTCACCGGCAACGCCGTGGCGATGGGCGAAGCCGCCGGCCGCTGCGCCGCGCTGGCGGCGCGCTCCGGCTGCCTGCCGCACGAAGTGCCGTCTGCCGCGGTGCAGGCATCGTGAGCCGAGCGGAGCCGCTGCTGCGACCGGTGGAGGCTGCGGGGGCGGTGCTCCTGCTCTACTGCGGCGCGGTGGCGTTGCCTTGGCCGGCGCCCACCACCGCCAGCGGCTGGTGGTGGCGCCACGTGGCACCGCCACTGGTGCTGCTGGTCGGCACGGTGCTGGCCTCGCGCCAGGTGGCGCTGCCGTGGCGCGGTGTTGCCCGGCGCGGCCTCGTCCTCCAGGCGGTTGGCGCGTTGCTGCTCGCCGTGGCCGCCAGCGGCGCGCTGCTGCACGGCGAGCCGGTGGTGCTGCCGCCCGGTCCGCTGACGCCGCGCGCGAACCTGCTGTTCACGCTCGGTTGGGTCGGAGTGGTCGCCCCCGTCATCGAGGAGTTGTACTTCCGCGGCCTGCTCCAGGTGGTCCTGCGGGCCAGCCTCGGTACCGCGCCGGCCGTGGTGGTGGCCGCGGTGGCGTTCGTGGCCGCCCATTTCAGCACCGAGGCGGTCTGGCTCCGCTTGGCGCTGGGCCTGACTTACGGGCTGCTGCAGGTGGTCTCGGGCAGTGTCTGGGTGGCGGCCGCGGCCCATGTCGGCTGGAATGTTGCGTGGCCGTTGACCACGGTGACCTTACAGGGTGGTTACAGCCTGGTCATCGTGGGTATCGCGGGGCTAACGGTTTCGGTGCTCGGGTGGCGTGAGCGCACGGAACGTGAGCCCTGCGATGAGTCTGCCAAGTCCGGACCTGGTCGAGCGGCGTGACGGGCGAGTCCTGTTGGTCTGGGGCGACGCGCCGTACTGGCTGGTGGTGGACGATGAGGCCGCGGCGTTTGTCGACCACCTGGCGGCGGGCCGGACGCCCGACACTGCGCTGCGCGCGGCCCTCGGGCATGAGCCCGACCGCGAGGCGCGGCGCGCGGGCGACAGCTTGCTCCAGCGCCTCGCGCAGGCGGGGGTGACAGGTCGGCCGCGCCGGCCGGCGGCCGACCGCATCGAGAGCATCACCATCAACGTCACCAATCGTTGCTCGCTGAACTGCGCCTTCTGCTACAACCGCGGGCTGCGCCACGGTCGGCACGAGGTGAGTGCGGACGCGATGATCGCGGCGCTGGAGTCGGTCCGGCGGCGGGTAGCCCCGGGCGCGATGGTGGCGCTGCTCGGCGGCGAGCCGTTGCTCGAGGTGCCCAAGACGCTGGCGCTGGCGCGCTGGGCGCGGCGCCGCGGCTACGCGGCCATCGTGTCGACCAACGGGCTGCTCGTCGACGACGACTTCGCGCGTCAGGCGGCCGACCTCGGCCTGGACTGCCAGGTGTCGCTGGACGCGCCGACAGCAGCCGGGCACGACGCGGTGCGCGGCGCGGGCACGTTCGCTCAGGCCGTGGCGGGCATCGAGCGGCTGGTGGCCGCCGGCGTGCGCACCATCTGCTCGATGGTGGTCCACGCGGACAACACCAGCGATATCCCGGACTACCTGCGGCTGGTCGACCGGCTGGGTGCGGCCGAGGCGCGGTTCATCCAGCTCAAGCGGGTCGGCGGCGGCAGCGCGTTCGAGCCGCCGGATCTGCCGGCGCTGGTGCGGCGGATCGCCGCGCTGGTGCGCGACGAGCCGCACCTGGCCCGGCTGCTCGGTCGCGACTACGTGTCCATCCTGGCGCGCACCTGCCGCAGTTGCAGCCCGCGGCACGGTTGCGGCGCCGGCAGCCAGACGCTACTGCTGGACGCCGATGGCCAGGTCTATCCCTGCCCGAACTGCGTGCGGCCCGAGTGGTCGGCCGGCGGTGTCACCGAGGCGCCGCTGCTCCGGCTGTGGGATCACTCGCCGGTCCTCGCCGACTTCCGCCGGCAGACTTGTCTGGAGGCGCGCCCGCGGACCTGCGGGCGCTGCGTGGTGCGGCACTGGTGCCTCGGCGGCTGCCGGGGTGAGAGCTATGACGTGACCGGTCGCCTCGATGCTCCCGGAGCGACGTGTGCGATGAACAGACAGGCCATCATCGAGACCTTCTGGGCCCTGTGGGCCAATCCGTCGCTCGCCGGTGAAGCCGGCGTGTGCTAGGAGGACACCATGAGGATCGAGGCCGAGGGACACATCGCGGCGCGCACGCTGTACAGCCACGTCGGCTACCTGTCGGCGTACAAACTGCGCGACGCGCAGGACCAGTGGGCGCAGGACAAGGCGGCGGTGATGCCGCTGATGACCGCCTGCGTCTTGGCGGTCGTGCTGGGCGCGGTGGCGGCGCTGGGTGGCGCGTCGGTCTTGGCTCAACGGCCCCTGCTGCAACGGGTGCGGCAGCGGGCCGAACGGCGGCTGATCTACGGTCTGCTGGTGGTCGGCATCGGCCTCAGCAGTTGGATCGCCGCGGCGGCGTGGGTGGGCCGGTATCCGGCGGGGTAGTGGGTTGGCGGTCGGCGCCGGGCGCCAGCCCGGCGCCGGACCTACGTCGCGGCGGACCGCCGCGGCGTGCCGCCCGGGAGCGAAGCGGGGAGCAGTAGATGAGAACGGAGTACGCGGCCACCGTGGCCGGCCGGCCGACCTATGATCATGTGGGGTACACCTCGGCCTACATGCTCAACCAGGGCATCGAGCGGACGCCTGCCGGCCTGCTCGGACTGGCAATGGTCGTCTGGGCCACGCGACTGGCTTGGCGGTTCGCGGCGCAACTGCCGCGGTCTCACCCGGTGCCCGTCCGCCTACGCGCCTCGGCTGGCGTGACCGCGAGCCTGCTGCTGGCGCTGGCCGGGTCGGTGGCCACGGGCTGGTGGCTCGCGCCGATGATCACGTTCCACATCCTGCACGGCCGCGGCGTCACCACCTACGAAGCGACGTTGCTGACCGACGAGCGGCGCCGACTCATGCGCGAACGGCACCGCGAGCAGATGCAGGCCCGCGAACGGTCGCTGAAGGTCAGGCCATCTTCTCCCGGAAGGTCCGGACGCTAGCCTTGAGCGCGGACATGGCGCGCTGGAAGATGGCCGAGAAGTCCTTCGGGTGGCCGAGGAACAACTCCACCGCCGCGCTGGTGTCCTCACCGTCGGCGCGCAGGTAGACCTTGGCCACCTTGGTCTGCATGGTGGCGTGGTTGGCGGCCACGAGCACGCGTTGCCGTTCTTCGTCGCTCTCGATGCACCAGAAATTGGGAAAGACCACCCGGAAGTACCCTTGGTCCTCGGTGTCGACCTCGATGTAGTACGTCCGGCCCTCTTCCTTGAAGACCACGTCGCCGTCGCCGTCGATGGACGGGCGGTAGCCCTCGTTCGTCAGGTACTCCATGTACATCTGGGCTGAGCCACTCATGGTGGTGAGTCTCCCTTCCGTCTTCGCACCTGCACGGCCCGTGCACGGGGCCGCTGCCTCGTTCGGCGTCGCCCGGCCGGTGCCTCCTGCTCGATGTTGCGGGTGACTCAACACCGGCCAACTCGCGGAGGAGGGCGCGTCGCGGCGACGAAGCGGCGGCCATGGACAAGCGCTGGGATGTGCTCGGCATCGGCTGTGTGGCGGTGGACGACCTGTTCTACGTGGCGGCTTACCCACCAGCCGACGTCAAGATCCCCATCGAGCGCCGCGAGCGCATGTGCGGCGGTCTGACGGCCACGGCGCTGGTGGCGGCCGCGCGGCAAGGCGCGGCCTGCGCCTATGGCGGCGCGCTGGCCGATGACGAACCGTCGCACTTCGTGCGGGCGACGCTGGAGCGCGAAGGCATCGACTTCGCGCCGTCGCCGCGGCATCTCGGCGCGTCGCCGATCCATGCCACGGTGATCGTCGACCAGAGCGCCCACACGCGCACGATCCTGATTTGGCGGCCGGAGGTGGTCGGGCCGCTGGCCCAGCAACCGACAGCCGACGACCTCGCCGCCGCGCGCGTACTGCTGATCGACCACCACGGCGAAGCCGCCACGGTGCGCGCGCAGCAACTGGCCCGTGCCGCGGGGGTGCCGGTCGTGGCCGACTTGGAGCGCGACGACCTGCCGGCGTTCGCCGAGATCCGGCGCCTGACCGACCATCTGGTCATCTCGGAGCAGTTCGCGGCGCACCTGTCCGGCTGCGGCACGCCGGCCGATGCCGCCCGGTCGCTGCTGACCGGCGACACCCAAGTGGTGGTGGTGACCTGCGGGCGCGACGGCTGCTGGGCGGTGACGGCGGATGAGCCGGCGCCCAGGCACTACCCGTCGTTCGCCGTCGAGGTGGTCGACACGACGGGCTGCGGCGACGCCTTCCACGGCGTCTACGCCGCCGAACTGGCGCGCGGCACGCCGCTGCCCGAGCGACTGCGGCGCGCGGCCGCCACGGCGGCGCTCAAAGCGCGGCACCACGGCGGCCAACCAGGCCTGCCGACCCGCGCGGCGGTGGACGAGTTCCTGGCCGCGGCCGACGGCGACCGAGGAGCGCGCCCATGACCCACGGTCAGCGGTTCCTCCAGGTGGCGGCCGAAGTGGCCCAGGCTATCGACCCGGGCGCCGTGGAGCGCGTCACCGCCGCTCTGGTGGCGCTGCGCGAGCGCGGCGGCCGGCTGTTCGTGTTCGGCGCGGGCGGCAGCGCCGCCAACGCCGCGCACGCGGTCAACGACTTCCGCAAGCTCTGCGGTATCGAGGCGTACAGCCCGACGGACAACGCCGCCGAACTCACCGCGCGGGTCAACGACGACGGCTGGGATGCGGTGTTCGACAGCTACCTGCGGACCAGTCGGGCCGACGCAGCCGACGCCGTGCTGGTGCTGAGTGTGGGCGGCGGCGACCTGGCCCGCCACATCAGCGTGGCCATCATCCGTGGGCTGGAGGAGGCGCAGCGGCGCGGGCTGACGGTACTGGCCATCGTCGGCCGCGAGCCGTGCTTCACGGCCGCGGTGGCTGACGCGGTGGTGGTCATTCCGGCGCCGGAGCCGGGCTGGGTGACGCCGCTGGCCGAGTCGTTCCAGGCGGTCGTGTGGCATGCGGTGGTCAGTGATCCACGGCTGGCGACGCAGGCCACGACTTGGTAGAGCGGAGGCAGCCATGGGTAACGCGGCCGCCGGTCTGGCGGTGGTGGGCAACCTCAACCTGGACATCCGGACCGGGCCGTTGCCGCCCGAGCCACGGGTGCTCGCGGACGGCGAGACCTCGGTCGACGAGATCTACGAGACCGTGGGCGGCGGCGGCGCCAACACGGCCGTGGCTGCCGCGCGCATGGGCGGCGCGGTGGCGTTGTGCGCCGCAGTGGGGGCGGACGCGCTGGGTGAGCGCCTGGCGGCGGCGCTGGCGCACTGGGGCGTGCTGGCCCGGCTGGTGCCCAAACCCGTTGCCACCGGCCGCAGCATCGCGCTGAACTGGTCGGGCCACCAGCGGCACTTCGTGAGCTGCTTGCCCAGCGCCGCGCTGTTCGCGGCGGCCGACATCGATGTGCCGGCCTTGGTCGCCGCCGGCTGCCGCCACCTCTACCGCGCCGATGTGTGGTTCGCGCCGCTGATGCTGGCCGAGGGCAATCTGGCGCTCTTGCGCGAGGCGCGACGGCTGGGGATGGCGACGTCCATCGACGTCAACTGGGACCCGCATTGGCACGCCGGCCGCGCCGCCCCCGCGGTGGGGCGCCGCATCGCCGCACTGGCCCGGCTGCTGCCCGAACTGACCTACGTCCACGGCAACCAGCGCGAGTTGTGCTTCGTGGCCGATGCGCGCACGTTGGAGCAGGCCGCCGACTGGTACTTCGCGCACGGGGCCACGACGCTGGTGGTGCATCTGGGCGCGGCCGGCTGTGCGGTCCTCGGCGCCGACGGCGAGTGGGTGGAAGTGCGCGCGGAGCGCGTGGACCGCGTCGTCTGCGAGGCGGGCACGGGCGACGTCTTCACGGCGGCGTTCCTGCTGGCCGAGGGCCGCTCGCCGCGCGAACGGCTCATCGCGGCGAACCAGGCCGCCGCGCGCCACCTCTCCGGGCAGGCGGACTACTTGCCCAGGTTGCCCGACGGCGGCACGGCGTAGCGGCGCGGTCCGCTCGGCAGGCCAAGCAACACATGGTCCGAGCCCAGGCTGACCGCACCGGCGGTGCTGCGTCCGCGGTGGACCTCGAACACGGCGGCGAACCGCCGGCGCTTGCCCAGAGCACGGATCAGCACTGTGCCACGGTCGTCGGGGATCGGCTGACCGGCGGTCCGACCGGTCACAGCCTCGGCGGGCCCGTCGGTGGTCAGCAGCAGGCGTAGCTGGACGCCCGGCCGGACCCGCCAGCACGCTTCGAACTGCGCGCCTGCCGGCAGGGCCGCCGACCGGCGAGCGGTAAACAGCGCCCAGGGGCCGTTGGTGGGCAGCGGCTTCAGGTCCGGCGCGGTCCCGGCTTCGGAGACGCCGGCCTGGAGGCTGCCGAGGGCGTGGAACACCCAGTCGAACTCGTGCTCGCGGTCGCCGGCGGCCTCGTCAAGGATCACCACATAGGGCGGGTCGAACCACACCTGGCGGCTCAGGTACACGCCCGGATAGGCGTCGCTGACGGTGCCGTGGGCGTACGCCGGGCGCGCACCGGGTTGCCAGATCAGGTGTGCCGACTTCACTTCGGCCTGGTTGCGCCCGTCGACCATGAGCGTGTTGTGTGAGAAGGTGCCGCGGTAGTAGGGGTGGACGCGTGTGAGTGCGTAGCCCGCCGTGCCCAAGTCGGGCGCGATGACCTCGCCGCCGCCGTGCAGCACCAGCTCCAGCTTGTCGCGGTGGTCATGCCCAGCGCCATGCGGTCCCGCCTTGAACAGGCAGTAGAGCCCGCTGCCGGCATCGCGGAAGACCGCGACACCGGGCCGTGCCAGGAGGGTGTGGTCGCGCGTGGGCGGAGCGGGCGAGGGCAGGGCATCGGGTCCGAAGGCCAGCGCCGACCACCCGTCGCGCTCGCCGGCACGCTGGGTGAGCCGCGCCAGCACCGGGCCGAAGCGTTCGGCGTCGAGCCGTCCGGCGGCGTACTCGTAGAGGTGCCGGTAGACGCCGAGCGACATGATCTGCGGGTTGCCGAGATCGCCGAGTGGTGGCACGCGATCCTGTGCGTCGGCGATCTGCACCGGCGCCATCAGTCCCGCGGACAGTCCGCCCAGCACCGCCGGGTCGGTGGCCAACGGGTCGTGCAACGCCCGAGCCAGCTCCAGTAGCGAGAGCAACGGACAGAGCGAGTAGAAATGGTAGAAGATGGTGCCTTCGTACCAGAAGCCATCGATCTGGCCGTCGGCACCGGCCGGAAAGCCACGCAGCACCTGCGCGCGCAGGCCGGCTTGCGGGTGGCGCAGGCCGCGCTCGATCCACTCCGGCTTCTGGAGCAGGTGGCCACACACGGCCACGGCCGCCGAGACGAAGCAGCCCATGTTGTGAACGCCGATCTCATCGAGGAAGCGCAACTGGTAGGGCATGCCGCGCTCGAAGATGCCCTGCGTGATGCGCGGATGGTCGGCCGGTTGGTAGACGCCGGCGTTCCGGGTCAGGTCGTAGCTGATGGCCAGTTGCAGCAGCACCGGACCGTCGTAGAGCGGCTGGAAGTAGAGTGCCTCGGCGCGGTTGCCGCGGCGGAATTCGTCGTGCTGGAAGTAGTCCACCGCGCGCAGCAGTCCTTGGCGCACCCAGGCGGCGTAGCGCTCGTCGCCGGAGACCGCGTACATCAGCGCCAGGCTGCGCATCAGGCGGTGGGTGCGCTCGTGGGTGAGCAGCACCCAGGCCCGGTGCTGGGCGGCGCTCTGCTCCGAACCGCCGGTCCGCGGGTCCAGGAAGGCGTGGGGATTGGTCGGGTCGTAGAGCAGATGCTCGCCGGTCGCGTGGCTGTAGAAGTCGTGTCGCCAACCGGCCCGCTCAATGGGCTGGCTGGGCTCCTCGCGCAAGGCGGCCTCGGCGGCCACGAGCATCTGGTGCCACAGCGCTCGCGCCCAGGGCAGGTCGGCGATCTTGCGCCGCAACTCGGCGACGCGCTCGCGGCCGAAGAACAGGGTCGGCCAGACGTCGTCCAGCAGGCTGCCCTGGTCGTCCGGACAGAGCGTGTACGGCCGGCCGCCCGACGACGGCAGTGGCGCGCGCAAGGGCAGCGATGAGCGACCGGCGGACAAGGCCCCTACCTCCTCGGCGGGTGCCAGTAGGCCGAGTAACAGCCCACAGCCCGCCAGCGCGATCACGGCGTCTCGGACTTCGGCGCCTCTTTGGCCGGCGCCTCGGCCGGTTTGCCCTCAGTGGCTTTGCTGTCCTCGGCCTTGGCGGGCGCCTTCGGGTCGAGCGATTCGCTGGCCTTGCCGTCTTCAGTCTTGGCGGGCGCCTTGCCGTCCTCGGCCTTGGCGGGCGCCTTGCCTTCGTCGGCC
>CAZHGD010000101.1:0-17430 GCA_964531735.1 uncultured Fimbriimonadaceae bacterium | reverse complement strand
CTTGGCGGGCGCCTTGCCGTCCTCGGCCTTGGCGGGCGCCTTGCCTTCGTCGGCCTTGGGCTCGGGTTCCTTCGCCGGACCGCCGTCGGTCGCGCCGGCCGCCGGGCGCTCGGCTGGCTTAGTGGGCTCCGCCGTCTTCTCGCCGGATTCGGCCGGCTTGGCCAGCGGCTCCAGCGACTGGACCATGCGGATCACGTCGCTATCTTCAGGGCTGCCGGCCGGCGCGAAGGCCGCGATGACGTAGACGTCGCCGCTGGCCGAAGCTCCGGCGGCGAAGAGGCCGGTGCCGTTGCTGGCGCCCAGTTCGGGGAAGCTGCCCTCGGCGGTGGCGAACCAGCCGGTGGCGAAGAGCTTGGGCAGCTCCTTGAAGGCGCCGGCCTGGGTTACCTTCGGTGGTTGCGGCAGCTTGGCCAGACGCTTCTTGAGCGCGTTGACAAATGACTCCGGGTAGGCCTTCGGCTCGATGGCGCCGAGGATATCGCCGGTGAGGCGGCCGATGACGAAGAGCGGCAGGCGACCGGCGCCCTGCTTGCGGAGCACCACCACCTGATCGCCAGGGATGGCCTTCTGTTCCGGCGCGTCGTCGGCGACGCGCCAGCCGGCCGCCGGCTGGAGCTTGCAGCCCAGGCGGTCCAGGCTCAGCGGCTGCGGCGGCGCCGGCTTCGGCGCCTCGGTCGGCTGCGGCTCGGGCTTCTGCTTCTGCTTGGGCAGTTGCTGCCAGGCCACGAATGCCCCGCCACCGAGGACGACGACCACCACCAGGAGCCGGAACAGCTTCTTCGCCATGCAGAGGTCTCCGGGCGCCTATTCTACCATAGCTTCGGTTGACATCCTGTCAGCCGCTGGTGATAATGCCGGCAGCACTGGACGCCCCTGCGGCGGTCGAGAGGTCTGCTCTATGTCGCCCCATCGCGGAGGCTGGCTGGTCGCGCTCGGCGTGATGGTTGCGCTGAGTGGATGTCGGCCGGAAAAGACGAACCCGACGGCGAAGGCGGCGCCCGCCGCCGCGCCCGGGCCGACGCAGCCCCCGGCCAAGCTCGAAGCCAAACCCGCCGAACAACCCGAACCCAAGGGCCCGCCGGTGACCGGTGCCAAACTCGAGGGCCTGGTGCTCAACCCGAAGAGCGGCGTCAAGATCCTGCTGCCGGAAGGCTGGGAACAGGGCAAGCCCGACGACGGGGCGCTCTTGTTGATGATCCGCCGTCAGCCGCTCGGCGGTGTGCATGTCAACGTCACCCTCGACTACGCGGTTGATGAGCAGGTGCCGGCCGACACGCGCCTGGCGTCGGTCGAGCAGGAGTTCGTCGCCAAGTTGCCGGCGCTGCTGGCCGATCGCAAGTTTCAGTTGCTGGACACCAAGCGCGTGTCGGTCGCCGGCGCGGCGGCTCTGGCCGTGCGCGGCGATCTGGAGAGCGACGGCAAGGCCCTGCGGCTCAAGCAGTACGTAATGCTACAGGACGGCACGTTCTGGACCCTCAGCGTGGTCGGCCCGCGCGACCAGTTCGACAAAGTGGTGGAGAAGGAGTTCGACGCCATCGCCGCCACGCTGGAGCTGCAATGACCCCTCGTGTTGCCGCGGTCATCACGACCTACTTTCCGTACTCCCACGCCGATGTGATCGTCACCAAGCTGCTCAAGGGCATCCCGACCGACGACCAGGGCCTGTTGACGCCCCGTGTCAAGGTGACGGCGGCCTATCTCGACCAGATCGACGCGCGCGACATGGGTCAGGCTGTCTTCTGGCGACACGGCGTGCCGCTCTACCAGAGCATCCGCGACACCTTGACCGCCGGGCGCAAGAACGAGTTGGCGGTGGACGGCGTGGTGATGATCGGCGAGCACGGCGACTACCCGGTGGACAATCTCGGCCGTTGCCTCTACCCCCGGCGCCACCTGTTCGAGCAGATCTGCGGCGTGTTCGCCGAGACGGGGCAGGTCTGCCCGGTGTTCTGCGACAAGCACCTCAGCTACAACTGGGACGACGCCTGGTGGATGTACCAGCGCGCCAAGGAGCTCGGCGTGCCGTTCATGGCCGGCTCGTCGGTGCCGCTGAGCCACCGGCGGCCGTGGCTGGAGCTGGAGCAGGGCTGCCGGCTCGAGCAAGCCGTCACGGTCGGCTACGGACCAGTGGAAAGCTACGGCTACCACACCATCGAGCTGCAGCAGGCCATGGTCGAGCGCCGCGCCGGCGGCGAGACCGGCGTCGCGGCGGTGACCTTCCTCAGTGGAGACGCGGTCTGGGCGGCGGTGGACGACGGGACCATCGCGGCGGACCTGCTGGACGCGGGCGTCGCCGCCATCGAGGAGAAGCCGGCCGGCTCGCCGCGCGAGCACTGTCAGGACCCCTGGGCCTACCTGTTCGAGTACCGCGACGGGCTGCGCGCCGCGGTGGTCATGCTCAACGGCTACGTTCACGATTGGGCCTTCGCCGGGCGCGTCGAGGGGCAGGTTCAGGCGTGCGAGGTCTGGCTGCAGCGCGACTTCCCGCACGCGCACTTCAACTACCTGACCCTCAACATGGAAGAGATGTTCGTGACTGGGCGGCCGAGCTACCCGGTCGAGCGCACGCTGCTCAGTACGGGCATGACCAACGCCATGATGGTCTCGCGCCACCGGGGCGAGCGCGTGGCGACGCCGGAGCTGGCCATCGCCTACCAGGCGCCCGACGAGATCCCGTGGCGCACGCGGTTGCCGCGGCCGGCCGGCGCCAACCTGGACATCTGGCCGCCACGGCGCTGACCGCCGTGGACGCCCGCAACTTGGCGCTGATCGGCTTCATGGCCGCGGGCAAGACCACCATCGGCCGCGCGGTGGCCACACGCCTGGGCTATGCCTACGTCGACACCGACGACCTGATCCGCCAGCAGGCCGGCTGCGCCATCCCGGCGATCTTCGCGGGCGAAGGCGAGGCCGGCTTCCGCCGGCGCGAGCGCGAGGCGGTGGCGGCGGCCGCGACGCGCACTGCCACGGTGATCGCCTGTGGCGGCGGCGTGGCCCGTGACCCGGCCAACGTCGAGGTGCTCCGCACGAGGGCCTGCATCATCTGGCTGAGGATTGGCGCCGAGACGGCCACCGGCCGGATCCTGGCCAGCGGGGCCGGTCGGCCGATGATCGACGAGCATGTTGCCGAACGGACCCACGAGCACGTGCTGGCGCGTGTTGGCCAACTCCTCGGCGAGCGCAATCCGTACTATGCGGCGGCCGCCGAAGTGGTCGTTGACGTCGACGGTCACAGCATCGACGATGTGGTCGAGGCGGTGCTGGACGCGGTGGCTGCAGCATGAACAGCGACCTGGCGGTCATCAAGCAGTTCGCGGTGCCGATCCTGCTCATCGCGGGCATGGCCGTGGTGGCCATTCTGATCACGTTCCGGCGTGGGCTGGTCATCCGCAACCGGGTCCTGGCCCTCTCGCGTGACTACGACCGGGTCACCCAGCACCTCCACCTGCGCCTGGCGGCCCAGAAGCGCGACGCCGAGGCACGGCAGGCCACCGGCGCCGAGCGAACGCGCCTGTTGCGGGAGTCGCTGGAGCTTTGGCACCAGGTGGCGGCGACGCGTGATGTTGAAGACGAAGACGACTACGAGTTCATCCGCCAGGCGATCCGCATGTTGGAGGCCGAACTGCGCGAGTTGGGCGAGGAGAGCGAGTAGCGCGGCCTACAGTCCCATCCACCGCCGCAAGGCCATCAGCTTCGGTGACTGTTCCGGCGGCTGAGTGAGGTACTCCAGCATCCCAAACCGCCCGTACTTGCTGTACGCGTCGCAGTGGATGAAGTTGGCGAACAACTGCCCGCCGGCGTCGCGCCAGCCCTCGAGGTAGCGGTGGTAGAGCTGGCCCATGCGCGCATCGCGGTTGGCCGCGTCGAACAGACGGTTCAGGGCCGCGTCGTTCTGCGCCGCGCCGACACCGACCAGATGCTGCCCGCCCTCATAGGCGATCATCTGCTGGTTGTGCTGCCGGGCCAGTCGCCCCACCGCCTGCATCGCGCCGACGGCCTCGGGCACAGCGCGGGTCTGCAGTTCGGCCAACAGCTCGTCGAGCGTCGCACGCTGCACCTGTGTCAGTGCCCGCGGGTGGCCGAGGTAGCCGCCGAAGTACGGCGCGATGGCCAGCGCGTCGGTGTGCTGTGCCGTGTCGCCGGTCTTCAGCAGGATGTTTTCGAACCACCAGGCACCCACGGCCTGCCAGGCGAGCACGCGCACCAGGCGCGACGGTGGGAACTCACGCTCCCAGATCCGGTGGACCTCGGTGCTTCGCCGCGCATAGGCCATGCCGCCGCCCTCCCACGGCCGCTGGGGGTTGCCCAGGCCCAGCACGCGTCCCTGCCGCTGTGACTCGGCCGTCTGCGGGTACTCGGCGTTCCAGACCTCGTTGGAGTACTCCACGTAGACCTTGAGCTGCGGATCGAGCAGGCGCTTCACCAGCGCGGCGTGCTCGCGGACGAAGTCATCGTCGACGGTCCAGGGCACCGTGAACCAGGCGTCGACCTTCAGGCGGTTGGCCAACTCACACATGACCTCGATGGGCACGCCTTTGACCGTGTAGCGGGCGTCGGCCAGTTGGGCACGTTGCGCCCAAGTGCGCGGCTGCAGCGCCACGCGCGGATCGCCCTGAGTCAGGTTCTGCTCGGCCCAGTTCATGAACCGCAGGCAGCGGTAGCCGCGCAGCGAGTTCAAGAACAGCGGCGAGAAGAGCTTCTCCTCACCGGCGCCCGGCATCCAGACCCGGATGTCGCGCAGGTAGTCGGCCGGGTCAGTGGCCGTGATGAACAGTGCCAGACCACCGCGGCTGGGATCGGCCTCCAGTTCATCGCGCCCCGGCGTGCTGCTGACCTTGCGCCAGGCGCCCTCGTAGGCCAGCGTGCCGCGCCCGCGGTACTGCACGACGTACCGGCCGGCGGGATAGGTGTTGGGGTGGTCCCAGAACATCAGCGTCCGAGCCATCTGCCCGGACTGCAACGAGCGCACCCAGCCGCGCGGATCCAGGTCCAGGGCGCGTTGGTCCTGCCACTGGGCCGCGCTACCGGAGATCCAGGCGCGTGACGCCTTGAAGGCATCGGCGAAGGGGTTGGCCGTGCTCCAGTCGCGCACGCTGGCCAGGTTGGTGCCAATCGGGAAGGCGTGGGTGGTCTGGGCCGGCGCGCAAGCTGGGCCGACGAGGCCGACGGCGAGCGCGAGCAGCCGCGACCAACATCGACAGGCGGCCATGGGCATCTCTCCACCGGTCAGTATGGCGTCAGTCCGCGCGCCGCGCCCGCCCGGTCCTACGGCCGCGTCACCGCCTTCTCGCCCTTGGCGAAGGCGGCGGTGTTGAGCAGCATCAGCGAGACGATCACCGACCGTCGGATCCGCTCCAGGCGCGCGGCATCGGCGGCGCCGTCGGGCAGACTGTCGAGGTCCTTGAGGAGGCCACACAGGACGCGCTTGTAGGCCAGCCGGCCGTCGGTGTCGAGGAACGGCTCCAGCAGCCAGGCCGCGGGTCCGGGACTGGTGTTCTGCAGGTGCCCATCCAGGATGACCTGGCCCGGCATCGGTGTGCCGTGCTGCTGCCGGAAGCGCTCCTCGACCCACTGGCCGAAGTAGCCTTCCTCGGCGCGCAGGAAGATGTCGACCAGCAGGTCGTGGACCGCCGGCGTCTGCGGCCGATAGTGGTGGCCGATGGCGTCGGCCAGCGCCTCCTCCGGCGTGCGGCGCGTGTCGCTCAGGATGCGGCCGCCCACTGCGACAGTGATCTCGGTGCCGGGGTTGACCATGGGGCCCTGGTAGAACAGGCAGCCGCGCGTGCCATCGGCGAAGTGATCGCGGATGGCCTGACCCGTGCGCCGGGCGTACGGCACGAAGTAGCTGCAGCGCTCCCAGCGCGCATCGGGATAGAGCCAGAGGCCGCCCGAGGTGCCATAGTCGCAGTGCAACTGGCCGATGAACTCACGCCGGTCCGACGCCGCGATGAAGGTGCCGCGGTGGCCCTGGTCCATGAAGCAGTCGATGGAGCCGCTCAGCTCGACGATGCTTTGCTTCTCTTCGGCGTTGAAGTGGGCGTTGGTGGGCAGCCAACTGATCGGGATGACGTAGATCACCTTGTCCGGCCAGGTGGCGCGGATGTAGTCGGCGGTCTTGCGGTTGATCTGGACGTTGTAGGCGGTCGTGCCCTGGCCGCCGGCGCAGCGCTCGCACCGGCAGCAGCCCAGGTCGCACGACTCCAGGTGGACGCCGTCGAAGTCGTAGCGCTCCAGCACGAAGTCGAGGATGCGCTTGACGTACTCGAACGCGCGCGGGTGCGCGTCGCACATGGCGTGGGCGTGCGGGCTGCCGTCCTCGTTCTTGCCCCGCACGTCCGGGTCGGCCTCGATGATATGGTCGTAGCCCCAGCTATAGACGCCCATGCCGAGGATCAGCTTGAGGCCCCGCTCGTGCGCGACCGCGAGCACTTGCCGGATGCGGCGGTCGCGCTCGGGGGTGACCGCGCTGGCCAGGTCCATCGGCCAGCCGTAGGTGGCAAACAGGCCCCAGACGTCGAGCATGTTGAACCCGGCCTCGGCCTGGACATCCATCGCGCGGGTCAGACCCTCGATGGCCCCATCGTCGAACTGCGGCGCGGGCCACCGCTCCAGGGGCAGCGGCGTGGAGCGCATGTCGTTGATCCAGACCCCGTAAGCGGCGCGGAGTTGGTAGGCGTGCGTGCGGTCGGACATCGCGGTGACTCCTGGTCTGGACGTGCCAGAGCGACCCAGCCAGGCCGTGGGTTCGGCCGACCGGAGCGGAGTCCTTGCGTCGGCCCCTGGCGAGCTGGTCGGTGCCGGCTACTCGCCTAACCGCCACTGCGGGTCGTAACCGAAGGCGGCGCGGGCGCGGTCGATGGCCATCAGCGGTGCGCGGCCGACCAGCGGTGGGTCGACCGTGGCCGCCAGCTCGGGTCGGAAGCGCTCCAGGAGCTCCATGGTCGGCTCGGGGCAGCGGGTGTCGCCGGCGCTCAGCGTGTAGACGCCGAACTGAGGCAGGTCGACCTTCTCGACGGCGCGGCGCAGGCCCGCCACGACGTCGCGGTAGTGGACCCACTGGAACAGGTCGTCGGACCAGCTCTCGGTGGGTGTCAGGTTGGCCCGCCGCTGTTCGTACAGCTCGTTGGTCCACACGCCGGCGAACCGGAAGGCCGCGGCGGTCAGACCGTAGGCGCGCACAAACGCATGGGCGGTCTCTTCGTTGAACCACTTGCTCAGGCTGTACGGGTCTTCGGGCACCGGCGCGAAGCTCTCGTCGAGGGGCATCTTCGTGTACGGCGACGGCTGGCCGCTGAGGCGCCAGTAGATGGTGCCGTAGGCGTTGATGCTGCTCGCGCAGAGCACGCGCGGCACGCCGGCCAGGCGCGCCGCGTCGAACACCACGTAGGTGCCCACCACGTTGACCTGCATGATGGCCGGACCATGCTCGGGCAGGCCGTCGGTGATGGCCGCCAGGTGGATTACGGCCTCCTGCCCGGCGCAGGCGGCCGTCATCGCCGCCAGATCGGTGATCTCGGCCTTCACATACGGCCACTGGGTGCGCAGCGGGGCCAGTTGGCGCTCGAGCTGGCCGGGCACGAAGATGGTCGCCTGCTCCGGATCGACCCGGTCGAGCAAGGTCAGCTCATGCGCCGCGCCCAGCTCGGTGGCCAGTTCGCGACCGAGCCAACCGCACGCGCCGGTGATCAGGATCCTCATGCCTCGTCTCCCGTCCAATCGATGGTGATGCCCAGGAATGGTCCGAGCTTGCCGCGGACCATCTGGTAGCAGGCCGGCGCTTCGGGCGGCGGCACGTGGTGGGTCAGGAGCGCGCGGTAGGACATGCGGCCGTCGGCCAGCGCCGCCAGCGTGGCGTCCATCCGCTCGCGGCTCCAGCCACTCACGAAGTGACAGGTCAGCTCGTGCTGCTGCAGCAGCGCCATGTCGGCCCAGGTGGTGCCGGGGGTGAAGCCGCTGAAGACCACCTGGCCACGGCCGTGCGGCAGTAGCGGCACGTACTCGCGGCCCACGTCCTCGACCTGCACCGTGTCGATCACTGCGGCGATCGCATCGCCGCAGACCGCGCGGATGGCGGCCGGCGCCTCGTCGTCGCGGCGGTTCACGATGGCGTCGATGCCGGCGGCGGTGGCCCGCTCCAGCCGTTCGGCCCGGTGGCCCACCAGGCAGACCCGCGCGCCGCGCGCGCGGGCGGCCTGGGCGCCGAACTGCCCGATCAGGCCGTCGCCGTAGACCACCACCCAGTCGCCCGGCGCGAGCACAAGGCGGCTGGCGGCGTTGTAGCCGACCTGGGCGGTCACGGCGGCCGACGCGTCCACCGGGTCGCAGCCGTCGGGCAGGCGGTACAGCTCCGTGGCGCGAGTCAGCGCCAGGCCGGCATGTGACCCCCAGAACGGCGGCAAGTCGCCGGTCCAACAGCCGGTCGTGGCCATGACCGCGTCGCCGACCTGCCAATCGGTCACGCCGTCGCCCACCGCCTGGACGATGCCACTGCGCTGGTAGCCGGGCACGCAGGGGTAGGGCGTGCGCGACCAGGTGAACCGGTCGCCCCAGACCCAGCCTTCGGTACCGGCGCTCACCGTGGAGTGCCGCGTGCGCACCAGCACCTCGCCCGGACCGGGCGAGGGCATATCGAGCGGCAGCAACGCGGCTTCGGTGGTCGAACCGAACGCGACCGCACGGGTCAACGCCATGGCGGGCTCCTTGGCTCAG
This sequence comes from uncultured Fimbriimonadaceae bacterium, assembly GCA_964531735.1. GTDB lineage: Bacteria > Armatimonadota > UBA10988 > UBA10988 > UBA10988 > CAZHGD01. The sequence goes on along the minus strand of CAZHGD010000101.1, from coordinate 8,721 downwards.
CGGGCCCAGTGCTCGCGCAGGTAGTCCATGTAGAACAGCGCGTTGTCCAGCGGCACGTTGCTGGCGATGTGGTTGCCCACGGCGACCATGAAGCCGGGGCAGCCTTTGGCCAGCGCCAGCGTCTCGTCCAGCTCGCGGCGGACGTCGTCGATGGTGCCGAAGGTGAGCGTGCGGCAGTCCACCTTGCTGCCCACGATGCACTTGGTCTGGCCGTAGTGCTCGACGATGTAGTCGAGATCGGTGGTCGGCTCGAAGATGAAGCCGTCGGCGCCGGCGGCAGCGAGATCGTCGACGAACTCGGTGAAGGTGCCGTCGGAGCAGAACAGGACGATCTTGCCGGCGTCGTGCAGCACCTGCCAGAGCTGAGCGAAGCGCGGGAAGATCACCTCGCGATAGTAGCTCGGGTGCATGAATGCGCCGCTGGTCCAGACCATGTCGTCGTGCTGGATGAACACCGGCGCCGAGGTCTTCGCCCAGGCCTTGACGTGGTACAGCGTGTACTGGAAGAAGCTGTCGAGCACCTTGGTGAACCGCTCCGGCTGCGCCGCGGCGAGCAGCAGCATCTCCCAGCCGAAGGACTGAATGGCACCCGAGACCATGGTCTTGTAATAGCCGCCGGTGAACACCTGGTTCGGCCGCGCTTGCTGTGCCGCTTGCCAGTGGTTCTCGTAGGCCGTGACCAGCTCGTCGAAGTCGGGTAGACCGTACTCCTCCACGGCGTCGAAGGCGAGCACCTGCTCGACGTCGGTGAACGGGCAGTAGACCGTGTCGCGCCGGTCGACCCCACCATCGAGCCACTCGGCATGGCCCATGTCGGTCACCCGGCCCTGGGCGCCCCAGTTGACGATGCCGTCATGCACCGACCAGCAGAAGTCCATGTCCCAGGCGTCGGCGAAGGCCAGGTGCGCCTGCCCGTCCTTCTCGGGATCGCGGCCGGTGACCTGCCGGATCAGCTCCCAGTGGCTCACGTATTCGGTATGGGCCAGGCGGTCGGTGGGTTCGAGTTGGATGGTGCGAAGGCCGATGTCGTAGCTCATGGCGTCAGGTTCCCTGCCGGGTCCCAGCCTGCAAGCAGTTGGCCATGGGTGGGCGACCAACGGGTCGCGCCGCTCGCCGAGGGCCGCCGTCGCCGTGTTGCCAGACCGCCCGGTCAGCGGCCCGGCAGGTCGACGGCGCACACGGCCTTGCCGGCCAGCTCGACGGTCAGGACGAGGTCACCGGTGGCCTGTTCGGCCGACAGCGGCTGCCCCGTCAGCAGATCGACCGCGGTGGCGGCGTCCGTCGCGCAGCCGGGCAGCGTGACCGTCAACTGCACCGGCTCGGCGTTGTGGTTGAGCACCATGACCAGACGCCGCGTGCGGTCGAGCGACCATTGCACGCTGACCTCGACGCGCGCCAAGGCCTCGTCGGTGGTGCCGCCGAGGGCGGTCGTCACCGCGTCGGGTCGCACGCCGGCGTCGTTCAGTTCTTTCGCCACCAGGTCGGCCGCCGCCGCGCCGTCGTTGGCGAACAGCAGCGTGCCGGCCAGCACCGCGCGGCCTCGGCCGTGCCGCCGTGCGACCACCGCCGCGCTGCCGTCGCGCCAGCGACCGATCACCTCGGTGCCGTCCAGCGGGTACAGCTCCTGGCGGAAGTCGAGCGGCGTCAGCGTCTGGTGGCCCAGCGTGATGTCATCCTCGGTAGCATCGACGGGGCACGCGTCGTTGGCCCAGGCGCCGAACACCTCGCGCAGGACCGGACCGGGGGACTGCATCAGCAAGTTGCCGCCGTTGTCCTTCATGCCGAGCGGGAAGTCGGCCACGACGGTGCCGCCCTGCGCGATGTAGCGCGCCAGACCCTCGGCCACTTCCGGCGTCAGGTTCACGTGGAACGGCACCAGGATGGCCCGGTAGGCCGCCAGGTCGCCCGCGACGAGGTGCGTATCGTCGATGAACTCGGCGGGGATGTGGCGTGCCCAGAGCTGGCGGTAGGCGCCCAGCCACGAGCGCTGCCAGTAGTTGCGGAAGTTGGCCGGCGACGCCTCCTGCGTCTCACAGCGGTAGAGCAGATCGGTGCTGTGCGCGGCCAGAATGGCCACCTCGGCGCGCGGGAAGCGGTTCATGAAGACATCGGCGTGCTGGTTGATTACCCGCGCCATGTCGCCGGTGGCGCGGGCTCGCTCGGTTGGTGACCCGTCCCAGGCCAGCAGGTTGAACTCGCCCGCCTGCGCATTGCCCACGCGGCTGCGGTACATCCAGCAGAAGATGGCCTTGGCGCCGTGGGCGACCATCTGCCAGTAGCGCAGCAGGCGGTCGGGTGTGCGCGTGTAGCGTGGCACCATGCCGTGGACCCAGTACACCGGTCCGGCTTCGGTCTCCACCACGAACCAGGGGCGGCCCGGCGCGGTGGAGACACTGCGCATGCGCGCGTAACGCGAGGCGGCCTCGACCGGGTCGACCTGCGGCGGGTCCCAGAGCGAGTAGGCCGACATGCCCGGCCGTTCCAGCCCGCGGCCGATGTCCCAGATGTTCAGGCCCTTGGCCACCGCCGCGCTGGTCAGCTCGCCGGGCGTGAAGTTCACCGTGTTCGGATGACCCACGCCATCGTGCTGGCGCACCAGTTCGGCGTACTCCAGCAACGCGTCGGTCAGGTTGGTCTGCAGGAAGGTGTGCCAGTCGAGCCACGGCTGGTAGCCGCCGTGCAGGAAGCCGACGCCGCTCGGCGCCTCGACCTCGGCCCACTGCCGGTACAACACCGGGAACTCCAGGCTCCAGGCGTCGACCAGTTGCGCCAGGCTGTCGTAGCGGCTCTGCAGCCAGGCACGGAACCGGGCCTGCGTGTGTTCGCAAAAGCAGGGCGTGTTGGCCGGCTCGTTCCAGGACACCCAGCCCGCCAACGCCGGATGCGGCGCATAGCGCTCGATGACGGCGATGGCGAAGGCGCGGGCCTTCGCGCGGTAGATCGGGTCGTCGATGCAGACGCTCTGCCGCGGACCCGACGGCCGCGGGTCGCGGCGGCGCGAGGCGTCGGGCAGCGGCTGCTGGCAGCCGTAGTCGCGGACCAGCCACTGCGGTGGGTACACGCCGGCCAGGTTGCCGAACACGCCGCCGAGGCTGAGCAGCACCTTGACGTCGTGGGTCGCGGCCAGGTCGAGTGCCCGGTCGAGGAAGGTCCAGTCGCGTTGGCCCTCTTCACGCTCGATGCGGTCCCATGACACGAACCCGCGGAACGCGGTGAACCCCAGCTCGCGCAACTGCCGGATGTCGTGGTCCCAGTGCTCCAGTCCCACCTCGGGCGCCTTGGCCACCGGCACATACTGCCCACCGAACCAGAACACGTCGTGCTTCGCGCCTGCCATGCGCTGCCTCCTCGCCCGGCTCGCGCTTCGCGGTGCCAGGCCGGTGCGTATTACCATAGCAGAGACAATATGGCGATGCAATACGCAGCGACGCCGGGCTCAGGGGTAGTAGCGGAAGATATTGCCGGTGTCGGGCACGTGGGTGCAGGCTTCGTCGGAGATGGCGGTCATGGCGTCGAGGATGGCCGGATCGTGGGTGCCTTGGCCGGCGCGCAGGTTGGCGGCCAGTTGGTCGGGCCGGCGCGCGCCGACGAGAACCGCGTCGCTGCCGGGCTGCGACAGGACCCAGCCGATGGCCAGTTCCACCAGACTGCGGCCGCACTGCTCGGCCAGCGGGCGCAGTTGCTCGGTGGCGGCCCAGAGGTGCGGGTAGACGGCCGGGTCGAACAGCGTGGTGTGCGGCCGGATGTCATCGGCGGCGAAGGTGGGCTGTTGGGCGAACTTGCCGGTCAACAGGCCCTGGGCGATGCTGCTGTAGGTCACGCCGACGATGCGGTGGGCCAGCAGGTAGGGGATGATCTCACGCTCGGCGAAGCGCCAGTAGAGGTTGTAGCAGAACTGGTGGGCATCGATGGTGCCCACTTCGCGGGCCAGGTCCATCTGCTCGCAGGAGAAGTTGCTGACGCCGACGGCGCGGATCTTGCCCGCGGCGCGGCAGCGCTCGAGGCCTTCCATCGCCGGGCGCAGATCGACGCCGGCGCGGGGCCAGTGGATGTAGTAGAGGTCGATGCAGTCGCGCCGCAGCCGGGCGCGGCTCTCATCGACCGCCTGCACCATTTCGTCGGCCGTGTCGGTGGCCACGCGTTTCGAGGCCACGAACAGGTCTGGGCCACGGTCGCCGAGCACGCCGCCGAGGACGCTTTCGCTGCGGCCGCCGCCGTACGCGATGGCGGTGTCGAAGTGCGTCACGCCGGCGGCCATCGCGGCGGTGGTAGTGGCCACGGACTCGGCGTCTTCCTGACCGCCCCACTGGGCGCCGCCGAACGACCAGCAGCCGAGACCCAACCGGGTCGTCGTCAAGCCGACGATGCGAGTGGTCTCCAGAGACAGCGGGGCTTCTGCCGCCATGGTGCGCTACTCCCAGATGGTCGAGAGCAAGGATAGCACAGCCCACAGCCGGTGGCGCTCGACCGACAGGATGGCTGCGACGGGCGGCGAACAACGCCCGACACCGGAGGCTCGTCGATGCGGCGCAAACGGACTTGGCTGTTCGGGTTGTGGCTGGTGGCCGTCGGTGTGGCGCGAGGCGCCCCGGTGTCGGTGACGGCGCCGCGGTGCCACGTGGCCCCGGTGCTCGACGGCCGGCTGGACGATGCTTGCTGGGCCGCCGGCAAGTGGTCGACCGGGTTCCAGCTGCTCGGTGAGCCGGGCCGCCAGGCGCCGGCGCAGACGCGGTTCCAGTTCTGCAGCGACGGCCGCCGACTGTTCCTGGCCGTGCGGGCGGAGGAGCCGAACCTGCCCGGCCTGAAGGCCGTCGTGACGGGACGTGACCAGTCGGTGTTCCGCGACGACTGCGTCGAGCTGTTCATCGACCCCGACGGTGACCAGGTGGAGTACTTCCACATCGCGGTCAACCCGCTGGGCACTGTCTACGACTCGCAGGTGCGGCAAGGCGGGCACGTACACACCACGGCCTGGAACGCCGGCATCGAGGCCCGCAGCGGACGCGAGGCGGGGGCGTGGACCGTCGAGCTGGCGGTGCCGTTGGCCGAACTCGGGCTGACCGCGCGCAGTCGGCAGCCGTGGGGCGTCAACCTGGCCCGCGAGCGGCACGCCGGCGGCACGGCCGAGCTGAGCACGTTCGTGCCGCTCAATGGCGGCTTCCACCAACCCACCCAGTTCGCGGCCTTGCGCGTGCAGGGCGCCGACCTCGAGCCCTACCTCTGGTCGGTCAGAGCGCCGTACCGTCTGCAGGTGGTCGAATCGCAGGGGCGTCTGCACCTCGAAGCGCGAACGCACCTGACCAACCAGGGTGGCCGGTTCGGGTTTGCCAAGTTGGTGGCCGAGTTGGTCGACGCGCAGGGCACCGGGCCGGCCCAGACGGTGACGGTCGGCCTGGACAGCGACCAAGGCCGCGAACTGACCCTGACGGTGCCGGTGGCACGGCAAGGCGAGCAGATGCTGCGGCTGAGCGTGCTGGACCGGGCCACCAGCACGCCGCTGAGCGTGCAGCAGTTCCCGGTCAACGTGCGCTACACGCCGTTGGCGATCCGGCTGACGCGGCCGAGCTACCGCAACACCATCTACGCCACGCAGCGCCTCGACGCGGTGGCCGGTCAGGTGGTCTGCGGGCTGCCCGAGGCGGCGCTCGCGGGCCATCGCCTCCGCGTGCGGCTACAGCACGGCGAGACCGTGCTCAGCCAGACGGCCGACCTGCCGGTGGCCCGCGAGACCGAGTTCCGCGTGCCGCTCAAGGAGCTGGCCGAGGGGCGCTACGAGGTGGTGGCCTCGCTCCACGCGGGTGACCGTGAAGCCTACCGGGCGGTGGTGCCGCTGGCGAAGGTGCCCCCGGCGCCGGTGGAGATCCGGATCGACGAGCACCGCGTCACGCGGCTCAACGGCCAGCCGCTCCTGCCCCTCGGGTGGTTCTCGCCGCCGCCGGACGAGTACCGCACCATCAAGGACTACGGCTGCAACGTCTTCTTCGACTACAACGCGCAGTACCGCAAGGACGCCGAGCAACTGGTCTACCTCGACGCGGTCGCGGCGGCGGGGCTGATGGTCGCCAGCTACCCGTACCCGTCGTCGGCGATGATGAGCGATGAGGCCTGGGGCCGCCCTTTGTCGGCCGACGAGGCCGAGCGGCTGCGCCAGCGGGTGCGGGCGCTCAAGGGCCACCGCGCGGTGTTCGGCTGGTACCTGGCCGACGAGCCCGAACTGCGGCCGGCCTTGCCGGAGCGGCTGGCCGAAGTGCGACGCGTGATCGCCGAGGAGGACCCATACCATCCGTGCGTCATGCTGAACGACAGCCTCGACGGTGTGGCGAAGTACCGTGAAGGCGGCGACATCCTGATGCCGGACCCGTACCCGCTGTTCATCAAGGGCGGTCTGGCAGCGCAGGATCTGGGCAAGACCAGCCGGTTCATCCAGAAGGCGGTGGAGTCCTCCGACGGCTGGCGCGGCACCTACGTGGTGCCGCAGGCCTTCAACTACGGCGACTATGGCCGGGCCAACAACCGCGCGCCGAATCTGACCGAACTGCGCAACCAGTGGTGGCAGGCGGTGGTGAACGGCGCCACCGGGTGTGCCTGGTACACTTACGCGCACACGCGCAACTACCCGGACGTGGGCCAGGGCATCCCCTTCGTGACGCGCGAGACCCGCTTGCTGGAGCCGTGGGTGCTGGCGCTGGAGAGCAGCCGTCCGGTGGCCGTCGCGCCGGCTGGCGCGCCGGTCCAGGCCGTCCTGCGCACGGTGGCCGGCCAGCCGCTGCTGATCGCGGTGAGCTGTGCCACGGCACCGGTGGATGCCGAGCTGACGCTGCCCGACCAGACGACGGGCCGGTGGTACGTCGTCTCGGAGGGGCGCTCGGTGTCGATTGCCGGCGGTCGGTTGCGCGACCGGTTCGGGACCTACGCCGTACACCTCTACACGCCTGACCAGGCGCTGGCGGGCCGGTACTCGCTGGCGGCGGTGACGGGCGAGATCGCGGCGCAGGAAGCGGCGCGCCGCAGACCGGGCAACCTGGCCTTCGAGGACCTGGGCCCGCGGGTCCAGGTGTCGAGCCGCTCGACCTATGGGTCGACGCCCGAACGGGTCATCGACGGCGTCATCGGTGGCATGGTCTGGCGCAACGGCCAGGCCGGCAAGTGGCCCGAGTGGCTGGCCGTCGAGTTCAAGCAGGCGGCCACCGTCGGCCGTCTGGTGGTCTACTCGGCCGACATCGGTGAGGCGACGGCGCAGGGGCGCGTGGGTGGGCAGTGGCGTGACCTGGCGCCGCTCAGACGCGTCGACGCGCAACGGTTGGAGGCCGCCTTCGCGCCGTTGGCCGTCGAGGCCGTGCGCGTCTGGGTGACGGCCGCGCCGGGCCGGTTCGTCACCATCTCGGAGGTGGAAGCCTATGCGCGCTAGGTGGCTGTGTCTGCTGCTCGGTGCCACCGCTGCGGCCCAGGCGGCGCCTGACGCTGTGGTGGCCCATTGGCCGATGCACCTCGAGGGCGCCGTGGTCCGCGACGACGGGCCATGGAAGCTGCACGGCCGTGCGTTCGGCGAGCCGGCGCCGAAGCCGTCGGACGCGCCGTTCGGCCTGGCGCTCGAACTGCTACCGCGCGCCAACGCCGGCGTCGAGGTGCCGAGCCACGCTGCACTGGATCTCAAGCCACCGTTCACGGTGGCGGCCTGGGTGCGTCCGGGAGCGGGCAACCAGGCAATGGAGGTGGTCTGCCGACGGTCCGACACAGACCCCGGCGGCTACCGGTTGCGCGTCGGGTGGGGCATGGCCATTTTCCAGATGGGCACGGGCGAGGCGAAGCCGCTGCAGTTGGCCACACCGGCCCGCTGGTTGCCGGCGCAGCACTGGGTGCACCTGGCGGCGGTTCACGACGGGCACGTGCTGCGTCTGTTCACCAATGCCGAAGAGACCGTGGGCGTCGAGACCACGGTGGCGCCCCCCGCGTCGCGGAGCAAGCTGGTGTTGGGCAACTACCCCGGGCGCCGTGATGCCTACCCGTTGGTGGGGCACCTGGGCGACGTCTGGTTGTTGTCGGCGGCGCTGGATGGTGAGTCGCTGTGGCGCTTGGCGACCGGCCGATGAGTACCGATGCCATCGCGCGTGACGGCTGGCGGGCCGACCTGGACCAACTGCGCGTGTTTCTCTGCGCGTCGGTGTTGCTGTTCCATGTGCTGCTGCCGTTCACCAGTCTGCCGTTCGTCCTGGTGGGTGGGCAGGTGCGGTGGTGGCCGGCCGAAGGGCTGGTCCGGCTGTGCCATCTCTACATCATGCCGGGGTTCTTCATGTTGGCCGGCCGAGTCGCCTGCGGCTCGTTGCGGCGGCAGGGCGTGCCGCGGTTTCTGCTCGCCCGGACGCAGCGGCTGTTGCCGCCGCTGCTGGGCGGCATGTTGTTGGTGTGCCCGATCATCCGCTACGTGGGCCTGCTGGAAGGACGCGATCTGCGTCCCAGCGGCTTGCGGTGGTGCGAGCCGACCAGCCTGACGTTCCTGGAGTTCCTGCCGCGCTTCTTCGGCCGGCTGAACCAGGCCACCTGGGCGCACCTGTGGTTCCTGGCCTATCTGCTGCTCATCTCGTGGCTGCTGGCACCGCTGCTGGCGCGCCTCAGCCACCACGCCCACCGCTGGGAGCAGCGCCGCTGCGCCCCGTTGGCCGCCTATCTCCCAGCGGGTGTGCTGGCCGTCGTACTGGTCGTGCTGCGCGGCTGGTGGCCTTA
>CAZHGD010000100.1:0-27052 GCA_964531735.1 uncultured Fimbriimonadaceae bacterium | reverse complement strand
CGCTCGTCGTCGGCGCTGATCGGCAGATGTGCGCCGCAGCGAGGTAGCCCCGGGCCGAGGTGCTGCGCCAGCAGCGCCCACCAATCCGGAAGCACACCCTCGCCGCTTCGGCCATTGACGCGCGCCCGCTCATCGCCGACACTGTGGAGACCATGAGCCAGTTGCCGATTCCCGAGTTGCAGGTCAGGGGATTCAGGTGCTTCCGCGAACTGCACCTGGAGCGGCTGGGACGCCTCAACCTGATCACCGGACGCAACTCGGTGGGTAAGTCTTTCCTGCTGGACGCACTGTGGCTGTCCGCGCAGCGAGGCCTGCCCAGCGTTGTCACCGAACAACTCGTGGCACGGGGCGAGGTCACGCCGTGGTGGCCGGGCACCGGGCCGGAAGCGGCCGTGGCCGACGACCCGGCGGCCGCTTTGGCCGGTCTGTTCTGGGGCCGGGCACCGATCTACGAACTGCCATCGTTTGACCTCGCGTTCGGCGGTGAGAGCCTGAAGTTCTCGTTTGTGGGCGATGGCGCCTCTGCCGGCGCGGTGCCGCAGCTCGTCATCGCATGCGGAACTCGGTTCGGGCAGCGCGTCGATCTCGGCCTGCAGCCAAGCTCGTGGTGGGTGCCCCGAAGCAAGCGGGCCGCAGCACCATGGCCCGGCTCGCCCAGCGCGGTGCCGGCGGTCCACCTGGACACCCACTTCAGAGACTGGGCCCTGCTCAGCGACTACTGGGACCGGGCCGGGCTGGGAGGCCACCACGAGGCCGTTCTGCGCGCCATGCGACTGGTGGATCCCGATGTCGAGCTGCTTCAGTTCGTCAGTGAGCCGGCCAACCGCCTCAGACGCACACCGTTTGTGCGCGTTGGCGGCAGCCGCGAACCGGTCAGTCTGGAGGTCCTGGGCGATGGCGTCGCGGCTGTGTTCGCGATGATGCTCTGCCTGGTCGAGGCCAAGGGAGGGGTGTTGCTGCTCGACGAGGCGGAGACCGGCTTGCACTACTCGGTGCAGCCGGACCTGTGGCGCCTGCTGCTGCTGACTTCACGCGAGCTCGACGTGCAGGTGTTCGCCACCACCCATTCCACCGACTGCATCGCCAGCTTCGAGCAGGCCCTGGCCACCTGCGAGGAGGGCGAAGGCTACCTGGTCCGGCTCCAGCGCAAGGCAGACCGGCGGCACACAACCACCTACGACGGAGACGACCTGGCAGTCGTCACTCGCCACCATGTTGAGGTCCGGTGACGATGGCACGACCTCGGTCCCAACTCCTGGTTGAGGGGCCGGACGACTACCACTTCTTCGGCCACTTCTGCGTCCAGCGAGGCCGGCCGTTGGGATGGAAGGACAGCAGGGACCAGTCCCAGTTCGCTTTCGAGATCCATCCCTGCGGGGGCTACCCCGACATACTGGATGTGCTGAAACAGTGGATCAGGGACATCGAATGTCCCCAAGTCGGCATCGTGTGCGATGCCGACTTGGTGCCTGCCGACCGCTGGCACGCGCTTCGCCACATCCTCGAACAACAAGGCTATTCGCCACCCCAGATGCCGGATCCCGCTGGCACCATCGTGCCGCATCCGGATGATCAGCCCACGGTCGGGGTCTGGATCATGCCAGACAACCAGCTACCAGGCATGTTGGAGCACTTCGCCGAGTTCCTCGTTCCAGACAGTGACGGCAACCCGTCCTGGCTCAAAGCGGGCGACGTCGTCAGCCGCCTGACACCCGCCGAGCACCGCTTTGCCGCGAACGACCGCCAAAAGGCGATCGTGCACACTTGGCTGGCCTGGCAGGAAGAGCCGGGCACGCCGCTGGGCCAGGCTGTGACCAAACGCTACCTGGACCCGCAACTGCCGCTGGGGAACCTGCTGGCCGACTGGCTCCTCTGCCTATCTGAACCCGTCGCTGCCGACGCCAGGATTCCCAACACCGACGGCTAATCAGCTCCCAGCGCCGGGAGCCTCCCTATGTCCGCTCGCGCCCTGTTCGCTCTGCTCTGCCTCTGTCCGCCTTGCCTCGCCGCCGTCACCGTGCCGTTCGGCCAGGCCACCTTGACCATGGACGACCAGGGCCGCGTCACCGCCCTGGAGATGGGCGGCACGAACTATGCCGCGCCCGGCGGGGCACCCGCGTTCGAGATCGAGACCGAGCAAGGCACGCAGCCGGCCACCGCCGTCACGCGCACCAACCAGGGCCTGGACGTGCGCTTCGGCGAGCGCGGCACGGTGCAGTTCACGCTGGCGGGCGACAGCGGCTTTGCCGTGCTGCGCGTGGCGGCCGTCAAGGTCACCGGCACGCTCCGGCGGCTACGGCTGTTTGCGCTGCCGGTGCGCGCCGGCGGCACGCTCGCCGGGCAACTCAACGGCTGGTACGACGACCGCTTCGCCTGTGCCGTGATGGCCACCGACATCAATGTCCACGCCACCTACCTCGGCGCCGTGGCGCTGCACAGCGACAACCAGCTCTGCTCGCACCGGTTCCTCCGCGTCACCGAGCCGGTCAAGGAAGGTCGCGCGGCGGTGCGGTTCAACGCCAGCAGCCTGCGCGACGACAACAACGGCTGGAGCGCCGGACGCCAGCCGCTCCCGCGGCCGACCGACCTGACCGGGCTACACACCATCCGCGCCTGGGTCCATGGCGACGGCAGCGGCGCGGTGCTGAAGATCCAGCTTCGCGACCAGGACAACGGCGCCCGCGACACGCACGTGGTGCTGAACTTCACCGGCTGGCGCCAGGTCAGCCTGGGCAAGCCGTCCTACGACACGCTCCACTACGACCGCGTCACCTCGGTCGACCTGTACTACAACAACGTGCCCAGCCGGAAGACCGTCTCGACGGTGATTGACGGCATCGAGGCGGTGGTGGGCCAGGGCGCCAACGAGCGGACCATCCCGCTGGCGGGCTTCGAAGACGAGCAGTCGCCGCTGTGGACGCCGCCCTCGAGTGCCGCGCAGCTCGTCGCGCAGAGCTACCGGCGGCACGGCATACAGCCGGCGGGCGTCGGCCTGATCGCCTGTCCACGCGCGGAGTTCGAGCGCACCATCGAGCGCTTCGAGCGCGCCGCGGGCCTGCCCTGCCCGCAGCCCGACGCGACCTGGGGCAAGCGCTCGCCGCGCGTGCGCCGCCCCTACCTGCTGGCGCTGTACCTGACCGAGAACGATGTCGACGAGGTCATCCGCTTCGCGCAGCGCGGACGGTTCGACACCATTCTCATCTTCCAGACCGTCAACACCTGGTGTACCACCGGGCACTACACCATCGACACCAAAGCCTGGCCGCGCGGCCTCGACAGCCTGCGCGAGGCCTGCGACAAGATCCATCGGGCCGGGATCCACGTCGGCTTCCACTACCTGGGCGCCGGCATCTATCCGCCCGACGCCTACATCGCGCCCAAGCCCGACCCGCGGCTGATGCGCGACGCCTTCGGCGAGCTGGCCGGCGAACTCGATGACAAGGCCACCTTCATCCCGCTGGCGGCGCCGCCGAAGGACTTCCCGGCCAAGGATGTGGACTACCTCGGCAGCGGCGCCGTGGTCCAGCTCGGCGACGAGCTGATCCACTACACCACAACCTCGCTCGAGCCGCCCTACGGGCTCAAGGGCTGCACGCGGGCGTACCACGGGACCGCCGCCGCCGCACACGGCAAAGGCGCTCGCGTGGCCCATATGATGCGGTCGTACGGCTACTACCTGTACGACATGGACACGTCCATCCTCGATGAGATCGCCGACCACGTCACCCGCGTGCTCAACGCCTGCCAGGCCGACATGGTCTACTGGGACGGCTCGGAGCAGCTTCAGGGCGACCACTGGTACTACAACGCCAAGCTGCACCACGCCTTCTACTCACGCCTGAAGAACAAGGACACGGTCTGCCAGGGCAGCAGCATGTCCCACTACTCCTGGCACATCCACTCGCGACTGGCCTCGGCCGATGGCCACGGCGACCTGAAGGGCTACCTCGACGAGCGTCGGCCGGCGTTCAAGTGGTACCGCGACAACCTCATCCCGGTCGACATCGGCTGGTACTCCATTCTCGACAACAGCCACTCGCTCGATGAGTTCGAGTATATCCTCAACAAGGCCGTCGGCTACGACGCCTCGGTGTCCATCGGCATCTCGCCCGACATGCTGCGGCGCCACGCGTTCCTCGGCGTCTTGGCCGATCGCGTGGCCGCCTACGAGCGCGCCCGGTCGGCCGGCCCGGCGCCGCTGAAGACGCAAGCCGTGCTGCAGGAGCCCGGCCGCCGCGAGTACCGCCTGGTCGGCGAGGGCGCAGGAGCGCACCTCCAACGGGTGCTCTACGAGCCACGGCACGATGTAGTGGACACGGCCACCACCGCCGACTGGTCGGTGGAGATCAAGGAGCCCGGGAGCCAGTTGGCCTTCGAGGTGACCGCGCTCGACCGCTGGGCGCGGCCAGGACCGTCGTACCGCTCACCGCAATCGGTGCTGCTGGAGGACTTCCGCAGCCTAAGGCCGTACCAGGGCGACGATGGCAAGCTCGACGAGATGGTCATTGGGACGGGCAAGGCCGGCATGACGCACGAAGGTGTGACGCAGCGCCTCGAACTCCTCGACGGCGCGCCCGGCGGCGGCCGCTACGCCCTGTACAGCGCCACCAGCACGCTGGCCAAGGACGGCGGCTGGTCGGCCATGGCGCGCAAGCTCGACCCGCCGCTCGACCTGTCGAAGCACCAGGGCATCGGCTTCTGGCTGCGCGGCGACGGCAAGGGCGGGCAGTTCAAGCTACAGCCGCGTGACGAGGTCGGCGCGGCCGACTGGTACCTGACCAACGACTTCGTCGGCTGGCGCTACATCCAGTTGCCCCGCGCGACGGCAGCCATCTGGCGCACGCTCGACTGGAGCCGCATCTCGCGGCTCATCTTCTACTACAACGGCCTGCCGGCCACATCGACCGTCGCCTGCGGCATCGCCGGCATCCGCTCGCTGCCGGCGCTCGACACCGCCGAACTGCGGCACCCGTCGCTGACCGTCGACGACACCAAGCTCAGTTGGCCGGTGACCTGCCAAGGCACCGCCTGGCTGTTCGCCTGGCCGGGTGAGCCGACGCGTCTGGCCACGCCCGGCCGCCACCAGACGCTGCCGCCGCTGGTCCTGCCGCCACTGGCGCCGGGCCGCCATCGCCTGCACTTTGGCGCCGAAGGCGAAGCCCAGCCCGCCGTCGGCGTACGAGTGCTGGTGCTGCCGCCGGAGCGACTGCCGGTCCGCGAGTAGGGCGCGCCTACTCGACGCGGAGCAACGTCGCCTCCAACGGCTGGAGCGTCAGCTCGTCGCCCTGGATCTCGGTGGCCGCGCGCAGATCGGTAAGGCGCGTGGCCGCCTGACCGCCGAGCGACAGCCGCACCGTCTGCGACCGGCCCCACAGGTTGGCAATGGCCACCAGTGCCCCACCCGACTCCGGCACCGCGCGGTACTCGACCGCCCAGGGCGCCGCGCCGTTCGGCCCGCTGACCGTCACCGGACCGCGCAGCCGCTGGCGATGGAGTTGCAGCAGGAACATCCGCCACAGCTCCTGCGGACCCAGCCGACCGGGGAAGCGCCGCACCGTACCGGCCGGCAGGCTCACCTGGCGCGGCCGGTTGCACTCGTCGCGGGTGAACGGCGGCTCGTCGCCCACCACCCAGAGCTGGCCGCCACCGCGGCAGTACTCGGTCACGGAGCCGACCAGCGCGTCGGGCGCGTGCCGCACCGCCGGCGCGATGACCGCCGCGAAGTCCTTCAGCCGCCCGCCCGCGGCCTGCTGCTCCGAGACGAACCGCACCGGCACGCCGCAGGCGTTCAGGGCTTCATAGGCGGTCAGCATCGCCGCGTGCGCCCGCTCCGACCAGAGCTGCGCGGTCAGGCTGTAGAGGATGGCGATCGGCGCGCGCGCCTGCTGCAGCCGCACCACCTCGGGTGCCAGGCGTTGCAGGTCGAGGCCCACCCGGCCGACCGCCATGACATTCTCGGGCCGGTGCAGAATGCTGCCTTCGAAGTCATGCGTGCGGTCGTAGGTGCGCTCCCAGACCCAGACGGTGCTGGCCCCGCGGCCGTGTACGGCGCCTTGCCAGAGCGCGAAGTCGGTGTGTCGCGGCGGGATCAGGCGCTGTTCGCGGTCGAGGATGATATGGTCCTCGGTGTTGCTCACCGGCACCTGGCGCAGCGACCACTGCAAGTCGTAGTAGACGTTCTGCGCCATCCAGGCCGCGGCGTACTGGTCACCGTAGCCGGCGAACATGTTCCAGCAGTCGTTGCCGTTCAGATCGCCCAGGGCCGCGAACTGCTCGGGATCGCAGCCCCAGGCCAGGTTCTGCCGGTCGGCCGGCACACACATCACCTTGGCGTGCGTCCAGGTGCCCGGCCGCGTGGCGTGCACCACGTCGGACATGGCCCGGTGGTACTGCGAGAACGCCTGCATGTTGAATCGCGCCATCTCGTAGCGCAGCGGCGTCATGGCGTCTTCGCCGGGCAGACCGTCGGTCGGCCGGATGGGCACCTCGGCGAAGGCGGCGTAACGCGTACCCCAGGCCGTGTTGAGGCGCTCGATGGTGCCGAAGCGCTGGGCCAGCCACTCGGTGAACGCGGCGCGCCGGAACGGGTCCTGTTGCCAGTTGGTGAACGTCGGTTCGTTGCTCAGGCAGACGCTGTGCAGCGCCGGGCTGGCCTGGATGGCCGCCAGCGAGGTGGCCAGGTGCGTCCGGAAGATCCGTCGCGCCTGCGGCGCGTCGACGGCCAGGCCGAAGAACCCGCCGCCGCCCTTGGTCAGCTCGGGCCACTTCGCCAGCGCCCAGCCGGGGAAGTAGTGGGGCGACGCCAGGTAGACCACCATCACGTGGTGCTGCTCACCCAGCGCGAGCGCCTTGCCGATGAACTCGCGCACCGGCCGGTCGGTGACGACGCCCTCGGCCGGCTGCGTGGAACTCGGGCCGCACTCGATCTGGATGAGGTTGGCGCCCAGCCGCGGCAGCTTCGGCAGGTCGCGCACCACCGAGCCGAAGTGCCCGTAGCCGATGAAGAACACGGGTCGCCGTTCGCGCCGGCCGGTGCTCGGCACCACGGTGTCGGCCCAGAACGCGCCGTCCCGCACCTCGACCCGACCGGTCTGGTACCGCGGCACCAAGAGCGGCTTGGCCTCACCCGCCAGGTAGGCCCGCAAGGTGCGCTCGGTCGCGCTCAGCGTCGCCTCGATCACGGCCACCACGTGCTCCGCGCGGGCCGCGCGGTCGTGCGCCAGGTCGTCCAGCGCGTAGTCCATGAACTCCTGCGCCGTCGTCAGTCCGACGCGCTCGTAGTCGGTGGCGAGGCCCTGCGCTTCGGCCTGTTCGGCCAGCCGCTGCACCGCGGCGGCCCGGTCGCGCAGGGCGGCCACCTGGCGGCCCAGCCGCTGCTTCAGGTCGCGCACCAGCAACGGTGCCGCGCCCGACGCCACGAGTTGCCCACCCGACTGCACCACACGGACGCGCACCTGGGTACAGGTCAGCGGCAAGGTGCCCGCCGGCAGGCGGCAGGCCACCTGCACCACGCCACCGGTGCCCGCCGCCAGCGGTGCGCTGGCCAACGGCCTGGCCTGGCCGCCACCGTCCACGGCGGCCAGTTCCACAACGGCGGCGGCCGGCAGCGGCGGGCCGAGGACCACCACCGCAGTCAGGTCGACCGCGTCGTCACGGTCGGCATGCGGGCGGCTCGGCTGCACCGCCACACTGCCCGGCGCCGCACTCAGCGCCAGCAGGTAGGCCGACGGATCCTTGGTCTTGCCGATGCCCGGGGTCAGTTCGAGGTAGCCCCGGCGTCCCTGACCATCGTTGTCGTTCACGAGTACATTGAGGCCCAACGCCGGGCCGCCGTCGCCGGTGCGCACGCCGATGGCTGTCCACGGCACGGCGGCTTCGTAGACGGTGGTTTGCCCGGTCCGTTTGGCGGCGAACGCGATGCTGCGGCTTTGGTCGCCCAGCCCCTGCGGCGCCTGCCAACACTGCACCTCGGCGCGGCCGTCGTTGCCGAGCATTAAGCTGTACTCGCTGTCACGCGGGCCATACCCGCCGGGCGTGCGCTCGCGCTGCGGGTCGAACGACACTTGCACGCTGTCGTTCGTCCAGGCCGGTGCGCCCGGCGGCGCCCAGTGTACGTTGTCGCGCACGGTCAGGCCCACATAGAGGCAGCGGCTGTCGACGGCGAGTCGCAGCGCCACGCTCAGGTCGTCGTCGCCCTGCCGCTCGAGGGCGACCACACCGGCCTCCTGCGGCAGCCGTAACGGCCGCGCGGCGGCCGGCCAGTCGGCCAGATCGCCGTCGATGCGCGGAGCCGGTTCGGCCGGCGCGAGCAGCAGGCAACCCGCGCGCCACGTGTTCGCGCCCAACGCGGTCACCCGGGGCTTCACCCCCAGCGGATCGACTTCCCGGAAGCTGACGTCATCGATCCACAGCGCCTCGGTCTGGCTGTCCACGTTGACGCGCAGCTCGTACTCGGTGACCGTCTCGGGCGCGCGCCAGCGCAACTCCAGGCGGGTCCAGTCGTAGGTGCCGGTCGGGAACGTCGCGCGCGAGCTCCAGGCGGGCCCGCCACCGAACCAACAGACGCCGACGCCGCGGCCCTTGGCCCACAGCGCGATGACGTACTCGGAGCCGGGCGCCAGGCCCGCGATGCGCTGCGACAGCCCGCCAAAGACATGTGGTCTGAGCGGCAGTTCGCTGTGCAGGCGCAGGCTGCGCCGGCCGCTGTGGGCGGCCGCCTCGTCGGCAACGGCCGTGGCCTTGGCCGCGTCGGCCGACCCCCAAGCCCAGCTCTCTGCCGGTGCGCCGGCAGCCTCGAAGCTGTCGTTGGCGACGCGGTTCGGGCCATACTCGACGGCCTGAGCGGCGGTGACGAACCCGGCCACGGCCAGGCACAGCAGTCGTCGGTGCAGCACCATTCGTCTCGGCTCCGGTGGCTTCCGGCGGCGATTCGCCAGTGCCGCCGCCCGACCTCCGTCCGGTGGCCGCGACGGCTCAGCGCTGAACGAGCCAGAGCGTCGTATAGGGCGCGCTCGTGGTGCCGTAGTAGAAGGCGAACTGGCTGTTCTGCAACCACTTGCCGTGCCCGTCGGCGAAGGCGATGTTGCAGCCGCCGTTGTGGCGAGCGTACTTGAACGTCAAGTAGTCGGCCGCCGGCTTCGCCTCGCAGTCCGGTGACGTGCGCGCGTTGACCACCCAGGGATACCCGCACGGGCGGCTGGCGCCGGCGTTGGCGTCGAAGTACATGATGGTGTCGGCGGACGCGGTCACCTGTGACAACGCCAGCGGGGTCAGCGCCGCGTAGCCGCGCGGCATCAGGTAGGGGTTGTAACTGTAGTCCACCTGCCCACGGTTGCTCGGACACGTGTAGACCTGCACGTTCTTCACGTACGGGTAGATCTGGGTGAACCACGCCAGCCAGGCCCCACTCGCGACGGTGGTGTTCCGCACCGGGTCATACTCACCGCTGCTGCCCCGGTAGCCCAGCGGATAGCACTCATCGTAGTCCTGCACATAGCCCATCGACGCGATGGCCATCTGCTTGATGTTGCTCAGGCACGACGCCTGCCGCGCCTTTTCGCGCGCCTTGGCGAACACGGGGAAGAGAATGGCAGCCAGGATCGCGATGATCGCGATCACGACCAGCAACTCGATCAGCGTGAACCCGTCACGTTGGCGCATCATGGTCTCCTGGTGTGACACAGAATCCGACGAGAATGGTCCGCATCTGATGCCACTGTACAAGAAACCGATCAGCCATCGCAAATGGCCAGGAGGTTGAGAAAGGCCCTAACTGTCCAGGTCACCCAGCGCAACCCGCTGCGGCGCTCCGGCGCACGGGTTGCCCACCGCCACCCACAGCTCGCGCGTCGCGGGCTGGAGCACTACCGCGCCGCAGGTCTTGGCTTCGTTCGGGCCGTCGGCGTGGACGCAGATGGGCTTGGCGCCCTCGTGGTCCGCGAGCAACGACCACAACGCGGACGGCGTAGCCGGACGCGGCAACGCCGCGAGCAACGCCTGGGCTCGTGCCAGGCGGCCGTAGGTGGTCGTGTTGTCGGCCAACGGTGCCGCCAGGGCCTGTAGCTCAGGCGACAGGTAGTGGTTCGTGTGCGCGTAGTCACCGTTCGCCGGCAGCAACTCGTGGCGGCCGCCGGTGGTTTCGAGGCCGGCGACCTGCCCGTCGGCAGCGGCCAGCCAGTAATGGTGCCCCGAGGCGCGCGGTGCGGCGGTGATGGCCGCGATGGCCTCGTCCCAGGTCGTGGCCGCCAGGGCACGATGGATCAGCGCCAGGTAGACCACACCCACGCGCGGATCGGTGGGCACCAGGTTGGTGTTGCCCACCACCAGGCCCACGGCGTTCAGGCCGATCAGCGAGAGGCAGCCGGCGGTGGTCAGCGACAGCGTTGCCGGGCCGCCCTCGGGCCGCCGATGCACCAGCACGACATAGCGCTCGGCGGCGGTGTGCATGTCCCAGGTCTGCGCGCAGAGCAGCGGTTCGCCGGCGGCGCCGCCGGTGCGGACCATGGTACACTCGTCTTCACCGGCGCCCATCAGCACATCGCGGAAGTCGGTGTAGCCGTTGCCGATGAGCAGCAGTTCGGGCGCGATCCCCGCGCCTTCGGCGATGCCCATGAACTCCGCATGCACGTCGGTGTCGTAGCGCGCCTGCGCGGGCAGCATTCGCGCCGCCAACGCCAGACACGCCGCCCGGTCGGTCGGCCGGCTCGCCACCTCGGCATTGTGCAGCGCCAGGCGCAGCCGCTCCTCGGCCAGCTCATGGATTTGGTCGCGCAGCGCGCGGCCGTACTCGCGACCCATCGCGTACGGCGACCCTGTCAGGTGGATGATGCGCAACTGCATGGCCAACGTCGCCCTCCCGCACCCCTGCAGAGTAGCGGATCCGCGGCCGGTTGTTAAGGGCCGCCGGGAGCCGGCCAGCGTGCCCGGTCGCACCACCGGACCACACGTCCAGGCTATTGACGACGCCCGTCAGGGCCGTTCGGGAAGTGGCTTGAGATCACTGTAAGGACGTGGCGCACCGGCCAGCGGCCGACCTGCCGACGCCGCTCCGGCCCTCCTGGGCGACCAGGACGTCGTGTAGGCCGCATACGAATGCGGAGCGTTCGTGTCGTTGAAGGCGACGCAGTAGTACTTACCGGCAGCCGGATAGTACATCTTCGCCATGATTGGCTTGACCTCGCCATCGCTCGCCGCCCCGAACATCCAGTGCAACGGGTAGCCCAGCCGGCCACCTTCCTGGTAGCTGCAGTCGGTGAGGGCGGTGAAGCTCTGGTGGTTCTGGAAACGCGACAACTGGTCCGCTGGAATCACATAGGTCTGAACGCCGGTGTTGACTCCGTTGACGAACACCCGAGTGCCCGACGCTACCGTGAAGGGCATGCTGGCCGTCGTCCCCGGATCGAGGGTCTTCACGCAACTGCTAGTCGTCCAGCCATACGGATCGTCCGCATTGATGGTGTCCACCTCGAGGCTGTAGGCATTGGCTGCGCTCACATTGTTGCGCACGGCGATGTAGTACGTGCCCGCGCCAATCCAGTCCGACACGACGCCGAACTTGTTGTCAAGCAGCAAATACGCCGAGCCCTGCCCACCACCCAGGAATGCCTGGATGGTCTCCGGCGTGAAGAAGCCCGCGGTGACCTTGTACTGACTGGCCAGCGCCACGAACACGAAGGTCCGGCGACTCACCCGGATGCCCCAGTTGTGGCTCTCATTGAGCCTGGTGAAGGTGCCGTGGTAGTCGCCAACCTGGGCCATGTACTCGAAGAACACCGGTTCCGGATCCTGGGTGCCGCCGCTGCCGCCGCCGCTGCCGCCGCCGCCACCACCACCACCGCCCGAGATGGTGACCGAGGCACTCCCGGTCACACCGGATTCCTTCTCCTGCGCCGTCACTTTGCAGCTTCCGGCGGTCTTGCCGGTCACCAGGCCGGCGCTGGTCACATCGATGTTCCCCAGCGCGCCGCCGTCGTTGACCGTCGCGCCCCAGGTGAAGGCGTTGCTCTCGGACACCAGCACGATGCTCCCAGTGGAATCGTAGGCGGTGGCGCTGCACTGCTGCGTGCCACCAACCGCCACCGTGAACGAACTCGGGGTGATCTTGACGCTGGTGATGGTGCTCCTGGGGGTGATGGTCTTGCTCACGGCCTGACCTGAGACCACCTGGAAGTCCACGCTACCAGCGGCCTGGGCATTGCCGGTGCCGTCGGCGGTCGGGTAAGCCACGGCGACGACCCGCGCAAGGCCGACGGGCAACGTGAACTTCGCTGTGGTGTTGGGCTTGGCCACGATGACGGTCGCGTAGAGCGAGTTGTTGCTGTAGGCTTCGAACCGGATTGATAGGGATCTGGCCGGAATCAGCCGCTCCTCGGTCGGCCAGGCGATGTTGAACACCGCCGTGCCGGTCTCCGCGCGCGGTGTGGTCTCGGCCGGCGGCCCGCTGGAGCCGCAGCCCCCGGTCAGCACGGCCACGAGCACCGCCACGGTAGCTGTTAGCCTTCGCATGCTCATCTCCGCTCGCCGCGCCTCCCGCAGGCCCGCCGCCGGGGCTCGACCGCGTGCCTACTGCACCGAGATCGTGGCCTCCGCGCCGGCACTCACCTCGATGTTCACGGTTGCGGTCTGCTTCGCGTCGGCGTGGCTGGTGGCCGTCACCGTGTACTTGCCAGCAGCGGCCGGCGCCGTGTACAGCCCACTCGATGACACGGTCCCGCCGCTGGCCGACCAGGTCACGGCCAGGTCGGTGGTGCCCGTCACTCGGGCGTAGAACTGCGTCTGGACCCCAGCGGTACACCAGCGCGCACACGGGAAGACCGTGATGGACACCTTCTTGCCGTCCGAGACATCCACCGTGGGCGGCGAGGAGCCGGCACCGCTGAGCCAGTTCATCACCAGCGTCACATCGGCCGTGTTGATCTTGCCGTCGCCGTTGGCATCCCACATCGTGCGGTTCTGGGGTGCCGTCGCCTCGCCGGACAGCACATCCATGAGGGTCGTCACGTCCGCCGTGTTCAGCTTGGTGTCGCCGTTCACGTCGCAGAGGAACAGCGTTCCAGCAGCCAGGCGACCGGCCAGGGCGGCGTCGCCCGCGGACCGCGCAGCGCCGCGCGGTGCGCTGCCGCAGCCGGCCAGCAGCGCGCCGGCCACGAGCGCCGCACCGGCCAACCGCCTCGCACCGCTCCCTCGTCTGCCGATCATGGCCGACCTCCGTGTCTCCGGCTGCCAGCCCCGACCGCTGGGTCCAGGGCCGCTATCTAGCTTGTCGTCACCACGCCGCTCACCACGCCGAGCTTGCCATTGGCCACCGAGTAGACCGTGCTGTTGTCCGTGCCGGTCAGGTAGGGCAGGTCGTTCCCCAGGTTGTCCTGGCCCTGGTAGATGGTGACCGGGTTGGTGGCGCCAGCAGCCGACGGGCTCACGATGGTCAGGTCAAGGGAGAACAGGTGCCCGCCGGCGGTGTTGGTGAACGCCGTGCTGTCGGCAATCACCACGGTCGCCTGACCGGGCGTGCTGGTCGTCACCGTGAAGTTGGCCCCACTGCTCACGTCGGCGCCCTTGACCACGCTGCCGCCAACGAGCGCCAGCTTGCTGGTGTCCCAGGTCAGCCGCACCACCGCCGCCTTCACGTCGGTGACGTCGCTGAGCAGGCACTTCAGTGTCACGTTCGCGCCCGCAGCGCCGCTGACACTAGTGAGCGAGAGGACCCGCCCCGCTACGATGGTGAACGACACCGTCCCACTGGTGCCGCCGGAGGTCGTCACGCTGACGTCGCGGGCGCCGGTGGCGGCACTGGCACTGATGTCGAACTTGGCCGTGATCGAGGTGGCCGACGCGACCACCACATTGCTCACGGTGATGCCGGACCCGGACACACTCACCGTGGCACCGGCAACGAAGGCCATACCGGTCAGCGTCACCGCCACCGATGCGCCCTGTGTCCCGCTGGCCGGCGCCATACTCGTCAGCGTCGGTTTGGTGTTGCCGCCGCCGCCACCGTTGCCGACGTACGGCGGACTGGCCGTGCCGTCATAGTGGTAGCTCTCGCCGCCCTTCCACAAGGATATGGCGTTCGTGACGAGGTTGATGTCATCGTACTGGCCTTGCTTCCAAGCCTGGATGTAGGCCGTCAGCTCGTCGATGACGATCTTGCCGTCGCCGTTGGCGTCCGCCTGATGCGTCTGGCCACCGCTCGGCTGCAGTACGGTATCGCCGCCGATGGCCTGCGATTGACCTTCGATCGCATACAAGCCAGAGAAGACCTGGTCGCCGCTGGCCCCGGCGGGCACCGTCAGCGTGTAGTGCAGCGTGCGCGCGGTGTCGTCGAAGAACACCCACTTCACTCGGCGGTTGACGGAGTCCCACGTGCCGCCGTTGTCGCTGGAGGCATAGTTCCAGCCGGCCGGCACCGACTCTTCCAGGGCGATGCCCGCCGTGCCAGCCGGTGGCTGGAGAGCGATGGTGACGGTCACGCTCGCTCCGGGCGAGTAACCCGCCGGCAGCGTGCGGACGGCGACCGCGGCGCCGTCCGCCCTTCCCCGGTGGTTGGCAGGCTTGCCCGAGCCGCTGCAGGAGCACACGGCACACAGCAGAACGAGCGCGCCGGCCGCAGCCGCAATCCGCCGCACTGGCTTCATTGCCGCCTCCCAGGTCCTCGGCCACGTCCGTAGCCGACTTGACCAATCCCCCGACGGCCTCACCCACCCCTGTACTGCGGCGAATCATGGCAATCGACAGGCCGTCAGGCAAGTGCCAATTTGCAACAAATGGTGACGGGTAGCAGATAAATCTATAAGTACATCATCATATCTAGAGGTCTCAACCAACTACGCAGCGCGGGCCGAGGCGGTGGTTGAAGCTATGCCAGCCGGCGCTGGTGCACATCCACTGCCGTGTGCAATCAGGCTGGTTTCCACAGCGACTTGAGCCGCTGGGCGCCCGGCACGCACTGCGGGCCACAGGCACAAACGTAGTCGTTGGCCTTCATACCGAGCCGCGGCCCGAACTGAGCCCACATCTCCGGGCTCTCGGTCGACAGGAACACGGGCACCTGGCGATCGTGCCGCTGGATCTCGTCGATGCAGAACTCGTAGATCTCGGCCCGCGTCTCCGGCGGCAACGGCCCGGTGTGGACGCCCTGCATGTCCTCGGCCCGGTCGCGGACCGCGCGCAATACGTCGGGATCGAGCAGGTCCGGGTCGAGACAGGCTTCCATCGACGCGCCGTCCATCCAGGCGATGGTACACATGCCGATGTTGTCGGGGCGGACCTTCTGGAACAGCAGGTCGATGGTCTGACGAAGCTCGTCGCGCCAGCCTCTGACCGGAATGATCGGCTTCAGCTTGAACCGCACGGTGCAGCCGGCCTCCTGCGCCTGGCGGGCCGCCTCGATGCGCTCCTCGGTGGTGGCCGAGCCGGGCTCGATCTGACGGCTGACCGTGGGACTGGTCAGGCTCCAGACCACGATGGTGCGGCCGCGGTGGTCCACGTCGCGCAGGAAGCCGACGTTGGCGCTCTTGGTGTGAATGAGGTAGTACTGGTCCGTGGTGCCGGCGAAGAACTCGGCCATCAGGCGCGACAGGCCGTACTCGGGCTCGAAGCAGAGCGTGTCGCTGGCGCACGAGTTGAACATGAACACCTTCTGCCGCGGGAACTGCGCGGCAGTCGGCGCCACCTCGCGGTCGAGGAACTCCTCGAGGTTGCAGAACAGCGCCGCCACCGAGCCCGCCGGGCAGTAGCGGCAGCCGTGCGGACAACCGTAGAGCGTGTCGTACTGATAGCGCTCGCGGCAGATGCGGTGGTGTTCGGGCTGCTCGCGGTGGATGCCGCGGCCGCCGATGCCGAGAAGCGTGTGCAACAGCCAGCGCGGCGTGCCCGACGGGCATTGCGCCAGCAGACCGTCCACCTCGGGATGCGGTCCAGGTCGCCAGGTCGTGAACACCAGCGCGGGATCGGCGTGACCGGCCGTCAGGCCCTGGCGGCCGCGAGCGTGCTGCCAGCCGTGTTCGGCGATCGCCGCCGGCAGGTCGGCGTCGGCCAGCGGCCGCGTCGACGCGCCAAGGCCGAGGGCCGCCACCATGCCTGCGGCGCGCCGCGCGGCGCGCGGGTCGGCAGCCAGATGCTCGGACAGGTAGACAGCAGGGGGTTTGAGCGGGTACATCGATCACTCCAGCGGCAGCCCGAACGGCGGGCCGCCTGACCAACACGCCGCAGCCTGGCTGCCGGCAGCCGGATTGCAGCACACCGGCCCGGCCACGTCAACCCCTGGGCGGCGGCCAGCCACTCAGAACCGACAGATCTCCTCGATCAGGTCCATGTAGTAGCGGAAGTTCGCGAACGGCACATCGGGCGGCACGGCGTGGTCGACGAACGGCGAGTAGCCGCCCTGGGCCACCAGCTCGGGCACCTTGCTGCGCACCTCACGCTCGATGTCGGCCTTGGTGCAACCGTCACGGAGGGCGCGCTTGTCGATGCCGCCCAGCATCAGCAGGTCGCGCCCATGCTGGCGGCGATAGGCCAGCATGTCGCAGTCGCTGGCGATCTCCATCGGGTAGACGAGATTCACGTGCGACTCCAGCCAGAGCGGCACCAGCTCGTCGACGTTGCCGTCGCAGTCGACCATGATGATGTCGATGCCGTACTCGCGCACCACCTTGGTCACGCGCGACAGCACCGGCGACATGAACCGGCGGAACAGGGCCGGTGAGATCAGCGAGCCGTTCTTCATGGCCATGTCTTCCCAGACCACGGCGAAGTCGAGGTCGGGAATGTCGCTCAGCGTCCGGTCGATCAGGCGCAGGATGAAGTCGCCGACGAACTCGGTCATCTCCTGCACCAGGTCGGGCTGGTCGTAATACCACAACGCCAGGTGCTCCATGCCGACCCAGTTGCGCAGCCAGCCGTAGTACGAGCCGATGTGCACGCCGAGCGGGTAGTCGCGGTCCTGGACGCAGCGGCAGTAGTCCGCCCAGTACTGTGGGTAGCGCACCGGTGCCGTCGGGTCGAGGCGCGCCTTGTACCGTTCCCAGGTCGCGCGGTCGCGCACCGGGTAGGTGATCCACTGCGACATGCCGATCTCGCGGTCGGTCCAGTGCTTGGTCACCGCGCCGAACTCGTCTTCGTCCACGCGCCACTGCGCCGTCTGCTCGACGACCTTGACATCGGGTGGCGGCCAGATGCCGCCGTTGACCGGCACGATCTCGTAGCGGTCGTAGCCGAAGTACTCGTTCAGGTGCCGGTCGTGCGGCAGGCCCTCACGCAGCCAGCGCGCGCGGGTCTCGCCGAACAGCCATTGCGGCATGAGGAAGACGCGGTCGGGTTCACCGTACCGGAACGTGGCGTGGAATCGCTCGCGCGAGGACATCGGTGTGCGGGCCATGGTGACCTCCCACTACGGCTCTCGCCGCGCGGTTCACCGTGCCCGACCGCGATCCTGCGTGCGGCTACGGCTTGGTCTGCTCTTCTTGCCGGCGCGCCAACTCGCGGCGCACGGCGTCTTCGGGCGCCACCTCGCTGGTGGACTTGCCCTCGCCTTGGCGAATGCCGAGCGCGACCAGGATGCGCCGCCGGCAGCCGCGCAAGTACGGCTGCACCCGGTGCGCCAGACGCACCAGCCAGTTGCGCTGGCGGTCGAGGTCCAACTCCTCGGGCGTGAGCTGGTCGGGCCGCGCGCGCGACCAGTGCTTCAGCACGTGGTAGCGGTCACTGGCTTGCAGCGCGCGCAGCCACCAACCGACGGGCCACCACTTGCGCGGGCGGAACGGCAGTTGGAAGTCGATCAGGTACGGGCGCCCGTCGTCACCGATCAGGATGTTCTCAGCCTTGCCGAGATCGACGTAGGCGATGCCTTGCTCGTGCAGCGCGGCGACAATGGCGCGCAGCCGCGGAAAGAACGCATCGTCCACCGGTTCGCCGGTGCGGAACGGGCGCCCGGCAATCCACTCGTGCGCCGCGGCGTTCGGCTGCGCCTGACCATCGACGACCACCTCGCCGGCCCAGCGCGGCAGGCCCTCGACGCCGGCCATCAACTGCATCAGGCCGACTTCCTTGCGCGCCAGCCGGCGGCCCAGCCAGCCGGCCGGGAAGATCAGCAACGGCTGCCGGCGGTTGAACTTGCAGCCGATCTCGCGGCCGTCCTCGGCGCGGTACCGCGCGGTGCAGGCCCAGGAATCATGCTTCAGCACGTCCTCGCGCCGGCAGTCAACGCCGCCGATCACCGCCAGCTCCGGCGGCTCCTGACGACCGAGCGCGCGGAACAGCGGATAGCGGGCATGCACCTGACCGGACTGACGCGGCATCGACACGAACTCCTGAGCATCGTTTCGCGGGTGGCGTTGCGCCTCCTGCCGGCCACCCGCGCTTGACGCCCGGCGCCGCGACCGGCTACAGATTCCCTAGCACCGGGGGGCGGTCAGGAGGAGAGCATGTCCGGGCCCACCCGATGGCTCTGCTGCTTGGCTGCCGTGATCGCCGGCGGACCGCTGTGGGCCGTGCTGCCCCAGCCGCCGCGTAACGGGCGCAACAGCATCCAGTTGATTGCCGGTGGCCGCAACTCCGTGCCGCTGTGCATCGTGCCGCCGCGCGCTCGCGTGGACGGCAGCGCCATACCCACCGGCACGCCGTGTACCATCATCGTCTACCGCTCGCACACCAAAGGCCTGCCGAACACCTACGACCAGGAGGTCGGACGGACCGCCGGCAAGGTCACCAAGCCGGACGACTTGCAGCCGTGGATCAACGTCACGGCGACGGTGCCGCCCGACAACCCGAAGGGCGGCACGGTCTACCTGGCCAGCTCGGCGATCGTCGACGGCCAGGAGAGCGACCTCAACAACCAGTGGCTGACCTATGACTGGGTGCCCGGCTCGTTCAAGGTACGCGAGCGCCCGGACAGCGGCGCCGACGCCGGCCTGCCGCCCGCCCGCCGCGCGCCGATGGTACCAGTGCGACCGCTCGGGTACCCCGACTGGATCACCTCGGGCACCACGGGCACCGGCGTGACGCAGTACGTGACCGATCTGCCCGGCGCCGGCAGCGCCACGGCGCCGATCCTGCGCTTCAGCGTCAGCGGGCAGAAGGTGGCCGGCCGGGTGGACGCCGAGCTCCTGGCGGCCCGGATCAGGGATCTGCTGCCCGGCGTGACCGCCACCGTCACGCGCAACCAGTTCACCGCCACCTTGGCCAACGGCGTGCTCACCGCCCACGTGGGCCTGACCGTGGTGCTCAAGGGCAAGTCGCGCGGCGAGACCTACGACGCCACCGAGGAGACCGAAGCCGACCTGACCAGCCAGCGCTACACTCCAGAGCGGATCGCCGGCACGGGCAAGGGCACCTTCGTGCGCCGACCCGCCGGCAAGGAGCCGGAGACGCAAAGCAAGCGCTGGGACTGGGTGGCCCTGCCGAAGCAGAGCGGCCGCAGTCGCTGTCTCTCGACAATGGGCCAGGCCCAGGCTTCGGCGTTCGCGCCAGGCCCGTCGTTCAAGCTGCCGTGCTATGAGCAACCGTTGCCGCAACTCAAGGCCGCCTACACCCGCTGCCTCAAGATGACCTACCGGATGAGCATCGGCGACCGCCAACTGCTCCAGTGCCTCGGCGTGCCCGTCGCCTATGTCTTCCAGCAGGAGAGCCTGCCCCGCGACCTGCGGCGGGCCGTCGGGAGCAAGGCCGACTGGCTGGTCGGCCCGCCCGAGGTGGTCAAGTGGCAGCCCGCGGGCAACGATGCCATCGAAGTGCGCGCGACGGCCAACGGCGTTGCCGAAGTCTGGTCACGCATCGACTGGACCTACACCGACGGCGGCGAGACGGTGCGGGTACCGGCCTTCACCACCTGGCTGCTGCTGGTCGGCCCGGACGCCTGGGACGCATTCGACCGCAGCCGCGGCGAGACGCGCAACCCGCCCTTGGTGCCCAGCCCGGGGCCAATCAACCGCGGCTCGGTCACCGGCAAGGTGGTTGGGCCGGACGGACAACCGGTGGCCGGCGCCATGGTCTCGCTGGTGCACGAGGCCACCGGCAAGACCTACACCGGCACCTCCTGGGTGACCCGCGCCGATGGCACCTTCGCGCTCGACCTGGCCAAGGAGTCGAGCGGCTACGGCCTCAAAGAGGGCCGCTATCAGGTGGTGCCGTTCAAGCGTAATCCCGGCGGACCGACCAACGACTTGTGGCCGGTGGCCAAGCCCACCATCGATCTCACGCGTGACCGCGCCAACGCCGGAGCGGTCGCCGTGCCTGGGCCGATCCGTATGGAGCGGGTCGGCGTCCTCTACGGCCTGTAGCCCGCCGACGGCCGGTAACCGCCCGACACCGGCCGACGTCCGGACAGCCAGCGAGGCCAAGACAGCACCGGTGCCCATGCCTCCCAGACCGCGCCGCCGGGCGGCGTGAGACCAATCCGCACGGACCGTGACCGCAATGGTCGCGGATCGAGAGGGCGACATGTTCTTGAAGGCCATGGCGGCGCTGTGCGCCACGGCGATGGTGGCGCTGGGTCTCGTCACTCCGGTTCAGTCCGGTGGCCGACCGGGTGGCCGCGGTCCGGGCGGGCCACCCGATGGCCCCGGTGGCCCGGGCGCCCTGATCGGCAAGCTCATCGCGATCCAGGGCAACCAACTGAGCCTCGAGGCCAAACTGCCGCGGCCGCCCGACGCCAACGACGATGCCGACGAACCGAAGCGGCTCATGGTCAACCTGGCCCGGAGCACACGCTACCGGCAGGTGGCCGCCGCCGAACGGGCGACCATCACCAAAGGCAGCCAGGTGATCTGTTTGGCCAGAGACCAGCAGTGTCTGGCGGTGGGCGTCGAGCCGGCCGTCGGCCGGTCCGACCAGCGCGGCGGCTCGCGGAGCATCGAGGTGCTCTACGGCCCGTTGCTGGTGGCCATCGGCGCAGGCGCCGACACGCGGCCAGCCAAGACGGTCGGCACCGTCACCGCGGTGACGGCCGAGCAACTCGTGGTCCGGCCAGCTCGTGGTCGCCGCGGCGGCAACCAGTCGGCAGTCACCTTGACGCTCAGCCAGGACACGGTGGTGCTGCAAGCCAAGGCCGCCACCCAGAACGATCTGGTCGTCGGCCGGTACGTTGGCGTCAGCGTCAGCGGCGGACCGGGTGGTCCGGGCGGTCCCGGTGGTCCGGGCGGTCCGCCGCCAGGCGGCCCACCCACGCTGACAGCCACCGCGGTGACGCAGATGGCCGCAGGCTATGTGCCGCCGAGCTTTGCCCTGGACGACGGTCGGCCCGACGGGCCGCCTCCGGGCGAAGGCGGCCCGGGCGGCGGCGACGGACCGGGCGGCCCGCCGCCCGGTGGGCAACGGGCCATGGTGCCGCCGAAGGGCGCCTACGTCATCGACGGCCGCAGTGCGACCGAAGCGGACCGGCAGTACACCAGTGACCAGCGCGACACCTCGGCCATCCTGGTCACGCGCAACGGACGGCTGGTCCTGACCAACGCCACCGTCACCACCAACGGCCAGACCTCCTCGGAGGAGGCCAGCAGCTTCTACGGGCTGAACGCGGCGGTGGTCGCTTCCGAAGGCACCATCCAGATGACCGGCGGCTCGGTGACCACGAGTGGCACGGGCGCCAACGGCGTGTTCGCCGTGGGCCGCGGCTCGCGCGTGGAACTGCGCGACCTGACCATCAAGGCGTCGGCCGCCGCGGCGCATGGCGTCATGGCCACGCGCGGCGGCACGCTCGTGCTGACCAATGTGAGTATGGTCACCGCCGGCCGCAGTTCGGGTGCAGTGGCCACCGACCGCGGCAGCGGCACCATCCAGGTCACCGGCGGACGGGTCACCACCTCGGGCTTCCGCTCGCCGGCCATCTACTCCACCGGCGACATCCGTGTCACCGGCGCCACCATGGAGGCCACCGGCGCCGAAGCCGCGGTGATCGAGGGCTCCAACTCCATCACCCTCACCGATACCAAGCTGGTCGGGCACCAGCAGTGGGGGGTAATGATCTATCAGAGCTTCAGCGGCGATGCCGAGGGCGGCCACGGCGTGTTCACAATGACCGGCGGCTCGCTGGAGGCCGCCACCGGCCCGTTGTTCTACGTGACCAACTCGACCGGCGAGATCCGGCTGAACCACGCCACACTGACCGCCGCCTCCGGCACGCTGGTCCTGGCGGGCAGCAACCAGTGGGGCCGCCGCGGCCAGAACGGCGGGCATGCCGTGGTGACCGCCGACGAGCAAGTGCTGACCGGCAACGTGGTGGCCGAGGACGGCAGCACCGCCAGCCTGACGCTCAAGCACCGCTCCAGCCTGACCGGCGCCATCCAGCGGGCGGGCTTG
Source organism: uncultured Fimbriimonadaceae bacterium (assembly GCA_964531735.1). GTDB lineage: Bacteria > Armatimonadota > UBA10988 > UBA10988 > UBA10988 > CAZHGD01. The sequence continues at coordinate 4,762 of CAZHGD010000100.1, read as the reverse complement.
ACGCTCGACGCCGACAGCACCTGGGAGGTGACCGCCGACTCCTCGCTGACCACGCTCAACCTGGCCGCCGGCTACGGTGCCGACAGCCTGACCTGCATTCGCGGGCACGGTCACACCGTCACCTACGACGCTGCGCTGCCCGCCAACGCCGCGCTGGGCGGCCGCAGCTACGCGCTGGCCGACGGCGGCACGCTGCGCCCGCGTTAGCCGTCGGTGCGCCGCAGACGGTAGAGCATGAACGGGCTGGTGGCGGCGTCGAACGGGCCGTGCTGGTAGTCGCCAAACAGCGCCTCGATGGCGAACCCGTGCGCCGCCACCAGCTCCTCCACGGTTTCGCGCTCCGGCACGATGAAGCGGACGGCGACCTGTCGTTCGCCTCGCCGGCGGCCGTCCGCGTCCAGCAGCAGGTAGTGCTGCCACCCGGTGACCAGCGCTGTGGCGGGGTCGTAGGTGGCCTGGCTCGACAGCTTGAGCGTCCCCGCGCCGTCGGGCAGGGCGTACTCGCCGAGTTGGTGTACCTGCCCATCCAAGCTGCGCCGGCGCACCGGCGGGTTGTGCAGCGTGAGGAGCAGCCGGCCACCGGGCCACAGGTGCCGCCAGATGCAGTCGAGCGCGCCCGCCTGAGCGCCGGGCTCGACGAACTCGGCGAACGCGTGGAACGGGATCAGCGCCAGGTCGAACCGCTCGGGCAGCTCGAAGCTGGTGGCGTCGCACTGATAGACCGGTGCCGACAGCCCCTGCTCAACCAGTCTGCGCCGCAGCCGGTCGAGCATGTCGCCGGAGCTGTCCAGGCAGGTCAGCGGCACACCGGCGGCCAGCAGCGGCAGCGACAGGCGCCCCGTGCCGCTGGTCAGCTCCAGCACGCGTTGGCAGCCCGCGGTCTCGGCCAGGAAGAACGCCACGTCGAGCTCTGTCTGCACGTAGGTGTCGTAGAGGTCGGCGACCTGCGCATAGTCCATGGCCGGCATGGCAGTCTCCTCCGTCGGCTACACCTCGGCCACCACCAGTTCGAAGTAGCCGTCCAGCTCCGGCCCGCCCGTCGGCCAGGTGTCCGGCCGACTGTCACTGAAGCCGCTCTCAGCCAGCATCTGGCGCAACTCGTCCGCGGTGTAGCCTTGTGTGCTGGCCGCGTGACTCGCCACCGCGGCCGTGGCCGCATCGATCACGTGGAAACGCTCGGTGGCCACCCGCCGGTCAGCGCACCAGAAGCTCTCGTGCAGCAGCAAGTGCGGCTGCTCGGCGAACAGCCCGCTGGCGTGCGTGGTCCACGACGGCGCCTGCTCGCCGATGCGCCGGACGCCATCCAGCGTGGTCACTTCCAGCACCAGCCGGCCGCCCGTGCACAAGGCGCCGCGGGCCTGGCGCAGCAAGGCCATCGCCTCCGCCGGCCGGAACACGTTGAACTCGCCGAACAGCATCATGACCAGGTCATAGCCGCTGCCGAACTCGGCGTCACGCAGGTCGGCCAGCTCGAAGGTGCAGGCCAGACCCTCGCGCGCGGCCGTCTCGCGCGCGTAGGCAATCGAGGCCGGGCCGAAGTCGAGGCCATGGCAGGTGTGGCCCCGGCGCGCCAGGCGACTCGCGTAGAGACCTGGCCCACAGCCCAGGTCGAGCACGCGCGCCGGCCCATCGGTGAGCAGCCGCTCGGCGAGCCAGGCCACCTGCTCATCGATGACCGCCGCCCGCCGGCTGGCCAGATCATGCGCCTGCGACAGATGCTCGCGGAGCATCCGCGCACTGAACTCCGGCTCGTGCCAGGGGATCTTGTCGCCCTCGCTCCAGGGCTCGGGCACCGGCACCCGAGACACCAATTCCGTGATGGTGCCCACGGTCACCTCACTCCCGTTCCAAGCTCGGGCCGAACAGCGCCGCGTTGAGCCAGAGCCGATCGAGCATCGGCCAACTGGCCCGGAACGTCGGTGCGTCGGCGAAGCAGACCACCTGGCCGGCACCGTGGCGCTCCTGCCAGAGATAAGCCGTACCGGCCAGCGCCTGCGCCATGCGCCCCGGCGCGAAGCCCGACGCCACCGGCGCCGTGGCCTCGAACTGCAGCACCGTGTGACCGGTGATAGGCGGCTTGAACAGCGTGCTGCCGCCAAACGACACGCGGAACCGGCCAGGGCAGCCGTAGGTCAGGTAGCTGTAGCGGTCACTGCGCACCCAGGCCGACAGGCGGGGCAGCGTGAACGGCCGGTGCTCGGCCGGCACCGGCGGCTGCTTCTCCTTCGCCGCGGCCTCGCCCGCGGGCTCCTCGCCGCGCAGGTCGGTGACTTGGCGCGCGGTGGTGAAGCGGTCACCCAGCCCGCACAGCCAGGCGCTGCTGCCGCCGCCGAGCGTCACCAGCGTGCCGCCGGCCTCCACCCACGACTTGAGCCAGGTGGCCTCGCCACCAAAGATCCGCTCGTAGCCGCCACCATCGGGCACCAGCAGCACGTTGTACTCGCGCAGGCGCCGCGCCGTCAGGGCACCGGCGTCGAGCGGCGTGTAGGCCAGCCGGTAGTGCTGCTCCAGCAGGTAGGCCAACCAGCCGGCGGCCTGGGCCGCGATCGGCGGGCGCGTCAGCATGGCCACGCGTGTCGGCTGCACGGCCTTGATGTGGTACGAGCCCAACGGCAGGCCGGCCTCGGGCCACGCCGAGTCGGCCGCCAACAGGTCGGCGCCGGTCTCGGCCACCAGCGCGGTCAACCGCTGGTGCAGGTCGGCGTCGTGATCGCGCACGCGCAAGACCAGCGATCCGCGACCGCAGTCGCGCCCGTTCACTCGCAACGGCCGTTGCGCCACCCGCAGGCGCCAGCCCTCTTCGGAGACCAGCCGCGCCGCCAACCGACCGGTCGCCCGCGTGCCCGCCGGCACCACGTAGCCCATCGTTGCGGCGGGCGCGGAGACGGCCGCGGCGGGCTCGGCCACCGTTGGCACCGCCGCCGCCCAGAACGCTTCCAGGCCGTAGCGGTGCGGCAACGACCAGGCCGTGATGTCGTAGATGTTGGCGTCAGCGCGGTGCCGCAGCCGCTCCAGTTCCTCGGCGACGAAGTCGTCCGGCATCGGCGACCGTGGCGCGCAGAGCGCCTGGATCAAGCGCGCCGCCGGCTGGTCCAGCGGCACCACCAGGCTGCCCGCCGACAACCTCCGCTCGTGCGTCGGCCCGCCGTCGAGCGGCTCCACGGCGACGGTGAACGCCTCGCCCGCGGTCCGCACCAACACGCCCTGCTGCCGCAGATTGTCGGCGGCCTCGGCCGCGTCGGCAGCCCGGTCGCCCGCGTCGAGCAGCAGCGCCCGCCGCGGACCGGCGGCGCCGCCGGCCACCGCCTGCGCCTGGAACTCGCGGTAGTGCCGCAGCAGCTCCACGCGGTTGGTCACCGCGGTGGTGCAACTCGTCAGCGAGGCCACGAAGTGGTGCGCCACCCCATCGGCCAGCGTCTGCAACTGCCCGTCCGGCCGCCGCACCGCAATCGTCCGCGCCCGCGCCTGCTCGAAGGTCATGCCGAGCGCGCCGTGGAACAGCGGCCAGGTCTCGCCATAGCCCGGATAGTGGCTGTCGAACACCTCACCGATGAAGTAGTCCCAGCCCCGCTGGTCGAACGCCGCGGCGTTGGCCCGGCCGAACACCTGCCACCACTGCTGCAGCGAGGCCGCCACGTTGACCTCGATGGGCAGGGCCGGCGGCGGGAAGTAGAAGCTCTGGTCCTCGCCCATCTCGTGCAGGTCGAGCACCACTTGCGGGCGCCAATGCAGGAACGAAGCCGCGCGCGCCCGGCTCTCGGGATGCGTCAGCAGCGCCCAGTCGCGGTTCAGGTCGAACGCGTAGTGGCTGCCGCGCGGCCCCGGCCAGGGCGCTTCGTGCTCGGCACTGTGCGGGTCCGGGTTGGCCACCACGCCGTGCAGGCTGTAGTAGCTGTTGACCGACCGGTCGCGCCCGTCGGGGTTCTGCAACGGCTCGATCACCACCACGGCCTGCTCGCGAATCGCCGCGCTGGCCTCATCGGTGCCGGCCACCAACTGGTACGCCAGGGCCAGCGCCGCTTCGCCCGAGCTGTGCTCGCCACCGTGGACGTTGGCCACCACCCAGATGACCAGCGGCAACGCGGTCAGGTCGGGCAGGGCCGCGGACGGGTCGGCCAACTCCTGCCAGGCACCGTGCAACTCGTCCAGCCGCGCCAGGTTGCGCGGCGACGAGACCAGCAACTGCACCAGCTCGCGCCCTTCGACGCTGCGGCCGATAGAGACGGTCCGCGCCCGGTCGCCGGCGCGCGCCAACGCCTCCAGATAACGCACGCAGTCGGCATGGCGTGACAGCCGCTCGCCCAGCGCATAGCCCAGCACTTCGGCCGGCGTGGGCACGGTCGGGTCGTGACGGTCGGGCTGGCGAACCGCCAGGATATCGGTAACAGACAACGGCAGTGGGTCGATCATGGCGCTCACCACGGGCCGCAGCGGCCCTAGCGTGCGCATCGTAACCACTCGTTGCCGCCGGTGCAACCGGAACCGCGGGCGCGGGTGTGCTGCCGGGCGAGTGGGCCGTGCGGTTTGCGGCTGACCACCTCCTGCCCGCGAAGTCAGCGCCCGCGGGCCCCAGCGAGACGCAGCGCTCTGCGGCGCCAGTCGATGAGTGCGCCAGGGCGGCCAAGCAACGCCCGCGACCGGGAGGGCGAAGCTCTTGCTGAGCCGGCCGTGGCGCGGTTGGCCACCAGAGCGGGACCTGGCCTCGTGCGGTCGTGTCCGCTCGCCGGCGGCGGTACGGCCGGCTCAGCAAGAGCTTCGCCCT
>CAZHGD010000099.1:0-27254 GCA_964531735.1 uncultured Fimbriimonadaceae bacterium | reverse complement strand
TACATTTTTTGTAGTTCGCAGATATCGGGCTCGCTGCTGGTCTCGCTCGGCGCCACGGCCTCGCTGGCGCTGGCGCTGGCCTGGTTGGTGGTCACCAGCCGCCGCGCGGGCACTCGGGCCGCCGGCCGCGCCGCGCTCGAACTGGCGATCGGCGTGGGCTTGGTACTGGGCCTGGCGTCACTGGCCGGTCTACACACGATGACGGTCTTCGGCCACTGCCTGGACGCACACGCTCACAGCGGCGGCGGCATCGCCCATCGTCACTACCTCAAGTGGGTGCTGCCCAACCTGCTGGACTACGGCCTGCTGCTCGGTCTCCCCCTCGCCTGGGTCGCCCTGACCGGCTTGGCGCGACGCCAGGAACTGGGGCCGTGCGCCGCCGGGCTGGTGGTCGCGGCCGTCGCCACCATGCTCTTGCTCGACGTCAGCGGGTCGGTCAAGGGCGAGGCCGAGCGCCTGTGGATCTTCTTCAATCCGCCGTTGGCGGTGGCAGCCGCAACGATGGCAGCGGGGCGGGCAACTCTCGCCTGGCCCTTAGCATGTCAACCGCTTCAACTTCTTCTGATGGCGCTGACCTTGCCCCCGCTGGTGCGCCCGTACTGACCACGCTCGACGGCGGCCAGCGCGTGCCGCTCGGTGGCTCCGCCGGCAGCCAGAGCACCAGCACCGGTGGATCGCCATCACCCACGTCCAGCCAGCCCCCGTGCGCTTCGGCCACCATCCGGGCCAAGGTGAGCTGCAGCACCGACTTGACCGGGTCGAAGACGTCGTCGCGTCGTCTCACCTCGCCCTCGGCCCGCAGCTCCAACCGGGCGCCGCCGGCCTGGCCACTCAGCGACAGGCTGACCGTCCCGGGCTCCAGGAGCCGGTCCGTGAGGTGGCTGAGGAGCGCGCGCACGCCATGGCAGAGCAGGCTGCCATCGGCGCGGAGGTTCAGGTCCGACGCCAAGGTGGCGGCCACCGCCGGGCCACCATCGTTCGCCACCGCCTCGAGCAACGTGGCCAGCAGCGTGGACAGGTCACACGGCTGCGGATCGAAGCGCCACTCCGCATCCTCGATGACGCGCACCAGTTGCAGCACCTCGACCGTCTCGCGGGCCGCCGTAACCTCGCCGGCCGCCACACGCAGATAGCGCTCGGCGTCGGGCGCCGACGGTTCGCAACCGGCCATCGCCCGCATCGCCACGCCGAGCATCAGGTCGATGTCGCGGAGGGCCAGCCGGGCGATGCCGTCGCGCGCGCTGTTCACCTGGCGGAGATCGTGCAGCCGGCGCCGGCACTGGTCGTAGGCCCGCTTGCGCGACAGCGCGTTGCGCAAGCGCCCGGCGGCCTCGCCGCGGGTGACCGGCGGCGCCAGCACATCCAGGGCACCTGCCGCCACGGCCTCCTCGACCAGGGCCGGCGTCGAGGCCATGGCCACCACGAAGACCGGCAGATGGGCCGTGTGGGGCTCTTGGGTGATCCGGCGACAGACCTCCCAGGCGTCCAGGCCGCCGGGGTCGGTGCTCACCAGGACCAGATCGGGCGGCGACTGCGCCACCCGGTCCAGGGCCACCTCGCCGTGTGACGCCGCCACCAGTTCGGCCCCCAGCTCGGCCAGCACCGCGCGCAGCCACGGCTGCTCGGCCAGCGGCCGTCCCACGGATAGCACCACCGGCGCCTGCTCACTCACCGTTCGTCCTCCTAGAAGGTCGTTCCGCTGCTGATGGTGAAGCCGTCGGCCAGCAGCGCCGGTGCCACCACGCCAGGCCGGGCCACCGGCCGACCCAGTGCCAGCACCTGGCGCAGCAGCACCAGCAGGTTCTGATTGAACCGGGCGTTGGTCAGCGGCTCGGCCAGTTGGCCGTCGCGAATGCGAAACGTGCCGTCGCGCGTCATGCCGGTGATCACGCACTCGCGCGGGTCCACCCAGTTGGTGTACCAGAAGCGATTGATGTACAGACCGTCACCGCAGACGGCGATCAGGTCCTGCTCGCTGGCTTCGCCACCGTCCATGACCAAGGCCGTGGCATGGCAGCCTTGCCGGACTCGACCGCCGGCCGATGGCCCGGTCGGGTCGGCGCCGCACTCGGCCGCGGTCCGGCGGTCGTGCAGCAAGGCGTTGGCTCGCCCCCAGTGCACCAGTTCCACGCGGCGCACCCCGAGGCCGTCGTCGTCGAACGGACAGGCTTGCAGCGCCGGATGGCAGATGTCCTGCGTCAGGTTGACCTCGGGGCTGAACAGATCCTCACCGAGGCGCCCGACGAGGTAGTTGCGACCCTCCAGCCAGGCGCGCGCGTTGAAGCCGCTGGCCACGAAGCCGAGCAGTGTCGCCACCGCCTCCGGTCCGAGCACGACGCGGTAGCTGCCTGGCTCGAGGGCCGCCGGCTCGCGGCTGCGCAAGGCGACTTCGACCGCCCGGCGGGCGGCGTCGGCGACGGTCAGGTTGGCGGCGCTACGCGAACCGCACCAGCCCCACCCCGTGCTGTCGTCGCTCTGCGCGGTGACCTCGGCCTCGAGGCGCGTCGACGCATAGCGCCCGCGCATCCCGCCACTGGTCGCCTTGGCGAGGTGGCGCTCGGTGACCGCGCAGACCCCCGCCGCGCGTAGACCGGCCTCCCGGCTCGGCCCGATGAGCTGTCCGGCCACCGCCGCGCGCGCCTCGGCGTCGAAGGCCGCCAGCGAGGCGTCGGCCTGGTAGGCCAGCACCGACAGCAGCGGCTGCCCCGGCACCGACGGCAACAGGTCCGGCTCCGGCGGCAGGACCGCCATCTGGGCGCGCGCCGCGGCCAACAGCCCGGCCACGCCACCGTTCAGCAGCCAGTCACCGCTGGCCTCGCCGAACCGCCCCCCATCGCGCAGACGCACCTCCAGGTTGCGCTCGACCGACTGGCCATGCTCGATCGGCTCGTTGTTGGCGAACCGGAGCAGCGCCTCGCCGCGGATCGACGCCGTCGCCTCGGCGTCGCAGTCGGCCAGGGCCAGCACCTGCTCGCAGACCGCCACCGCTTCATCACACGTCATCATCGTCACATCCCCGGCTCTCGTCTTCCGGCATCCACGACCGCTGCTGATTGTGCGCCAGTTTGTCGAGTATGGCCTGCGCCAGGTCAACGCCGCAAATGTCGGCCAACTGCAACAGGTAGAGCGCCACGTCGGCCAGTTCGCCGGCCAGTTCCTGAGGGTCGTAGGCCTCGCTCCACTGGAAGTGCTCCAGGACTTCGGCCGCCTCGATAGCCAGCGAGACGGCCAGGTTGCGTGGTGTCTGCGGCCGGCGCGATTCCGCGTCGTACCAGCCCTTGCTGTCCACGAACGCGTGCATCCGCGCGGTCAGGTCTGCCACCGTCATCCTACTGCTCCAGTTCCGCCGCCACCTCGCGCCGCAGGCGAGCCAGCTTCGTCGCATCCAGCCCCGCGAAGCTCAGGCGGCCGGCCTCTTCGCCCTGACCGGTGGCCTGCCCGCGCAGGTCGAGTCGCGCGCCAACCGCAGCGGCCATCTGCCCGCGCGACCAGCCGCGCTTGCCCGCCAGCAGCCGCAGCCGTTCCACCTCTTGCTGCCCTTCGCGCAACGCCTTCAGCCTCACGCTGGCCACCGGCCCGGCCAGGCCGAACCGCCGGCCCGGCAGGATGAGCGCGGTGTCGGCCGGGGTGACGTAGTTCGCCTCGCCACCGATGCTGTTCCACGGTACGACCCCATCGGCGCCGGCCAGGTAAGCCGACAGGCACCAGGCCACCGCGTTCAGATTGGAGGCGCCCGGCCGGTGCGCCGACGCATAGGTCCAGGCCGTGACGCGCTCGCGATCGAGCCAGGCCCTGGTCCGCCGCTGGTGTACGGCGTACGCGCGGCCGACGACGGCCAGGTCGATGCTGCCGTCGAGCCAGTCTCGCTGCCACTGCGGCCGCGAGATGTCGGCGCGCACCACCAGGTTGCGGACCGCTACGGCGGCCACCCCGTCCTTGAACAGCCGGCCGAAGAAGCGTAGCGCCAGCCAGTCATCGCGGTGCATCGGTTCGTCCAGCAGCCACCAAGATGTGCCGCGCCCACCTTGCTTCGGGTCGCGGTAGTCGTACTTGTCGTTGAGGTAGCACTGCGCCTGCGTGCGCGACCAGCCACGCTCCTGGAAGTGCTGCGCGGTGAGGCGGGCCACCTCGCGGAACCGGGCCTGGTAGCTCGCGGGGAAAGCCTGCTCGATCGGCGGCGCGTGGAGCGCATGGTCGATCAGCAGGTCCGGCCAGCCTGTCGCCGTCGGCCGCCAGGCGTACTGGTCCATCGGCGTCGGCCAGTGCTCACAGAACGGCAGGTAGATATGCCGTAGCGGCACGCCCGGCCGCGGCAGTCCGGCAAGTGCGTCGCCGCTCAGCAACGGGCCGAACCGCCGGTCGAACGTGGCGAAGTCGCAACTCGGCCGCTCGCCCTCGCCCACCACCGGCCCGGCGCCCCACTCTACCCGGCCGCTCTGGCCATAGGTCAGCGGCGCCCAGGTCAACCGGTAGCGGTGGGCCAGCCGGTGGACTTCGTTTTCCGCGGCCAACGCCGCGTCGCTGGTGCCGTCCGCCACCTGGTACTGCTCGTACACGCGCCCGTAGGAGTTCAGCGAGACGTCGAACCCCAGCTCGTCGGGCAACGTGTGCGGCCACACCGTCAGCCGGATCGGCAGCGACCGGCCGCCATAGGCCCAGGCGCTGAGGTAGTCGCCCGGTGCCGCATCGCGCGGGATCTGGATCTCGACCAGCACCGGCCAGTAGCGCTGACCGCGCACCGTCGGAAAGCTGGTCCGCCGCGCGGCAGCCCACGGTACGGCGATCTCGGCCACCGGGTGGGGATCGTGGACCAGCCACAGCCGCTCGACGCGCACCGCCTCGATGGGCAGGACCCCGCCCGCGCCGCGCAGGTCGTGCCGCTCCGGCAGTTCCTGGTCCATCACGCCGTCGGCTACGATCTGGAAGCACACGGCCTCACCGCGCGCACCGGCCAGGCTGACGGCGTGGCCGTCCCAGACCGGATTGGCGCGGCGCCAGGTGCCCTTGGCGGGGCCGGCATACGCGGCTTCGCCGACCTCCTCCAGCACGTTCGCCGTCACCGGGTGGACATGGCAGGTCCCCGGCACCGCGTAGACCGGACTGTCGGCGCCGGCGGCGGGAGCTGTTGCCGACGCAGGCCAGGTGGCCGGTGCCAGCGCCTCACCCGCCCGGCCGTCGGTGCGCTGAGCCGAGCCGCCGCAACGGACCTCCACCACGATGGCCGAGCCGGGCGCCAGCCCGTCGATGCTGAACGCGTTGCGGCCGTTGACCGGCTGGGGCAACCGCCAGCGTGGCACCGGCTGGCCGTTGACCGCCGCGTCGATGGCCAGGCGCGGTAGAGCGTCGGCTGCGGCGGCCAGGTCGAACCGCACTTCGGCCGCGCCCTGGACCGTGCCATCGGTGGCCACCAGTGGCTCGGTGACCAACTGCGACACCCGCGCCGTGGCCGCCGTGGCCGGCGTCCGAGTGACCAGGACGTATGGCGCCGAAGCGCTCTGCTCGCGGCAGTAGATGTCGTTGTTGGCACGCGTCTGGCCGGTCTCGTCACTGACGCAGAGGCCGGCCGAGGCCCCACTCGCGCAGGCCTCGAGCAACCGCGGCGCCACCGGTGCGCTCAGCCAGCCGTCGCCGTGCCGCGTCACCTCGCCGTAGGAGACCAGCGTGTGCCCCGCGGTCCAGGCGACGTCGCCAAAGTCGACCCCGGTCTCACTCCAGGGCGCCAGCGCACCACCGGGCAGACCCCGGGCCAACCAGCAGGTGCCCGGCCGGTTGGCGTCGCCTTGACCATCGCCTTCCGCCCAGTCGGCGGCCACCGTCGAGAACCCGAGCGTGCGGAACTGCTCGCGCACCGCGCGGCAGACGAAGCGCGCCCCGGTCACACGGTGTCCGGCCAGCGGTGCCGTGTCGAAGCGCCCCAGCCAGAACATCTCGATGCCCTTGACGCGGGCGGCACTGCGCGCCCCGTAGGTGCAGCGCTGTTCGCTCGGATAGGCCGACAGATTGGTATCGGCCAGCACGGCCAGGCGCACTTCGCCGGGCGCGGGCGCCGGCGCGGCGGTCAGGGCACACCAGAGCAGCGTCAGACAGCACATGGCCACACCTCGCCACTGGTCGAGCCCCGCCCCGCGCTACTCCTCGGTGTCCGCGCCGACGGCCAGCACCTTGCGCGGCTGCAGCAGACCATCACGAGGCACCGCGATGCCCCACAAGTCGTCGCCTTCCGGGCTCAGCACCGCGACCGACGGCGCCCCCTCCGGCAACTCATCAAGCAGGTTGCCCGGCTTGAGCACTTTGCCCTGGGTCAGGCGCAGGCGGGCGTCCGGCCGCAGCCGCACCTGCGCCAGGTGCGCCGTGGCGCGTACCGGCGAGTGCAACAGCGCCAGCCGCGCGTCCGGCTCCAGCGCCTCGATCTGCGCCAAGGTGACCGCTTCGGCCAGGGCGAACGAGCCCACGCGCGTGCGCCGCAGGCTGCGCAAGTGCCCACCGACGCCGAGCATGTCGCCGATGTCGCGTGCCAGCGCCCGGATGTAGGTGCCCGGCCCGCAGCGCACCGTCACCGAGGCCACGGCCAGCGGACCCGGCGCAAAGCCGGTCAGCGCCAACTCGTGAACCACCACCGGCACCGCCTCGCGCTCGATCACCTCGCCGCGCCGGTAGAGCCGGTAGAGCCGCTGCCCGGCCACTTTCTTGGCCGAAGCCATCGGCGGCACCTGGTCGATCTCGCCGCGGAACCTCGGCAGCACGTCCTCGACGTCGGCGGCCTCGAGGTGCGACGCATCATGCGTCGCCATCACGTCGCCCTCGGCATCATCGCTGCTGGTCTCGGCACCGAGCACGATCTCACCGTCGTAGTCCTTGTCGCAGCCGGTCAGGTACTCCAGTAGCCGCGTCGCGCGGCCGAGGCACAACACCAACAGCCCGGTCGCCGCGGGATCGAGTGTGCCCGCATGACCCGACTTGGCAATCCCATACAGCCGGCGAGTGACCATCACCACATCGTGTGAGGTCATGCCGGCTGGCTTGTCCAGCACCAGCACCCCTGAGACGTCTGTGTTCAGCTTTCAGCCCTCCCGGTCCCTACGGAATCCCTCCGAATCCTCTCTGAAGATCTGCTCCAGCCGTTGCGCCTTACGCGCGGTGTCGTCCGGCAGGAAGATCAGCTCGGGCATGTGGCGAATGGTCAACTTGCCCGCAATCTGAGTTCGCACGAAGCCGGCCGCCGCGTTCAGCGCCTCGATTGCCGCGTCGAGTTCCGCCTGTTCACCCAACGCCGACACGTAGACCTTGGCGACACTCCAGTCGCGGCTCACTTCCGCACCCGTGACGGTCGCCAGCGCCACCCGCGGATCCCGCATCTGCGTCAGCAGCAGGTTGGCGACCTCCTTGCGAATGGCCGCCGCGACTCGGTCCTGTCTTTGCGACATGGTGATGCCAGATCCTTCCTAGGTCGTCTTGCGCCACATCACGCCCAGCAGCGCCACCGCGCCCACCGCGCCGGCGACCAGTGCCGCCGTGCCCGCGACCGGGTGCGTCGGATAGAGCAGCGCGCCCGCCAGCAACACCGCCGCCATGATCACCGACGAGGCGAACCGGTGCCCCGCGGCCGACAGGCCGCGAACGGCCTCGGCCAACTGAGCGTCCTCCGAACGGACGCTCAGCCGCCCGGTCTCCAGCCGCGTCAGAATGCCCGCCACCTGCCGCGGCAGGTGACCGGCCGCATGGCTCAGCCACCGCGCGTTCGCGGTCAGGTCGCGCACCAGTTGCTCGGGTGCCAACCGCGACCCCACGATTTGGTTAACGACCGGCTGGAAGGCCTGCTTCAGCTCGAACTCGGGATCGAGGGCCATGCAGGTGCCCTCGGTGGTCACCAGCACCTTGATCAGCAACGGCACCTCGGCCGGCAGCCGCACGCGGTGCTCATAGCTCAGCTCCAGCACGCGGTGCAGCACTTGCGACAGCGGGAAGTCGCGGCGGGTCAGGTGGAAGTAGCGGTCGAGTGCCCGCGCCAGGTCCCGTCGGAAGCGCTCCAGGTCCGATTCTTCATCGACGATGCCCAACGCGCAGATCTCGTCGCACAGGCGCTCGGCATCCTGGCTGACGATGCTGATGAAGAACTCCGCCAGACTCTCACGCAGCGCGCGGTCGAGATAGCCCACCATGCCCCAGTCGACAATGCCGATGGTGTGGTCGGCCAACACGATGATGTTGCCCGGATGCGGATCGGCGTGGAAGAAGCCTTCGAGCAGAATCTGGCGCAGCTCGAACGCCGCCAGACGCGGGGCCACTTCCTTGCGGGTGGGCCCGTCGAGGCTGCCGTAGTCGGTGAGCGCCACGCCGGTGAACAGCTCGCAGCAGAGCACCTTGCTCGTGCAGAGGTGCCAGTACACGCGCGGCACGCGGACGCCATCGGCCGGCGTGAGCGCCGTGGCCATGCGTTCGATGTTGCGCCCTTCGAGGCTGTAGACCAACTCGTCGCGCAGCGCCTGTGCGAACTCCTCGACCATCAGCGTGGGCCGCAGATGGCGCGCGAAGGCCAGGCGGCCCTCGAACAGTTCGGCCAGGTCGTGCAGCACCGACAGGTCGCGCTCGATCAGGCGGTCGATGCCGGGCCGCTGCACCTTCACCGCCACCGGCATGCCGTCCGGCAGCACCGCCCGGTGCACCTGGGCCATCGAGGCCGCCGCCAGTGGCTCCCGATCGAAGGTGGCGAACAGTTGGCCCAGCGGCTCGCCCAGTTCGCTCTCGACGGTCTGCTGGACCGTCTCGAACGGCATCGGCGAGACGCGGTCCTGGAGTTGGCGCAACTCGCGGACCGCCCATTCCGGAATCAGGTCGGGCCGCGTGCTGAGGAGTTGGCCGGCCTTGATGAACGCCGGCCCGAGGTCCTCGATCATGCGGCGCAAGCGCTCGGGTTCGGCCAGCCGCGCCACGGCCGGATCGGCCTTCTGCTCGCCGGCTCGCGACCGGCGGAACAGGCCGCTACGGACCTGCCGCTCCGCCTGCACCACGACGTGCGCGAAGCCATACCGCGCGGCGATGCCGGCGATCTGCTTGATTCGAGCTGCGTTGCGCAGCCGCTCCAGCACTGGCAGAGTCAACGCCGGCTCCTGCCCTACAGGTCCGCCACCGGCTCAATCGCCGGCGCGCCGGCCACCCGCCGTTCCAGTTCGGCCACCCGCGCCAGCAGCGTCTCGTATTCCTCGCGCCGCACCAGACCACTTCGGGCCAGGGCCGCGGCGACCTCCTTGCCGACCGCCTCCGACAGCTCTTCGCCGAACTGCCGCCCGCGCTCCATCAGGTCGTCAATCACTTGGTCGCGCTCGGCGCCCTTGGGCACCTCTTCGCGCTGAGCCAGCTCGTCGAGCCACGCCTCGGCATGCTCGCGGGTCACCGCCAGGGCGCCCAGACCCAACTCCAGCGACCGCCGCAGTATGCTCATCGCCGCCTCCGGTAGGCATCGTCGCCCGCCCCATTCTAGCACACGGCCACGGCCGCCACGGGCGGCGGCGCGGCCAACCAAACCGCCGAACCCGCCCGGCGCGCGCAGCGCCAGGCGGGTTCGACTACCCTTCCTACCCCGGACAAGAGCCGCCGACTGGTTCAGTCGGCGGCCTTGTCAAGCCAGGTCTCTTCGGTGGCGTGGTCGGCGTCGAGCACCGGCGCCACGACCAACGCCTGTTTGGCCCGCGCCGTGCTGAAGGCCCACGAGTAGGCCACACCCGCGGCCAACGCCGCCAGCAGGCCGGCCAGGTGGAACGCCGGCGCGTAGATGCCGAACTTGTCCTTGTAGTAGGCCACCACCAACGGACCGATGATGCCGGAGACACCGTACCCGGTGAATACCAGGCCGTAGTTGGTGCCCAGATGCTTGGTGCCGAAGCTGTCGGCCGTGCTCGGCGCGAACAGCCCGAAGGCGCCGCCGAAGTTGAGGCCGACCAGCGCCACCAGCACGCAGATGGGCGCGAAGCCCGACTGCAGCCCGGTGGGCAGCAGGAACATGGCGAAGGCCTGCACCGTGAAGATGGTGGCGAAGGTGCGCTCGCGGCCGATGCGGTCGCTGACCATGCCCCAGAACGGTCGCCCGATGGCGTTGAAGATGGCCAGCACGCTGGCCGCCCAGGCCGCCTCCGCCGCCGTCACGCCGGATTCCTTGACCGCCACCTTGACCACGGCCAGGGTCATCAGGCCGGCGGTGCAGCTCAGCGCCATCATGCTCCACAGCGTCCAGAAGCGCTGCGTGCGCGTCATCTCGCCCGGCGCCAGGTCACGCTTGCCGGTCGCCGCGTGCAAGGTCACCACCTGCAGGTGCGGCGGGTTCTTGAACAGCATCGCACCCACGAAGGTCAGGCCGGCACAGACGAACGCGTGCACGAAGAAGAACTGCTGAATGGTGTGCCCGCCGGCGGCCGGGTCGAGGTACCGCGACACGGTCGGGATGTAGATCGCCGGACCCGTGCCGAAGCCGGTCAGCGCAATGCCGGTGATCAGGCCGCGGTTCTTCGGGAACCACTTGTTCAGCGCCGCCAGCGGGCTGACCGTGCCCAGGCCGACGCCCATGCCGTAGAGGGCGCCGTAGGACAGCCACCAGAGCAGCTTCTGGGACGGGTCGGTGACCAGCGAGGCCAGCAGGAAGGCGGTCAGGAAGCAGACCGACGCCAGCAACGGCGTCAGGCGCGGCCCGTGGCGGTCCTGCAGCCGGCCGGCCGGCGCCATCGACAGCGCGAAGAACAGGAGCGCCAGCGCATTGGCGCGCTGAATGTCGGTGTTGCTCCAGGTCGGGAACGTGCGCTTCAGGGGCTCGACCAGCGCACTGAACCCGTAGACGACGCCGAGCACGTTGATGACGATCATCGCGCCGAGCAGCACGAGCCAGCGCTCGGGTCCGAAGTTGCTGGTCTGCGCATCTTGCCGGGCTGTGGTGCCGACCTCCGACATGGTGTTGACCTACCTTCCGCCTATTGGTGACGCCGCCGGCCGAGTATCCCGACCGGTTCACTTCTCGATTGGTGTGTCTCTGGTAGTGCAACTCACCCGGCCCGCTCGGCGGTTCCCCCCTTGTGCGCGCCGCGGGTTGGACGTATTCTCGAGAGTCTGCGAGGAGTGATGATGAGCGTTGCCGTTCCTCAGCCCCTGTGGCCCGCCGGAGCCCCCGGACGCGACACCGCCGAGCCCCGTTTTGAGCCCACCCTGACGCCCTATCTGGTGGCGGCCGACCGGCCCCGCGGCACGGTCGTGGTCTGTCCCGGCGGCGGCTACGGTGGCCGCGCACCGCACGAGGGCGAGCCGATCGCGCTGATGCTCAACAAGTTCGGCATCTCGGCCGCCGTCTGCGATTACCGGGTCGCGCCGTACCGGCACCCGCACCCGCTGCTCGACGCGCAGCGGGCCATCCGCACCGTCCGGCACCACGCCAAGGACTGGCACGTCGACCCGACTCGGGTGGCCATCCTGGGCTTCTCCGCCGGCGGCCACCTGGCCTCGACGGCGGCCACGCACTGGGACCTGGGCGACCCGCACGCCACCGACCCCATCGACCGCCTGGCCGGCCGGCCCGACGCGGCGATTCTCTGCTATCCGGTGATCAGCTTCGCCGAGTTCGGTCACACCGGGTCCATGCACAACCTGCTGGGCCCCAACCCCGACCCGGCCCTACGCGAGAACCTGTCCAACGAGAAGCAGGTCAACGCCAAGACGCCGCCCACCTTCCTGTGGCATACCGCCGACGACGGTGGCGTGCCGGTCGAGAACAGCCTGCTGTTCGCCTCGGCCCTGCGCCGCGCCGGCGTGCCGTTCGAGCTGCACGTCTACCAGCATGGCGCGCACGGTCTCGGCCTGGCCCCGGGCGATCCGCACGTGGCCACCTGGGCGCGGCTGTGTGGTGAGTGGCTGATGGGCCTGGGTTTCTGAGCGGGAGGTGGCCCGTGGAGTGGGTGGCCCGGTGGAGTTGGCGATGAACGAATCGGCCGCGCCGTTGCGCGCCCGAGCGATTGTGCTGGGCCTGGTGCTGATCCCGATCAACGCCTACTGGGTCGCCATCATGGAGGCGGTCAAGTACACCGGGCACCCGACCACCTACTCGCTCTACTTCAACTGCGTCTGCTGGTTGCTGCTGCTGACGCTCGCCTCCAACGGGCTCCGCCGCCTGCGGCCCTCCTGGGCGCTCAACCGCGCCGAACTGATGGCCATCTACTGCATGTTGTGCCTCGGCTCGGCGTTGGTCGGTCACGACCAGGCGCAAGTGCTGCTCAGCGTCATCCTGCACCCGCAGCAGTACGCGACGCCCGAGAACGGCTGGGAGGCCCTGTTCGGGCCGCACGTGCCGCAGAGCCTGATCGTCACCAACCCGCGCACGCTCGAGGCCATCTTCAAGGGCCACGCCGCGTTCTGGGACGCCGAGGTCCTGCGCGGGCTGGCCAGGCCGCTGCTCTGGTGGGGACTGTTCAGCGGCGCGCTGCTGGGGCTGTTCGCCAGCCTCAGCGTGCTGCTACGCAAGCAGTGGGCCGATGCCGAGAAGTTGACCTTCCCGTTGGTGGCCCTGCCCACCGAAATGGCCGACCCGAGCTTCGCGCTCTTCCGCAGCCCGTTGATGTGGGTGGGCTTCGCGTTGCCGACGCTGATCAACCTGGTGAACAACCTGCACGTGGTGTTCCCCGGCGTGCCCGAAATCGGCGTGCGCAACTACTACCTCAGCACCTACCTGACCATCCGCCCGTGGAACGCCATCGGCTGGAGCCCGCTGTGGGTGCAGCCTTGGGCCTTGGGTCTGGGCTACCTGCTGCCGCTGGACATCCTGTTCAGTTCCTGGATCTTCTGGTGGTACTGGAAGGCGCAGTCCATCACCGCCCAGGCGCTCGGGCTGGGCAACGCCCATCCCCTGGCGCCCTACATTCCAGAACAGGCGCTCGGCGCGTACCTGGGCATCGCCGCCATCGTCATCTGGTCGGCGCGCCACCACCTGCGCGCCGTCGTCCGCTCCACCTTCACCAGTTGGCGGATGCCCGGCACCGACCGTGAGGCCACCTCCTACCGGGTCGCGCTGCTCACCTGCCTGGCCTCGTTCGGCTTTCTGCTGTGGTTCTCGGTGCACTTCCGCATGGAGACCGTGCCGGCGCTGCTGTTCCTGCTTGGTTTCCTGGGCATCACCATCGCGGTCTTCCGCCTGCGGGCCGAGTTCGGCGCCCCGGTGCATGACCTGCACTTCAGCGACCCGGGCTTGGTCATGGTCCACGCTTGGGGCCCCCGCGCGTTCTCGCCGGGCACGCTGGTCGGGTTCACCTTCTACTGGTGGTTCAACCGGGCTCACCGCTCGCATCCCGGCCCGATCTGGATCGAGAGCCTGGTCGGCGCCGAACGCAGCCGCTCGTCGCAGCGGCGCATGCTGATCGCCATGGTGCTGGCGGCCATCGTCGCGCTGCCCTCGGCCTACTGGGCGCTGTTGCAGCCGAGCTGCGACGTCGGCGCCGAGAGCGCCAAGTCAGCCGGGATCATCCGTGGCTTCGGGTCGCAGACCTGGAACCAGTTGGCCAGTTGGCTCAAGGTCGGCAGCGCGCCCGATCCGGCGGCGTTCAGCGCCGTCATCGCCGGCTTTGTGGTGGCCATCGCCATGTTCGCGGTGCGCATTCGCTTCGTCGGGTTCCCGCTGCACCCGGTCGGCTACGGCATCTCGTCCACCTGGTCGATGGGCACGGTCTGGCTGCCGCTGATGATGGCCTGGGGCCTCAAGTCGCTGGTGGTCAAGTACGGCGGACTGCGCGGCTACCGCCGCTTGATGCCGCTGTTCCTGGGCATCATCCTGGGCGACTTCATCAGCGGCGCCATCAGCAACATCATCGGCACGTTGACCGATTTCATGCCCTATCACTTCCTCGGCTAACCACGGCAAAGCAGGCAGATTCCACCGCCGGCGCGCGAAGGAGCTCTTGGCCGCGTGCCGAAGCCCGCTCCGGCAGCGGTCCCGCGCGGGACCGCCGGGGTGGCTGTGCCGCGCTGGATGTGCCCGCAACGGGGGGCTCAACGGAGCCGTGACCTGTGTCGAAGGGAGTGCGACGTGAGCAGCAAGCAATCGTTCGTTCTGGGTGCCGTGTGCATGGCCTTGCTGGTGACCGCAGCCAGAGTGCTCGCCGATCTGCCGTCTGACGTCCAGGCCAAGTTCATCAAGATCCTGGCCGGCAGTGCCAACTCCGCCGGCAAGGTGGCCTGCACAGACGCCGGCCTGCAAGCGGAGTTGGGCAAGATCGGCGTCAACAACGACCCCGGCAGCAAGGTGGCCTGGGCGGCCAGCGAAGCCGAGGTCAAGGCGCTCAAGGCCGCCGGCAAGATGGTCCTCTGCCCGAAGGTCGAGTGGCTGCCCCTCGGCGGCACCTTCGCCATTGTCGAGGAGGGCGGCAAGCCGCAGATCTACCTGCACCTGGGCAACCTCGCGGCCTCTGGCGTGCCGGTGTCCGATGCCGTGCTCAAGATCGGCAAGAAGCTCTGAGCCTGGCCCGCCAACGGGCTGAGCAGCGGACGGCCTGGGGCGGCGACCCGCGCGGTGCGGGTGCCGCCCCGGCGTTTCGCCCGTTGACCGGCTAACGGGCCTGCGCTAGTCTTCAGCCCGTGGAAGCCGTCTACGAAGCAGAACAGGTCGCCTTTGCCTACGGCGCCGCGCCGGTGCTGACCGGCGTCGACCTGAGGCTGGCCGCCGGCGACTTCGGCGCGCTGTTGGGGCCGAACGGGAGCGGCAAGAGCACGCTGCTGCGCCTCCTCCTCGGCCGGCTGACGCCAACCGCCGGCCAGGTCCTGCTCCGCGGGCGACCGGTGCTCAGCCGGCCGTCGCTCGAGCGCGCCAAGCTCGTCGGCTACCTGCCGCAGGAGGTCAGTCCGTCGTACGAGTTCACCGTCGCCGAAGTGGTCCTGATGGGCCGCTTTCCGCACCTGCTGTTCGGGCTCGAGTCGGCCGACGACGTGGCCGTGGCCGAACGCAGCCTCCAGCGCACGGCGACCGCGCACCTGGCCGAGCGCGTGTTCAACACGCTGAGCGGCGGCGAGAAGCAGCGCGTGCTGCTGGCCTCGGTCCTGGCGCAGGAGCCCGAAGTGCTGCTGCTCGACGAGCCTACCGCCGCGCTCGACATCCACCACCAGCACGAGGTGATGGAACTGCTCTCGCAGCTCCACGAAGACGGCCTGGCCATCCTCATGGTCACCCACGACCTGAACCTGGCCGCCCGCTACTGCCCGAAGCTCTGGCTGCTGCACGAGGGCCGCATCGTCGCCGCGGGCCCACCGGATGAGGTGCTGCAGATCGACCAACTGCGGCGGGTCTACGGCGAGCGGCTGCGCGTGGTGCCCGATCCCGACCTGGGCGGCCCGTTGGTCCTGCCGCCGGTGCCCGGGAGCCCGACATGCGACTGAGCCCGCTGCGCCTCGCCGCCGTCGTGCTGCTGTTCGCCGGCCTGGCGCTGTTGGTGGCGGCACTGTCGCTGTGGCTCGGCACCACGCGGGTCTCGCTGTGGGACGCCTGGGACGCCTGGCGGTCGCCCGCGGCGGCCACCGATTCGGTGGCCTACCAGATCGTCTTCCGGCAGCGCCTGCCGCGCACCTTGCTGGGCCTGCTCGTCGGCTTCTCGCTGGGTGTCGCCGGCACGGCCTTTCAGGCCATCTTGCGCAATCCGCTGGCCGACCCCTACACCCTCGGTGTGGCCAGTGGCAGCGCCGTCGGCGCCGTCATCGCCATCTCCATTCCCTACAGCTTCGCGCTGGGCCCGCTGTCGTCGGTGCAGGTGGCCAGTCTGCTGGGCGCCGCGCTGATCGTGGCGCTGATCTACCGCCTCGGCGTGCGGCGGCGCGTGCTGCGCATCGAGGCGCTGCTCCTGGGCGGCGTCACTGTGGCCCTCGTCGGCTCGTCGGCCATCCTGCTGGTGCGCACGCTGGTCGACCCGCTCCAACTCGTGGCGATTGACCGCTGGATGATGGGCGGCCTGGCGGTGATCGGCGCCAAGGACCTGGCGGCCATCCTGCCGATGGCGCTGCCGGGCCTGGCGCTGCTGCTCATGCAGGCCTCGGCGTTCAACCAGCTCGCGCTGGGCGACGAAATGGCCTTCGGCCGCGGGGTCGACCCGACGCGCGTGCAGCGCACGGCGTTCGTGGCCGGCTCGCTGGTCACCGCGGCGGCGGTGTCGGTCTCGGGGCCCATCGGCTTCGTCGGGCTGATCGTGCCGCACGCGGTGCGCCGCGTCATCGGACCCGACCACCGCTTGCTGCTGCCCTGCGCCGGCCTGGCCGCCGCGGCGTTCCTGGTGCTCTGCGACACCTTGGCCCGCATCGTGCTGGCGCCGGCCGAGCTGCCGGTTGGAGTAGTCACCGCATTGGTCGGTGGCCCGGTGTTCGTGGTGCTCTTGCAGCGCCGCGGCGCTCGGGGCACCTGAACAAGACCGCCGGGCCGCTGTCTATTAGTCCAGCATGGCGGCAAGATGGGACGGCACCGACCTGCGATGAGACATCTGCGGCTGGTCTATCTGGCGTGGCTGGCGGTCTGCCCGCCGGTCGGCGCACGCACTGTCGTCATCGGCATCTGCCCCGAGCGACCGTTCCAGCGGCTGGTGACGCAACTGACCGAGACGCTGGTGAAGGACGGCGGCGTCCAGGCCGGCGACGTGTTGGTGCTCACTCGCGCCGGCGACATCGCGGAGTTGGGCGACCACGTCCATCCGCCCGAGATCGGCGCGCAGGACAGCCTGGTGGTCATCCTGGCCGGCAACGCTCGCCTCGATGACCAGGGCCGCGCCGTGCTCGCCGCCGGTGACGAGCCGCTGCCGCTGAACGCGCTGCTGCCGCTGCTGGCCTCCACGCGCGCCCGCGAGGTGTTCGTGCTGGCCGCGCTGCGCGGCGCCGGCGACGACGTCTCGCTGCCGGACCTGTGGCCCGAGAGCAGCACGCCCACCGCGCTGCTGGTCGGCCGCGACGAGCGCATCTTGCAGGCGGCGCTGGCCGGACTGCGCCAACTCGCCGCCGATGGCGACGCCGACGGCGCGGTCGATGCCGGCGAATTGTCGGCCCTGGTGGCCCGCCGCCTGGGCCTGGGGGCCACGCGGTTGGTGGCCCGCCCGGATCGCGCGCGGAGCATCGTCGTGTCGGGCAGTCGCGCCCCGGACACCACCGGGCCGCTGGTGCTGGTGACCAACCCGCGGCTGCGTGACGACACGCCGGTGGTCGTCGACCACGTCGGCCCGCTGCTGGTGCAGGGCATCGTGGCCGATGACCGGCGCATCCGGCAGGTGACCGTCAACGGCCTCGTGGCCAGCATCGTGCCGCTGCCCGATGCCGCCATCGAGGGCCTCGGCTTCCCCGGTCACACCTTCGGCTTCGAGACCGTCATTCCGCTGGCCGAGGCCGGTCTGACCGAGGTGGTCGTCACCGCTCTCGACTACGCCGGCAACGTCACCACGGAGTCGTTCCAGTGCCTGACCGGCGGCCGCGCGGTGCCCGCGCAGCCGGGCGAAGGCACCACCGGGCGGTTCGACCGCCTCGAGGTGGCCGGCGTCGAGTGGGGCGCGGTGGAGGACTGGCGCTACGGCTTCCGGCTCAACCTCAATGCGGAGACGCACTGGTTCAAGGACCGGCGCATCCGCGTGGTGGCCAACTTCCGCGTGCGGGGCGGACAGTGGCTGCGCGACCACAACGGCGGCTACGCCGACAACCTCGGGCGCGTCGAAGCCAGCACCGAGTTCATCCCCCGCTTCGACCACGCCACCGTGCGCGGCGTGCCGCTGTTCGTGCCGCAGCGCGAACTGCACCTCGATCCCGGCCGCAAGTACCCGCTCGAAGCGGTCGTCTCACTGGTCGAGGTCCGTGGCGGCCGCGTCATCGCCACCGCGGCGCCGTTCACCTTCGACCTGACCGAGCCGACCGAGACGGCGCTGATCCACGACTTCAAGGTGGAGCACACGCCGCCACAGAACAACGTCGCCGGCTTGCTGCTGCACCTGCGGCTGACCATCAGCGGGTTCAAAGACCGCACCTGTCAGGTGGCCGTCTACTTCCAGCGCGCGGATGGCCGCAGGATGGAGGACCGCAACGGCCGCTTCCGCGCCGGCGACGGCTCGGTGGCGGTGTTCGAGGACGTCATCCCGCCGTATGCGGTGGCCGAGTACCGCGACTTCACGCTGTTCCTGCCCTATGACGAGCTGGACCTGACCGAAGCGGGCACCTTCCCGCTCCGCGCCCGCGCGGTGGTCTGGGACAAGACCGGCCGCCGCTCGCTCGACGCCTCGCCGTGGGCCTACTTCACCGTCACGCGGCGGTAAGCCGCCGGTCAAGCCGCCGTCGCGGGCCTGTAACCGGGGCCGTGTTGCCCGGCGCCGAGTGCCTGGCTATACTCACCCTCGTTGCCTGCCAGGCAACCGGAGGGTGTCTGATGCGCCACCTGCTACTCGTCTGCTGTCTGACCGTCTCGCTGGCGCAGGCCGAGACCTACGTCATCACCGCCGGCGTGGAGAAGTACGACGATGAGCGCATCTCGTCGCTGAAGTACGCCAACGCCGACGCCAAGTCGGTGGCGCAGGCTTTCCGCGGCTCCGGCGTGCCGCGGCAGAACGTGACGCTGCTGACCACCGACGAGACCGACGGCACGCGCCGGCCGACCCGCGGCAATCTGCTCCGCGCCTTGCAGAACGCGCGGCAGCGGGCGGTGGCGGGTGACAAGCTGGTGTTCTACTTCGCGGGTCACGGCATCGAGCAGGAAGGCGAGCACTACCTGCTGACGGTCGATACGCAGGTCGATCTGGTGCAGGACATGAGCCTGCCGATGCGGTTGGTCAACAAGGCGCTCGACGGTCTGCAAGCGGGCGAGGTGCTGTTCATCCTGGACGCCTGCCGCAACGACCCGCAGAAGGGCCGCAGCGACACCGATGCCAAGATGACCGATGGGCTCGCGCGCGGGCTGCGCCCGCAGTTCAAGCCGGTCGGCGCGGTGCCGAAGCCGCGCGTGGTGGCGACGCTGCTGGCTTGCGACGCGGGCGAGCGCGCCTGGGAGGACCCGGAGGCGGGGCACGGCGTGTTCACGCTGTACCTGGCTAAGGGCCTGTCGGGCCAGGCGGCGAAGGACGGCCGGGTGACGCTGAGTGGGCTGGCGGCATATGTACAGCAGCAGGTCGGTCTGTGGGCGGCGCGGGCCAAGCGGACGCAGACACCGAAGCTGCAGAACGCCGACGGCGGCGATATGGTGCTGCTGGTGCCACCCGCGGAGCCGCTGGTCAGTGTGAGCTTCCAGAACGAGACGCTGGCGCGCGTGGTGGAGATGGTAGCGCAGCAGTACGGGGTCCAGATCGTCCTCGGTAGAGGCGTCGACGCCCAGGCGCGGGTAACCGGCCGCCTGGAGAACCTGCCACTCTCGACCACCCTAAAGGCACTGCTCGCAGCGCACAAGCTAACGGTGCGGCGCGAAGATGGGGTCTGCATCATCGAGGCCCAGGCCGATCCGCCCGCAGCCAGCCGGCCAAAGGCGTGGCACATCGACGAGGCGCGCCGCTTCGTGGACCGGGCGGGTCAACTGGTCGTGCCTGTCATGGTGGCGGGTCAAGCCGAGGCTCGCGATGCCTCGCAGGCGCAGCTCGTCGCGGCTGGGCTGCACCGGGCCGGGGTGGATGCGGTTACGCTCCATCTGACCACCGAATGTGCAGCGCCGGGCACTGGCCCGCTACGGTCGTCCGAGGGCGCCACGCGCATGCTCGACAACCTGGTGCCAGCGCTGGGTGCGGCCGGCGTGAAGGTGGTGCTCGTTGTCTGCGTGCGCGCCAACGACGCCGATCGCGAGGCGAACGTAACCAAACCCGACTCGCCGTTCTGGCGGGACGAAGGCTTGCAGTCGGACTACCTCGGCATCTGCGAGGCGCTGGCCACGCGTTCCCGCCAGCAAGACGACACCGTGGTGGCGATCTGCCCGTTCGAGTCGTCCGAAGCTCCGGACTTGGCCGGATATGCCGACCTGGTCAGCCGTGCCGTCGCGCGCATCAGGGCCGCAGATCCGGCGATGCCGGTGATCGTGTCGCCGCCCATCGGGGCTGGTGCGCGATGGCTGGTCCCTGCGCCCGCCAACGGCATGACCGGCGGTGAGGAGTGGCCCGATGCCAAGCGGCTGGAGCCGTTCAAGCCGGGCGGCTATTGGTTGTGGTGGTGGGGCGGCATCGACAGCCGCTCAGCGCAGCCTGATCTGAGCTGGTTCGCCCGGTTCGCGGCCCTGAGTCGTGCGCGGCAACTCCAGCCATGCTATTACTACGGTGACTTGGCCGCTCCGCCGCCGGGGGCCTTCGCGGCCTACCGGCAGCATGTGCAGGAACTGCGGGCCGAGCGCACGAGGTAAGTGGTGCCGGCGTGAAGTTCATCGGTTGGCTGTCCGCGGCACCTTGAGCGATGGCGCCGCCGGTGCGGTAGCGCGGAACGGTCGGTGCCCGGCAGGTGGCCATCCCGGTCGGTGCCTCCACCGTCGCGGCGCCGTTGGCGCAGACCAGAGGGCACTCGCACAGAGCCAGCCGCCGATGTCTGGCCCGACCCACGCAGAGCCGGTCCCCCAAGGGACCCGTAGCGTGACATCTGACTCGACGCCAACTGGGTGATATGCGGCTTCCGCTGCGTGCAGCCCGCCGCCCCGTAGCGCCACCTCGCCAAGCGCCGCTCACCTCGCAGCAGGATCCGCTGCGTCCGGCGCGAACGCCCTCGCGTCAGTCGCACAGCGAGGAGATGCAGCGATGGCAAGCAGTTCGTTGGCATTGCTCGGCGGTCCGAAGACCGTCAAGACCGATCCGGGTGACATGTTCACCTGGCCCATCATCACGGCCGAGGACGAAGAGGCGGTGCTGGAGGTCATCCGGCGCGGCGGCATGTCGGGCACCGAGGTGACCCAGGAGTTCGAGCAGGACTTCGCCACCTGGCACGGCAGCCAGTACGCCATCGGGTTCAACACCGGCACCGCGGCGCTGCAAGCGGCGATGTGGGCCTGTGGCGTGCGCCGCGGCGACGAGGTCATCGGGCCGAGTCTGACCTACTGGGCCTCGGTCCTGCCGGCCTACTCGCTGGGCGCGTCGATTGTCTTTGCCGAGGTGGAGCCGCACAGCCTGTGCCTCGACCCCAACGACCTGGAACACCGCATCACCCCGCGCACCAAGGCCATCATCCCGGTCCACTACTGCGGCTACCCCGCCGACATGGACCCGATCATGGCGATCGCCCGTAAGCATGGCGTGAAGGTCATCGAGGACGTCTCGCACGCCCACGGCGGGCTCTACAAGGGCCGGCTGGTCGGGACCATCGGCGACTGCGGCGCGATGTCGTGCATGTCGGGCAAGTCGCTGGCCATCGGCGAAGCCGGCATGATGATCACCGACGACCGGCTGATCTACGAGCGCGCGGTGGCCTGGGGCCACTATGAGCGCACCTCGGCCGTCTGCGAGGACCCGTCGCTGGCGCCGTTCAAGGGCATGCCGTGGGGCGGCTACAAGTACCGCATGCACCAGTGCTCGTCGGCGGTCGGACGCGTGCAACTGCGCCACTACCGCGCGCGAATGGAGGAGATCCAGCGCGCGATGAACCGGTTCTGGGACCGGCTCGACGGGGCGCCCGGCCTGGAGGCGCACCGGCCGGCGAAGGACTCCGGCTCGACCATGGGCGGCTGGTACGCCGCGCACGGGCTGTATCGGCCGGAGGAACTCGGCGGCTTGAGCGTCGCCAAGTTCACCGAGGCGGTGCGCGCCGAAGGTGTCTCGACCTATGGCGGCGCGAACTTCCCGCTGCACCTGCACAGCCTGTTCCACGACGCCGAC
This sequence comes from uncultured Fimbriimonadaceae bacterium, assembly GCA_964531735.1. Classification (GTDB taxonomy): domain Bacteria; phylum Armatimonadota; class UBA10988; order UBA10988; family UBA10988; genus CAZHGD01. The sequence goes on along the minus strand of CAZHGD010000099.1, from coordinate 5,463 downwards.
ATCTATGGCGACGGCCAGCCCACGGCCATTGCCAATGCCGACCGCGACCTGCGCCAACCCAAGGGCAGCCTGCCGGTCACCGAGGCGATGTCGGGGCGCTGCTACGGCATCCCGTGGTTCAAGCACTACCGTCCCGAGGTGATCGACGAACAGGCGCTGGCCTTCCGCAAGGTGGCCGAGCACGCCGACGAGCTGCTGGCGCGCTTCGGCGACGAGGCCAAAGTCAAGGAAGGCGAAGTCCTCGGCAGCGCGGGGCTGTTCGCGCGGCGGTAGTGCCAGGCCGCAACTCCTGCTCGCCTGTCGCTTGTCCGGTTGCCACAGGCTGCTGGCCCGCCAGTGCTGTCGTGGCCCGGCGACGACTCCACGCAGATGCCCAGTTCACCCTGAGTAAGCCGCAGGCCGTATCGAAGGGCACCGCCGAACCGATGGCGGTTGCTGACTTGGTGCAGACCCGGCTCCGCCCGAGCCGGGTCCTTCGATACGCCGCTGCGCGGCTACTCCGGATGAACCTGTCATCTGCCGCGCCGGGAAGGCCACCAGCGTCCACCAGACGCTGGTGGCCTTCGTGCTTGCCTACCAGCGTACCTCGAGCCGGTGCGGCTCGTCAGTCGCCAACCGCCCGCAGGCCAGGGTGTGCGCGCCGCCGGCCGCGTGCACGACGATCGTGGTCTCTCGTTCGGTCGCCGCGCCGGCGAAGCTGCCGGCGGCCGGCTCGATGGTCACCGTGACCTGGTTCGCGCCGGTCGTCTGCGTGATCTGTGTGGTCCGGTACGCCCCATCCTCATGGCCGAACGTCAGGCCGTCATCCTCGTAGACGATGATCGCGGATGTGCCACCGGCATAGACGTGGATGGTCCACTCGTCGTCGGGCCGCTGGCCCACATAGTCCATCGGCGGCCCCATGACCAGAACCGCTCCGGCCCTCACCAGCAGCGGACCGCCGCGGTCGGCGGGACACGTCGGCCGGCAGACACCCGGGCCGGTGTGGACCTCGTCGGTCCAGTGGTTGACCCATTCGCCCTCGGGCAGCCAGACTTCGTCGGTGAACGAGCCGACCAGCAACGATGGACCCAACAGGTACTGGCGCAGCAGACCGTAGGTGGCCGGTTCGTTCGGGTACTCCAGCGGCATGGCGCGCAGCATGGGATAGCCGGTCTGGGCCGCCTGCCAGGCGCAGGTGTACAGGTATGGCAGCAGGCGGTACCGCAACTGCGCGTACTCACGGAAGATGCCGGTCAGCGGCTCGCCCAGGAGCCACGGGTGCCGCCAGTAGGTCCAACTGTTGAGCTGCGACCACGGCAGCAGGAACCCGAAGTGGATGCCCTCCTTGGTGGTCACCTCCATATCGGGCGTGGTCATGCCGTGACCGGTCAGGCTCAGGTTGAGGCAGGCGCCCAGCGGGCCCTCTTCGCCACCGGTGTCGCCGGTCCAGGTGCTGGTCCAGCGTTGCAGCCCCGCCCAGCCGCCGACGGTGAACGTGAACGGGCGGCGGCCGGTGTGCTCCTTGAAGCCCTGGTACATCTGCTTCGAGTAGAGCAGCGGGTACAGGTTGTGCATCTCGTCGTCGTGCATCCCGTTGCCGTACAGCCGGTCGGGATGGTCGAGCACCTGGTTGGCGCCGTCCTGCTTGAACCAATGCGCGCCCTGGTCGACGAAGTCGGTCAGATGCCGGTACCACGGCTCATCCGGCCGCGTCAGCGTGTCCATGCGGCGGGCGTGCGTCAGGTGCTCGTCCTGCTCGAACCCGCCTGCGGCCGCCGGCGCGTCGCCGGTCGCAACGGCTCGCGCGGCGGCCTGGCGCTCCTCTTCATAGCTCAGGTCATAGTCGCAGCAGAGCCACAGGCCGGGCTTGAAGCCCAGACGCTGGATGGCCGGGAAGAAGTTGTGCCGTCCGTGGCGCGCCCACGTCGGCACCGGGAAGCGCTCCGGGTGCCAGTCCTTGTCCAGGCTGAAGTCGTAGTTGCGCGCCATCCAGCCCGGCTCCAGACCGATGGCGTCGCAGGGGATGCCCTCGCGGCGGAAGTTCAGGCAGTCGTCGGTCAACTCCTTGGCGTCCGCCTGCGTGCGGCAGATGAAGAACAGGCCCAGCGACCATTTCGGCGGCAGCGGCGGCCGGCCGGTGAGGTCGGTGTAGCGCGCCATGATCTCGCGCGGCGTGGGGCCGTAGAGCACGTAGTAGTCGAGGCTGCCACCGTCGGCTTCGAAGCCGAACCAGTCGGACGAAGTGGCCCCGAGGTCGAATCGCAACGCGCGCGTGGTGTTGGCCAACAGGCCGAAGCCGGTGTTGGTCCAGAAGAACGGGACGGGCACATAGCCGCTGACGTTGCGGCACCACAGCACGCCACGGGTGCCGCGGTGCTCCAGGCGCTCACGGGTCTGGTCACCCAGCCCGAAGAAGCGCGTCTCGTCGGCCAGCGCGAACCGCGCCCGGAAGGCGCAGTCGCCGAGCAGTTCGTGGAGCAGGACGCGCTCACCGACCCGCACTTCGACGCGCCCGTCCGAACCCGAGGTGACCTGGCAGAGCCCGTCGCTACTGGTCACGGTGGCGGCGCCGACAGAGATCTCGGGCGGCCGCGCCGGCCAGTCCTCGCGGCAGAAGCCATAGCGGAGCAACGGCGTCTCGGGCGGCTCGGCGCCCGGGTAGCGCCGAATCCGGAGCAGCCCGGGCGCGAGGTGCTCCACGCGGAGGGTTTGCTGCGCGAGGTCCAGGGCATAGCCGTGACCGGTCGGCGTATAGGAGGCGGGCATGACGACATCTCTCCCTGCCCATACCTACGCCGTCCACCAAGCGGCCTCCTCCTGCGGGCGGCCGACGTGGCCGGTCAGCCGATCAGCCAGGTCACCAGCGCGCCGGTGAAGCCTGACAGCGCCAGGCAGCCGACCACATGGCGCCCGTAGCGCCAGCCGCCCACACTGGCACTGAGACCGGCCTTGAGCACCGAGTTGGCGATGGCGGCCAGCACCATGCCGTGCGCCGCCACCGCCAGGGCCAGCGCTTCCGGACCGTGGGCCTGCTCGGCCAAGGTCACGATGATCGCGTCGGTCTCCACCAAGCCGGCGACGAAGCTGACCATGTACAAGCCCGAATGCCCGGCACCGGCCGATTGCACCCACTTGACCAGGAGCGTGACCACCGCGAACGCCACCGCCAGCTTCAGGGCCGAACCCAGTTCGAACGGGTTGGCGTGGTGGGCGCCGCTGCCGTCGGCCCCGGCCGCCTGCTCCTCGCGGTGGGCGCGATGCAGCATGAACGAGTACGCCAGCGCCACGGTCAACATGGCCCCATAGGGCGGCAGCAGCAACGGCACCACCGGCGGACACAGGGCCCAGACGATCAGCGCCAGCCGCGGCAACATGACGCCACAGGCCAGAATGGTCGACAGCGCCAACGGCACGGCCAGTTCCGGCGACTGGCGGCCGCGCTTCGAGTTGGCCAAGGTCACCGCGGTGCTGGAGGCCAGGCCGCCGATCAGGCCGGTCAGAATGACTCCGCGCTCGGCGCCGATGATCTTGGTCAGTACGTAGCCGAGGAAGCTGATGGCCGCGATCATGACCACCAGCAGCCAGGTCTTGTACGGGTTGAACGCGTTGAGCGGGCCGAAGTGCGCGTTGGGCAGGACCGGCAGGATGACCAGCGTCACCACCGCGAACTTCATGCAGGCGACCCAGTCCTCGACGCTCACCGCCCCGACGAACCGGTGCATCGGCCGCTTGGCCGAGAGGATGACGTTGGTGGCACCGGCGATCACCACGGCCTCACGCACGCGCCCGTGGAACGCCATGGCGCCGAGCACGAAGGTCAGCAGCAGCACCACCTCGGAGGTCAGCCCGAGGCGGCCCTTGTCGCCCTCCTCCTGCTGGCTGGTGATCACGTAGCCGGCCACGGCCACCGCGGCCAGTACGGCCAACATGCCGACCAGGATCATGGGCGCGTCGAACTGCTGGGCCAACAGCGCGGAGGCCCAGCCCAGCATGCCCAGCAGAGCGTGCGTGCGAATGCCCGCCGGGGCTTTGACGTGGGAGTACTCGCGCTCCAGTCCGATGAACAGCCCGATACAGAGCGCTATCGCGAGCCGCATGAAGACCGCGGCGTCGGCCGGCCCGAGCGTGCCCACAGGCTGCCTCCTGGTGACATCGGGGCCGGGTTCGCCGCGGCGGGGCGAACACCTTCGCGGCTAGATGCTGGTCTGTGAGCGCTGCCGATCGGCGTGTCGGGCCAGCGCCAACTCCACCAACTCGCCCACCAACTCGGTGTAGGGCAGACCCGTCGCCGCCCACAGCTTCGGGTACATGCTGATGGGCGTGAAGCCCGGAATGGTGTTCAGCTCGTTGAGGTAGACCGCGTGGTCCGACCGCGACACGAAGAAGTCGATGCGCGCCATGCCGCCGCAATCGACCGCGGCGAACGCCTCCACGGCGTAGCGCCGGATGCTCTCGGTGACGTCCTCCGGCAGCCGCGCCGGAATGATGGCTTGCGACCCGTCCGCCAGGTACTTGGCCTCGTAGTCGTAGAACTCGTGGCAGGGCACAATCTCGCCGCAGACCGAGGCCCGCGGGCGGTCGTTGCCCAGCACCGCCACCTCGATCTCGTGGACCTGCTCCAGCCCCTGCTCGACGATCAGCCGGCGGTCGAACCGCGCGGCTTCGTCCAGCGCGGCACCCAGCTCGTCGGGGCCGTGCACCTTGGAGATGCCCACGCTGGAGCCCAGGTTGGCCGGCTTGACGAAGCACGGATAGCCCAACTCGGCCACCACGTCATGGACCGCCGCCGGATCGCGCTCCCATTCGCCGCGCAGGACCTCGCGCCAGTCGACCTGCGGAATCCCGGCCGAGGCCAGGACGCGCTTCATCAGGCCCTTGTCCATGCAGACGGCGGAGCCCGCCACGCCGGCGCCGACATACGGCAGGCCGATCAGCTCCAGCAGGCCCTGCACACTGCCGTCCTCGCCGTAGGTGCCGTGCAGCACCGGGAAGACCACTTCGACCTCGCGCAGCCAGTCCACCGGGCGGGTCACGAACCCGTCGCCGGCCCGGACCACTTCGGTGCCCGCGGGCTGGCTCTGGAGCGCCAGCTTCGGCAGCGGCTTGGTCTCTTCGCCGGGCCCGATTTGGACTCGCGCCTCGGCGCGCAGTTGCGTCCAGCAGTCACCGCCGACGCGCCACCGGCCCAGCTTGTCGATGCCGATCGGCACCACGTCGTACCCGGCCTCGTCCAGCGCCTGCATGACGCTGTAGGCACTGGCCAGGGAGACCTCGTGCTCGCCCGACCGCCCCCCAAACAACACACCGACCCGCCGCCTGGACATCACACCGGCCTCCGGTCGGCAGTATAGCACAGCGCCCGCACAGTTCGGGGACAGTATACCTAACTCGCCGCGTCGCGCGCATACCGGCCGGCCGCGGCCGCGGCCACGGCGACGGCCAGCCAGAGCGCCAGGCCGACCAGCACCGGCGCCAGCAGCA